>JAUYGX010000071.1 GCA_030690365.1 Bacteroidales bacterium | reverse complement strand
ATAGGATGATTATCTTTAGGTGGGCATACAATTAATGTTGCCTAGGGGAATTTCGTACTCCTATTCTGTCCCTATTTTCTTGTCTTAAATATAAATTATTTTAACTACTTATTCAATTTTGCAAACATACGAGGGGACTTTTGGATTTATCTTTATGATTCACATTAATATATTTCCAGACCTTATTATCAACAATTACTAAAATTGAACCGACAATCCAAATCCCCTTCAGGGGTTTGGGGCGACGCCTATCTGTCCTTATACATGCTGTCGTAATACTTCTGATAGGCTCCTGTAGTTACATTCTTAAGCCATTCCTCATTTTGCATGTACCAGTCGATGGTTTTTTCGATGCCTTCTTCAAACTGAAGTGAGGGTTTCCATCCCAACTCGTTTTGCAACTTGGTGCTGTCGATGGCATAGCGCAAATCGTGACCGGCACGGTCAGTAACGTAGGTGATAAGTTTTTCACTGGTCCCGGGTACACGGCCCAGTTTTTTGTCCATCACCTTGCACATCACCTTAATCAGGTCGATATTTTTCCATTCATTGTGACCACCTATATTAAAAGTCTCCCCATCAACTCCCTGATGATAAATCACATCAATGGCCCTGGCATGGTCTTCAACATAAAGCCAATCGCGTACATTTTCACCTTTACCATAAACTGGCAATGGCTTGTTGTTGCGGATGTTATTCAAAAACAAGGGAATCAGCTTTTCGGGAAACTGGTTGGGCCCGTAATTGTTTGAACAATTTGAAATGATGACAGGAAGTCCGTAAGTATCGTGATAAGCTCTCACAAAATGATCGGAGCTTGCTTTGGAAGCCGAATACGGGCTATGTGGATCGTAGGCAGTATTTTCATAAAAAAAGCCTTCGTTTCCCAATGAGCCATACACTTCATCCGTGGAAACATGATAAAACCGTTTGCCGGAATAGTTTCCCTTCCAAATGGCATTGGCTGCATTCAGCAGGTTCACTGTGCCAATCACATTGGTCATGACGAATTCCATGGGATTTTCGATAGAACGGTCCACATGCGACTCGGCAGCCAGGTGGATAACGCCATCAAACTGGTGCTTTTTAAACAAATCCAGGATGAATTCACCATTCACAATATCGCCCAAGATAAACGTATAGTTGGGCTTTTTGTCGATGTCCTTCAGGTTTTCGAGGTTGCCGGCATAAGTCAACTTGTCGAGGTTGAAAATATGGTAATCAGGATATTTGTTAACAAACAGGCGGGCTACATGCGAGCCTATAAATCCGGCCGCACCGGTAATCAATATTTTTTTCATGTGTACTATTTTTCGGGTTATTATTCGGGTTTGATGGTTTTCCCACGGAAAGCCTGCTCCCACTTCCATGCTGAATCTACCATTTCTTCCAGGTTACGATCTGCTTTCCAGCCAAGTTCCCGGTTCGAAAAATCAGGGTTGGCCCATACTTTTTCAATATCTCCTTCACGGCGGGCTACAATTTTATAATTTAATTTAAGTCCGGAAACTTTTTCAAAAGCGTTGATTACATCCAGTACGGAGTACCCAATGCCCGTTCCCAGGTTAAAAATTTCCAATGGTTTTTTCATTTTATGGTTTACCATCCGGTCGATGGCCACCACATGGGCTTTGGCCAGATCCACCACATGGATATAATCGCGCACCGCCGTTCCATCGTGGGTATGATAATCTTCACCAAAAACACTTAGCTGCTGACGTAAGCCAATGGCTGTCTGGGTTATAAAAGGAACCAGGTTATTGGGAACGCCAATGGGCAGTTCGCCAATCAGGGCACTTTCATGTGCACCAATGGGATTAAAATATCTCAAAGCAATGGCATGAATATCAGTTACTTTAACTGTATCGGTAATGATTTCTTCCGAGATTTGCTTGGTATTTCCATAAGGCGATTCTGCCTTTTGAATAGGTGCTTTCTCAGAAACTGGCAACTCTTCCGGCTGACCGTAAACCGTACAGGAAGAAGAAAACACAAAGTTGGGAATGTTGTTTTCTTTCATTGCTTCCAGAATATTGACCAGCGAATCAAGGTTGTTGCGATAATACTTCAATGGAAATTGCACCGATTCGCCCACCGCTTTGAACGCCGCAAAATGGATAATCCCCTTCAGATCGTTGTGGCGCTTGAAAAAATCGGCTGTTTTTTCCCTGTCCACCAGATCAAACACCTCCAGTGTGGGTCTTGTTCCGGTGATTTTTTCAATTGAATCGACAATTTTAGCATCCGAATTGGAGAGGTTATCCACAATAACCACCTGATACCCTCTGTTTTGAAGTTCTACAACGGTATGAGAGCCAATAAATCCCGTGCCGCCGGTAACCAATATTTTCATGTGCTTTAGGCTTATGTGAAATTAAATCGTGTTAAGCAAAAATAGGTATTTATTGATGAATTAAAAATCAATAATTTCAAAATCCACCATTGATATACAAAAACAAACTACAGCCTTCTTTATTGCAGGAAAGTACAAATACTTTTTGAAGTACTTTAAGATTGGATTAAAAGGTGGCTTTAAAACAATTCGCTTACCCCACTTTTTCTACCTTTGCACCCAATTAAAATTTCATGAAGTCGGTTAATTTATCAGCTCAATTTGCACAGCATCCAAAGGTGGAAACACTGCATAAGCATCTTGAGCAAACCCAGGTACATGTTCAACTTTCCGGGATCAGTGGTTCCGGAATTGCCTTTGTTATTGCCGGAATTTTTGAACACAGCGGTAAACAACAACATGTTTTCGTGGTTCCCGACAAAGAGCAGGCTGCTTACTTTTACAACGACCTGGAGCGACTTCTCAGCGACAGCGATACCGACTACAACCAGAAAAAAGTACTTTTCTATCCTACTTCGTACAAACGACCCTACGAACCCGAAAACACCGATGCTTCATACCAGCTTTCGCGGACCGAGGTATTGAAACGGTTTATGAACGACGACCGCAAAACCATCGTGGTAACGTATCCTGAGGCGTTGGCCGAAAAGGTGATTACCAAACGGTATCTTGCTAAAAACCTGATGAAACTAAAACAGGGAGAGGAAGTTTCGCTGGACTTTCTGGTTGACCTGCTCAGTGAATTTGCCTTCGAAGCAGTTGATTTTGTTGCCGAACCAGGGCAATTTGCCATCCGTGGAGGAATTGTGGATGTGTTTTCTTTTTCAAACGACCATCCTTATCGCATTGAGTTTTTTGGCGATGAAGTGGAATCCATTCGTACCTTCGGCCCGGCCACGCAGTTGTCGCTTCAAAACCTGCAACGCATCACCCTGCTGCCCAATGTCCAGGACCGCATGATTAAAGAGGAAAGGGTCGATTTTCTGGACTATGTGCCGGCCAACACCCTTTTTTGGTTTGACGACATTGATCTCACACACAAGCGGATAGAAGAAGAATTTCAAAAAGCCATCGCCTCGTTCGAACGTCTTTCAGACAAGGAAAACAAACCCGATCCTGTGCATCTTTTTGTGGATGGCCAGCATTTTATGCAACAAATTACTTCTGTAACCACCATACAATATAATGGTGCTGATCGGTTTAACGATTCACAAGGATTTGCATTTCATCAAAAGCCACAACCTTCGTTCAACAAGAATTTTAATTTACTTATCGAAAACCTGCACCAAAAGCACGAGGAAGGTTTTCAGAGCTTGATTTTTTCTGACAATCCAAAACAAACCGAACGTCTTTACAGCATTTTTGAAGATTTGCAAGCCGACAAACCGGAAGAAGAAAAGGTTCGGTTTACTGCAGTAAACCATAGCATCAGCCAGGGATTTATTGATGAGGACCTGAAAATCCTGTATTTTACCGACCACCAGCTTTTCGATCGTTATCACCGGTTTAAACTCCGCGAAGGCTTTGGCAGGAAAGAATCCATCACCCTAAAGGAACTCTACGACCTCACTCCGGGTGATTTTGTCACCCACATCGACCATGGCGTGGGCCGTTTCGACGGACTTCAGATGATCGACAACAACGGTAAAAAACAGGAAGCCATCCGGCTGATATACAAGAACAACGACCTGCTTTATGTGAGCATCCATTCGTTGCACCGCATTTCAAAATATATTGGAAAAGACGGCACTCCGCCCACCCTGAACAAACTGGGCTCGGCCACCTGGAGCAACCTGAAAAACAAAACCAAGAAAAAAGTTAAAGACATCGCCCGCGACCTGATCAAACTTTACGCCCAGCGTAAGTCGGATAGCGGGTTTCAGTTTACGCCTGACACCTATTTACAGAATGAACTGGAGGCTTCGTTTATTTATGAAGATACGCCCGACCAGATTAAAGCCACCGTTGATTTCAAAAAAGACATGGAGGCCTCCTACCCTATGGATCGGCTTGTGTGTGGCGATGTGGGGTTTGGCAAAACAGAAATCGCTGTACGTGCGGCCTTTAAGGCCGTCACCGACAGCAAACAGGTGGCTGTGCTGGTTCCCACTACCATTCTGGCCTTACAACATTTTAAAACCTTTGGCGACCGGCTAAAAGATTTTCCCGTTACGGTAGACTACATCAACCGGTTTAAAAGCGCCAAAGAGCAAAAGGAAACCCTCGACAGACTGCATGAAGGGAAAATTGATATCCTCATAGGCACACACCGGATTTTAAGCAAAGACATTGAGTTTAAAAACCTGGGCTTGTTTATTGTAGATGAAGAACAGAAATTCGGCGTGGCAGCCAAGGAAAAACTCCGCCAGAAAAGCACCAACGTAGATACGCTGACGCTGACCGCCACACCCATCCCCAGAACCTTACAGTTTTCACTGATGGGAGCCCGCGATTTAAGCATCATCAACACCCCTCCGCCCAACCGTTATCCCGTTCACACTGAAATCAGGTCGTTTGGCGAGGAAGTGATTTCCGATGCCATCAACTACGAAGTTTCGCGTGGCGGGCAGGTGTTTTTTGTACACAACCGGGTGAACAACATCCTGGATGTATACGAAATGCTGCATAAATTTATCCCCGGTGTGCGCATCGCCGTTGCCCACGGACAAATGGATGGTTCAAAACTGGAGCGCATCATGCTCGACTTTATTGATGGTGAATACGATGTGCTGCTTTCCACCACCATCATCGAATCGGGTCTCGACATCAGCAACGCCAACACCATCATCATCAACGATGCGCAAAATTACGGATTGAGCGACTTGCACCAGCTTCGCGGCCGTGTTGGACGTAGCAATAAAAAAGCATTCTGTTATTTGCTGGCTCCGCCCGTGGCATCGCTCACGCAGGAAGCCCGCAAACGATTAAAGGCCCTGGAGGAACATTCTGATCTGGGAAGTGGGTTCAGCATTGCCATGCGTGATCTGGACATCCGCGGAGCAGGAAACATCCTGGGGGGCGAACAAAGCGGATTTATTTCCGACATCGGTTATGAGATGTACCAGAAAATACTGGACGAAGCCATGCAGGAACTTAAAGAAGCCGAGTTTGGCGAGATATACCAGGATGAAACAACGACCAATAAACGGGTGCATGAGTGTCAGATAGAAACCGACCTGGAAATTCTGATTCCCGATAACTACATCACCAATATCACCGAAAGGTTAAGCATATACAAGGATCTGGACAGCCTGGAAAGTGAAACCGATTTGGTCCACTTTGGACAGTCGCTTATCGACCGGTTTGGTCCCATGCCACAACCCTTACACGACTTAATGGATTCGATGCGCCTGCGCTGGCTCGCCAAAAATATTGGGTTTGTTAAGCTATACCTAAAAAACAACCGGATGTCGGGGTATTTTACAGGCGCCCAGGATGCACCTTATTTTCAGTCGGAAGCCTTTGGAAAAGTATTGGGTTTTTTAAAGGAAAACCCCAAAGCCTGCGTGATGAAGCAGGTGAAGGAAAGCTTAACACTTCGTTTTGAACATGTTGGCTCGGTAAAAAAAGCACTAGCCATTTTGTCGGACATCACTTTGGATCGGGAATAAGAGGCCGCACTGTTTCTTTCAGATGCTTTAAAAATAAGTATTACACAACCTTTTGCCATACAACCGAAAAAAATGTTATATTTACAACCCGCTTTTTATTTGGAAGTTCTTATAAACAGTGTTATTCAGAATGTTTACAAATATTAATAATTGGTAACATATCGCATTAAGTAACTATTTGTTGTTACTTTTGTCACAAAATAAAAACGCTAATCTTTTAATACGAATTAAAATGAAAAAACTATTACTCATTATGTTTGCCGCATTTTTTAGTGGCTCCATTTATGCACAGGAATGTTCAAAACTATTCTTTTCGGAATACCTTGAAGGAGCGGGAAACAACAAAGCCTTAGAAATTTACAATCCCACAAACGGCGAAATCGACCTGAGCCAATATGCCATTAGGCGCTATTCAAACGGAAGTCCTGTAGTTTCAGACGAGTTGGTATTGTCAGGAACTATTCAGTCGAAAGGTGTTGTGGTGGTAACTAATGGACAAACCGACTCATTATGGGTAGGAACATATTGGTCAGTACCTATTGACCCTGCTCTATATGATAAAGGGGACTTACATGATGCTATTTACCCGGCACCGATGTATTTTAATGGTAATGATGCCATTACACTTGAAACAACGATAGGAGAAATTGTAGACATTTTTGGAAAGATAGGATCGGACCCGGGTTCTAATGGCTGGAACGACATACCACCAACATATTATGCAGGTGATCAGTATTGGACATCCTGGACAAAAGACCATACCTTAATTAGAAAGGCTTCCGTTAAGAGCGGTGTTAGTGGCAACCCGGGAACATTCATGGTAAATGTAGAATGGGACTCCATTGCAAAAGATAATTTTGACAGTTTGGGAATACACCGCTGCGATTGTGGAACTTTGGGCGTAAACCAAAATGAATTTAAACATTCTATTGTCATGTATCCCAACCCTTCAACCAGCAAGATGGTAACTATCTCAGCCTCAGAAAAAATTGAGTCTATTAGTGTTGTCAATCAACTGGGACAACTCGTTTTCTCAAAAGAGTACACAAATCAAAGTACGGTGATAATTGAAGGTGAATTCCTCTCCACTGGTATTTATGTTGTTACTGCTAAATTTATTGACAATTCGGTTTATACCAACAAGTTAGTTATTAAATAACACCTTAATATCCTAATCATGGTTTTACGTTTAAAGACATTATTAATTGTCTTGTTGGGTTTGTATTCCCTCAATTTTTACGGGCAAGGCTCTGTTGAAGGCACTGTTACCGATGCTGTTACAAACGAATCACTAATAGGTGTAAACATTGTCTACGCTCCCGGAAAAGGTGCTGTTACCGATATCAATGGCTTTTATCACATTGATTTAGAGAATGGCTCATATTCCTTGACAATTTCTTATGTTGGGTATCTGACTCAAACAAAGGATGTCACAGTAAATAACAACAAAATTACTGCTAACATTGAGCTTAAAACCATTACCCTCGGTGAAGTTGAAGTTGTAGGCGATCTGGCGCGGTCGCGGGAAACCCCTGTTGCTTTTAGCACCATTAATCCGGCACAAATACAGGAACAACTTGCCTCACAGGATATTCCCATGTTACTCAACTCAACTCCGGGCGTTTATGCAACGCAACAAGGTGGAGGTGATGGTGATGCCCGGATTAATATCCGGGGATTTAGTCAACGCAATGTAGCCGTAATGATTGATGGACTACCTGTAAACGACATGGAAAACGGCTGGGTTTACTGGTCCAACTGGTTTGGACTTGATGCCGTAACACAGACCATTCAGGTGCAACGCGGTTTAGGAGCATCTAAACTTGCGTTGCCCTCCATTGGGGGAACCATGAATATTATTACTGCGGGAATTTCACAAAAACGTAAAATTAAAATCAAACAGGAAATTGGTGACAACGGATACTTAAGATCTTCGATAGGCTATACCAGTGGTCAGCTTAAGGGTGGCTGGGGTGTTACCGCGGCCGGCTCCTATAAAAGAGGAAATGGATGGGTGGACCAAACATTTACCAAAGGATGGTTCTATTACCTAAAAGTGGACAAGAAAATTGGGAAGCATATCCTCAGCTTCACAGCCATGGGTGCCCCCCAGGAACACGGGCAACGCAGATATAAAAAACCAATTGCTACCTACGACAGTGAATACGCTGCTAAACAAGGTGTTGATAAAGAACCGGCTGAATATTTTGATGAAAATATTGACCCTTCTAAAATGTTCAACAAAGGATTGCAATACAATTCTGATTGGGGTAAGTACACCACTACCGATGGCAAAAATATAGTTCTGAATGATAAAGTGAACTATTACCACAAACCCCTGTTTACTTTGAGGCATTTTTGGACTGCAAACGATCGGTTCTTTTTATCAAATATTGTTTACTTGTCATTGGGAAAAGGTGGTGGAACATCATTAAAACGGACGGTACCTAGACAATACATTACTGACGAAGGACAAATTGACCTGCAAACGTATTACGATATAAATGTGAATAACTTTACAGATACTACATACCCGGATCAATCACAATCATGGCAGTATATACGAAGTGCTAATAACAACCACCGATGGGTTGGCTTACTCTCCACCTTTAATTATAAAATTAATGACGAGCTTACCTTTTCGGGAGGTATCGACTTAAGAAATTATGTGGGCGAACACTATGAAGAAGTTTATGATTTACTTGGAGGTGAGTACACAACAGATAAAGGAAATAGTAACCGTAACCCGGATGCACAATTGTTTGTTGGTGATAAAACCAACTACCATGATGAGGCTTTCGTCAACTGGGGTGGTGTATTTACCCAGTTAGAATACAAGTCGGGTAATTTCTCAACTTTTCTTAATTTAACGGCAGCTTATTCAGGCTATAAGAAAATAGACTATTTCAAAGCTCGTCAGATAAAAGTAAATGACACTATAATAAAATTTGGATATGGTAGTGAGCCTTATGAGTACCAGGGACAAATATACGATGCAAATTCGCCAGGAGTAAAATACCCGCAGTCAGATTGGAAATGGCTTCCGGGGTTTACCATTAAAGGAGGTTTAAACTACAATTTGTCAGAAAGGTCAAATATTTTCGGGAACATTGGCTATTTATCAAAGGCCCCTATTTTTAGCAGTGTTTACGAAAACTATACTGTTAACCTGTTAAGAAATATTAAAAATGAGTTTATAAAAGCTGTCGAACTTGGCTACTCATATAATAGCCGTGTTTTATCGATGAATACAAATGTTTACTATACCATATGGGAAAATAAACCAGGCAGAACAGTACCTGTAAAACTTGATGGGGACACCGATGGATATTTCAATATACAGGGGATGGATGCTCTTCATATGGGTGTAGAATTTGATTTTGAGTATAAGATTTTAGACAATCTAAAAATGAATGGATTGGTATCAATTGGCGACTGGAGGTGGACTTCTGCTGACTCAGTTCGTATTTATGACGACAATAATATTTATAAAAAAACCGAATACTTTAATGCCAAAGGTGTTCACGTTGGCGATGCGGCACAAACTCAATTAGGTCTTGGCTTACGATACGAACCCATTAAAAACGTATATGTAAGTGGTAGAGCAACGTATTTCGATAGATATTTTTCCGAGTTTAATCCACTCCTTCTGAATCCGACTATATACCCTGCTTCATTTGACGAAAATGGAAATCCTAAAGATTCATGGAAAACACCTTCATATATGCTGATTGACTTGAATGCCGGCTATAAAATGTATTATAAAAAAGTACAATTCGATTTAAGAGCGAGTATTCTCAATGCATTTGATGAGGTATATATTTCGGATGCCCAGAACAACGATACTTACTCAAGTACAATACAAAACAACGATGCCATGTCGGCTGGCGTGTTTATGGGTATGGGACGCAGATTCAATATTTCACTCCAAATTAGTTTATAAAATAAATCGTGAATTGTTTAAAATATTCTGACTACACTGATAACAATGAAGTTTGAGTATTTATAATTTAAAAAAGAAAATGGAATAAAATACTACTAAAATGAGAAAACTAATCATCATCACTTTTTTCCTTACCGGATTCATTACGTTGAATTACGCTCAAAACACCATCCTCGAAGCGCGTAATATGCCTGAAGGAACCGTAGTCACAGTCAAAGGGATTGCTACCAACGGCTCTGAATTGGGTATCATCCGATATTTTCAGGATGGTACTGCTGGTATTGCAGCCTACGGCTCTGCAGTGGGCATTGTAAACCGTGGCGATTCGATTACGGTGACCGGGAAGCTTAAAATATACAACCAACTTCTAGAGCTCGACCCCTTGACCAGCGTTGTGGTCAACTCTACAGGCAATGTATTACCGGATCCAATTGTATTGACCCCAAATCAAATTTCAGAATCATATGAAAGTCAGTTAATTGAAATTAATGAAGTGCTTTTTAATGATGCGGGACAAACTTTTACCGGAAATAAAAAGTACACTTTCAATGCTAACGGTGAAACAGGATATATGTACATAAAAAATGGCCAGGATATGGTTGGAACTATTATCCCCAGCACACCCATTACCTTAACAGCCTTGTGCTCACAATTTGATTATGCCAATCCTAACGCAGGTTATCAGGTACTACCACGCGATTTAAATGATATTTATATTCCGAGTTCAATTTACTTTGTTGATGAATTAAATAATATAGATTTTACACAGACGTCACTCGATTTCTCCTGGAATACCAATATTGCAGGTACCTCTGAATTATTTTATGGTGACACTGAAGAAACTGTCACAAGCAACATTGCTTCCGGGGCAGGTGGTAGCACAAGTCACAGCATCGACCTTGCTGGTTTAAACCCAGGTGAAATTACCTGGGTTCAGGCTTTTTCAGTTAGCGGGAATGATACAGCTAAATCAGGTGTTGTTTCCTTTGCTACCATTTCAAATTCATCAGGAAATATGAAAGCATATTTTAATAGCCCGGTTGATGTTTCCTATTCTACCGGGGTGGATGCAATATATCTTCCCGAGCTTATCGACGACACGGTGATCAATTACATTAATCGTGCAAAGTACACCATTGATTTTACCATGTATAATTTTAACAATAGTGGAATCAGTAATATAAGCAATGCCTTAATTGCTGCAGCTGATCGTGGAGTTCGGGTACGTGTTATTGGATGCGGTACGACTGCAAACTTTGGAATTGATGAATTGGCTGGAACAGCTGTTCATGTACTTATCGGGCCAAACGGTTCGCAACGCACTGGCATTATGCACAACAAATTTCTGATTTTTGATGCACAATCAGCCGATGCTAACGACCCCATTGTATGGACAGGGTCAACCAACTTTACCAGTGGTCAGATTAATCTTGACGCCAATAATGTGATCATTATCCAGGATCAAAGTCTCGCCCGCACTTACCAGATTGAATTTGAAGAAATGTGGGGATCTTATGGCGACGAACCTAATGCTGCTAATGCCAAATTTGGATCCGCTAAAAAGAACAATACTCCTCACGAATTTAAAATCAATGGCAAAAGGGTTGAATGCTATTTTAGCCCTTCAGATGGAGTAAATAGTAAAATAGTCGATGTTATCGGCACCGCTGACAATGATCTCAGCATCGCCACCATGCTCATCACACGCATCGAAATGGCAGATGCCATTGTTGACAGACACTCAGCGGGAGTTGCTGTAAATGTAATCACCAACAACGAAGCAAATAATGATGTTAATGTAAACAATCTGCTGGAAGCATCCTTAACAACACATTATACCTTTGATGATGTATCTCCGGGAATTATGCATCACAAATACATGATCGTTGATCAGGGAGCCCCATCTTCTGACCCAATGTTATTTACCGGATCACACAATTGGAGTGCTGCTGCTAACAACGATAATGACGAAAATACTGTGATTGTTCATGATGGTACGTTGGCCAATATTTATTACCAACAGTTTGTGCAACGGTTTGTTGAAAACCTGGGTGTTTTATATGAACTGACTGAACCTCCGACAGCCGTTAACGACCAAGCCGAAACCGTTATTAATCAAAGTATTGCAGTTCCTGTTTTGGAAAACGATTTAAAGTTGGCTCCTGTTTCTATTTCTGTTGAAACACAGTCATCGCAAGGCAGTTCCTCCACCACTTTCTCCAATCCAAATGTCATTATTTATGCTCCCAACCAAGGATTTTATGGAACCGATTCCATGGAGTACAGAATTACCTATCAAGCTGCCCCTACCCTCTTTTCTATTGCAAAAGTTTACTTCACCGTAATCGACAACAGCGGTATTGATGAATTGTTTGGAGCTGGTACTGTAAGTGTCTTCCCAAATCCTGCCAAAGATAAAATCAACGTTTCTTTTAATGCAAAAGACCGGGTCGATCTTCAGATCAGTCTGAATGACCTCTCAGGCAGGCAAGTCATTTCAAATAAATACAGTGCCAACAAAGGCAATAATGAGCTGAGTTTGGATGTAAACGGACTGTCAAAAGGCGTTTATGTATTGAATTTGGTTACCGAAAAAGGAACTTTAAACTATAAGGTGGTGATTAAATAAATCGCCAAAAAAACTGTTGATCCAATTTTATCAACTATAAAAAAGCCCCGGTCAGAAAATGACCGGGGCTTTTTTTGATTTGGTTTGTAGGGGAAAAAGCAATGATCCAATAGTGCTTCAAAACCGCCTTGGGAAAAAATGCAGACAAAAGTCAGAAAACATGCGGTTAATTTTGGTAAAACAAGCGGACGAATTTATCAATTCAACCGCTTGTTTATTCGGCATAAAACGGATAACAGACAACCAACTTATTATCAGACATTAACCCATCTCTCGTCCGCGTTTGCAACTCGGATGCAATTCAAGCCTAATAATCCATAGATATACATCTACAACATCCGCGTTGCAAACGCGGACGAGAAGTGATGATTTCTCAACCTAAAACAAAACTAAAAACTTAACCCCAATAAAAAAGGCCTGACTTAAATAGCCAGACCTTAATCTATAAAAAGAATGATTCTTACATCATTCCGGGCATGCCGCCACCCATTGGAGGCATTTGAGGAGCCTGTGCATTTGGATCTTTATGCTCCGAAAGTACACATTCGGTAGTGAGTAACATACCGGCAATGCTGGCTGCATTTTCGAGTGCCACGCGGGTTACCTTGGTAGGATCGATTACACCGGCAGCCTTCAGGTTTTCGTAAACTTCGGTCCTGGCGTTAAATCCAAAATCACCTGTGCCTTCTTTTACCTTGTTGACCACTACTGAGCCTTCGAGGCCGGCATTTTCAACAATGCGGCGCAAAGGTTCTTCCAGTGCTCTTCTGATGATAGCGATTCCTGTTTCTTCGTCTTCGTTCTCCACCTTCATATCCATCAACGACGGAATTGCACGAATAAAGGCCACTCCTCCACCGGGAACGGTTCCTTCTTCGATGGCCGCACGGGTAGCTGCCAAAGCATCGTCGAAACGGTCTTTTTTCTCTTTCATTTCCACTTCGCTGGCAGCACCAACATAAATTACAGCAACTCCGCCGGCCAGTTTAGCCAAACGCTCCTGTAGTTTTTCTTTGTCGTAGTCTGAGGTGGTGGTTTCGATCTGGGCTTTGATTTGATTTACGCGGGCTTTGATGTTTGCGGCATCGCCTTTACCACTCACAATGGTGGTGTTGTCTTTGCTGATGGTTACTTTTTCGGCTTCACCTAGCATCTCCAGGGTAGCATCTTCAAGTTTGTATCCTTTTTCTTCAGAAATCACGGTTCCACCGGTGAGGATGGCCAAGTCTTCGAGCATTTCTTTTCTTCTGTCGCCAAAGCCGGGGGCTTTTACGGCAGCAATTTTAAGGGCACCACGGAGTCTGTTCACCACCAGGGTTGCAAGGGCTTCGCTTTCAACATCTTCGGCAATAATGATAAAGGGACGTCCGGTTTGAACGGCTTTCTCCAGTACGGGAAGTAAATCCTTCATCACCGATACTTTTTTGTCGTAGATCAGAATCATTGGATTCTCATATACGGCTTCCATTTTTTCGGTGTCGGTTACAAAATAAGGAGAAATGTAACCACGGTCGAATTGCATACCTTCCACCACTTCAACGTAAGTTTCGATGCCTTTTGCTTCTTCGATGGTAATTACACCTTCTTTCTTCACCTTGCTCATGGCTTCGGCAATCAGGCTACCGATGTATTCGTCGTTATTGGCAGAGATGGAGGCAATTTGTTTGATTTTGTCGTTATTGTCACCTACTTTTTCTGTTTGACTGCGCAGCGATTCGATTACCTTGGCTACTGCCTTCTCGATGCCCCTTTTCAAATCCATTGGATTGGCACCTGCAGTTACGTTCTTCAAACCGGTAGCGAAAATCGACTGAGCCAGTATGGTGGCCGTAGTCGTTCCGTCACCAGCTATGTCGTTGGTTTTTGAAGCTACTTCTTTTACCATTTGAGCGCCCATATTTTCGATGGGGTCCTTCAGTTCAATTTCTTTGGCAACAGTAACACCGTCTTTGGTTACCTGCGGTGCACCGTACGATTTCTCAATAATCACGTTGCGCCCTTTTGGTCCCAGGGTTACTTTTACAGCATCTGACAATGCATCTACACCTCTTTTCAGACTTTCTCTGGCTTCATTACTAAATATAATATCCTTTGCCATTTCTTTAAATTTTTATGTTTGATTAATTATTTCGTTTATATAACTGCAAGTATGTCTTTTTCACTCATAATCAGGTAGTCGTTGCCCTCGATGCGGATTTCGGTTCCGGCATATTTGCCATAGAGCACCTTATCGTTTACCTTGACGGTGATAGGTGTTTCCTTGTTTTCGGCAGGGATGGCCACTACAACACCTTGTTGAGGTTTTTCCTTTGCAGTATCAGGGATGATAATTCCCGAAGCGGTTTTGTCTTCAGCCGGGGCAGGTTTAATAACAACTCTGTCTCCCAAAGGTTTAATGTTAATTTTTTCCATGGTATCTATTATATAATATGATCAGTGATGCTAGTGCTGTCATATTTTGTGCCAAACCATGAGACAAAAAAAATGTCAGAATGTTTATGACATTCTGACATTTCAAATAAATAATATCTTGTACCCTATTCCTCCGGGGTGTTGTTTTCAGGAGCTTGAAAGTCGATTGGAGTAGTCGTCTTTTGTCCTGAAACCTGATCGATTATTTCAGATTGGTTTGTGTTTTTCACTCCAAAATCGCGAGGGATAATCATGGTAGCGGTTAAGCTAAGGAACAACAAGGCAATGGCCAGTCCCCAGGATGCTTTCTCGAGAAAGTCGGCCGTTTGACGTGCACCCATAAATTGAGCTCCACCAGAGGCAAAATTTGCTGCCAAGCCACCACCTTTTGGATTTTGAACCAGAACGATCAGTCCGAGTAAAATACTCACCACTAAAATTAATATTGAAACGAAAATATACATCAGTTTAACTTTTAAGTATTTAGTTCTTTTTCTGCTTTTTGAATCAGGGCTGCAAAGTAAGTACTTTTTTCCGGATATTTCAAACTTAATTTCTGATAAATTTTTATTGCCTTCTGCAAATGCCCCTGATCGTAGTAAATCGTGGCCAATGTTTCGCTGATAATGTTCTCCTGATCGACGATACTTTCTTTGGCAACATCCAGTGGATTGAAGAAGGAAGCCCTGGGTCGGGTGATGCTGGGTTGGTTTTTGATAAATTCATCCAGCAGTTCTTCTTTGGTCTTTTCGCGTTCTACTTTGGGCGTTTCCACCGTTTCCGGGATCTTTTCCAAATCGTGTTTTAGTTGGCTTTCGTGCTCCAGTTCATCAATATGCCTGTTGACGATTTCTTTTAATTCCTGAATCTCCAGACCGATGTCCGCCTGATCATCACCGGGAGAATCTTGTTTCAGGCTGCTACTAGTTTCAATTTCAGGAACACCGGCTTCCAAAGGCTGAGCTGTTTCTCCCCGGACGGGTTCATCCATTTTCGGGGCCACCCCGGGAGCTTTAACTTCGGGCGTTTTTTCTTCATCAGGGAGAACAATTCTTACATTCCATTCGCCCGCACGGTCGATATGTTTCTTTAGTATGCTGCGGTCGCCCGAATAAATGGCGGTGGTGCGCAACTCAGTTTCGTAGCGCACATCCTTTTCTTTGTATTGATTTACCGACAACAAAATATGAACCGACGAACAATAAGGGAACTCACCGACCAGCGATGCCAGACCGTAAATCGTCTGTGCATTCAGCTTTGAAGGAGTTTGCATAAATCCAATAAATTCGTCTTTATTCATGTGGTTTGTATTATTCCGCGAAAGCGTGTTTATCCATTGTTTACCAATTAATTACAGCCTTATTGAAAATATCTTCTGCCAGCATCTCCGAAATTTGATCGATTAATTCCGATTTCACGGAATTGTAATCACTGGTGGATGCAAATACTGTAAATTGGGTAAACTTGGTATCAAAGTCTTTATCCGGTTCAAACTTGTTGGTAAACTGTACGCTTACGGTGATAGTGAGCCGGTTTTGGGCTGCCGTTTGATCGGCCTGAATGGCTTCGGGCGTGGTTTTGTAATCTACAATGGCTCCCGTCAAAGCCAGATCGCCATTGCGTTCGAGCATGGTGAGATTGGTTTGGCTGGTGAATTTATTCCGCAAGGCATCTGTAAAAATAGAACTCAGCGTAGGTTCCACCAGCAACGCCTGGTTAGGGAAATACATCACAGAAACCGATTTGGCTTCCGGCGGAATGGAAGCTCCCGTAAAGGAATAGATCCCACACGCAGAAAAGCCCGTCAGCATCACCAATACAATGGCCATGATTCCGTGGACGGCATTGACTTTTTTAAATAAACCCATTTATTTAATATTATATTCTTTAATCTTACGGTAGAGCGTCCGCTCCGAAATCCCCAACTCGGTAGCCGCATTCTTTCGTTTACCATGGTGCTTTTCGAGGGCTCTTTTAATCATCTCATGTTCCTTATCGGTAAGCGACAGCGATTCCTCGATGATCTCTGTATGATCATAATCTTCCGAATCCTCAAGATCGGTATCTGCCGGACGTGATATTTCCATCTGATCGATGATTCTCTGTTCACGCTCAGGCAGCTCTTTCCCAAAATCCTTTACCAAAAGGGCCTTGGTTTGTTCTATATCGGGATGATGCCCGTCTTTTTCGATGAGGTTCAACACAATTTTTTTCAATTCGGCCATGTCGCGTTTCATATCAAACAGCACTTTGTAAAGCAATTCGCGTTCCGAAAACGATTCCTCATCGGTTTTATGGTACAATACCGGCAATCCCGAATTTCGCACTCCCGGAAGGTATTTTTGCAACACATCTGCACCTATCTCCTTCTCACGCTCGATAATGGAAATTTGCTCTGTAATATTTTTCAACTGCCGGATATTTCCGGGCCAGTAATAGTTGCTTAGCAATTTAACCGCGTCATCGGCAAGTTGTAGTGGTGGCATGCGGTACTTTTCGGCGAAGTCGGCTGCGAATTTTCTGAATAACAGATGAATATCATCTTTCCGATCGCGTAACGGAGGAACAAAAATAGGCACCGAGTTTAGCCTGTAAAACAAATCCTGTCGGAATTTACCCCGCTCGATGGCTTTTGGAATATCCACATTGCTGGCCGCTACCACCCTGACATTGGTCTTGATCATTTTGGAAGAACCCACCTTTAGAAACTCTCCGGTTTCGAGAACACGCAACAACCTCACCTGGGTGGATAAGGGCAATTCGGCTACTTCATCCAGGAAAATGGTGCCTCCATCGGCTACTTCAAAATAACCCTTGCGGGCTTCATGAGCGCCTGTGAATGATCCTTTCTCGTGTCCAAACAGTTCTGAATCGATGGTCCCTTCCGGAATAGCACCACAGTTTACAGCGATATAATGACCATGTTTTCGGGTACTTTCCTGATGGATTACCTTTGGAAAAACCTCCTTACCCGTTCCACTTTCTCCTGATATTAAAACAGTTAAATCGGTTGGGGCTACCTGAATAGCCACATCGATGGCCCGGTTTAACAAAGGGGAGTTTCCAATGATTCCAAATCTAAGTTTTATCGATTGTATATCCATCAGCAATAATAATTGAACCTATAAAATTAAATAATCCGGCCGAATAAAACGCAATAGGCCGTTGATTATCTTAACTCTGCATTAAATTGATGTTTCAGCGTTTGCTGAATTTTACCCATCGTTTTTTCGATGACTTTATCCGTCATCGTTTTTTCTGAATCTTCGAGGATAAAAGACAAAGCGTAGGATTTTTTGCCGGCCGGTATCTTTTCACCTTCGTACACATCAAACACATTCACTGACTGAAGCAACTTTTTCTCTGCCTGTAGGACGGCATTCTGTAAGGTGGAGAACTGAATCTCTTTATCCAGCAACAAAGCCAGGTCGCGTCTCACTGAGGGGAATTTTGAAACAGGTGTGTAGGTCAGAGCGTTGACCCTTACCTGCTTCAGTGCCAAAGTCCAGTTCATCTCAGCCACAAACACTTCCTGTTTGATGTCCATCGACTGAAGTAGTTTTTTACCAACGCTTCCCACCCTGGCAAGCAGTTTGTCGCCAAGCTTAAAATGAAGCACCTCATGCAAATCGCCCGATGCAGGTTCTTCCAGGGTAATCCGTTGACGATCAATACCCAACCGGATGATCAGTGCCTCAACCCAGGATTTTACATCGTAAAACCCGACTTTTCTTTGAATTGAATTCCAAATCTCTTCATTGACATTTCCTGTGGCCATGATCAGCAGATGTTTTTCTTCATGATAATTTTTCACGCCTCTGGAAGCATCGTAGTCGGCTTTCTTTTTATACACGTTGCCAAATTCAAACAACTTTAAATTGTTCTCTTTTCGATTTACATTGTAAGCAATCACTTCAAGGCCTCCAAACAGGAGCGATTGCCTCATGACGTTCAGGTCTTTGCTGAGTGGATTCAGCAACTCAACATTTGAAGTTGCCTCTATATCCCGGCTTAGACCGGCGTATTCGGCCCTTGTCAGCGAATTGTTCATCATTTCCACCATGCCCTGCCCCACCAGGTAGTCGGCAATGACCTGCTGGATTTTTTCTACATCCGGTTTCTGGCGGATATTGAGGGAAGTGTGCAGTTTCCCATCGGAATCAATATTGTTGATGCCGTATATCCGGAGAATTTCCTCGATGATATCCACTTCACGGGTGACATCCACCTTAAAGGTAGGAACAGAAAGCAACAGACCGGTTTCGCCTTCTTCCAGCACACTGATTTCCAAATCGTTTAATATAGTTTTAATGATCGGGCGTTCGATGGATTTACCAATCAGGCGATCCACATGGGCGTAAGATATGGCTACTTCCATTGGTAAAACCGGCTGTGGATAAACATCTTTAATTTCTGATGACACATGACCTCCTGCCAATTCTTTCATCAAAAGTATGGCCCGTTTGAGCGCATAGAGGGTGATATTGGGATCAGCACCACGCTCGAACCTAAAGGAAGCATCGGTTTGCAGACCATGAGATTTGGAAGTTTTACGAATGTGACGTGAGTCGAAACAGGCACTCTCCAGAAATATTGAGGTGGTTTGCTGAGTTACGCCAGAGGTAAGCCCACCAAAAACCCCGGCAATACACATCCCCTCCTGAGCATTGCAAATCATCAAATCATTTCCATTGAGTTTTCTTTCTTCACCATCGAGCGTGGTAAAAAGAGTGTCAACCGACAACTTGCTAACCACCACTTTAGACCCTGTAATCTTGTCAGCATCAAAGGCATGCAATGGCTGGCCCGTTTCATGAAGTACATAATTGGTCACATCCACAATGTTGTTCACTGGTCTGAGGCCGATGCGCATGAGTTTTTCTTTGAGCCATGAAGGCGAATCCTGAATTGTAATGCCCGAAAGGGTAACGCCGGAGTACCGCGGACAAGCTTCTGCATCCAACACTTCAACTTCAATGTTCAGGCTGGTATTCTCTACTGCGAAGGAAGACACCTCCGGCAGTTTAAGTTGATATTTCTGCGTATTGTATTCTCTGTTGAGCCCGGCGGCCAGATCGCGCGCCACACCGATATGCGAAGCGGCATCTGCCCGGTTGGGTGTAAGTCCGATTTCGAAGATCACATCCTGTTCAATTTGAAAATACTCCGAAGCCGGAGTTCCGGTTTTGATCTCAGCCGGCAACACCATAATACCATCATGCGAAGTTCCAAGTCCCAATTCGTCTTCGGCGCATATCATCCCTTCGGAAACCTCACCCCGGATTTTGGACTTTTTTATCTCAAACGACTCATCGCCACTGTATAATCTGGTTCCAACCGTAGCCACCAACACTTTTTGACCAGCCGCTACATTAGGAGCACCGCAAACAATGGGCAGCAAATTCTCTGTTCCGATATCCACTGTAGTTACGCTCAGTTTATCTGCATTGGCATGCCTTTCGCAGGTAATAACTTCACCCACCACAACTCCTTTCAATCCTCCTTTTACAGATTGAAATTCTTCTGTCCCTTCAACCTCCAATCCTATATCTGTAAGCACTTTTGATGCTATCTCAGGAGTTACATCCAGGTTTATATACTGTTTCAACCAGTTATATGAAATCTTCATCACACTTTGTTTTGAACATGAACTTGCAAAAGTACGAAAATCAGGGAAGCAATTTAGTTAGAAAATAATCTCCGGAAGAATATGGAAAATGATGTGAATCTTTAAGAAATTCGGCTCCAGTTACGTTTTTGTTTTCGTATTTTCACAATCTGATCGCGCAGGAGTTTGTTTTCAGGATCGGCGAGCTGGCCATCTTTTTCGAGGATGGTTTCGGCCACTTTTCGCGTAAGCATAATGAGATCTCCATCTTGTGCCAGGTTGGCGATACGCAAATCAAGCACACCCGATTGTTGCGTTCCCTGCATGTCTCCGGGTCCACGGAGTTTCAGGTCGGCTTCGGCAATCTCAAAGCCATCGTTGCTTTTCACCATGATTTCGAGTCGTTTACGACCCTCTGCCGAAAGCTTGTTGCCCGACATAAGGATACAATACGACTGATCGGCACCACGCCCTACCCTGCCCCTCAACTGGTGCAACTGCGACAATCCAAACCGTTCGGCATTTTCGATGATCATTACCGAAGCATTGGGTACATCCACGCCCACTTCAATAACGGTGGTAGAGACCATGATATCCGTTTTACCTTCCACGAAGCGTTTCATTTCGAATTCTTTTTCATCGGCTTTCATACGCCCGTGGACAACGCTTACCTGAAATTCGGGCAGAGGAAAATCGTGCTGAATATTTTCGAAACCATCCATCAGGTTCTTTAAATCCAGGTTTTCTGACTCGTTGATCAAAGGGTACACCACATAAATCTGACGGCCAAGTTTAATCTGTTCCCGCATAAAACCCAGTACCCGCAGGCGTTTAGATTCAAAAAAATGAACCGTCTTGATGGGCTTTCGTCCTGGAGGCAGCTCATCAATGATCGAAACATCCAGGTTACCATACAATGTCATGGCCAGGGTACGGGGAATGGGGGTGGCGGTCATGACCAACACATGCGGGAGGACTTCGCTCTTCTTCCATAGCCTGGCACGCTGTTCCACGCCAAACCGGTGTTGTTCATCAATGACTACAAAGCCCAGGTTTTTAAATTGTACCACTTCCTCAATAACGGCATGGGTGCCTATCAGTAAATTCAATGAACCTTCCAATAACCTCTTATGAATGTGATTTCGCTGGGCTTTTTTGGTGTTTCCGGTGAGCAAGGCTACCTCAATATCCATGTCCTTCAAAAAAGAAGTGATGCTATTAAAATGCTGATTGGCCAGGATTTCGGTAGGTGCCATCAAACAGGTCTGAAAACCATTGTCGATGGCCAGTAAAAAAATCATTAATGCCACCAGTGTTTTTCCACTGCCCACATCACCCTGAAGCAAGCGGTTCATCTGCGTACCGCTCTTCAGGTCCATTCGGATTTCACGGATGACCCGTTTCTGTGCGCCAGTAAGTTCAAAGGGTAAATATTTTTCGTAGAATTCAAGAAATAAAGGCCCTACCTGCGAGAAAACCTGTCCCGGTATTTTCCGTTGGAGATTTTTCTTTTGCAGGAGCATATCCAGTTGTATAAACAACAACTCTTCAAACTTTAACCTTTGGGTAGATAATGGAATCTTAGTGGCGTCTTCAGGAAAATGAATATTAACCAGGGCATCACGTCGGTTCATCAGCAGATGGCGGGTGGTTAAGTATTCAGGAATGGTTTCTTCAATCTGGTTTACACCCTGATTTAAAAGCTCCCGAACTAAAAAACCGATTCCCCGCGAGCCAAGTCCTGCATTTTTAAGTTTCTCAGTGCTACTGTATATTCCCTCGAGACGCGGACCGGACACAACCCTGACTTCGCCCGTATCGCCCTCAATTTCGGGGTGAACAAAATTGAACTTATTCCTAAAAACAGAGGGTTTACCAAAGACATAAAACGATTTTCCGGGTGTAAAATGACTAATTACCCAGCGCAGTCCTTTAAAAAAAACCAAATCGATGGTTCCCGTTGAATCCTGTACTGTTACGATAACGTAACGCATTCGCTTTTCACCGCTCGAATCTACTGACATCACTTTTCCGCGGATTTGGACATAAGCCTGGTCGCTAACCACATCGCGGATGCTGAGTACCTGGCTTTTATCCACATACCTGAAAGGATAATAATTTAGCAGATCGTCATAGGTTGCTATGCCTAGTTCCTTATGAAGCAATTCAGCCTTTTTTGGCCCTACGCCCTTGAGATAAGTAATTTGACTGGCAAAAAGGTCGATCATAGTTGGTTTTTGCGGTGACAGCAAAGTTAAAGATAATCCTCAACCGAAAAGGGAATGAATGGAGCAAAAAAAAACTCCTCATTGCTGAGGAGTTTCTATCATTTTGAAGATAGGGTCTAATACTGCCACAAATCTTCTTCAAACTGGAACATCTCATTTTTAATGCGTTCCGACTCCAGCAAGGCATCAACACCTTGTGCATAGGCGTTAATTCGCCGGTCGTAAACATTTTGTTCCTTGTAGATATAACTATCGAAGAGACGCTTCCAGAAAAGCTCATCGTAGGTTAGCCTCATGGCTGAGTTAAACTCGTTAAACACCAGGGCTTTAGCCAGAACTTCACGGGCCTGCGTATAGCTGAACCAAAACATAGGTTCAGTAACTTCCTGTCCATCACGCTCTTTTATCATTACCGGACACAAGGCTATAATACGCACCATCATCTGACTGCGTTGTTTATCGAAATACCAATCCTCTTTCACCCTGAGGCGCATTACTTTGGATGGCTCGAACGTAGTAACAATAATGGTGTCGTATTCTTCGTAAGGAGGATAAGGCCGTCTTCCTATATTATGCAAGGTATCAACCTGCCTCCCGACAATTTCGTTATATGTAATCGGTACTAGCAACTCATCGGTATTTGAAAGATCGTAGGCAGTAAAGTGTCCACCTTCTTTCAAAGCGTCGAGAATGACCATGATAAACGATTTCCAATTCTGCTGTGGATCGAGCGGATAATAGAATTTTTGGTTAAACTTTTGCCTAAAGTCTACTTCTCTCCAAATCCGTTTCGACCACATTACGTCGGCTTTACGAATGGTAGGAAATGAAATTGGCTTTACATCCACACTCCACGACTCATCAGGAAACAACCCATCAATGGGTGCTTCGTCGATAATCTGAGCTATCGACGAAACCGACAGCAACATGGAGAACGCGAATAAGGCAACAAACAACTTTTTCATCCTGTACACTATTTAAATTATTTAAGTTCTAAGTTCACAGGGTTCAATGGGCGAATTGTTCCATCGGGTCCCTGCGACTGTATATTATCGAAGAAGAATTTCTGCTTCGATTTTCCATTTTTAATTAAGCTTATCACTTCGGGTGTGAATTGATTTCCTTTGATATTCTTAGGAAGGTAATCACCATTTACAATGGTACCAAAAGTATAGGAAGTAACAATAAAGTAAAGGTCGAAATTAAAATCTTCCATATTCGGGATTATGGCACCTGCCGATAACAGGATATTTTTATCAATACTTCCACCTGTTTGACCTGCAATCTCTGCGATGGGGTCGGGCACACGTTTTACACGAAACTCAGAGGTTCCAAGTTGGAGGACTTTGCCATCGATTTCTGCAGTAGCACTTACCGTTGCAATGGCTTTGCCTGTAGGTTTTTTATCGATGCGCACAATCCAATCATTACTTTTTGGATCCTTTTTAAGGATACCGGTGCTGATTACCGGACGAATGATCTCCTGAGCCAGACCAGGGGACGAAATTGAAACGGGGTTGTCGACACCAATGTAGAACACATTCATTTTTAAAGGAGCCACAGTTAAGGCAGGTGGAGCCACAATGTATTCGCCCTGATAAGGATATGTTTTAATTTCACCTGTACCGGGTTCACGCATGATAATCTGTCCTGCATACCTTTGAAGACCTTCAGTATTGGTAGGAAACTCCAGGTTAATCATCCCGCCTTCACCTTTTATTGATGTGGCGCGGCTTTGATTGGCGGCGGTTATTTCATCAACACCCTGTAATACCCGACTTTCCAAATCTGTTTTTGAATCATAGGCGGCTACCAAGACCCGTGCTTCATATTTTTGTCCTTTAAAAATATAAGTACTCGTTGGGATTACCTCAGCTTTTACGTTGTCGAATTTAAAGTCCTTTTCACTTACCTGGCTATACAGGTAATTAAGGGCATTAAATTGGGCCGAACGTACTTCGGCAATAATCTTATTGATGATGGTAATATCGGCAGCTAAAATGGTGTTATAGAAATTGTGCATTTCCCAGTTTTGTTTTGCACCATCTGCATTGGGGTAAACCCCCGAAGTAACCAATCCGACTTTTTCTGAATTCTGAGGTAAATCCATCACCGATAAAACGGTAGAACGGAACTTATCCATATGCTCTGCAAGCACAAAAGCCTCTCCTTTGGTAGGAGTATGCACCATGAAGTTGGTGGTTTCGTTGTATTTATCCTTGCTTGGAACGAGGTGAAGATTCAAAACAGGTCGGTTTTCGCCTCTGATAATTGAATCTTTGTAGTAGAGGTTAACAATCTCCAATGAGTCCTTGTTTCTTTCTGCCTCAAGTACCAATTTAAATTTAAGGTGTTCAAGATATTTAAGTAAATCTTCTGCCTGAACCTGCATTTGTTGGGCTTTTTCCCAATAAGGACCAACTTTAGCCTGATTTAAATTATATTGAGCCTGAAACTTGGCATAAGCATCATCTATCTTTGCTGCAACGCTTTCGTTGGTTGTTTCCATAGACTTGTTCACTACCAGGAACGCATCCAGAATTTCCTTCGAAACGTTAAGCGCCAGTAATGCCGTGAGTACCAAGTACATCATGGAGATCATTTTCTGCCGTGGGGTTTCTTTATATCCAGCCATTTTTAATTTTTTTTAATGGAATATTCCGTTATTACAATCTATATTGTTAACCGTTCATGTTCATGGCCGATAACATATTGCCATAAACTTTGTTCAGTGAACTCATACGTTGTGTAAGGGCTTCCATTTGACTTGAGAATTGGGCTGTGGACGAAGAAGACTCCTCCAGCTTTGCAAGAAATTGCGACATGGTGCCTTGCATTCTTTCTGAAGATTCAACGGCTTTGTTTGAGCCTTGCAGTTGAATTTCATAAATGGCATTTAAGGCGGTCAGGTTTTCCGCAATTTTTCTAAGTTGTTCGTTATATGCTCCACCTTCGAGGGCTGTAAAATCAAGGGCTGAAACTGATTTTGCCAAAAGTAGTGCTGATTTCTCATAGCTGTCGGCCAGGCTTTGAGCCGACTCGGTAGCAGTTTTAACCGTTCCTGCAAATACTTCGGTAGTGATGGCATCACGTTTCATACTGTCGGCAGCATTTTCATATGCTGTGGCAAGAACGGTGGCACCTTCACTCACCTTATGCATATTGTTGGCATAATTTCCGGCTGCTTCAACGTCTTTATCAATAACCTGACCAAGTTGATGAGCTGATCCTGATGCAGATTTCATGTTTTTGTAAAACTCTTCAGATACAACAGCTGCATCCGAGAAAGTATTCAGCTTTGAAGCGTTATCAGAAAGTTTTTCCATGCCTGCACCAAGTCGTTCTATGGCCTTTTCGTCAATCTGAGCTTTTGCCAACATTTCGTCCAGCTTTTCTGTTGGAGATTTGCTTTTTCTAAGCTCTTTGTCTTTAACGCTACCATACATTCCGGCTAATTCAGGATATACGAGGCTCCAGTCCGGTTCAATAAATGGTGGTTCAAATGCAGAAAGGAAAAAGATTAATCCTTCGGTACCAAGACCTACAATAAGCATCTCATCAGCACCCGTATAATGGTTAATTTTGAATAATGCGCCCACCAGTACAACTGTTGCTCCCCAGCCGTATACAAAACTCATTACCTTTTTATACTTCCTTGTTTTTACAAAACTAAAAAAACCCATGACTTTTTTCTTTTAAATGTTGACTTTGGTTTGAACTACTAATACTAATTATAAATTCTGGATGCATTTTTTGGATTATCACCTTTGTTTCTTCCCAGGAAAGGTTGAATGGTACGGAAACCAATATAGGATTTTGCCGTATCCTGATACTCAAAGGTTCTTGTAGTTACCTGAAGGTAATATGCAATATCTTTCCACGAACCACCGCGAATCACCTTACGTTTCATTACTGGTGGATCGTCTTCTTTTGCTGTATACGTGTAATTGGGGTTCATATCCCAGGTAAAATTATAGGACGAAGGATCGAAGGCGCTATTGGTCCATTCTGCTACGTTACCGGCCATATCATACAATCCCCAGTCGTTTGGTGGATAGTGAGCTGCGATCACGGTACGAAGTCCGCCATCTCCAATATAATTTCCTCTTTCGGGTTTAAAGTTAGCCAGGAAACATCCTTTTTCGTTTCTGGTATAAGGACCTCCCCATGGAAATGGGTTAAGGGCGTATCCGCCGCGTGCTGCCCATTCCCATTCGGCTTCAGTTGGCAAACGGAATTCGGCCAATTCAACTTCTCCTTTTTTACTTTTCAGATGTGCATTCAGGAACTCTGTTCTCCAAACACAGAAAGCACGGGCCTGTTTCCAGTTTACGCCAACAACAGGATAGTTATCGTAGGCAGGATGCCAAAAATACTTCTCGGTCATGGGATCGTTAAACGAATAGGTATAGTCGTGAATCCAGGATAAAGTATCAGGATAAACCGCAATAGTTTCCTTGCGTACGTACACCGAACGGTCGCGTAACCCCTGAGGACGGTTAGCCAGACCGGCGTTCCTGAAATCAGCAGATTCGGTGAAATCCTTCTTAGCAGCAGCATGGAGATCTACCCAGTAATATTCGTACATTAATTTACGGGTGTCTATTTCTTTGCGGCGGAAAAACCTTTCATGCTCCGGTAGGTACATATCTTCCAATACGTCCCTTACGTCCTGATCTTTACTGTTCCACTCGATATCGGTTTTCCAGTTTAAAAAGGGAGGGTCGTACACTTCTCCGGTTTTTTCATTTTCCTCAATCAAATAATCTTCGGGACGCACATCACCCAGCATGGTGCGGGCAATTGAATCGCGAACCCAATTGACAAACATCCTGTATTTATCATTGGTGATTTCGGTTTCATCCATAAAAAACGCTGAAACAGAAATGGTTTTTGGTTGAATGAGATTACTATGAGTAAGATCTTCGTCACCGGCACCCATTGTATAGCTGCCTTGTGGAACAAAAACCATCCCATAGGGATCAGGTTGATTGAATGGTTTGGAATTTTTGCGGGTTCCAACTAGTTCGCCGCTTCCTGAGTTGCTGCAACTGCCCAAGAAAACAATAGCCAACAGGTATAAAATCAGTCTTTTCATTATTCGAATTTTGATTTATTGCGATTATTCCTTTTTACTTTCTCTTTTCAAGGGGCCAAAAGTAAAAAAATAACTTTACCATTTTACACATTGTGTAGATTTTCAAATGTGATTATAGATATCGTGTATTTTTATAACTGGTCCTTGATTTATCACCTTTTATTTTAAAATTATAACCAATGCTAATTTCGTGGCTGCCCGGGACACCTAATCGCAAGGTATTCACGTCATAGGAATAACCGATACCAAGGTCTTTAAAACGCATCCCAACCAAAACACCAACAGATTCACCGAAACGGTAGTTGAGACCTCCCCAAAACTTTGCATTGTAATTAACGATTCCTGTCAAATTATATTGTGTTGAAACTAAATCGCTTTGAATTAAGAACGAAGGTTGTATCTCGAAACGCTGGTCGTTTGGGAGATAAAAGTTATACCCTCCGGTTAGATATAAGGTGCGATCGGTAGAAATCTCCGGGTCGCCTTCTGGAACAATTTTTGCAAAGGTTGTTTTCAATAGATTGGTAATGGAAAGTCCCATATAATAATTGTCGGCCGACTTAAAATAAAGGCCGGCATTGGCATCCAGGCGCATATCGGAGAGTGAACTCTTGAATATGGCCGGATCATTTTCCGAAACAGGTCTGTATTTGCTGCCATCAATACTTCTGTTTTTAAGGTTGAGGCCCAATCCAATTCCCAGTGTACCAAAAGAGAGTTCTGCGTGATACGAATAGGCCAGGATTAACGTGATATCGCTCCAGTTGGAAGTGGCTTTGTCCTGAATAATAGCCCCTCCTAATCCGCCATGCAAAAACCTGATGGGGGAATCAATGGTTACCAAATAATCTTCCGGGGCAACATTCTCGCCCGTTTCATAGTCATTAAAGCCAGCCCACTGTTGACGAAATAAACCATTCACGCTGATACCCTCCCTCATGCCTGAAAAGGCTGGATTATACATTGTTGTTATTTCACGATAATGCGTAAAAGCAGGCTCTTGTTGTGCATGCAAGCCTACAGACACAAGCAAAATGATGACAAATACCGGGTAGTGTAAGTAGTGTTTCAAGTCGATAATTAATGAAAGGCTAAAGTATAAAATTTCATTCACATAACTCTTAAGAAGCATTATTTGTTGCATTAATGACAGGATAAATAACTAAAAAGTTGCAATATGTGTAAGGGTATTTACAATTAACTCAGGGCAAAGGATTTGATAATTTTATAAATGGGGCCAGAAGTGCTTAAGGTACTGTGAAATAATAACACCTCCCTAATAGTTCCATCTATCACCAATTGATTCCTAAACTGATCGATGGTTTCCTGAAACATTTTTTTGTTTTCCACTTTTTTTATCCTGCCCAGGGTGAGGTGAGGCACAAAATTTTGTCTGTCGCGTGGAAAACCAGCCTGGTGCAGTCCATCCAGAACAGTGTTCCCCATGATGGAAAGTTTTTCAGGTTGCGGCGCTCCCAGCCAGATCACCCTTGGATTGTATGAACTGCCAAATATCCCCAATTGACTGAATTGAAAATCCAAAGGAGACATTTCTTTTACAATACCCGTCATGGCCTTCTCTATTACCGGAATCTGATCTTCAGCAGTGCTACCCAAAAATTTCAATGTCATATGCATTACACCGGGCTCTACCCATGCGATGCGGTGCCATGCCATTTGTCTTATTAATGAGGTGTAATTCCGGATAAACTCAGGATCAGGGAACACTTTTATGGCGATAAACAATCTTTTCATAAAATTTTACCACAAAAATAGGAGGATATTTGTAAAAACTCCTACATTTGCACCCTCAAAACAAAAAAAGGTTTTGTAGATGGGGGATTAGCTCAGTTGGCTAGAGCGTTTGACTGGCAGTCAAAAGGTCATCGGTTCGATTCCGATATTCTCCACCCTAAATTTCAGGCAGTTACGTTAAGTGACTGCCTTTTTTTGTGCATCAACTTTTGTATTAATAGCATTTTAAATATACCTCTTTTGCCTGGACAGGTTGGGGTTTCAATACTTCAAGTGGTTTAACAAGCCATTGTAAATAACAATTATTGTGGTTTTAGGTCATCAAGTTTCACCGGTTGTAAATGACCAACGCCATCTATTATTTTTCCCAGATATATATTTCCGGATTCGTCTTTAAACAAGGTTCTGTTGTTGCATCCCGAACAATAAAAGCTTTCTGATTGTCCCTCCTTAAGTTTTATGGCAATTTCATATAAATTAATGACATCGACAGACTGTTGCGGGGAACATTGTGAGCAAAATTCAGCCATGGTCTTTTTTTGCTAAAGTACAAAAATTACCTGACAGCACAACCAAATCGCAGTATCAGGTTAAAAAACCGTTGGTTTCTTACTCAAATTCCAATTCATTTTCTGCTTCAGGCATCTCCAGGGCTTTGATGGGCTGTATAGCCGTTCCGGCGATTCCTCTGATGGAATTGTACATGAAATTGGTGTTGAGCAATACTTTTTCAATTTGTTTCTCTCTTTTCTTCCAATGGCCTGTGATGGATCTTTTTTCGGATTCCAAATCCATTTTCATTAAGGTAAACCCTTCAACAATGCCTTCTATTTGCAACTTGAACTCATTGCTGGTCAGATAATCGTATAACATGTGCATCTTTTCCCCTTTGTTTTCCTGAGAACCTATGGCATCACTAATTTGAATGATGGTTTCGCGCAACACAACACAGAGACCCTTAAATTCTTCATAGGTACATACCCAAATTCCATCCTTCAGTCCCATTCGGTCCATACCTGCCGGCATGGCTTCGGTAACCAGTACGGCTAAATCGGCCCCCCGTTCCCGGATGTCATTTTTGAATTTTTCAATCCATCCTGCCTGGAAATCCTTTGTCCGCTTGCTTTCATAATAAATGGTGCCGCAGTTTTGGCGCGTCCGGGTATTGACCGTCTGGATGCAGTCGCCGCCACGGACTCCTTTTTTTATTTCCTCGATGGTGTCTAAAGGAAATTTCCCGGCCAGCCACTCTTCGATGGCCAGTTCCTGTACTTCGCCCTGCATTTGCATGGAGCCTTGCTCCTGCTTGCGTTTCATCTCCTCCGTCAATCGTTTTTGATCGTCCAATTGTTTGTGAAGTTCCTTGATGGCCATTTCATTTTTATCCTGTTCGCTCTTGCGGATTTTTTCCTTTTCTTCATCCAGTTTTCTGTTGAGCATGATTTGCGCTTCGGCATTGATGGCGTCGGCCAGTTCGGCTTTTTCACGCTGCAACCGGGCAATTTCAATCTTGCTTTTATTCAGTTCCTTTACTTTTTCCGATTTTTCGTCAAGTTCCCTTTGCAAATCCCTTAACTGATCAGCCTGTTCCTCCTGCATTTTGGCTTTCAGTTTAATTTCAAGTTGTTTTTTCTCTTCTTTGATTTTTACATCAAACCGTTCCTGAAAAAGTTCGTTTTCCTTTTTCTTTTTTTCCTCAAATGCTGCTTTCTCATCCGCCAATATCCTGGCTTGTTGCTCATATGCCTCCCTTTCTTTGGCCAGCCGAACAGTATATTCCTTTTTGATTTCTTCTTCAAGCTGGTGCGATAACGCATCCTGAACATCTATTTGGTTGCCGCAATTGGGGCAGGTAATTTTTGATTGATTTTGCATATTGCTTAATTATTGATAAACTGAGAATTCAACAGTGACAGGTATTTCTGCTTATCTAAAAAACCGAGATTCCCGGTCAGGTTGAATAGACAAAGGTAGAGAATAATGCCTTGTGATTTTATTCTGGCTTACATTACGAACCTGACAATTTACCAGAACATTTTTCCTTATTCAACTTCGTCATTTTGCTCCTCAGGTTTTACCCAGTGGGTCCAATAGTAGGTAAATGAGTTCGGTTGTAACTTTTTATGATAGTACCTTTTCTCATTTGGCAAATAAAAGGAATCGGTATTTGAAACTCTGATAGTATTATTTTTAGTAGTTCCAACCAACCTGATATTCTGGAACTTGTTTATCATGATGCTGAATGGCATGGTGAAACTACTGTCCACATTAATCCATTTGTAGGTAAATAGAAGTAAGTTGTCCTTATTTGTAAACGAGTATTGTAAAACAGGAGGTTCGGTATCGTAGAGGAATTTATTGAAAAAGGCCGTAAAATCCTGTCCGGTATAATTATTTACGAATTCAATAAAATCAGTGGTCGTTATTGTTTTAAACCTGAACTCCGAATAAAACCCCTTGATCATGGCAAAAAACAAACTGTCATCATTTAAGCTACACCTGAGGTTATTAAGCATTGCTGCACCCTTATGATAAATATCTCCACTTAAAAAGGTGTTGTCATTTACATCGTTTATCCCAACAACCGGCCAAATATTTAATATGTAAAACATGTTATGAGCCGATGCATTCAGATATTCGTCATATCCATATCTTTCCTCCATAAATAAATGTTCGGCATAGGTGGCAAAACCTTCGCTAATCCAGGCATCAGCCATATCGCTCATAGTTACGGTATTTCCCCACCATTCGTGCGCCATTTCGTGAATCACCAGGTATTTATAATCTCTAAAATCATAGTCTTTTCGGGTTTTTTCGGAATACACATCACCAATGGCAATGGCACTTTGATGCTCCATTCCTTCATAGGGAGCCTCCACCATGGCCATGCCATCATTTGAATAGGGATATTCGCCAAACAACTTTTCATATGCTTCAACAATGTCCCTGGTATTGTTATAATATTGTTTTGCCTTAGCCAAATTGTGTGGAAGCACATAATAATCAATTGGATAAGATCCGTTTTCGTTGGTGAACATTTCGTTGAAATTTACAAATTTCCCCATGTAAAAAGTAACGCCATAACTGTTGATGGGATAGCTGACAAACCATTCAAAATTGGTGTAGTTGTGAGATAGTGAAGTTGTTGATCGCAGGTTACCATTTGAAATGGCCTGATATTTTGATGGCACCTGAATGTTGATGCGCATGGAATCGGGTTTTTCTGTCAGGTGATCTTTGCAGGGCCACCACGCACTGGCCCCCAAATGTTCGCAGGCCACGCCAACCCACCAGTGGCCTCTTTTTTTCTTCCAGACAAATCCTCCATTCCATGGTGGATTAGATGCCTTTCGCGGTTCCCCGACATACCTTATGGTAATAAATTGATTTTCATTTTCATTTAGTTTCCTCGGAAACCGTATAAAAATGGCATTGTATATCCTTTTGTATCTTAACTTTGTATTATTCCATTCGATGGATCTGATCTGTAGGTTTTCAGCCAGGTCGATCTGTATTTCATTCGTGGTATCGGTGGTAGTAAAGTAGATTTTATTCTCACCTTCAATGCTCCGCTTTGCAGGAATAATTTTCACTGTCAGATCATAATAATATACATCAAAACAGGTACGTTGGTGTCGCAATGCTCCCTGCAACGAATCTTTCAATCCATAGTGCTTCTTATAGTTATTGTCGGCATTGAGTTTTAATGTGTCATTATAATAATATTTTGTCATTAAGTTGACCATGTATTCATTCGAAATTACTCTGCTCATGAAATTTCTATGTCCTTTATAACCCAACGATCTGGCCTGTTGCATATCATTCCTTGCCAGTTCAAAATCGTTCATCCTATAATTAATATAACCTCGGATATAATATAACCTGGCTTCCTTCGGGTATCTTTTTAAAAGGGTATCGATTTCAATGATCGCATCATAAAATTCATTCTCATCATAATGATCAAAAACAGCCTGCAAACTAGAGGCATAATTTGTCACATTTTTTTGAGAAAATGAGCTATAGCCCAGAACAACCAAAACAAAGAAGAGTAAAAATTTATTCATACCTGATTATCTAACAAATTGAAAATAAACCCATAATGTTGTCGCAATGCAACTATTAAAAATAAGTTGATCTGAGAGTAAATATAGTAGTGCTGGCTTTCACAATAGTTTTGTTCAACGACCAGGCTAAAATAAAAAAATTTATCACAACTACTTCTTTAAAAACAAACACTTGGTGTAAGCGCGGGGAAATTTCTTCAACCAAATGCATCCTTCCACCTCAAACTCTTGTCATCTCACCATAATGGTCTATCCATAAAATCACTTTCTTTGTAGTTAGATTTTCAGTTCATTATCAAACCAACACCTATGAGATTCTTCACATCCATATCCGTTTTATTAGTTTCGCTTTTTCTGTTTTCACAGACAGGGATTTCGCAAAATTCCACCACACCAACCAGCAATAGTTTAACCCCAAAATGGGTTGAAATGATGCAGGATCCCGGCGTCAACTTTTATGATGTTCAACAAGAAGCTAATTTGTGGTTCGAATCCCACAAAAAAGGGAAAGGAAGTGGGTATAAACAATTTAAACGGTGGGAATATCTCACCGAACAACGCGTGTATCCTTCTGGCGATCGGTTGAACCATCCCCAAATATGGGATGAAATAACCCGGTTCAACGAAAAATATCCTTCCACAGAAAAATCATCAAGAAGCAACTGGTTGACACTCGGACCGGTCACCTCGGCCAATGTTACCGGACACTGGAGTCCGGGGATTGGCCGCATCAATGTGATTGCTCTTGAGCCCGGTAACGACCAAACCATTTATATCGGTTCACCCTCCGGTGGATTGTGGAAAACCGTTAACGAAGGATTGAACTGGGAACCACTCACCGACTATCAACCCGTTTTAGGCGTTTCGGCCATAGCCATCGACCCCAACAACACAGATATTATTTATATTGGAACCGGCGATAAAGATGCCAACGACAATTACAGTGTCGGGATACTTAAATCAATGGATGGAGGACAAACCTGGAATACCACCGGCATGGAATGGAACATATACCAGAACAGAACCATTTCGAAGTTGCTGATTAACCCGAACAACCCCAACATCCTTTTTGCCGCTACCACCAGCGGCCTTTATAAAACTGAGGATTCCGGAGCCACCTGGACCAATATTCTTTCGGGAGACATCGATGATATGGAATTTAAGCCCGGCGATCCAAACACAATTTATGCCATTACCCGGCGATTTTTTAAATCTGTCAACGGTGGTGCCACTTTTACTGAAACTACCGGCGTTCCTATTTCCAGTCGCGCGCAAATTGCTGTTACAGAGGCCAATCCTGAATATGTGTATTTCTATTCTTCAGGATCAGGTATCTACCGTTCCGGCGATGGTGGCGACTCTTTTACCTTTCGTTCCGATCAACCAACATCGGGAAATCAGGCTTGGTACGACCTGGCACTGTGTGTTTCACACGTAAATCCGGAAGAAGTTCATCTGGGTGAATTTAACACGTGGAAATCATCGAACGGAGCACTTTCATGGACCGAAACTACCGACTGGACCTGGGGGAATTCGGTGGGATACACCCATTGTGACATACACGAAATGGTATATTATGGAGGCACTATGTATGTTGGAAGTGATGGACTGATCACCAAAACAACTGATGACGGGGCCACCTGGATCAACCTCACCGAAGGCGTTGGTATCAGGCAATTTTACAGAATTGGTACTTCAAAAAACGATCCCTACAAAATTCTGGGAGGATCGCAGGACAATGGAACCAGTGTATATTCGTACGATCATTGGCATGAATGGCTTGGAGCCGATGGTATGGAATGCCTTCCCGATTATTCGAACAGCGACATCGTTTATGGAACTTCACAAAATGGTACTTTTTACAAATCGAATGCCGGAGGTAACTTTGGTGACGTAAACATTGCCCAACCCGGTGAAGGCAACTGGATTACTCCTTTTGTTATTCATCCTACCAATCCGCAAACACTGTATGTTGGCAATTCGGAAGTAAGAAAAACAACCAATGGCATGAACAGCTGGTCCACCATTTCCAGCTTTGGAATTGGCAATCTGAACAACCTGGCCATTTCAGAATCAGACCCCAACTACCTGTATACTTCCAGAGCAGCCAAAATTTACCGCACCAAAGATGGTGGCGATAGCTGGACCAATATTTCGAGCGGACTGCCAAATCTGTCCATTACGTATATCGCTATTCATCCGGAAAATCCGGAAATTATTGCTGTAAGCCTATCGGGATATAACGATGGCGAAAAAGTGTATATGTCAAATAATGGAGGAGCTACCTGGACCAATTATTCCAGAAACCTGCCCAATATACCTGCAAACTGTGTTGCCTTTTACCTGGGCAATCTGAACCCGCTATATGTGGGCATGGATGTAGGCGTTTATTACATCGACGAAGAGCAAACCGATTGGATATCGTTTATGGACGGATTACCCAATGTGGTGGTAAAAGAACTGGAAATACAGTTCGACTCACAACTCATCAGGGCTGCTACTTACGGGAGGGGACTTTGGGAAACCGGGCTGCTGATGAATGCTCCGGTAGCCGATTTTGAAGCCGAACAGCTAACCATTCCGGTTGGATGTGATAATAGTTTCACCAGTTTGTCGCAGGGACCGCCGGCCACCTATGAATGGACTTTTGAAGGCGGGACGCCATCCACTTCCAACGAAAAAAATCCTTCAGACATCGTGTATTCCAGTGAAGGAATCTACAATGTGCAATTGATCGTAACCAATAGTATTGGGGCTGATACCCTGTTAAAGGAAGATTATATCACCATCAGCAGCAGTCTCCTGCCTGCTACCGATTTTGCGACTGCCGATTCGGCCGCCTGTAGCAATCAGGTAGTAGAGTTCATCGATCAGTCGCTGTTTTGTCCGGTGGCCTGGGAATGGAGCTTTGCGCCTCAAACCTATACTTTCGTGGATAACACCACCACCAATTCGCAAAATCCAAAGGTGGTTTTCGAGCCAGGGGTGTATTCCGTTACGCTTACCTCCACCAATTCAATTGGTAGCAATACTGTAACCAAAACAGATTATATCCATTCAGGAGGGTCGCCTATGCCATTTGTGGAAAGTTTTGAAGTGGAAAACATGGACATAAGTGGCTGGACAGTTGAAAATCCGGATGGATTGACCACCTGGGCCACCGCGACCGTTACCGGATCGGAACCCGGCGACAAAGCTGCCTTTATGAATATCATAAACTACCTTGGATTTGGACAACGCGACCGGTTAATCAGTCCCACGCTCAGCCTGAAAGGGTACGACAACCTCACGTTGATATTCGACCATGCCTATGCATTGCGATACATGCAAATCGACTCGTTATGTGTTTACATTTCAACAGATTGCGGCGATAACTGGACAAAAATATACGCCAACGGGCCTGATGGAAATGGAATTTTTGAAACCAGCCCAACCACAACCGAACCATTTATCCCGCAAAGCAGCGAAGACTGGTGCGGCGAAGGTTATGGAAGCAGCTGCATTTCGATAGATATTTCCAACTGGATTGGCAATGACAATTGTAAGATTATGTTTGAATCGTACTGCAATTTTGGAAACAACCTGTATATCGACAACGTGCAGATAGTAAACAATTTGGGTTTTGAAGAAACAACCGCCGCAGCCATTATTATGGATATTATCCCAAATCCTTCAAATGGATTATTTCACATGACTGTAAAAAACATGATTGGACCGGTGAGCCTGAAAATTAGAAATATGCAGGGACAGGTTATTCTTTCGGAACAACCGGTGGAAACCAAGGCTACTTTTACCAGACAGATCAATTTATCGAACCAGGCCAAAGGAATCTACTTTGTTGAAATCAACACCAATTCCGGAACCGATGTCAGGAAAATTGTAATAAAATAATCAGCTTACGGCGATCAGGTGGAAACCACCTGGTGATCCAGTCTGGTTATAGATTAATAAAAAGCCCAACTTTCGGGCTTTTTTTTTACTTATTTCGACAATTTCGTATCCACCCGGGTTTGGTGGTTATTCAGCATCGACTGAAAAACCTGTAGATTAGCCCTGGCATAAGTAGCCATTTCATTAACCAATTCTGGATACTTATTTGCATAGTTTGTGGTATCTGAATTTCGATAATGATACAACGCATCGCATTTTTTATTATTAAGGATCAACAGATTTTGCCCGTCGAGGATTCCGATTTTGTCGTCATCATTGATAAAGATGAATGGTCGATTGGATTGTATCAGATCAACGCCTGGTGAATTATTTATGTAAGGTAGGTGTAGCAATCCCATTAAAGTCGGGAAGATATCAATTTGACCACCAATGCAATCAAATACAGTAGGTTGATTGATTAATCCAGGAGCATAAAAAATAAGCGGTGTATGAAAATAGTCGAGTGAAATATCATAAGCAGCCGTGAGAGGGACACCATGATCGGCTACAAAAACAAAAATGGTATTGTTAAACCATTCCTTTTGCGAGGCCAATCGGACAAACTTTTGCAACGCCCAGTCAGCATATTCCACGATTTGTAGTTTTATCTCGCTGCATCTAGGCGTAAAATAATCAGGTATGTAATAAGGCCCATGGTCGCTGGCCGTCATAATAGCGGCAAAAAACGGCTGATCCTTTTGGGATAAGGCATCCAATTCAGGAATGGCAAACTCAAACAAAAAATCGTCAGGAACACCCAAAGTGGTTTTCACCTCTTTGGACGGAAAATCCTTTTGAGATACGATCCGTTCAAAATCGTTTGCACGTAAAAACCCTTCGATATTGTCGAACTGACCATCGTGGGTTGTAAAATAAATGGTTGAGTATCCCAATTCATAAAGCGTTGAGCCCAAACCATTGTATCTTTTGATCTTTTTTAAAGGATGTTGCTGGTATAAGGCGGGAAACGAAAACAGGGTACCAAAAATGCCATTAAATGTATGCTTGCCAGCGGTGTAAATATTTTCAAAGTAATAAGAATGGTTGGCAAGGCTATCCAAAAACGGGGTGAGATGGTATGGGTTTCCATGTCTCGACATTTTTGCTGCACTCATGCCCTCCATAATCACCAAAACCACATTTGGCGGCTTTTGATAGATTGAATCCGGAATGACCTCCCTGGCAATGGGTGAATTAAAATTTTTTTGATCAATATTTAACTGATCCTGAACAATTTCTATGGCCCTGTCAGCAGGCATGAAATGAATTTTCCTATTTCGCTTATCTTGTTCGTCGAGATACGACCGCATCAATGTAAACACAGGGTTTAACCCGAGTTGATTCAGGAAAGGGTTCTGACAAAAATAAGCTGATCCGATGCGGATCGGTGATTTCCTCTCAATCCTGCCTCTGATCCCGACAAGCATCATCGCAATCATTACCACGGATATCATGACCCTGATCCAAACACTTTTTATAACTGAAGTTTCTTTTTTGGCGAAAAAAATCCGGTGAAGCAGTTTGTAAAAAACAACTACTAAATAAACCAAAGGTACCAGGATGAGATAGTATTTTGGCTCTTCGATGATCATACTCATCACAAAATACGGGCTGTCGATCCAGGCAAACGCACCGATGGCAAACCTTGAAAAAAACTGATTGAAATAGGGAATATCAGCCGCGCAAATGACAAATGAAATGGTGAACAAGATCAATATCCAATAAAAAACACCTCTGTATACTTGATCATTCCATTTGTTCCAAATGGCCATCACCGATAAGATCAATGCTGGTAGCAACAGAATATAACCACTGATCACCACATCAAATCGAAGTCCCATTAAAAACGAGTAAAAAATATTCGCAAGTGTATCTGTACGAATACTAACCCGATCATTTTCAGTAATAAAAAGCATCACCCTGAAAAGAGTGAAAACACTTAGTGTTAAAAGGTACGATTTGAATATTACACTTAGATTTCGAATGCGGTACATGAATGCTTTATTGATTTCCCGATAGAAACAATGCGCAAATTTACAATAACTTAATGTAGAATTAACATAAGGTGCTTTTTTGGAATTATGCCAAAGAGGAAAAATAATAAAATTTACCCCCAATGCTTCAGCAACAAAATATTCATAATTTTGATTTTGTAAGGTTCAACTCACACTATTTGACATAGATGAAAAAGGTTCTAAAAATTATCGGCATAACATTGCTTACCACTCTCCTGCTATTTATTGGTTTTACCACGTTTATCACCTTCACTGATTACAAACCTCTACCTGTTGAAGTGTTAAAACCATTCGATTCTTCACACCCTGAAAAACCTGTCTCAGATACCACATTCACCATCATGACCTGGAATGTAGGTTACGCCGGTTTGGGGGACGAAATGGACTTTTTTTATGATGGAGGTGAAAATGTAAGAACTTCGTGGGAAGCGACTACATCACATTTGCGAAATATCAGGCGCTTTTTGCACGACAACGACAGCATTGATTTTTGGTTGATTCAGGAGGTCGATGCACAAGCACACCGAACCTACAACCTGAATGAGTTAGATTCGCTTAAACAGGATCTACCTGAATTTGAATCCACTTTCGCCACCAATTACCTGGTTCCGTTTGTCCCGGTACCCGTCACCGAACCCATGGGGGCTGTACATGCGGGCATGATGACCCTTTCCAGGTTTCGGGCAACGGAATCTATCCGCTACGCCTATCCGCTTATCGCCTCCTGGCCCGAACGGCTTTTCCTGCTCGACAGGTGTTTCATTTTCAACAGGTACCCTCTTTTAAACGGCCATGATTTGTGTGTGATAAATACACACAATTCTGCTTATGTAGTCGACTCAATGCTCAGGGTGGAAGAATTACAGATTTTGAGAAAAGTGATGCTCTTGGAATACCAAAAGATACTGTGTCTAAATCCAATATATTCGTTCATTATTTTTATTTTTATTTTTCTACTTTTACCAAGCAAAAAGAAGGCTACTTTCAATTCGTTGAGCTGGAGCCTATCTACCAGGTGGGGGGTTATCCTCCACCTTTTCCTGTTGCGCTTCAAAAAATGCAGAAGGAAGTGCT
>JAUYGX010000068.1 GCA_030690365.1 Bacteroidales bacterium | reverse complement strand
TTTATGAAATAACCATCTCAATGCACCATAAAACCTAATAGCGAAAAAATATCTTTGAAAGTTATAATCTCATCTTAAAAAAGAATAATCCAGAAAATGCACCCAAAATTAAATTTTCACACAGCCTGTTTATTCCGGGTTTGTGGAGCCTGGCGCAAAACCCCAACCATTCCATATTTGGTGGTTGTCACTGCCAGGAGCTTTCTGTACCTGGTTTTAGTACGGAATCAGAGCCTTACCTCAGGTAATCACTTACTATTTTCGAGATGTCTCTCTTGATCTGCGACCAGGTTTGTCCTTTGTAGCTGGTTGGTGTTTCACTGTCTTCTGCATCAATATAATAGGTAACGGCATGAGGTATGCTTATGGCCAGCATCTGTGTGGGGTATTTCTGTTTGTGCCAGTCCATGATTTGTTGCAGCGTAAAATGTTGAAGTAATTCATGCAAATCCCAAAAGTCTTTTTTCTGAGCCCTGCCCAGGATGGCCTGAATCTTCATGGCGGCAATGTCGGCACTGTGGTACATCCTGATGTTGTCTTCGATGATATATTTACTGATGGGTTGATGTGGAAAATAGACCATATCAACTTTTACATTGTCGATGAAACAAAAAATGCCAAATTTGGTGTGCTGTTGTTTAAATGTAAATCGTTTTCCAAAATGATTCTCTAGAACATTGACTACCATTTGATGATCGAATTTTTGGTGATAAAATAAATCAAGGTCGATAGAGCTTCGATGGCCATACTTTAATGATAACACCGTTCCATCAACAAGGCAGAACTCATTAAGAGCAGGAATTCCCATTAAGCTTGTTAATACGGAAAAAGTCCCGGATTCAACTGTCTCAAGGTGTAGCATCTGAATGATTCTATGGGTTTATCAATGACTGCACTGACAAAATGCAGGGTTTGTTCTGGCAAGAATTTAGCTTTCAGCAGGGCTTCTGCTACCAGCTCGTCTCCGTAATAACGTCGACATTGACGTATATCATCTACATCACCCCGTTCAAAAACGCGTTCAATCACAAAGCTGGCTTTGGCATCATAATCGATCAGGTCGAAATCAACATCCCAAAAAATGCGCCTATTGAATATTGGTTTATTTTTTTGACTCATGTAGCAAAATTAATCAAATATAAGAGAACTATTGTACAATTGTCTTTTGTATTGACCAACTTAATTTCCTCCAATTTTCACAAATGTAATGATCCCCCTCACCTTTGGTGAGTTCCGGATGGCCATCAGAAAGGGTGGGGTAATTGTTAGGCAAAAAGAATCATATTCTCAATGTAAAAGTGAGAATCCCCCCTCACCTTTGGGGAGGGGAAGGGGGTGGGGTAATGAAATGGTCATAAGTATGATCTTCCCAATCTAATAATTTGCCCCCCTTACCTTTGGGGAGTCCCGGATAGTGATCGGGAGGGATGGGGTAATTGTATGAATATGTTCTCAGTTTAAAAATGAGAATCTCCCCTCACCTTTGGGGAGGGGGAAGGGGATGGGGTAATTGTATGAATATGTTTTCACTTAAAAAATGAATATCTCACCCTGTCTCTTTGAGGATTATTTCTGGTTCTTAGAACCATAGCTAAGAAATTGTTGCCGGGAGCAGTACAAAGAAGTCACAGAGATACACAAAGAGAATTTATAAATGGGAATTGAATCTGTAATTAACAGTAAATCAATATTATTTGTGATTTGAAGATGGATTGAATTTATTTCGCTTATTTTCCCTCAATTCAGATAATAAAGTCATGATTTACCGAGGTATTATTATGTTAAATTTCATAATTTTGCTTTTTAAATCAAGAAAATCCCGGTATTTCCGGATAGAGTTTTTATTTCTGAGACTAAATATATATCGCATAAGATGAGCACTCAACCATTATTATACCGCCTAACATTCGTTTTAGCGAAACGATTATTGACCCAGATGATCCTGTTGGTTCTGTTTTTATTGTTTTTCATTTTCACTTCACGTGAAAGCATTGCACAAAATATGGGTGCCGAACTTGTAAAAAAAGCAGCCACACACTGGCTTTCCAGTCAGACTGAAGTTTCGCAACACCATTTGGAAACGACAGATTTGGTAGTAAATGAAAATGGAATTACTATCGCTTATCGTTTTGGTCTTTCCCCAAACGGGTTTGTTGTTCTTATTGCAGATGACCGACTGTCACCAGTCATCGCCTATTCGTTTACAGGAAATTATGGGTATGAAATGGATACCGTTAATCCGCTCGAAGAATTGTTGGTGTGGGATATTGAAAATCAGCTCAAACACCTTGATGAATTTACCATGGATAAAATAATGAAGAATCACGCGCGATGGGAACTGCTGCTGGGGGAAGTTGTCGTGCGCAGATTGTTCGAACAGTGGCCACCACAGGGTACCACCTCCACGGGAGGATGGGTAGAGACAAATTGGTCGCAATCGGCGCCTTATAATAATTTTTGTCCGATGGACCATGTTACAAATCAGCGTAGTGTAGCGGGATGTCCTTCGGTGGCATTGGCCATGATCATTAACTACACCAATACAATCCACGAAACCCGTTTTTCAGATGATGATGATTACTACCATAATTATGGCGGTAATAAGTATTGGATTGACAACGATTTTGAGACCTTCGATTTTGCCTCTTTTCCGATGCTCAACTTATATTATGATTCCATCGCGTCGAAATACAGCGATAATCTTATGCTAAATGAGAATGAAATGGCAGCCTTGGTCTTTGGTTGTGGTGTGGCGGCACATCAGGTTTATGGGTCGGCTGGCTCAGGGACGTTTGCTGTAGGTCAGGCTTATGATGCAATTCTGCGGTTCGGTTTTGAAGAGTCGGTACTCGTTTACGACAGTGACACTTCCTTTTATTCGCAGTTGCAGAATAATATTAAACAAGCGATGCCTGTTCTCCTGGCATTAATAACGAGCGATGCATCTGCCGGACATAATTTGGTTGCCGATGGATACAACACCGACGAATTTTATCACTTAAACTTCGGTTGGGGCGGAGCATATAATAGTTGGTATTTAGTTCCTGAAGGAATTCCCTATAACTTAAATGTGGTGGAGGGTGCTATTATGGATATAGGAGCGAAACAGGTCAGTACAGAAGAAATAAACAATCAACGTTCAGGTTTGATCACCATTTATCCAAATCCTTGCAACAGCACCATGCATTTGGGTATCCAATTAGCAGAGACAACCGGATTAAACGTTGTGGTCAGAGATGTTGATGGGAAAACAGTAGCGCGGGTTTTCGATGGAAAACTGAATGCCGGTCAACATACCTTGACTTGGGAGAACCATGTTGAGGCTGGTTTGTATATTGTATCAGTTGTAACTGATAGTGATAGCTGGACAGAAAAGGTTGTTATTCAGTAGACTTACCAGGAGATTGCTTTGGGGATTGTACAAATAATAGTTAAAGATCCCTATTTCTCCTCAATAAAATAAAGCCTCGAATCCTCTACTTTATACAACAGGGGAGCCACCTGTACCTTTGGATACTGTAGGCGAAGACGCTGTACCTCGCTTAAAATAAACCCGATTTCATTTCCGATTTCAAACATGGGTGCATAGTGCCTGAAATGTTCTTCGGCAAACATCCGGTCCCAACCGGCATTTTCGATGAGGCCTTCAATAAAAACACCTTTTCGCGCCTCCAGGTTCACCATGCCACAGTTGTTATGTCCTATCAGGGCGATGTGTCGGATATTTCCCACCGAGATGGCATACGACACCTTAAATTCACTGTATCGTAGGTTGGCACCCCCCGATCGGATGATAAAAGTGAAATTGTCAGGAATATGTAAATGCTTGCGGTTGTCCATACACATCCCGACAAGGAGTTGGGCAGTGTCATATACTTCATATTCCTGATTCAGGTTGTGGTAAGCCAGCAGCAATCCTATGGGCGTTTGCCTGTATTCAGCCGGGATGTCCTTAAGGTAGTTAACAGGGATGAGTTTGTCCATAGTGTTGTGTGGTTGGTTTGGTGGGTGTATTATTGAGGAGCGCTGCCTTTCGTTACTTTTTTCAAATTTAGCATATTCATTGGATTTGTCGTAATCCCGTGTACATCCTTCTGGACAATCCTTACCGATTCATCATAATACAAGATGGCCACCGGTGCTTCATCCATCATCAGACTGTCGAGTTGCCGGTAATACCTGGTACGATTAATCGGATCAGTCTCCAGCATGGCCACCTGATACAGCGAGTCGTAGGCAGGCATCGAAAAATGGGTGTAATTGGGTCCCTGTGGGGCAAAGTTTGTAGAATGAAACAACGACAAGTAGTTTTCTTCATCGGGGTAATCGGCAATCCATGAGGCCCGGAAGAAGGGTATTTTTCCCTGTGCCTTCATCTCCCGCACCGAGCCTGGTGGCGACACTTCAATAGTGAGGGTAAACCCGATTTCCTGTAGCTGCGATTGCACAAACTTGATGATGTCCAGGTAGTCGGGTGTGGTGACTAACGTGATCGGAGGTATCGGGTGGGTGGTTGTATATCCGGCTTCCCGCAGCAATTGTTTCGCCTTTTCAGGTTGATAGCTGTATCCGTAACCGGCCTTCGGGTCGAATGCCGGCATGCCATTGGGAATGATTCCTTTGGTGCCGGCAACGCCGATGTTGTTCCTTAAGTAACGCAACATTTTTTGCCTGTCGAAACCGTAGTTGATGGCCTGACGTACCTTTTTAATCGCCAACGGACTATTCTTGACCGCCGGTAGGGTAGTATCCACCAACATGGCCAGGTACTCGGTGTTTAAAAAAGGCTGACTCAGCAACGTAAATCGGTATTTGTATTTCGATTTAAGCTCCCCTGATTTGTTGAGCAACTCATCTTTATATGAGGGATCGATGCCCGACATAAAGTCGAAATTACCTTTGGCAAATTCCATAAAGGCCGTCATCTTATCGATGAGAAACGAAATGGCCACGCCCTCCAGCAGTGGGAGGGAGGTATCGCCGGATGTCTCAAAATAATGGGGATTTCTCCTCAACACCAACTTGATGTTTTCTACCCAGTTTTGCATCTGAAAAGGGCCGGTTCCTACGGGATGCATCCTGAACTCCTTACCATAAAAACCCACAGCCTCCACGGGGATCACCGAACAATAGGGCATGCTCAGAAGACTTAAAAAAGGCGGAAAAGGCTGGGTAAGCCCGATGACCAGTGTGCTATCGTTGGTAGCACATATATCCGGAAGTCCGTTTGTCCAACGAACTTTGGACAATACCCACTCTCCCGGACTCGCTGTGGCAGGATCCAGCAGCCGTTTCAAGCTATACACAACATCACCAGCCACTACAAACCGTCGCTTCCCTTCAAATACAGGATCATCATGAAACCGCACATCCCGCCGCAGGTGGAAGGTGTAGTTTAACCCATCGGCTGAAATCTCCCACCACCGTGCAATGGCTGGCAGCACCTTTAAACTGTCGTCAAGTTGTACGAGCCCGTCGTACAACTGATTGCAGGCCCATGTGTGCGACTGGTCGCGTGCAAATGCAGGATCGAGGGTGACAATGCCGGCAGCTTCGTTGTACCTGAAAATTTTCGATTCCTGCTGATGCCGATCAGCATGGCATGCTGTAAGCAGAAAAGCCATGAGCACCATGGTCGTGATACTTGAAAGAAATATATTACTTTTACTCAATCGATAGAGATGCTTTAACTATTCAATAATTCAGTCAAAATTAATAAAACCCGGCTATGAACATGAAAACTATTTTTATTTTGATCTCCGCCCTGTTCCTGATAGGGATTTGGTCGCCTTTAACTGCTCAAATGGAGACCGATGGGGGACATTTTTGTTCCCTGAAAAAACAACAAAACGCCAACCAGTTGGAGCGAAACCCAATGGGACCCAATTCTCCCGTACACAGTTTTGATGTTCAAAAATATACCCTGATTTTGGATTTCCTCAACAATTTCAATCCTCCCTACCTGCAATCCTTCACGGGTCAGGTGGTGGTGGATTTACGGGTGGATTCATCGCTAAATGCCATTTCACTGAATGCCGTTCAGACATCTTTACTCATCACCGGCGTTTCGGGTGATGGAATTTCCTTCGATCAGGCGGACAACCTCCTCACCATCCAACTCGACCGGACTTACACTCCGGGAGAATCCGTCTCTGTTACCATCGATTATCAACACCTGAACGTGGAGGACGGAGCCTTTTATGTATCGGGTGGATACCTGTTTACGGATAACGAGCCTCAGGGGGCGCGTCGTTGGTTTCCATGCTACGACAGCCCTTCCGACAAAGCATCGCTGGAGGTATTTGCATCTGTTCCCGATGATGTGCTGTTGGGATCGAACGGTACCCTGGCGGATAGCCTTGTAAATGCCGGAACCACGCAGTACCACTGGTTAAGCGAAATTCCGGTGGCAACCTACCTGATGGTGATCACGGCTAAGAAGAATTACCACCGCACCACCCTGTATTGGACCCGTCCTTCGGATGGTGCCGAAATACCTTTTATGTACTACTACGGCGAAGATGTTCCCTCTATGGGTACCATGAGCAATGTTAACAACATGGCCTACTATTTTTCTAACCATTATGGCGAATATCCATTTACCAAAAGTGGGTTTGCCACCGCCAACGACGAGTTTGTGTGGGGTGGGATGGAAAATCAAACACTCACCACCCTCTGCTATGGATGCTGGTACGAAGGCATTATCTCCCATGAGTTTGCCCACCAGTGGTTTGGCGATATGATTAGTCCCGGTACCTGGGCCGACCTGTGGTTAAACGAGGGCTTCGCCACCTGGTCGGAGGCCTTTTGGATGGAGGCCGGCACCAACAATTATTTTCAGTACAAAAACCGGATTCTCAGCTATGCCGGCACTTATTTAACTCAAAATCCCGGTTGGGCTATCTACAATACCTCCTGGATTGCCAATCCTCCCAACAACAATACCATGTTCAATTATGCCATCACCTATGCAAAATCGGCTTGTGTGCTGCACCAATTGCGTTATCTGCTGGGCGATTCGGTATATTTTGAAGCCATCAAAAGCTATGCGGAGGATACTGTGAATTTTAAGTTTAAAACAGCCGTGACCGATGACTTTGCCGCCAAAATAGGGGAGGTGGCCGGAGAAGACCTGCACTGGTATTTTGATGCCTGGGTAAAACAACCCAACCACCCGGTGTACCTCAACGAATACTATTTTTCCGAAAAACAAAATGGCCAGTGGGAGGTAGGTTTTACAGCCAACCAGGTGCAGCAGGATGCACCGTTCTTTCCCATGGATTTGGAAATCCAGGTGTTTTTCTACGACATGAGCGATACCCTGATCCGCATCCAAAACAGGGAAAACAACCAACGCTTTTTGTTTGAATTCGACCGTGAACCAGGAATGTTGTATTTCGACCCAAACAACGATATCGTCCTGAAAGAAGCTACCACCGTGCTGGGTGTACCACAGGTGAATGGGGATGCAGCATGCGCGCTGCTGGCCTATCCAAACCCGGCAAGAGATCAAATTAATTTTTTAATCAAGGAAAACGGCAACACCAATTCAGGACTTGTTTGCTATGATGATTCAGGAAGACAGGTGTTTCAACTGAACGAAATATCCGATTCGCGGGTAACCATCTACCTGGAAGGCTGGAAACCTGGTATTTATGAGGCTGTTTTAATATCTGAAATGAATAAATTTACCACGCGGTTTGTGGTGATGAAATAAAACTGTTGACATCGGTTTTGAGTGGACATCAGGAGAGAACAGAGTACCCTTTTTCTCATTCCGGTTAAGTAGTTAGCTGGAAAACTCAGATGGATTCGCATGGCTATCGGGGCTATCGGGGTTCTACCGGGATTTTGTTTTCCTTATCCGATAGAAGAATGATGAGGTGCGCCTTGAGAATGTATCTGTTTTCTTTCTACAAATATTAACAGTTTTCAGCACCTTAAAATTATGCCAGTAATGTCTCATCTCTATGCCTTGGGATAAGCAAATATCAATTGCCACACGGCTTTAGCCCGTTGCCCAAGTCAAATTCCTACCACAATTAAAACCCGGTACCAGCCCTGGGATTTTCACCCTAAACCAAAAAAAAGCGGCCCGAAGACCGCCTTTTAAGGACAAGTGTTAATTAATCCAGTTTGTATTTTTTTACGAAATCATCCAGCACACCTTTAAGGTCAGGTTGCCCGATTTCTTGTAGATCGTAATAAACACGTGTGTTGGGTTTCTTAATATTTACAATCCTGTTCAAGTCGATTGGCGTCCCAATAACAACAGAATCACAATCGGTGTTGTTGATGGAAGTTTCCAGGTCCTTCAACTGTTGATCGCTGTATCCCATGGCAGGAAGTAAGGTTCCGATGTTGGGATAAATGCGGAAAGTTTCAGCCAGTTTCCCAACCACAAACGGACGGGGATCGACCAGTTCGGCAGCACCAAACTTATGGGCAGCCACTGTACCGGCACCCAATTTCATTTCACCATGCGTCAGGGTTGGACCATCTTCAACAACCAATACCCTTTTGCCTTTGATGAGGCTTGGATCATCCACTGCAATGGGAGAGGCGGCATCTACCACAATGGCTTTGGGGTTTACTTTCTGAATGTTCTCGCGAACAGTCTGGATGGCTTCGGGACCTGCTGTATCCATCTTGTTGATGACCACCACATCGGCCAGCCGCAGGGTAACTTCACCAGGATAATAGGAAAGCTCATGACCGGGACGGTGAGGATCGACCACGGTAATGTTTAAATCTGGTTTATAGAAGGGGAAGTCGTTGTTTCCACCATCCCACAACACCACATCACAACCATCAGGATCCACTTCTGCAGCGCGTAAAATGGCTTCGTAATCCACACCGGCGTAGATAACATTGCCACGAACTACATGTGGTTCGTATTCTTCCATTTCTTCGACGGTACATTTATGCTTAGCCAGGTCTTCCACGGTAGCAAAACGCTGAACTTTTTGTTCGTTCAAATCGCCGTAAGGCATGGGATGACGCACGGCAACAACTTTCAGTCCCTTTTCCATGAGGTATTCAATCACACGGCGTGATGTCTGGCTCTTGCCACATCCGGTACGAACCGCACCCACAGCAATCACTGGTTTGGTGCTTTTTACCATGGTGTCGTTGGGTCCGAGAAGAACGAAGTTTGCTCCGGCAGCATTTACGATAGCACTTACGCCCATCACCCTTGGATAGGGAACGTCGCTATAGGAAAAAACGCAATCATCGGCTTTTAAATCTTTTATCAATTGAGGAAGGTTTGACTCATCATAAATAGGAATTCCTTCGGGATACAAGTCCCCTGCCAATTCAGTAGGATATTTTCTGCCATCAATATCAGGAATCTGAGCGGCAGTAAAAGCTACTACATTGTAATTCTCGTTTCCACGATAATACGTGTTGAAATTGTGGAAATCACGTCCGGCTGCGCCGATAATAATCACATTTTTTTTCATAAATTATAGCTGTTTTAACGAATTGTAGTTAAAATATTGAACCCTACAAATGTAGGATTTTTCCTCCAAACAGCCTGTTATTTTTTTCACAGCAGGGCTAATTTAGATTCGTTTCAAATCAAAGCAAGAAGATAGAATTGGCCAATTCAGAAGATTGGCATCGGCATTTTATGGGTTGTAATGAATTAAATCACAGTAGGTTGAATTAGATTTTCTTAAATCATTTTTTAAAAATGAAATACACCGCCAGGACTAAAAAGATAAATCCTACCACATGATTCCACCTGAAGGTTTCGTTTTTGAACAACACCAGGGTGAAAACCGAAAAAATAACCAACGTGATGACTTCCTGAATTACCTTCAGTTGAACCAGCGTAAACGGCCCTCCGTTTTCCTGAAACCCAATCCTGTTGGCCGGCACCTGAGCCATGTATTCAAAAAGCGCAATTCCCCAGCTGATCAGGATAATTGAAATCAAAGGCCAGCCCTCAAACCATTTCCATTCCCTGAACTTGAGGTGACCATACCAGGCAAAAGTCATAAAAGCGTTGGAGAGAATCAGCAGTGCAATGGTGTAGATAACTTTCATACCAACGGATTTAAATGTTGAGTTTCAACCAAAATGACCATCAAAAAAATGTCAGCAAATGTATTTCAAATTCAGATTATAAAGTCATTGTTGGCACAGGGAATATGTAACCCCCAATCATAAACAGTATATCAATCTGCATTTATTTATTTCTTGTTCAATAATAGGACAGTGCACTGCACCTTGAGAAAATATCTAATATTTTTCCCATCTTTGCATTCCTAAACCGCACCATGACTCCTATTAAAAATCAACCGGTTATAACCTCTGACGGATCTTCAACCTTTTTTAGTACCAGAAGCAAAGAACACTACCACAGTACTTTCGGTGCCATTGCCGAATCGAAACATATTTTTATTGAAGCAGGATTAAAACCCTTTTTGGGGCAACCATCTATTTCCATCTTTGAGGTGGGGTTTGGTACAGGTTTAAATGCACTGCTGACATTGCAGACAGCGGAAGAAATGCTGGTTTCCATCCAATATTCTGCCATTGAATTGTATCCTATCTCATTAGAAGAAGCCAAAACACTCAATTATCCAGAGATGTTGAAAATGGAGGCGAGCCTCTTCCTTAAAATGCATACCCTTCCCCAAATGAGTAAGTCCATCAGCCCGATGTTCTATCTCGACAGGCAGCAGATTTCCTTTGAAACGGTTAACCTGAATCACAATCAGTTTGATGTGGTCTATTTCGATGCTTTTTCACCTGAAGTGCAACCCGAAATGTGGACTGTTACCGGATTTCAAAAATTGTTCGATGCCCTAAAACCAGGTGGTGTCCTGGTTACTTATTCCTGCAAAGGAACCGTTAAAAGAGCGCTAAAGTCGGTGGGTTTTCAAATAGAAAAACTTCCCGGTCCCCTGGGAAAAAGAGAGATCCTCCGGGCATGGAAACCTTAAGGCAAATTATCCTCTATTTATAAAAGCCTTTAACACAATAAATTAAAAATCAATAACAAACCCAATTCGAAACACTTGTAATCACCTTTCCCCCTCGGGGAAAGGTAAGGGATAGGGGTATTACCCATCAAAATCATAACGCATCATAACAATCATGAAAATCCGCGCCCCCCCCCGATGGCCATCGGGGGGGTTCGTACGGGTTTCTAGTTTTCCTTGTCAAATAATAGGACGGTGCGCTGCACCTTGAGAAAATATCTGTTTTTTTTCTATAAATATGGACGGTGCGCTGCACCTGGCTTTATACCAATCATGTCCTTTCCCAATACCAGGGGCATGGGGGTGCGAATCTATCCCGATCCTGAAAACATTCAGGATTCGGGGTCGGCATGACCGACATTGTAATCATGGAATTTATTTCATGGTTAATAGAGTAAAATGGCATTGAGCACATCTGCCTGAGTCATGAAACGCGGTGGTGATTATATTATCTTTAAAAGCTCCGTACCACAAATCCATCCCATCCCTGAACAGGGATTTCCTGCTTCTGCACCTCCTGAACCTGCGCTCTGGGTGGTCCCAGATGGCACCAGTCTATAAAGGTGTCCAAATCCGGGGATTCCCCCTCGGCTTCCACCAGCACAGTGCTGTTGTATTGGTTTTTTACCCACCCTGTGATATGCAACTCCTGAGCCTTTTGCGCCGTGTAATACCTGAATCCAACACCCTGAACCCGGCCATGAATAGTTAATCGGATGGCTTTTTGTGTCATGGGTTCAGACGTTTGGTAACCATTTTGTTTAGCTTCTTAAACAATTCATCCGGCGAATAGGCCCGCCAGTTGAGGTCGTTGAATTTGCCACCCATGGCCATGTAAAAGTCGATACTGGCGTCCGTAAACTCATCAATCAGGTGATTTCTGAAATTCAGACAGACTATCCAACCATCGCCCAGATTATCCGACCATTCTTCATAATAATCGGAGGTATCTGCATGAAAGTTTAATACGTTTTCACCGATCAGGATAAAATAAATAATGCCCCGCTCAAACAAGGGCTCAATAACTTCCTGATATAGATACATCACATCGTTGTACAAGGTGTCGTTCCATTCACCCATGAGTTCGATGATTGCATATTGCTTTTCATCGTTTACCATGAGCAATTTAAGGTATAGTGTGGCCGATCCAAAATGATCCCACTGTGGGTGGATCAAGTAGTTGTATATGGCGTTCGACAGTTCAATTTCGCTGTATTCGCGTCCGTAAAATGGCGAATAGGGATCCTCGGAAGCCACATAATAATCGCGCCATTCGTAGTATGGTTCTATTTCGTGCATTACATTAGTTTTGAGATATAATAACCACCGGCAGCCAAAGATATGCCAATAACATTGGTCCCAATCAGGTAGGCCAATCCCTGAAATACACTCCCGTTTTTGCCCATATTGAAAATGTCGAAGGCAAAGGTGGAGAAGGTGGTAAAACTGCCCAGCAATCCCACAAAAATAAAAAGCCGGATACCAGGACTCACGTACATTTTATCGAACAGTCCCCACAAAAAGCCAATGAGAAACGATCCTATGAGGTTTACAGCCAGGGTGGCCCAGGGAAAATAATGGTCGTGCCCTTTATCAAAATAGAGATAGGTGAGATAGCGTAGTACGGCACCGGCTCCTCCTCCAACAGCCACGGCAATTACTTTTTCGATCATAAGGCAGTTTTTAACCCGGGTAAAGATTTGAGTTCGCTATATAGTTTTTCCATCACAGCCTTGCTGTTGAGAGTAACCTGGTACGAATAACTCTTGTAAGTTCCTTTACTGCTGATTTTTACTCCTTCAAAAGAGTGTCGGATGCCCAGTTGTACAAACAGCTCTTCCAGCCCTTTTTTGTTGATGATGTCATCGGCTTGTACATCAAAAACAGCTTTTAGTACATAGCTCACCGGGAAATGTAATTCCTCCTTTTTTGGTATTCCGTTGTTTTTAGGTTGACCGTTGGTTGATTTTTTTATTTCCATTGAATGAAATTTTCTGTGTTAAAAACTATAAATCAGGCGAATGCCGCCCCACCTGAAAGTTCTGGCTCCTTTAAATTCCGGAGACAGATAATGCGCCGACACTTCCATTCCCGCTCTTTTGTAATATAAGGCCAGTCCGGCAGCAGCCTGGGGTACGAACCTGTTTAGCTGATTGGCTTGAATAGTATAAGTGCTGTTGTCGGAAAAAAGACTCCCTTGCAAGGTGGCATCATAGAAAACAACCGATGCCTGCATATTTACAAAAAACCAGTATTGCCAGTCAGAAGACCAATTTGGTTTCTCCAATATGGAAGCCTCTCCACGTAATACGGGTATAAATTGACCCGCCCGGAAATAAAGCCCGGGTTGCAGGTTGTTGAAAGCCGTTCCCACACTCACCGAACCGGTCAGGTTTAATTCTGCTCTCTGATTGCTTATCAATCCTTTTTCCACTAAAAAACGATAATTTACAACCACCATGTTTTTAATCTGGTTGTCCCAGCCGATGGGTTCGATCTGGTGGATGGACGATTGTACCTTGCCGCCAAATGATGCCGGTCCAAGCACACCGAACTCCAGACTGCTTCGCATCATCAACTTACTTTTTATGGAGTATGTTTCCCTGAACTGTTCCAGTGTGAGATAACCTGAGAAAGGCCTGTCACCTGTGATTACATAGTCGACATCGGGATTGGTGGGTGTATATATTTTTTGGGTGAATGAGAACCCGGTAGCTTCAACATCCGGTTTTTTGGAGGTTCCTGCCAGCAAAAAATAGAGTCCGGTACGCGCCAGGGGAGTGGTAAAAGCAATGTTAACTCCATTGGTGTAATAGAAATCGGTGTTGGCAAAGATGTCGTTTTCGAAAAGTACGCGCAATTGCCAGAATTGTTCAGTGGTTTTGAAATAGGTGTTTTTACCCTGTGCCGGTGAACTGTAGACAGTAGGCTCAACTCCTGCATTCTTTAAGGCCATTTCCTGAATGGACAAAGGTACTTCTCTGGCCACATTTGAATGATGATGTGATGAGTAAATGGTGTCAGTTCTTGTTTCGGCTATTTGAAATGATTCGATAGCGGGGAGGGGTGAAATGAAGTGAGCTTCGGGGCTAATATTGGTAGATTCCTCACTTTTAGTCTGATTTCTGTCAGCAATTTTTTTCACAGAATTGTTGCACATCCCCACAGCCAGTAGGATTGATATCAACAACATATAGGTAGCAAGACGAATCACAGACAATGAATTTGATACAAAAATAAGTGTTTTTATTTCAACGTGCCTCTTTAGCATGATGCGATTCTTTGAATCTCAAAACTTAAGCTTACAGAAACCTGTCTGTCACGAAGATTATATCAATAACCTATTTCGTGCCTGAGAGTCTGGTGAAAAGAATAATACACCATCTCCTCCGGTACTTATTGGCATTAGCTTGAATATTCAAAATCATCAGCAATCATAACCATCATAAAAATCCGCGCTTGTCCCGTTATTACGGGGTTCTATCCCGTCCATACGGGGTTCTGTATTTCCTGATCTTTTAATAGGACGGTGCGCTGCACCTCTTGAAAATATCTTTAATTTTCTACAAATATTACCGGTGCTCTGCACCTTTTTAATCCTCTTTTTTATGCTGTTTTTCGTGTTTAGGGGTCAATAACACAAGCATTTCCAATCATTAAGCAAACCTGCTATTCTAACCTGACCTATCGCCTTTCCCCCTCGGGGAAAGGGAGCCTGCCTGCCGAAGGTAGGGGATAGGGGTATTACTATCTCCCATAATCATAACCATCATAAAAATCCGGGTTCTTTCAAAAAATCTTCGGATATTTCCCGGGATTATAATCATGCATCAGGTTGTAAATGGCATCAAATACATCTTCTGCATTGGGATTCGAAAAATAATCCCCGTCTGTTCCATAGGCTGCACGGTGTGCCTTTGCCGTGATGGTAATGGGTTCAGCATCCAGATAGTAATATCCCTTTTGGTCTTCCAGCACCTGCTGCATCATAAACGAAGTAGCTCCTCCGGGCACATCTTCATCAAAAAAAACCACCTTGTTGGTCTTTTTTACCGATTCAACAATATGCTGGTGGATATCAAACGGCAACAGCGTTTGTACATCAACAAGCTCCACCGAAATATTAAACGTTTTAAGCTGTTCCACGGCGTCTTCCGCAATTCTCACGCAGCTTCCATAGGTTACCAGTGTTACATCCGTTCCTTCTGTCAGCACCTCCGGCTGACCCACAGGTACCTTAAACTGACCGATATTGTCAGGTTTTCGTTCACGCAAGCGGTAACCGTTTAGTGGTTCAATAATTAAAACCGGCTGATCCGATTCCAGATAGGTATTATAAAAACCTGCTGCCTGTGTCATGTTGCGGGGAACGGCCACGTGTACGCCACGGATGGAATTGATCACCATGCTCAGGGGCGAGCCACTGTGCCAGATGCCTTCCAGCCGGTGTCCGCGGGTGCTCACAATCATGGGTGCTTTCTGTCCGCCTCGCGTCCGATAATGGAGTGTGGCGATGTCATCGCTGATCACCTGAAGTCCGTAAAGCAGGTAGTCGAAGTACTGAATTTCGGCGATGGGACGCAATCCCCGCATGGCCATACCCAGCCCCTGACCGATGATGGTGGCTTCACGGATGCCGGTATCCCAGATGCGGTGCTCGCCATATTTGGCCTGAAGACCTTCGTAGGTCTGGTTCACACCTCCTATTTTACCCACATCTTCACCAAAGGCTACCAGTAATGGATTGTGTTCAAACAGATAATCGAAATTATCACGTAAAATTTCTCTTCCTGGCACCATGGGTGAGGTTTCCGTGAAAACGGGATCCACAGGTGTTACTTTCCTGGCCGCCAGCTTCGATTCGCTGTACAGGTGAGAACTAAAACGGCGTAGGCTCACCTCCTCTTCCTTGTGCAGCCATTCGGTTACGTTGGTTTTCAGTGAGTTGTTCGGGTTGCTGCAGCTGTTGCAGATCAACCTTAGTATTTTCTTCCCAGACGAAATAATGTCTTTTCGGATGGGCTCGCCAATGAGTTGCAGTTCTTTCTTGATTTGATCGATAGCAGCCGTTTGTGCACAGTTGCAGGTGGTGATGTCTACCAGTTTTAAAAACTCGTTTTTCTTGTCGATGAGGGGTTGCTGAAAGTGGCTCCATGCATTCTTCCGCGCTTCGCGGGCACGTTTGGTAGCGTTTTTTTCGATCTCATCGAGTTCATCAGGGGAAGCAATTTTTTCGGATATGATCCATTCACGCATCTTGACAATGCAATCATTGGCGATTTCTTCCTTGAGCTGCTCAGGCGATTTGTAGCGTTCGTGTGAGCCGGAAGTGGAATGTCCCTGAGGTTGCGTACATCCCTGAATATGAAACAGTACTGGCACATGTTCGGTGCGGCATTGTTCTACACCCTTTTGGTAGGTGAGGTTCAGGCTGGCATAATCGCCGCAGTGATCCCTGTAAATGTATAAACCATTGGTTTTTTTTTGCTTTTCAAAACCTTTTAAGATCTCCGAAATGTTGCCTTTGGTGGTTTGATGGACATTGTTAACTGAAATTCCCCAACCATCGTCCCAAACAGAGATGGCCAATGGAACCTGCATCACGCCGGCAGCGTTTACGGTCTCAAAAAAATGTCCTTCAGAAGTGGAAGCATCGCCAATGGTGGCAAAGGTTACTTCATTTCCCTTTTGGCTAAACTGACTTACATCTATGTCGCTCGTCAGACTTCTGTATTTTTTTGAAGCCAGGGCCAGCCCAAGGGCGCGGGGCATCTGGCTGGCGGTGGGGGAGGTGTCGGCAGAGGAATTCTTTATTTCCATCAGGTTGAGCCAATGGCCTTCTTCATCGAGCGAACGGGTGGCGAAATGGTTGTTCATCAACCGGCCCCCGGTGGAAGGCGAAGCAACGGGGTCGGTATCACCGTAGAGTTGAGCAAAGATTTCTTCCAGGGTCATCATGCCTGCAGCCAGCATAAAAGTCTGGTCGCGGTAATAGCCCGAACGCCAGTCGCCGTTTTTAAAAGCACGTGCCATGGCCAGTTGAGGTACTTCCTTGCCATCTCCAAAAATCCCAAACTTGGCCTTTCCGGTCAGCACTTCACGACGTCCCAGCAAACTGGCTTGTCGGCTCTCGTTGGCAATCCGGTAGTCGTTCAGAATGTCGTCTTTGCTTAGGTTTATGTCAGCCGGGGTGATTTTTGTCTTCTTCATGAAATGATCAGGTTAGGATGAAACGCCCGAAAAAGGCAGTGCAAAAGTAATTAAAATGGTTCTAAATTAAAAGAGGCCATCAGATTATTGTAGATTTAACATCAGAAACGCCTTTCGGTTTAGAAATATTATTAGCTTTGTACCACATGAAAAAATAAAGATACATTCGATTTCAAATGAAGCAGATTACCATTAACTTATGAATTTAAACCCAAGATGATGACTTATCAAAAGAAGTGGATTTTTAACATAACCCTGATAGGGATGTTATTTGTACTTAACCTCAGCCTTAAAGCACAATGTACTGCAGACTTTAGCTATGCAATGAACGGATGCAATACGTTTGAGTTTACAGATCAGAGCACTCCCCCGGCCAATTACTACCTCGCCTCGTGGTTCTGGGATTTTGGTGATGGTTTTACCGCCAACGTACCCAACCCCAGTCATATCTTCCCCTCGGCAGGAATTTACAATGTAACTTTAACGATTACGGCAGATAGTGTGGGTTATGGCTGCATTGATGCGATTACGTACCAGGTTAATGTTCCTAATATGCCCACCATTTACTACACCTGGGATCCCGAGCCCACCTGCCTGGGCGACACGACCCATTTCTATAGCACCTCCGGCACTGAGATTGTCTCCTGGGACTGGAACTTTGACGATGGACTTAATGGCAACGGACAGAGCATCAGCCACCTATACGCAGCACCCGGGCTTTACAATGTAGAACTCTTTATCACCGATACGAACCAATGCGTTAACAGTTTGATGCATGTGGTCACGGTGAACGCCAAACCGTTCAGCGTCTTTGGCATAGAATCCTCAAACTGTGAATCCGCCCCGACCACTTTTACCGACTACAGCACCGCACCCCGTGGTTTTATAAATACCTGGGAGTGGGACTTTGGCGATGGCAGCCCGATAGAGACCTACAACTTGCCTGCCCCGACAACCATCAGCCACAGCTATGCTACGGCCGGCACCTATGAGATTACCCTCACGGTGACCACCGATGAAGGCTGTAACAACAGCAGTACAGAACTGGTGACCATCACCCCGGCGCCCCTCGCCCAGTTTAGTTGGTCTGGTGGCTATGTTGGTTCCATGACTACCTTTCAGGATCAGAGCACCACCAATGGTAGCGGAACCATCCTTAGCTGGATATGGAACTTTGGCGATCCGGGAAGTGGAAGTAATAACACCAGTCTAAACCAAAACCCAACACATGTTTACTCCTCGTCAGGTAGTTATAACGTAACACTGATCATAGAAAGTAGTTCTGGTTGCTCTGATACCAACATTCAAAGTATTACTGTTAATAATCAGGGAGTAGAGTTTACCTGGAGCGCTGCCTGTATGGGTGAAGAGATCCAGTTTACCGTGGATGGCACCATCACCAACATACCAAATGTAACCACCTGGCACTGGAGTTTCGGCGATGGCAGCACCAGCAATTTGCAGAACCCCATACATACCTATAACACCGATGGCATCTATTCCGTAACACTGACCATTGTAGATATTTATGGCGATACCTACAGCGTAAGCCATGACGTACATGTAAATCCATTGCCCAACGCACAGTTTCAGTACAGTGCGCCCACCTGTCAGGGCGACAGCATCCAATTTATCGATCAGAGTAGCTCATCCAGCGGGTATATTGCAAAATGGGAATGGGATTTTGGCGATGGCACCATGCAGACAATTTTGTTTCCCGATGAACCCAATGTCAGCCATCTTTACCTCAACAGCGCCATATATGCAGTGATGTTAACCGTGACCGATTCGGACAGTTGTAGCAGCAGCAGCATGCGCCAGGTAGAGGTAGTACCCTCGCCGGTGGCTGAGTTCACCTGGGAGGAATCCTGCTTTGGCACCCCGGTACTGTTTACCGATTTGAGCAACTCCAACTCAGGTCCTGATTTGGCTGAATGGAATTGGGACTTTGGCGATCCGGGCAGTGGGAGCAATAACTCCAGTATGCTGCAGAATCCAGGCCATATTTTTACCAATCCGGGAGAATACACCATTACCTTAGTGGTGACCAATACGCTTGGCTGCGATGATACCATTACACATAATCTGACAGTTTCCGATCTGCCGGATGTAAGTTTTTCGATAAGCAACAATTATCCGCAATTAAACGAGCCTGTGCAATTCACCGGATCAAGCACCAGTATTATCAGCAGTTGGTTCTGGGACTTTGGCGATGGCGGCTATGCCATAGTGCAAAACCCACTTTATGTATACAATGCCCCGGGCAGCTACACGGTGAGCCTAACGGTTACCGGGCTGGATGGCTGCACATCCACCGCCTCGCAATTGATAACGGTGAAAGACCAGCCCATAGCCAACTTCATTTATGAAAATGCCTGTCTGGGCGACACCACCTACTTTACCGATGATAGCTACAGTGCTTTGGGCTACATCAACGAGTGGCAGTGGGATTTTGGCGATGGCACACCGCCCGTTATCATTACCTATCCCGGTTCCCCTGATGTAAGCCATGCTTACACGATCAGCGATGACTACTATGTCACCCAGATCGCCACGGACAACTATGGTTGCACAGACACCATCAGTCAGGGGATACAAGTACGCACCGTGCCCAAAGCAACAATTGGAAGCTTTGTACAGGTATGCGATCCCGCAGGCCAGGTGTACTTTTTTGATGAGAGTACCCCCGGAGCGGATGGAAGCCCCATACAAAGCTGGGAATGGCATCTGGATGAAAACTACAACAGCTCAGAGATCGACCCCGAATACATTTATGCTAAAACTGATACCTGTTACCTGATCACCCTGATGGTGACCGATGCCAATGGCTGTTTTTCAAGAGACACCATGGAAGTCTGTTTGTTCGGCACGCTGGAAGTCGATTTTTCTGTTTCCAATAATTATGTGGGACAACCAACGACCTTCTATTCCACTTTCGGTCCACCAAGTGACTCTGTGGTCAGCTACCTGTGGGATTTTAATGATGGCAGTCCTGCACAGGTCACCTACTTCGACACGATACTACACACCTTCCAGAACACGGGGGTGTATATTGTCAACCTGAGTGCATTGGATACCAATGGATGTACAGCTAATATTGCCCGGGAGTTGGTGGTTTATTCACTGCCGATTGTTCCTGTTTTCCCCGATAGCAACGCCATCTGGAATACCATTGGTGAAAACAACCTGCTAAACCAAAACTGGCATTTTAGGTATGGTTTGATAGGTGATACGTTGATGAGCGCAACCAAGGATACTTCATTTACCTATTACAAAATCTATCAACTGGCTGATACTACACTTTCAAATCCAAATTCCACTTATTTTGGGGCTATCCGGTCTACTCCCGACAAAAAGGTATTTGTTAAATTGCCCGGTTTAGCGGAGAGCCTGTTGTACGATTATACGCTTGAATCTGGCGATACAGCCTGGTTTTCAGTAGGTGGTGGCATTTGTGAGGATCGACCTGAATTTTGGGAAGAGTCGCATTACAAAGTGGTATCCTCCATCGATTCGGTGGTGATGTTGAATTACGAATATCGCCAACGCTGGCACTTTGAAGAGGGTGACACCTGGATTGAAGGTCTTGGTAGTGTGGAGTGGTTCGGTCTGTTTAATCCCCTCATCAACACGTACTCCTATTGTGGCGATTACTATAGCTTTGCCTGTTTTAAAGAAGATGATGTGGCATTGTATATCAATCAACCTGACTGTGAAACATGTTTTTGCGACATGCTTACTTCCATAGGTAATCCACATTTGAGTGAAGGGCATCTAAGCATTTATCCCAATCCGGCAAGGGGTTTTGTTACTATTTCGATACCTGACCGCGATATGAGCAATGCCCAACTCCTTATCTATAATTGGCATGGACAGATCCTGATCCAAACCGCATACAACACCAACCAACCCGAAACAATAAACGTAAAGGAGTGGAAAAGTGGATTGTATGTTGTTGTGATCCGGGGAGATAACGGATTGTTGGAAAGAGCCACTTTTGTTGTGGAGTAAGAGCGTTTGTTTACCAGCGGCTTAGCCCAACATGGTTTAAAACTCAATTGAGCGGTTGCTTGCACTAAACTCTACAGTTGATTTACAGGCAGTAGCTGATGTTCCCATCCCGGACTGTTTTTTTTGAGTTCCACTGAGCCTTAAATCCTATTATGTTTTAGCAATAGGCCTTATTTCTACATTTCCAGAAATTGTCTGGCGGTCATGACTGGCAAAGCAGAATTTTTAAAGTCTTTCAGATTCCTTGTAATGATCAGGTCTTGGCTATTTTCTATGGCTGTAAAATATTGAAGCCCGTCTTCGAAATCGTCAAATGAGTTGTCATTCAATGCGATTCCAATAATTTTGTCGTCAAGAGGTAAGATTTTTATTATAAGTCTAAGTTTTCTTAAAATTTCTTTTGCAGATGTTGAGTTAATCTGTCTTAGCAGTGTATAACTTGTATTCGCTACTGTCAGTGAAGAAATACTTAATTCTATAATTTTCTTGTCTGCGAGTGAAAAAAGATTAGCTGCCTCTTCATAAAATGGTTCTCTGCGAGATAATAGATCAATAACAATGTTTGTGTCAATGAAGATTTTTTTCATTTATATTTTTCTATTATGTAGTCACTATATTCTTTTTTAAAGTCAAAGTCTAAGGACAAGTTAATGACACCACTTAAGCTTTCTACAAGTGGTGTTATCGAGATTTTATTTTCATCCTTTTTTTCTTTGGTCAGACTGTCAAGATATGACTCTATCATTTTTGATAAGCTGATTCTATTGCTTCTTGCATATAGCTTTGCTCTTTCTATTACGCTGTCATTTAGTCGCAAAGTCAATTTTGTTTCCATTGTATTATATTTTACGTGCAAATATATAATAATTACACGTCAAATGCAAAATTATGTGTTTTCTTGGCTTATTGCTAACGGGAAGCATATGCTTTGTGGCGGACTTCAAAAGACAAATCTTTCTTTCCACACTGATTAATATTTCATGCCTACGGCAGACAAGTGAAACTAAAATACTCATACCAGCCTGCCCTGCCTACCGGCAGCTACCGTGTACCCGCAAAATCACTACATTTGATGTATGATACATGAAACAAACCAGAAGTATTTTGTCCCTGACTTTAAAGGGACACTTCCAGATCATCGCTTAGAAGTCAGGGCTCAGAAATTAGCCCGGCAGCTATCTCAAACGCCATGTTCCTCCATTCGTAAGCTTTCAAACAATACGGCAGAACATAAAGCGAATTTAAGATTCCTCAACAATGAAAGGGTAGAGGAAGAGGCTCTAATCAAAGAGATTTCAGCCAGGGTTGGGCAACTTGTTACAGACAGACATGTATTGGTTGTTACCGACACTTGCGAGGTTAATATGAGTAGCCACAAGGGCAGATTAAAACCCGGCAGCGGTTTGGGCAGGTCTGACAAATCGGATACAGCCCACTGTTTTAAGTTACACCCTGGGATGGTTTTGGATTCGGGAGATTTAAACCCACTTGGTTTTTCCTGGATCAAGGTATTTCATAGGGAGGAGGAAAAGCCAGATCGAAAAACGAGGAACTACAAAAAACAGGCAATAGAAGAAAAAGAGTCTTATAAATGGATAGAAGTAGCGCAAAAGAGCAAAGAGGTGTTGTCCGAAGCTGCAACAGTAACATTTATAGAAGACAGGGAAGGGGACATTTATGAACAATTTGCGCTTACTCCTGATCAAAAGAGCCACTTGATAATACGGTCAAGAACCACTCGCAAATTAGCAAACGGAAATAGTTTATATGCCGAAGTTGAGTCTGCTGAAGTGGCAGGGGTCTACACGATACAAGTGCCAACAGATAAGCGCAAAAATCAATACAGACGGGATGCGACAATAGAACTACGTTACACAAGCTGTGAGATAAAATGTCCTGCAAATATTGGAAACAAAGGTTATCCCCCATCAATTAAAGTAACCTGTGTATGGGCAAAAGAAACAGGCAATGTACCAAACCCGATAAGCTGGAGGCTGCTTGCAACCCATAGTATTGAAAATTTTGAACAAGCATTGCAGGTTGTATATTGGTATACTGTACGATGGTATATTGAACAGGTTTTCAGATTATTGAAAAAACAGGGTTTTGGAATTGAAGAATCAGAATTGGAAAGCGGATGGGCATTAAGAAAATTGGTGATAATGCAGTTGTCGGCACTGCTGAAAATATTGCAGATGAACATAGCCTATTCGCAGCCGGAAGGAGGCCAACCGATAAATGAGGTATTTGATGCAGAACAGATAGAAGTTTTACAAAAGCTAGATAAGAAGTTGCAGGGTAATACCCAAAAACTTAAGAATAACAATGACCCTCAAACTACCAAGTGGGCAACATGGGTAGTCGCACGCTTGGGAGGTTGGAAAGGATACGACTCTCAAGGACCACCCGGTGTAATTGTTTTAAAGAGGGGATTAGAGCGTTTGGGATATATAATAGAGGGAATAAGATTAGAAAAAGATGTGGGTACACAGTAGCTACCGGCAGGCAGGCGGCCGGCAGGTTCAGATCGTAACCCGCCATAAAGTATTATGCATTGTTGGCAACTGGCTTTTATTTATCAACTGTTTCAAATTCAATCAGATAGGGGATTAATGGAAATCCATCAATATTTCTAAAACCTGAGCCGACAACTATTTGATATTTTTTTAGAGGTTTTAATTTTTCAATTCCAAAGCTTACGGACTTGCCATCATTAGAAAAGCCACGAAAGTCCTTAAATCTAATTACACTTTCTTCACCGAGAGAGCCAAGTTGAAAATTCCGAAATCGAATATCCATTTCTTGCGAAAAATTAATCGTTAAAACATCCATATTAGTACTCACGTTGGTGCTTTTATTTTGAATGTTATCTAAACCTATTACGTTTGGTCTACTATTTTCAAAAGCCTCTTTATACACTATTAACGGTTTACTGAAATATCCAGACTTTTCCACAAATTTGATTAACTCAATTTCGTTATTGTAATCAAGTTGAATCATCTCTTTAATGG
>JAUYGX010000045.1 GCA_030690365.1 Bacteroidales bacterium | reverse complement strand
AGGAATCAGTCCTAGTTTCATGTAGATTGCTCCTTTTATTCATGAGGTTATTAAATACACTTAATTTAAATAGAATATCTGTCCGTCCGGAATTGTGGGACGGCGCAACAGCAGTTCGGTGTCTTTTCGAATTAATAAATTTTTCAGGTTAATTGTTATATTCCCAAATCCTTTTTTACCTTTGCTACTAAACATATAACTGTAAAAATTATGGATATATCTTTATTGAGTAAAAAAGAAAATCCTTTTTACAGTAATAAAAAGGTGAAGAAAGGTGAAATCGCATTAAAAAATAACGGCGCTCCTGGTAATTTAGATGTTGCAGTTAATGCTACAACTACAAATAACATTGAAAAATTACTGCTGGATGAAATAGGTGAAGAAGCTTATCATTTTATCAACCGGTATGTAGATACCCAGTCCGGTTCAACCTTGCTTACTTCTACCACCACCAAATTTAATATTGATAAGTATGCAACGGGACTGTATCAAAATATTGTTAATATCCAGCTGGTTAACAATACAAGGTGGATTAACAAGTTTTTTGAAAGCGTTAACTCAAAGCTTCCCGATGGTGGATTCTATATTGGTACGCTGGAGGCCAAAGCCAACCGAAAGCGAAGGATACTAAACGCGCTTCCTCGTCCTTTTAACTGGGTATTATATACCATCGATTTTTTACACAAACGAGTAGCCCCCAAAATTAAATGGACCCAGCGTATTTATTTTTACTTCACTAAGGGCAATGGCAGGGTAATAACCAGAGCGGAAACCCTGGGTCGTCTTGTGAGTTGCGGCTTTGAAATTGTCAATCATCAGGATATAAACAATAAAACATGGTTTGTCGTAAGGAAGGTAAAAGAACCTGAATTTAATTTGAATCCATCCTATGGCCCTATTTTTAAAATGCCCAGAGTTGGGAAAGGGGGGAAACCAATATTGGTATATAAATTCCGCACAATGCATCCCTATTCTGAGTATCTACAGGATTACGTGTTAAAGATGAATGGATATTCTGAGATTGGCAAACCTGCAGATGATTTTAGACTAACCACTTGGGGTAAGTTTATGCGCAGATATTGGCTGGATGAAATGCCACAATTACTCAATGTACTAAAAGGTGAGATGAAGTTGGTAGGGATTCGTCCTTTATCAAAACGGTTTCTGGCTGAGTATCCCGAAGACGTACTTAAAATGCGATTTAAGCATAAGCCCGGATGTGTCCCTCCTTATGTGGCCCTGTTAAAGCAGGAAGTAAAAGAATACATCGAATCCGAGAGAACCTATTTGTTGGAAGTTGAAAAGCACCCCTATACAACTGATTGGAAGTATTTTTTTAAAGCGGTATATAACATTCTGACCAATAAAATCCGCAGCTCATAATTTAGTTTAACTCCGAGTTTATCAGGTTGGCATGTGCCTAGTCTGACGCGGGAGTCTGGTGTAAGATTCTCGAGTAACCCTTGTCTACAGACCAAGCCCCTTCTTCGTTTAACTCCCTGACTGCCGTCAGGCAGGTGAGGGAGGCACGAATCCCCTGACTACCACAGGCGGGAATAAGAGTCTGATGAAAAGTGTCCAATCTCATTTTTCTTTTATACAATCATGTTTTTTTTGTCATCCTGAACGCAGTGAAGGATCTCCTCCCGTAAACATGCAAGTTGGGAATGAGATCCCTCGTCGCCGCATCCGGCGGCTCTGTCGGGATGACAACCTTGCTTCAATCGAACCACTCCCATAATAATAGAACTAAAAATAAAAAAGCGAACTCTGGGGGCGCACTTCTGCCACCGTTTACCTCCCTGACTGCCGTCAGGCAGGTGAGGGAGGTACGAACCTGCATGCCTAAGGCACGGGCATTCCCAGCGCCCATCCCCACCCCAATGCCTCTCCCGATTACTATCGGGATAAACGAAATAATAGTACAACTCCTTACTCAATACTCTTTACTCCTTCATCGAGACACCTCAGTACTAAACTATTGTGGAATATTGCCTAAAAATTTATTATCTCCCTGTCAAACAATCAACTTGTCAATAATTAAATTCTTCTTACCTTTGGATCGAAATTTTCCTAACAACAATTAACCTTTACTAAATGCAAAACAGAAGACTAAACTTCGCGCTTGTAGGATGTGGACGTATTGGACAACGACATGCTGAACACATTGTTAACCATGGTAATCTGGTTGCCTTATGTGATATCGATCCTCTAAAATTAGAAGCTTTAACTCAACAGTACAATCTTCCGGGCTATTCTGATATTGATGACTTATTAAGGTCTGAAAAAAATATTGATGTCATCTCTATATGCACCCCAAATGGGTTACATGCGCAACATACAATCAAGTCATTACGGGCAGGTTATCATGTGCTTTGCGAAAAACCCATGTGCATCAATGTACACGAATGTGGTGAAATGATACAGGCAGCTGAAAAAGCAAGTAAGAGATTATTTATTGTTAAGCAAAATAGATTTAATCCCCCGGTAGTTGCTGTTAAAAATCTAATTGATGGGGGGAAATTAGGTAAGATTTTTACGGTGCAACTAAATTGTTTTTGGAACCGAAACCCGGAGTATTACAGCTCCTCAGATTGGAAAGGGACCCGGTCACTGGATGGAGGTACGTTATATACCCAGTTCAGTCACTTTATCGATTTATTGTACTATATGATTGGTGATGTTCAGGATGCCTGTGCTTTTGCTGGCAATTACAATCACATCAATCAAATTGAGTTCGAAGACAATGGTGTCGTGGCCCTGCGATTCTATAATGGTGTATTGGGCACTATTAACTATACCGTGAACAGCTATAAGAAAAATATGGAAGGCTCTATTACCATATTTGCCGAAAAAGGAACTGTAAAAATTGGAGGCCAATATCTCAATGAATTGGAATACCAAATGATTGAAGATTTTGAAATAAAAGACCTGCCGGAAGGCAATCCTCCCAATATGTATGGCCAGTATATTGGTTCCATGTCCAATCATGCCCAGGTTTACGATAACCTGGTAGATGTATTGAGCAATGGAGGAATTATTGCCACCAATGGATTCGAAGGTTTAAAAACAGTAGAGATTATAGATAAAATTTATGCAAGCGTCGCAAAGTCAAACCGAAAAACCGATTATTAAGCATGTAGGTATTAGTGACGTAGCTTTTGGAAGCAAAGTTACTGTTATTGAGCCGGTGAATCTTTACGGTTGTACCATTGGCGATAATTGTTTCATTGGCCCTTTTGTAGAAATTCAAAAAGGGGCAATTATCGGAATAGATTGTAAAATTCAATCGCATGCGTTTATATGTGATATGGTTACAATTGGCAACAATTGCTTTATTTCCCATGGAGCCATGTTTATCAACGATTCGTTTTCACAGGGAGGACCTGCCCGGGGCAACATTGAGAAATGGAAACCTACATCAATTGGTAACAATGTCTCCATAGGTACCAATGCAACCATTTTGCCGGTCACTATATGCGATCAGGTAGTAATAGGAGCCGGTTCTGTGGTGACAAAAAATATTACGGAACCAGGTATTTATGCTGGTAATCCGGCAAAAAAAATAAGAGATTTAATAGTATAATTACAAATTTATGGAAATACCTTTTGTTGACCTTCATGCCCAATATCAATCCATTAAATCCGAAATGGATGAAGCCATTTCAGAAATCATTGTAAACACAGCATTCATTCAAGGCGCAGCAGTAAAGAATTTTGAAACAGCTTTTGCCAAAGCCATTGGGGTCAGGCATTGTATTGCCGTGGCAAATGGTACAGATGCAATCGTTATTTCGCTTAAATCACTGGGTATCGGTGTTGGTGATGAAGTGATAGTTCCTGCCAATTCGTTTATAGCCACTTCCGAAGCAGTAACTGCAGCCGGAGCCAGGGTGGTGTTTGTTGATAACCATCCGGATACCTATAATATTGATATTGATATAATCAAAGAGAAAACCAATAGCAGAACGAAAGCAATCATCCCGGTGCATCTTTATGGGCAACCTGCTGATATGGAACCAATACTGAATATTGCAAATAAAAATAACCTGTTTGTAATCGAGGATAGTGCTCAGGGGCATTTGGCTGAGTATAAATGGTCGGATGGTACATGGAAAAAAGCAGGATCTTTTGGCAATATGGCTACTTTTAGTTTTTATCCAGGTAAAAACCTGGGAGCATATGGTGATGCCGGTGCCATTGTTACCAATGATGACAACCTGGCCCGTAAAGCCAGAATGTATGCCAATCATGGCCGGATATCAAAATACGATCATGAGTTTGAAGGTATCAACAGCCGCATGGATGGCATCCAGGGGGCTGTGCTCGGTGTAAAACTAAAATACCTGCCGCAATGGACTGAGAAAAGAAGAGCCGCGGCAAATTACTACCTAAATAAATTGAAAGACATCCAGGGTGTAATTATACCAGCATTTTCAAACAGTGTTCGCCCTGTTTGGCATCTTTTTGTGATCAGAACCAATAAAAGGGATCAATTGCATAATTATCTCACTGAAAAAGGGATTTCCAATGGAGTTCATTATCCCATCGCACTACCAAACCTTCAGGCCTATCATTACTTAAACCACAAACCATCTGATTTTCCAGTGGCAACTTCGTATCAGGATCAACTACTAAGCTTGCCCATCTTTCCTGAAATTACCAATGTACAACAAGATTATGTGGTCAGTACGATCGCTGAGTTTTTTAACGGTGGCTAAGAAAATAGATGATAATAATGATCACTGGCTTGCCTGATGACATTCAAATCATGAGAACCAATTGCCTGCTCTGCAATCAGATTAAGGTAATTGGTTTTTTCATTTTGCCTGGTCTCATCAAATCCTGGAGGAAAGTGTTCCACTTTATAGATGGGTATCTTATCTCCCCCTTCTTTACTTTTAAATCGAATGAGTCCTTCGTAGCTTTTTCCCGAACCTGAAAATCCTAAATCAATAGTGCTATACCCATTGTCGCTTCCATATTGCATCAGTGATCTGAAAAGTAAATCATTTGGCCGCAATTTTAAATCTTCAGGATTGGATGCTCCAAATTTGTAATAAAGTGTCTTTCCTTGAATGAGTATCAACCAGGAGGCAATAATCCTGTCTTTACTCCATGCCTCTATCAGAAATCCTTTCCTGTTGGTAAGAAAGATCTCATGAATATGATTAAAAAATTGAATGGGCTGCGGGAGTTTATTGAATTTATGTATTCGCAATTGTTCGTGTAGTAGATAAAAATCAAGAATCGATTGGCTATCGTGACTGATATGAACCGCCAGCCCGTAATTTAAAGCATTTCTAATATTTCGTTCGTAAGCTTCCTTCCAATTGGTACTTTCTTTCCATTTTTTAATGTTAATTTGATTTAACAATCCCCTTTGGGAAACGGCAAAGTCTTCATAAACGGGTTGTTCCTTGCTTGCGATGGCAACTTTTATATAGTATTCCGGAAAAGTCGTTATTAAAAAACGTAAAACTTCCTTTTGAGTATCTTGTGAACAGTCATTTAAAATATAATCACCAAACGGGATAGAAATAATAGATTTATAATCTTGATCTTCAATAAGTGCGAAAGGCAACAATATGCCTTGATTTTCATTGCTTACAGCCTTAAATTTTAAACCATAAGTTTTAGAAATAACGTGTAACCATTCAAAAGAATTAAATAGATTTGAACAATTATTTTTTGGCAGGTGTTTGCAATCTTCCAGGTCGATAATTTTCAAGGTATGATTCGAATTAAATCAAATAAATTTAAAAACACAAATCTATGATAAAAAAGATAACCTTTATATTTTTAATTTCATTTCTTTCGCTTAGCTCCAATGCACAGACGGTCTACGAACACATCTCCAACAAAAACCTATATGATTTTCTGGATGAACTGGCAAACAATCAAATCATTGAATTAAATTCGGCCATCAAACCTTACAGCAGGGTTTTTATATCCGAAAAATTAATGGAGGCCGTTCAAAAAAGAAACGAACTCAATACCCGACAACAAAAAGAACTCGATTTCTACCTTCAGGGTTTTCAGCCTGAATTGGATTATCCCCTCAATTTCAAATCCGACTACCTGAGAAAGAGCAGTGAATGGGCACTGGGAGCCAACCCCGTTGGAGCTTTTTATAAAGATTCACTGGTTACCATGTGGCTCAAACCCATCCTGGGTTATGATTACACCAGCAATAAAAACGGAAACCTCACACATAGCTGGGGTGGACTTGAGTTGGGAGGTTATATTGGTAAACACCTGGCTTTTTATACCAGTTTACGCGACAACAATGTTTCACAATTGGTCATTAAACCCGAATATTTTATTCAGGATGAAGGCGTACCTGTTAAGAATTTTGGGTCTGCTGGAGTGGATTACAGTGAAGCCAGGGGTGGACTCACCTATTCGTGGAAATGGGGCTCTATTGGTCTGGTAAAGGACCACCTGCAATGGGGCGATAACTACTATGGCTCCAACATCCTCTCAGGTCGCACCCCTTCTTTTGGCATGATCAAACTGAGTCTGGCACCCACCTCGTGGTTCGAGTTTAGCTATTTTCACGGCTGGCTGGTATCTTCTGTGGTGGATAGTACTCGTTCCTACTGGGATGGGGACAGTTATAGAGCCGTGTTCTACCCAAAATACATGGCCTCCAATATGTATACTTTTAAGCCCTTTAAACGGTTTTATTTTTCATTGGGCAATTCAATTGTTTATAGCAATATCAATGTCCAGGCCGCTTATCTAATCCCCTTCCTTTTCTATAAATCAGTCGATCACACACTAAATTCGACCTACCAATACGGTGATGCAGGTCAAAATTCTCAGATGTTTTTTAATGTCAGTAGCCGGAATGTCAAACACCTTCATCTCTACGGTACACTTTTCGTGGATGAGCTTTCGCTGCGCTATATGTTCAATCCCGCCAAACAAAGCAACCTTATTAGTTACAAAGTAGGGGGGAGGATGAGTGATTTTCCATTGGATAACCTTTGGTTAAGTATTGAATATACCCGCTCCAACCCCTTGGTTTACCAAAATTACCTCTCCACAGTCACTTTCGAATCAAACCACTACAACCTCGGTCATTACCTGCGCGACAATTCCGATGTCTGGAACATAGGCGTTGGTTACAAGCCTCTCCGCGGCCTGCATGTTTCCCTCACCTACACCCTGGCCCGGCATGGCAACGACTTCGACTACAAAACCGCCCCCACCAACCAGGGCTTGAAATTCATGGAAACCGTCACCTGGAAACAGCAGCAAATTATCGCGCGAATCAATTACGAAATTGTAAACAATACCTACCTTTACTGCACATTCAATTATCAGGATATCACCGGCCAACAGGTTGAAATAGCAAAATACACACCGGAGTATTATTGGGGTAAGTCAAGTACAATCTCAATGGGGATGAATATTGGATTTTAGGGAAGAATTGGAGAAATGGAGACAAGGTGAACAAGAGAATTAGCACCTTTATAATAATGTAAAAATACTGACAAATGAAACTTATTAAAACACACAAAGACCTGGATGTTTATCAACTGAGTTCTGAGTCTGGAATGGCAGTTTCCCATCCGAAGAATTTCCAAAAGAAGAAACTCATCTAACTATATACCAAAAATACGACTGGATACTGGGAAAAATAATCAACATGATAAACCACCCCGAAAAATGGCAATCACTGTAAAATTCACAACTTCACTATTTCACAACTTCACCTTTTTCAATAAAATATGAACCTAAAGACCATCCTTACCGACCCCAGAATAAAATCACTCAGAGATGTAATTATCTTCGTATTCATCCTTCTTTCCTTCCATTTCCTCTTCCGTTACTGGGCATACCACTTTCATTACTGGCCTATTGCAGATACTGTTGGTCAAATCAACCAATACCTCATGCGCCTGCTCTATGACATCAGCCTTTGGACACTTCAACACTTCACCACAATTAACTTCACCACCGACCCCGAAACCCGCACCTTCTGGTATGCAGGAGGATCTGTATTTATCACAGCCGGTTGTTCCGGTTTTAAGCCATTCCTACAGTGGATTGTTCTCATGCTGTTTTTCCCCGGTCCCTGGAAACACAAACTCTGGTTTATACCTTTGGGTCTCATCATCACCCACCTGGTCAATGTCTTCCGCATCGACTCACTTGTAATCATCCTCGACTATTACCCCCAGCATTGGAATTTTACCCACGATTACATCCTGCGACCATTCTTTTACGTAGTTATGTTTGGGCTTTGGGTATTCTGGGTAGAGAAAGTCACTCCCAAAACAAAGTAGGATTGGGGTATTATCAACCCTCCACATCCATTGCCATGCGGCTTTAGCCCGTGGCCCGAGCCAAATATTAAACAAAGAAGCATCAGTTTGAACACGTTATTATATCTGGATTAGGTAAAATCTTAACCCGTCATAACCATCATAACAATCCGCTCCTGTCCCGTTCTTAAGGGATTCCAAATTTTCTCGTCCATTAATATGACGGTGCTCTGCACCTTTAGAGAAATTTGTTATTTTGCTATAAATATGATCGGTGCTCTGCACCTTTTCATCTCTCATTTTTATGCCAATTGTGAAAAAAAAAGAGACATTAATACACAAATTTTCAATAGTCAAGGGTAAGCAATTAATAATGAGCATCCCAATACCGTTAGGTATGGCCGATATTGTAACCCTGGAATTTACAGGCTGTGTGAAAATTTAATTTTGGGTGCATTTTCTGGATTATTCTTTTTTAAGATGAGATTATAACTTTCAAAGATATTTTTTCGCTATTAGG
>JAUYGX010000030.1 GCA_030690365.1 Bacteroidales bacterium | reverse complement strand
ACCCCTGTCGCATGCTTGTTACCGCTACGCTCAAACGAGGATGAGTTAGGGGGAAAAAATGAAAAAGTATTGAAAATTTTGTTGTTTTTTAGCTCAGTTCTTTGTTATGCACTGGGGTTCTGTTATTGTTTTATCAATTTTTTCACTATACATCCATAGTCGGTTTGCATTTTTAATAGATAAGTACCGCAAGTTAATTCCCTTAAATCTATGGTGTTTTTATCGTTTACTAATCCAGGGCTTTTAACGAGTATACCCTGCATATTGAAAATTTCTACCGTAGAAATGTTAACAGTGGAAAGCATGTCTACATTCAAAAAATCATGTACCGGATTGGGATAAATCGCAACATTATATATTTCCGTTTTTTGTTCATTTATAGCAGCAGGGATTCCATCAATATTGAAAGCGGCCATTCCATTATTTTTAGTGCCAATCCATTTTGTTTCGTTTGCGTCAATGCATATTGTTGTAACGTTGTACCCGGGCAACCCTGAATTTGATGGATTGTAGATTGTCCAGATGGATCCATCAAATTGAGTTAAGCCAAGGGAAGTACCAATCCATTTCGTTTGGTTCTCATCAACGATTATTGCATTCACCTTGTCAGCAGGGATGTCGGAGTTGGATGTATTATATATTGTCCAGTTGATACCATCAAATTTGATCAATCCGTCATCACCCCAGGTTGCTATCCACTTGGTTCCGTTTTCCTCTATGGCCACAGTTCTGATAATATCTGAAGGTAAACCTGAGTTGGAAGCGTTATAGGTTGTACAGGTTGTTCCATCGAAGGATGATAAACCTTTTGAGGTTCCTAGCCACTTCATTCCATTATTATCAATGTTTATTGACCTGATTTCATTTGATGGTATGTCAGAATTTATTGTGTCGTAGGTTGTCCAGGTTACTCCATCAAATTTTACTAGTCCACCCCCAATGGTTGCAATCCATTTCTTTCCGGTTTCATCTATTACCATTGATAGTATTTCATCTGAAGGTAAACCTGAGTTTGAAGTGTTAAAAATTGTCCAATCCGTACCATTTAAAACTGCTATTCCTCTATTGGTGCAAATCCATTTATTGTTGATTTCGTCCACAACTATTGTGTGTAAAAAAGATGACGGGATCCCCGAGTTGGTTCTGTTGTATGTTGTCCAATTTTCTCCATCAAATGACGCAACTCCTTTACTAGAAACACCAATCCACTTTGTTCCGTTCACCTCAATAGCTATTGTTTTAACATATATATCTGGAAGACCTGAAGCGGATGTAATGTGAGTGATCCAGTTCGTATCATCAAAACTAACCAATCCACCACCATAAGTTCCGATCCATTTGGTTCCGTATTTATCAATGATTATTGACAAAACAAAATATCCTGTCATACCTGAATTGTCAGGGTCGTAGAAGGACCAGGTTGCTCCATCAAAGCTTAGTAATCCGTCTATTGTGCCAAGCCACTTTTTTCCATATTCATCAATGACAATTGAATGGATTTCATATAGAGGTATGCCAATATTGGTGGACTCATATACCCCCCAGTTTGTTCCGTCAAAAGATGCCAATCCACCCGAGTAGGTGCCAATCCATTTTGTACCGTTTGCATCAATTGCAATAGAGAGAACTCCATAATCAGGTAAGCCGGAGTTAGACTTGTTGTACACCGTCCAACTAACACCATCAAAACTTACTAAGCCTGTAGATTGCATACCTATCCACTTTGTTCCGTCATCATCAATGATTAATGTCTCAATATAATTTTCCGGTAAACCTGAATTAGAACTGTTGTAAATAGTCCAGTTTACATCGTCAAATGCTACCAATCCGCCACCGTTAGTGCCAATCCATTTTGTACCATTTTCATCTATTGCCAGTGAATAAATTGAGTTTTCCGGAAGTTCTGAATTCGAAGTGTTGTAAGTTATCCATGTTGTGCCATCATATCTCAACAAGCCCATATTTGAAGCAATCCACTTGATTCCATTTTCATCAATTGCAATTGAACCAGCATAGTTATTTGGTAAACCTGAATTTAACCTATCGAAAAAAGTTGGGTTGTTGGTGTTTATATCAATATTAATTAATCCGCCTCCAAATGTACCAACCCAAATTGTATTATCTTCAGTTGTTAGAGCTCCGACATAGTCCCCATTAAGATAGGTTAACCATTGTGGATTTTGCGCGTTTGCAATGCTTGTCAAACCAATAAATGAAATTAAAAGTAAAATTGTTTTTTTCATTGTCTCCCTTATTTGTGTTTTTGATTAATATTTTATTATTTAGAAGTTGTAAAATCAGAACTCACAGAGTTTGTCGGTTTGTCTTATATACCCTTGTGCATAACTTTTGTTAGTCTTTCGTTTTTTATGTGTGTTTCTTCTCAGTAATCCAAAAACGATGGTCTTTGTCAAGGAAAACAACATAAAAGATATTCTCTTCTAAATATCCAACAATCCGTTCTTTTCCTTTAACTCTAATCGTACTCCATTTTACTCCTTCAGGAACGTGTTTAGGATGATTGAAATCCGAGTTATCTGGAAAGTTATCATATACTTTGATAATTTGCTTACCTAAAGCTTCTTCAATCGAATAAGCACTGATTTCTCTTAATCTTGTGAGTAAATTTGATAATATCCTTTCTTCTTCCCATTCTTCAAATTTTTGACCTTGATTAATATCGAAATCCTTTAGACTAAAAACAACAAATCTGCGAGGAGCTCCAGACCTAAAGTCTAACCCTTTTCTTTTTCTACTAGGACTGCTCATCGTACATTAATTCTACTAAATGACTGTCAATATTGAAAAAAGAAATTGCGCCATATTTGCCATTCATGTAATTTTTAAAATAAGAAGATGTATTCCTAACATCATCTGTCTTAAAATCTGCAAGAGAATATATTTGGGATGAACCAAATTGGTCTTTTTCTGTAAACCAAATTTGGTCTCTTCTAAACAACTCTTTATCTAGCAGAGAAGTATCATGTGAAGTGAATATTAATTGTGCATTTTTTTTATTGTATTTATGGAAAAGCTCAATGAGTTTTTTTGTTAAATGACTATGAAGTCTTGAATCTAATTCATCTATTATTAAAACTTTACCATTTTTTAAGGTATCGTACCATGGACCTAATAAGTTTATAAACTTTTTGGTGCCTTCTGACTCCTGATTTTCAAAATCAAATGGAATAGTATCAATCAATAAGTTATTTTCATCATACTTTTTATGCCACGTTGAGATTTTAATTTTTTTTGTTCCTCCCTGTTTTAATTTATTTAAGGCATCGAAAAAGTTGGCAAGGGATTTATCATTTGTTTTTTTTACGATTTTATTGATATCTTCTTCTTTAAGTTCAATCTCTTCTATTGTTATATTTGAAATCTCTAAAGTTCTAATAATTAATGATAACCACTTATTAAAATTTGTATCCTTTTTGAGTTTCTCAATAGTGTAAATCCCATAGCCGACATCTTGTAATCCACTTATGAAGTTTACGTTATTAAACCATTCAATTACATTATTTGATATTTCTCCATTAAATTGTGCTACAAGACTTATGAATAAAACATTTGCTCTTGTTTTTGATTCTAAATTTAAACCTTCTTTAAATGAGGATTTATTAATTTTATATTTATCAAAGTTTCTTTCAAATAATGGAACTTCTTTTGTCGTAGAATGGAAAAGCCATTCACTTACTATTTGACTACTATCAATTTCAAATCCATATCTATATTTTGTTCCTTTTCGAATAAAAGTTACTTCAAATCTTGATGGTAGTTTTTCGGAATTTGAATTTAAAAGAAATTTTTCTGTTTGTATTTCACTTTCTTCAACAAGTGCATCTCTAAATGAAGTTTTAACAAATTGTTTCATCTTTTGTAATCCATTTACTAGATTACTTTTTCCACTTGCATTATTACCGAAAATAGCAGCAGATTTTAGAATTTTAAATTTCTCAAAACTGAAAGTATTGTCTGGTTCATGTTCCTTAAAAGAACGAACACCAATCATTGATAAAGAATTTGATTCTTTGAATGATTTGTAATTTTCAAATTTATATTCTAATAACATGGTAGTACTAATTAATTTTTGCAAATATAAACAAATTTACAATAATGAAATTAAATGGCAAAAATTTAATTATAAAAGTTGTTAAATCGTTAAATATGAAATATAAATGCAATATTCTGTGTTTTTAAAATGAAGGCTAAAAGTCGATATAGCGTCAATTGTCACTATGCCTTTTATATACGCTTCGTTGTTAAAATTTCTTTCAATATTCATTTAATCTCATTTTCAATTTTTTATCCATTTTCAATCGTTTATAAGTAGTTAAATCGGTTTCTTTCTACTTCATTGTAAATGGATCATCGGGTGTTTGGTAGGGTAAATCTAGGAATTAATTGTATTGGTTTGATTTTTAAGGTCAATCTTTTGGTGATTTATTTTTGGGCGGTGGGGAGTTATGGAGATTGATGCTGGTTAGATGTGTTTCCTACTTCAAAGTTGTCGTTAGCAGCATCCCAGGCAATGTGGCTTATTGTCGGGATAAGTATCCCGCGCAAATTTAGGTAATCGGGTGTCACTGCTTTGGTTGCGCTCAAACAAGAGCAAGCCAGAAAAAAAACCTGAAGCCGGGAGCCGGATTTCTGCTTCCGGCTCCTGACTTCAGGCTTCCATGGTTCCAGAGCCTTATATATGGCTCACCATGATGTTATACGGTCCGGTAGGCCCAGGGATTGGTTAAGAAATCATCCTCATTTACAGCCTCGGGGTTTTTCTTGCGGTAATCGAAGTAGGGGAGTTGGTCTACTTCAGGTTCCTGATTCCAGTAGGCAGGCGAAACCCGTTCTCCATTGGTGCGCTTCAGGAACATCCCAAAAACACTGATCACCGGATTAAAAACCAAATCGGTAACACCCAGCGTAAATGTTGATGGCTGGCCTTCGGCACCGGCTGCTTCTTCCACCTTTACTTCAAAATGGTTGAATGTAAGCAGATCGGACAAAAACCTCACCCGTTCTGCATTGATACCGGTCTCAACAAGGGTACACAATACACCACCGACTTCCTTAACGATATGTTTTCCTTTATTTAACGACATAGTTTTCTAATTCAATAAGTTACATTCCTGTGCTGAACATCCGGATAAATTCGTAAATGGGACTGTACAAGCCAATGACGAAAATCCCTATCATACACATTAACAAGGCAATCCTGGTGGTAAAACCACTTTTAAAGTAGGCAATGGGATGGTCGTTGTTGTTGATAAACATGGCTTTCACCACAAGTAAATAGTAATACAACGAAATGGTAGCGTTGATTACGGCGATAAACACCAGCCAGTAATAACCCGAGTTGGCGGCTGAAGTAAACAGGAAAAATTTGCCAAAGAAACCGGCAACAGGTGGAATTCCGGCCAGCGAAAACAATGATAACATCATCAGCAGGCTCAGGCTGGGGTTGGTTTTGTACAATCCATTGTAGTCGTCCATATTTTCTTTTCCGGTGGCCACCGAGATGGCTGAAACCACGCCAAAAGCTCCCAGGTTAGTGAAGATATAGATCAACACAAAATAAATCATCGAGGCCATTCCCATGGAAGTTCCATCGATCATACCCAGCAAGATAAAACCGGCCTGTGCAATCGACGAGAAAGCCAGGAAACGTTTCATGTTCTTCTGGCGCAGGGCAAACAGGTTACCAACGGTCATGGTCATAACGGCCATTACATACAACAAATTTTTCCACATGGGTGCGATGGAATAGAATACGGTATATAACAGGATAGCCAGGATAAATACGGCGGCGCCTTTTGAAATCACCGAAAGGTAGGAAGCCACATTAATGGGTGCCCCTTCGTATACGTCAGCAGTCCAGAGGTGGAAAGGAACCAGCGAAATTTTAAAACCCATACCGGCAAAGAAGAAGACAAATCCGAGTGTTTGCAGCGGCGTGCTCATAAAAGCACCCGCCATTTCTGTAAAATAAAGCGAGCCAATGGTTCCGTACATCATCGAAAGGCCGTACAACAGGATTCCCGACGACAAAGCCGACGACAAAATCAATTTGATACCAGCCTCGGCACTGATGCTTTTGGCGCGGTCGTAAGCGGCCAGGGCAGCAATGGGGATGGTGGCCAGTTCGAGACCGATGTAGAACATCAGGAAATGCCCGGAAGAAATCATGAAGTTCATCCCGATCAGGGTGGAAAGGATCAACAGGTAGAACTCACTCACTTTGTTGCCATACTGAGGTTGCTTAATCCATTCGGCCACCTGCAAAAACAGGATCAGCGTTCCGATGTTCAGGATGTTTTTCATCAACACGGTCATGTGGTTGGTTTGATACATTCCTCCGAAAAGGGTTCCTTCGGGAACCGGGAAAAAGCCAACAATGGTGGTGATAAACATCAGGATGATGGACAAATTGATGATGCTATTTTTTTTCTCTGTCGATAATTCGGCAATTAAGATAATCAACAGTGCAATGGTCAGCATGACTTCATGCCTCATTAAAAGAAAACTTTCCAGATTCATATCTTTAATATTCGATTATTTAACAATGGCCTGCATGAGCTGATGAACAATGGGGTTCAAACTGTCGTTGATCATATCCGACAGCCAGAGTGGTGCAATCCCGATACCGGCAATGGCCACAATAAGCACCCCTGTGGAAACACGTTCGTACCAATGGGCATCATCCAGTTTCAGATAATGCTCATTGGTAACGGGTCCGTACAGTATTTGACCGACCACCCTCAAAATATATACTGCTGTAATGACGATGGAAGCTGCTGCTGTGATGGTGAGAACGCGGTGGAATACATCAGGATGTTGAAAAGCGCCAAAGAAGATGGTCATTTCGGCAATAAATCCGCTTAATCCGGGTAAGCCCAAAGAAGCCAAACCTGCAATTACGTATGAAACGGAAAGTACAGGCATGATTTTCATAAGTCCGCCTAACTGGTTGATCATGCGGGTATGGGTTCGTCCATAAATCATCCCGATCAGGGCGAAGAAAAGGGCTGTCATCAATCCGTGTGAAATCATCTGAAGGATGGCACCGTTGAGTGCGGTTTTGTTCATCATCAGGATGGCAAACAAAACAAGCCCGCAGTGGCTCACCGACGAGTAGGCATTGATGTATTTTAAGTCTTTTTGGAAAATGGCGCCAAAGGCTCCGTAAACCACGCTGATACCAGTGAGTATCAAAAATATCCAGGCCATTTCCTGCGCTGCATCGGGCATCAAATACATGGCTACCCTGAACGCACCATAACCTCCCAGTTTCATCAATACACCTGCGTGGAGCATCGAAACGGCAGTAGGAGCGGACGCATGACCATCGGGCGACCAGGTGTGAAATGGGAAAAGCGCCCCCAGCACACCAAAACCGATAAAGGTCATGGGGAAGAACATGCGTTGCGCACTCATGGGGATATTTACTTTGGCAATTTCAAGGATGTTGAAGGTAAGATCGCCGCCCCCTGCGTTCGAGTTGAAATAAATACCCAACAAACCCACCAGCAACAGTGCCGATGCACCCATGAGCATCAGGGTGAGCTTCATGGCCGAGTACTCCTTGGGACCTGTTCCCCAAATGCCGATGAGCAAATACATCGGGATTACTGCTACCTCGTAAAAAAGGAACATGGTGAACAAATCGAGGGAAATAAAGAATCCAAATACTCCTGCAGAAAGGAAGATCAGTGAGATGAAAAATTCTCTTGGCAAAAAGTCAACTTGCCATGAGGCAAAAATCCCGGTGAGAACAACGATGGCTGCCAGTAAGATCATGGCCACCGAAATTCCATCTACACCTATAATGTATTGAATATTTAAACTTTCGAACCAAACATAGGAATGCGAAAAAACCATTTCTGCCGTATTACCGGCTTCGCGTTCGGCCAGATACATAAACACCAGGGCAATAGCCAAAATTAACTGTACGCCCATGCCAATTGCAGAAACCAGCCGGGTTTGTTTCATGTTTTTTGTGAAAACAATGGCAAATATTGTCAACACAGGAACAACAACGAATAGGGTTAAAAAATCCATCTTATATACTAATTAAACAAAAAGTAAACGAATGCGAAAGTTAAAATAAGCACGCCCGAAACAAATACAAATCCGTATTTCTGCAACTGACCCGATTGCAGGCCTTTTATCTGATCAGAAATTGCATTGGTGACCCATGAAATACCGTTCATCGAAGCGTCTACCACATGGCGGTCGAACCAGGCCACAGGTGCGGAAATCCGGTTGAAAATGATTTTCTTGGTTACAAACAAATAAACCTCATCTATATAGAACTTGTTAAACGACCATTTGTATGGGTATTTGAATGTAACAGCCAGTTTGTCGGGAATGGCACTTTGTTTTTTATAAAAAATCCAGGCCACTGCAATTCCAACCAAGCCAATTGCCACCGAAGGAATGGCCACCGACCAATCGGTATGAAGCTCAAAAGCTGCACCATTGGAGGTTACCAGGTCGTTGAATGGGATGAAACCTGTGAACATAGAGGCCACGGCCAGAATCATCAACGGAACAGTCATGGTTAAAGGCGACTCGTGTGGTGTGTGGTGATAATGGGTGCTTTTTCCCCAGAACACATTGAAATACAAGCGGAACATATAGAAAGCAGTGATTCCGGAAACGGCGTATTCGATAAAAAACAGGAACTTGTCGTGCTCGAAGGCAGCCACCAATATTTCATCCTTACTGAAGTAGGCCGAGAAAGGAGGCATTCCGGAGATGGTTAATGTGGCAATCAAAAAGGTGATGTGGGTAATGGGCAAGTATTTTCGCAGTCCGCCCATGTGGTTCATGTCGTTGGTGTGAACGGCGTGGATAATGGCACCGGCACCCAGGAACAACAACGCTTTAAACATAGCGTGTGTAAACAAATGGAACATGGAAGCCATATAACCCAGTCCGTGTTCTCCACCATAACCCGAAACGCCCAGTGCCAGCATCATGTAACCAATCTGCGACATGGTTGAAAAAGCCAGAACGCGTTTTATATCTGTTTGTGTACAGGCGATCACGGCAGCAAACAGTGAAGTAAAACCACCTACATAAGCTACGATGGTAAGGGCATCCGGCACCACAAAATAGTATATCGGAAACAAGCGCGCCACCAGATAAACACCGGCCACAACCATGGTAGCCGCGTGAATCAAAGCCGAAACAGGCGTGGGGCCTTCCATGGCATCGGGCAACCAGATGTGCAACGGGAACATAGCCGATTTACCTGCACCGCCCATAAAAATCAGGGTGAGTGCCCAGGTGAGGGCCGAAATCCCCATAAAGGTAAGCGAAGTGCCTTGTGTGATTAAGGCGCCTTGCGGGTCGGTGAGCTCTACAAAATTAAAAGTACCGCTGATATACGACAGGATTAGTATCCCGATAAGGAAACCCAGGTCGGCAAAACGGGTAACAATAAAGGCTTTTTTACCGGCCGAAACAGCCGTTGGTTTTTCGTAGTAGAAACTGATGAGCAGGTACGAGGAAACGCCTACCAGTTCCCAGAACATGTACATCTGGAAAATGTTTGTGGCCACTACCAATCCCAACATGGAGAAACTAAACAAAGATAAAAAGGCATAAAACCTGGAATAACCTTTCTCACCATGCATATATCCAATGCTGTAGATATGTACCATCAGCGATACGGTGGTAATTACCACCAGCATCATCACCGAAATGGGGTCGAGTAAAACTCCCAGGTCAACGTAAAGGGTATCCGTAAAGTGAACCCAGACCGTGTGAAAGGGAACTATCTTCTCAAAGATTTCGGTTCCTGCCGGACGATTGAAAAAATACTGATAGGCTGTGTAATACGACAACAGCGTAACCACCGACATGGCCAGCGTTCCGATGTAACCCGATAACGCAGGCTTCATTTTTCCGCTGGTAAGCCCGATCAACAGGAACATGAAGAGCGGGATGAGCAGAATTAATACGGTATAACTAAAATCAATCATGTTAAGTCGATTCGTTTAAATTTCTATTTGTCTTACTAATCCTTATTAATATTTCATGGTGTCGACCCTTTCCACATCAATGTTGGAATATCTTCTGTAAACACTGATTATAATGGCAATGGCTACAGCAGCTTCGGCGGCGGCAACGGCAATAATAAAAAGTGAAAAGAAATGTCCCTCGAGTTGATTTGGGAAAAGATACCGGTTAAACGCCACAAAGTTGATGTTGACCGAATTCAGGATCAATTCGACCGCCATGAGAATGGTGATCAGGTTTTTCCGGGTCAGGAATCCGTAGATGCCGATAAAAAACATCAGGGTACTGACAACAAGAAAATACGACAATGGAATTTCTGATAGCATATTATTGTGATTTTTCTTTTTTAGCAATTACAATGGAAGCCACCATGGCGGCGAGCAACAGAATACTGATGACCTCGAAGGGAAGTACATATCCGTTTTTTCCGTAGCTGAGCAGACTTAACCCGATGGTTTCCATATCAGGATTTTCGGAGGTGATGACAGTTGAATCGAATCCATATCCTACCACAGTCATAATGGTGAGTACGGCTCCTGCAGCAACGGCCAGGGCTGAGAACACCATTTTTTTGATCCCGATGGGTTCAAACTTCTGACTGATATGGCTCGTCAACAAAATGGAGAAAATAATCAACACAACGATGCCACCGGCATAAAGTGTGAGTTGCACGGCAGCCAGGAACTGGTAGTTGAGCATGAAATAAATTCCTGCTGTGGAAACCAGCACAAATAACAGATACACGGCTGCCCTGAGGATTCTGCGGCTGGTGACTGTTAAAACCGAGAACAAAAGAATCATTCCCGAAAACACGTAAAACATTAGTTCATGAATGCTCATTCTTCAACCCCTTTCGTTAATACCGATCCCGGTTTGTTTAATACTTTGGTCAATTTTGCACGGTCGAACACAGCATGCTCAAAGGTTTGATCCATAATGATGGCATTTGAAGGACATGTTTTTACGCACAGGTTGCAAAAGGTACACATGCCCAAGTGATAGATGTGTTTCGACAATACTTTCTTTTTCTTTCCCTCCGGGGTGGTAACCATCTCGCTGATAATTTCGATGGAACCATTGGGACAGTTCATCTCACAGATACCGCAGGCAGTACATTTGTGTTCGTTGTTTTCGTTGTGCGGCATCACCACTTCACCTTTAAAACGGTCGAACATTTGCAGGGTGTCGCGGTTTTCAGGATACTGTTGGGTAACAATCTCACCGGGATGCACAAAGTAATAACCTGTTACCTTCATCCCTTTCAGGAGCGCCCACACAGCACCGAATATTTCTTTAAAATAATTGACTATTTCCTTCATAACTTAAAAGTGCCATCCCATTAATACTACAAATGCCATGATCATGATGTTGACAAGGTTGATTGGAAGTAAATATTTCCATTCGAGGGTAAGGAGTTGGTCGATTCTCAGACGGGGGAACGTCCATTTAAACCACATCATGATAAAAATAACGAAGGCAGTTTTACCTATATACCAAAGTGCCGAAGGAATATAATCCATGATGTTGTTGAATCCTTCCCATCCACCAATATGCAAAGGCATCCAGCCTCCCAAAAAGATGGTGGCGGCGATGGAAGCCACGATAAACATGTTCATGTATTCGGCCAGGAAGAAAAAAGCGAATTTAATTCCTGAATATTCGGTGTGGAAACCTGCGGTGAGTTCCGATTCGGCTTCAGCCAGGTCGAAGGGTCCGCGGTTGGTTTCGGCAGTTGCTGCCACTAAAAATACCACAAACGCGATGACGGCAGGGATATGTCCGGTAAAAATAAACCATCCGTTGCTTTGGGCTTCCACAATGGTGGAGAGCTGCAGGCTGCCGGCCAGAATGACGATGGTTACCAGTGACAGACCCACCGAAAGTTCGTAACTCACAATCTGGGCACCACTACGCATGGCACCAATCATCGAATATTTATTGTTGCTGGCCCATCCTGCAATCAAAATGCCGACCACACCCATGGACGAAACGGCCATGATGTAGAAAATACCGATGTTAAAATCGATGGCATGCAATCCTTTGGCAAAAGGAATGGCCGCAATAGCCATAAAGGAGGCAATGATTACAATGAAGGGAGCAATGTTAAAAAGCAACTTGTCGGCATTTTTAATGGGGATCAGCTCCTTCATCAACAACTTGATAAGGTCGGCAATGGTTTGGAAAAATCCATAAGGACCAACCCGGTTGGGACCTACCCTGCATTGCATAAACGCACAAACCTTACGTTCAGCATATACCAGGTAAAGCCCTACTACGGCATAAAACGCCAGGATGGCGACACCGATGAGAACCATTTCGATGGCTACGGCCCAGAATGGAGAAAAGTTCTCCATCAACAGGTGGTCGAAGCTGCTGGTGTAAACAGAAAGGTCAAAAATGTTAGATTTCATATTCTTATGACTATTATTTTCTCAATTAATCAACCTGTTATCTATCCATATCGGGAATTACGTAATCCATAGAACCCCCGATGGCGATGAGGTCAGCAATTTTTTGTCCGGCGGCCATGGTGTCGATGGCGGCCAGGTTGCTGAAGTTGGGCGATCTGAATTTCATCCGCAATGGATTTTTGTTTCCATCACTCACGATATAAACGCCAAATTCACCGCGCACGGCCTCTACACGGGTGTAGTATTCGCCAACAGGCAACTTGATGACAGGTTTCATTTTTGCTTTATAATCACCTTCGGGGATGTTGTCGATGAGCTGTTCGATAATCGACATCGACTCCCGCATTTCGTCCATGCGTACTTTGTAACGGGCAAAGGTATCGCCTTCGGTGTACAAAATCTCCTTGAAATCCACTTTGGAGTAGGCACTGTAGGGCTGGTATTTTCTCACGTCGCACGAAAAACCGGAACCACGTCCTGAAGGGCCGGTAACACCAAAGGCGATGGCCTGTTCTTTGGTAAGCATGCCCACACCTTTTGAACGTTGTTGCATAATTGGGTTTCCTGTTAACAGGTCATCATATTCAGGCAATTTGGTTTTGAAGTACTTGATGAAATCCTTCACCCTTTTTTGGAAATTGGGATGGATATCGTTCATTAAACCTCCGGGGACGTTGTAACTCAGGAGCAATCTGGCGCCAATGGTTTCTTCGAAAATGTCTAAAATCTTTTCACGATCACGTAAACCGTAGAAAAAGGAAGTTAAAGCGCCCAGGTCCATACCAAAGGCACACCACCAGAGTTGGTGCGATCCCAGTCGGTTTAATTCGTCCATGATGGTGCGGATATATTTCACCCGTTCAGGGACTTCCACCTGAAGTGCATCTTCAACGGTAAGGCAAACGGCCTCGTTGAGGATGTTGGCCGAGAGGTAATCGAGCCTGTCGGTGAGGTGGATGGATTGTTGATAGGTTATCTTCTCGCACATTTTTTCGATGCCGCGGTGGATATAACCCAGTTGTGGTTTTACTTCCTGTACTGTTTCACCTTTAAGTTTCAGCATCATCCTCAGTACACCATGTGTAGAAGGGTGCTGCGGTCCCATATTGATGGAGAACTCCTGTTCTTCCAGCTTTCCTGTTATAATTTCTTCTGCCATAGCCTTTACCTTTCAACAATGTTAACAGGATCGACATAATCTTTCCTTAACGGGAAACCCACCCAGTCGTTGTCGAGGAATATCTTCCTCAAATCGGGGTGGTTATTAAATAGGATGCCAAAAAGATCAAAAATTTCTCTTTCGTGATATTCGGCACCAATCCATACATCACACATTGAATCTACCGCCGGGGCTTCCCTGTCGGTGATTTTTGTTTTGATCACCATCTGATGTCTGTAGGTCGTGGAATCGAGGTGATACACCATCATAAAATGGTCACCATAATCCACGGCAGATTCACAGAAGAGGTAATCGAACAGGGTTTCTTGTGTGTTTTTGAGGAATTCGGCCAGTTGATGAATTTGATCATTCCTTACAACAGCCGTCAGAAACTGAACGTCGGTAACGATTTCAGCATCCGGCATGAACTTAAGAATGATTTCCTTCAATTTTTCTTTTTCCATTTCGCATCCATCTATTTAGTTTACAAATCAGCGGCAGTTTTATTGGGCTGTCCCAGCGATTCAAGCTGAATTTTACGTTGCAACTGCATCACCCCATACAGCAGTGCTTCAGGACGTGGAGGACAACCGGGGATGTACACGTCTACCGGAATTACATGATCGGCACCCTTAATAACGTGGTACGAGTTATAGAAAAACGGACCTCCGGAAATGGCGCATGCCCCCATGGCGATTACGTATTTTGGGTCGGCCATTTGATCGTACAACCGTTTTAAAACGGGAGCCATCTTGTTGGTGATGGTTCCGGCAATCACGATAACGTCCGCCTGACGCGGGCTGGCCCGGTACACTTCGATGCCAAAACGGGCAAAGTCGTGTCTTGAAGCTCCGGCTGCCATCATTTCGATACCACAACAACTGGTTGCAAAGGTGAGCGGCCAAATGGAATTTGAACGTCCCCAATTTATTAAGGAGTCAACGGTTGAAAGCAACACATTGCCTCCTTCTTTCTTAAAGAGCTCCAGGGTTTCGTTGTCCTTGAAGTCTCCATCTTTCATCGATTTTATTCCCATATCAAAGCATGTTTTTTCCAGGCGTACAATAAGCCCAGACCCAGAATAGCGAAGAAAATGACAATTTCAACAAAGGCGGTCATGCCGACTTGTTTCATCACCACGGCCCAGGGGAAGATGAATACAGTTTCTACCTCGAACACGAGGAAAAGCAGGGCGAACAGATAATACCCTACATTAAACTGTAACCAGGTAACTCCTTTGGTTGGAACGCCGCACTCATAGGAATCCGATTTCTGGAGATTAATTGAAGTAGGTGCTATAAACGTAGAAAACAGTATCGCCCCTCCAACCAGGACCACTGCTACGATAAAAAACAAAATTAAACTTTCACTGGTCATTTGTATATATTCTTGTTAAAATATCATAATTAAAAACTTCGCGAAAGTATATAAACAATTAATTACATATATGCTTATTGTTAATATTGTCGCTAATTTAAAACTAATCAAAATAAAAAAAACCCGGAGAAATTTCCGGGTTGCTTTAAGACAATCATTTAGAGATTTTTGTGTGAAAATACCTGACTATTCCTGCTTTGGATCTGGATTGACATCGACTCTGTCGTATAGACAGCATCCCGGAAGGTTGTTGTAGACTTCATCACTGGCTTTAAGTTTTTCGGTGTCGTGACCAACATGAATGATGGCTTCTTTGATTTTCGTGACATCAGTTTTAGCGTCATCAAAGGTCACCTCCATCATTTTGGTTACCTTGTCCCAGGTGGCAGTGCTTACACCTTCAACCGATTTGGCTGCTTTTTCGATGCGGGACTTACACATTCCGCAATTGCCGAAAACCTTGAATGATTCGGTTTTGTTTCCGGCGAAGACCGCAGTGGCTCCGAAAAGGAACATCGCCATCAGGCTTAACATTTTTAGTTTCATGATTTTTTGATTATGTTGGTTATTGTTATTGGTTTATTTTGGTACCGGTAAATACTTTTGTGATGTTTGAATTGGTTGATCATTGATTTTTTCTTTCTTAATTCATATTATAAGCCCCACTTCGATAAGCATTCCACAAGGCATAGCCTTGCGGGAGCAAGTGAGAGCAAGATTTTTGTTTTATTCATTGTTGAGTTGTTTAAGTTGCTGAATATCCAGTAAATCTTTTGGTCGTCCGGCTTTAATTTTACTGGTTATTAAGTCGTTAAAACTCAATACATTCCAACGAAGTAACTTTTCGCCATTAATTTCAACTTTTTCGGAATCAGCATAAGCTTCTTCAAATGCTTTATTGATGGAGAAACGTGTAATTAGCTCTAAATTTAAATCAACAGGAGAAAACTTAATGGAGATGTTTTGCTCTTGTCTTTTTACTGCTTCTGGAAAATCTTCAATTTCATAGTTCATTTCTTTAAAAACGGCAATTAGTTTATTTAAATTATCAGTTGTCGTGTCGATCCAAAAATCTACATCTGCCGAATGGCGTTGATAGCCATAAAAATTTACGGCTCCACCACCAACCATAATCATTTTTACCTGATGTTTGGTTGACAATTCAATAAACGTATTAATATTTTCTTGCCACTTATTTTTCACAATTATTTTGTTTTAATAATTATTTCAAAATTGTTATTCTTTACTTTTTTGCTTTTAATTGTAAGCCAGTTACTTTTTTCCATTAACAACAAAAACCGATAAAACCGCTCAATAGGACTCAATGCCAAAAATTCGGTTTGCTGAACCTTGTTGCTTTCTTCTTTTGTTGTGTAGGTTATTTTCATTTATTTTTTCTTTACTCCGTCATTACGTGGCACGAAGCAATCTTTCTACTTTTGTGACTGTTCGGGTACAAATATACGAAAAGTTATTAACAATTGTCCCGATACTATAGGGATGAATAAATTACTTTCAAGATTAAAACTACCTACAAAAATTAGAAGCTACATCTCTACGATTCGAAATCAAAAATATGCAGTACTTTATGCTATCGAACAAGCCTTATTAGGAAAACCTACCGTTTTAGCCTAACTAACTACCCGAACAGCAACTATTTTTTGCGCATTACATATTTCTGAGTCTCAGCGCATTCGCTATTACCGATATAGAACTAAAACTCATTGCGGCGGCAGCAATTATCGGACTTAACAACAGTCCGAAAAACGGAAACAAAACGCCTGCTGCCACCGGCACCCCGATTGAATTGTAGACGAAGGCGAAGAAGAGGTTTTGCTTGATGTTCCTCATTACTTTGCGGCTTAGATCCCTGGCCCTGACAATCCCATTCAGGTCGCCTTTAACCAGCGTGATTTCGGCGCTTTGCATGGCAATGTCGGTTCCTGTCCCCATGGCGATGCCTACGTTGGCTTGTTCGAGGGCAGGGGCATCGTTTATTCCATCGCCTGCCATGGCCACCACGTGACCTTCTTTTTGTAGTTCTTTTACTTTTTTAAATTTGTCTTCGGGCAGGCAATCGGCGGTAAACCCATCCAGTCCCAGTTCATCGGCGACTGCTTTGGCTGTAAATTGATTGTCGCCGGTGAGCATGTGTACTTTTAGGCCCATTTTTTGCAACTCCTTTATGGCTTTTGCCGAACTTTCCTTGATTTTATCTGAAACCGTTACAATGCCTTCAACCTTGTTATCAATGAGCAGGTACATCACCGTTTGTGCTTTCAATTGCCATTTTTTAACAATTTTTTTATTGTCTTCATCCAGGTTTGCCTGAAATTCATCTACCAGTTTTTGGTTTCCCAAAGCAATCGTTTTCCCTTTATAAATTGCCTTGACCCCTTTACCTGTAACCGACTCAAATTTGTCCATTTTTATCAGCTCCATGTGTTTTTCTTTTGCCCCGGCAACTATGGCATCGGCAAGCGGATGCTCGCTATTGGCATCGATTGAGGCAGCCAGTTTTAAAATCTCATCATCAGGTATTGAACCAAAGGATTGATAATTTTTTAGGCTGGTTTTTCCTTCAGTAAGTGTACCTGTTTTATCAACAATAAGAATATCCACTTTATTCATTTCCTCGATAGCGCGGGCATCTTTTACCAGCACTCCGGCCTGTGCCATCCGTCCTGATCCAACCATAATCGACATGGGAGTTGCAAGGCCCAATGCACAGGGACAGGCAATAATTAAAACCGCCACCGCATTTACAAACGCATACACATAAGCAGGTTCAGGTCCCCAAATGGCCCACGCGGTAAAAGTGACCAAAGCGATTGAGATAACGATTTGCACAAAGTATTTTGCAACAATATCGGCCAATTTCTGGATGGGTGCTCTCGAACGACTGGCATGGTTCACCATTTCGATGATTTGTGCAAGTAAGGTATCACTGCCCACTTTTTCAGCTTTCATTTCAAAAGCTGTTTTCCCGTTGATGGTTCCGCCTGTAACTTTATCGCCTTCCGATTTTTCAACCGGAATGGGTTCACCGGTAATCATACTCTCATCAATCACAGCCTCTCCTTTATAAATACTACCGTCAACAGGAATTTTTTCACCGGGCTTCACTTTTAAAATATCTCCAACCATGACCTCCTCCAGCGGGATTTCGATTTCTTCGCCATCACGGATAACTCTTGCCACGGGCGGAATTAGTCCCAGCAATGCTTTGATGGCTGAATTGGTTTTGCTGTGGGCACGTAACTCCAATACCTGACCCATCAACACCAATGTTAGAATCACTGCCGCTGCTTCGAAGTACAGGTGTACATGGCCCGTTTCATCCTTAAATTGGGCCGGGAAAAGGGACGGGAATAACAGTGCGAATACACTAAACAGGTAAGCTGCCCCCACACCTATGGAAACAAGGGTCCACATGTTGGGCGAATACCTGCGTATCGAATTCCAACCACGTACGAAGAATTCCCAACTACAGTAAAAGACCACAGGTGTAGCCAATGCAAACTCAACCCAACCCCAAACACTTTTGGGTGCGACGCTTTCGAGGTTTAAAAAACTGACCATATCCGACATGGCAATAATAAACACCGGTATACTTAACGACAGGGCGATCCAGAACTTTTTAGCCATCTGTTTGTAAGCTTTTTCTTCTTCGTTGGTTTCCATTCCTTTTTCAGGAACCAGTGTCATTCCGCATTTAGGGCAGTCTCCCGGATGGTCTTGTCTTATCTCCGGATGCATGGGGCAGGTGTACATGACTTTTGAAGGGGTAGCACTTGCTTCTTTATTAAGATGCATGCCGCATACCGGGCAATCACCCGGTTTATCATACGTTTTATCGCCTTCGCAATGCATCGGGCAATAGTATTGGGTAATATTTTTATTTTCCATGGTTATCTTTTAATTCGATTGCAATAGTAAGTTGTCAGAAGTCGTTAAAAAATTAAACCACAAGGGTTTGCTAAGTTATATTTTATGTTACTTTCTCACCGAAGCTTTCCGGATTCGGGAGAAGGTGAAAGATGAAAAGCGGACTCCTATTTCTCGGGTTGAAATCCCGGGTTACCATAATGGCTATGCCAATGGCCTTCAGGAGAACCCGTTTAAAGCATCACATACAGGATTCATAGCGAAACGCTGTGATCCATTTTATGATTGATTATCAGATTTACCGTTGTTCCTGTGATTCATGTATTTAACTACAACCAAAACAACTACAACGAGGGCGATAATGCCGAAAATCCATCCATATCCATACCCCATTCCCCAACCATTATTCATTCCGTCCATCATGATTTTATCTTTTTAAGTGTGATTAATCAGTTAATTTAGCCTTTCAATTACCTTTTTCAGTGTTTGCTGTATTTCGGTGGCAAAGGCATTTACTTTGGGGTTTTCGATAGCGTTCATTGATGCAACGGGATCAATGGCCGCTACTTCCACTTCACCGTTACCCAAATCCTGTACAATAACGTTACAGGGGAGCATCACTCCGATTTTATCTTCTTCCAACAAGGCCTTGTAGGCATATGCAGGATTGCATGCGCCAAGAATTCGGTACTTTCTAAAATCGATCTCCAGTTTTTCTTTCAACTTATCGTGAATATTGATTTCTGTAAGCACTCCAAATCCTTCTGTTTTCAACGATTCGGTTACAAGCAGAACAGCCTGTTCAAAATCTGTTCTGATTATCTTGCTGATATAATACTTCATAGCTATAAATTTACAAGTGTTTTCATGGTAATAAATAATTTGAGAGTTCAGTTTAACATAAATCGAATTTGCCCCGAGAGCCTGATGGTGTTTATGCTTTTAGCCAACGGGGGTCAGATGCATGTTACACACCGGACATCTTCCGGGTGCATTGTAGGTTTTGTCACCTTCACACTTCATAGGGCATTGATAAGTTGTTTTTAAGTGAGTATTATCCTCTTCTTGATGAGAATGTTCGGCCCCGCCACAACAATCTTGATGTTTGTGATGCTCGGTATTTGCTCCGAATGCTTTAAAAATATCTTTTAATTTACTCATGGTGAATGATTTTAATTTTATTTTGATACAAATGTACATGTTGATAACAGAAAGTTGTTACAGTATTCCTGGAATAGTTTACAAGATTCATTGGTTTTCAAATTAATAAGTAAGTCGATCATACAAACAACATTCAGGAAGTTCACGATACACATCATCGGGTGCTTTGTATCCTTCTGTATCGTGACCTGCTAAGGCAATTGCTTCTTGAATGGTCTCAATTGTTGTTTTGCTGCTGTCAAAGCTAAGGTGAAGCATCTTAGTGTCAGGCGACCAATCTGTGGATAACACACCTTCAATCGATTTAGCAGCCAATTCAATCCGTTCTTTACACATTTCGCAATTCCCGGCCACTTTTATCGACTGATGTTTAACCGCGGTATTTATTGCTTCTTCCTGCATTTTCAGGGTAGGTTGTTCCTCTTTTGCTTTTTGATCAGGAGTTCCGCCCATGTCCATGCCGGCCATACTACCCGATGAAACTTTTTCACCCTTCTGGTTCATCATGCTTGTTTTACCAGCTAGCTGGGCAGCGGCGTCCACACTGAAAGTGCCATTGGTCACAATTTCTTCTCCCTCAGTGAGTCCCTCCATCAGGATGTAGGCGTTTTTCATGGCAGGTCCCAGGGTGATTTCACGCATTTTAAACGAAGGGTGTTCCATGTCTGGGATTTTTACATACACCACGGAGCGGGTGCCGGTCCAGAGCACGGCTGTTTGTGGAATCACGAGTTTATCGCCATTGCCTTGCAACGATGATTGGATGAGTCCGTTGATAAACATACCCGGCTTTAATTGCCGATCGGGATTGTTTAGTTCGATTCTCACGCTGGCTATTCGTGTGGATGGGTCGATTACCGGGTCGATGAACGAAACTTTTCCTGAGAAAGTTTTTCCGGGAATGGCCTGTGCGGTAAATTCAACAGGCTGGTCGAGCGAAACCCAGGCCAGATCCGATTCATAGGCATCGAAAACCCCCCAGACTTTTGACAAGTCAGTAACATCGAATAGCACGGCCCCCTTTGAGATGTAATCGCCTTCATTTACATTTCGGTCGACAACAATCCCTGAAGTATTGGCGTAGATGTTAAAGGTAGAAGTTACTTTGCCGGATTTTTCCATATGGCTGATTTGGCTGTCGGAAAGTTTCCAGTTGCGTAACTTTTCACGGGCAGCATCCATGAGTGCCGGATATTTGTCCTTCATAGTCAAGGCTTCGAGCAATTCTTTTTGGGCTGTAATCAGTTCCGGTGAATAAATCACTGCGATGAGTTGCCCCTTTTTCACTTGTTCGCCGGTGACATTGATCATCAGTTGTTCGATGCGCCCCGGCACATGGGCCGTTTGCGATTGCTTGCGACGTTCATCCACCTGAATTTTTCCATAGAGCAGCACCTCTTTGGTAGACGATCCTCGTATGACGACAGAAGTTTGAACTTCAGCCAGTTTCATGGCAGACTCACTCATCTCAATGGCTTGATCATCGATTTCAACATTTGAACTTTGCAAGGGGATGAGTTCCATGCCGCAAATCGGGCAATCTCCCGGCTCATCCATTCTTATTTGAGGATGCATGGCACAGGTCCAGATTTGATTCTCCGTTTCAGAATGTTCATGAACTGCTTCTTCATTTGTTTTTACTGTAGTTTCGGATTGATGAAAAATCAGCCATCCAAGGAACAATCCGGCCAAAACAAGTAATCCTGCTTTTACATAAGTATTGGATAATATATCTTTTACTTTCATTTTAATTGGTATTATTTATTTACTGAATTCATTAATTTTTCGGCCATTGCGACCGAAGTGTTATAATCTGTAATGGCCTCGATGTATTTAAATGCATAATCGAGTACTTTGTATTGCATGCGCAGTACTTCTTCATAATCGGTCCCGGTAGTTGCAAAACCTGCTAAAAGCAGATCGGTCGTTTTACGTGCCAGTTCTTCCTGCTCGTTGTATAAATTCATCCGCCTTTCGGCATCATTGAGGTTTTGAATAAAACTACGATACTGCACCTTCAGGTTATTTTGCAAACCAATGGTTTGCTGTTTGCCGGCTTCCTGCATTAATCGTGCTTCGCTTTGCATGGCGTTGTACTTTTTCCGGTAAATTGGAATTGAAACCGAAAACATAGGCATTACCATATCGTTTCCATTCATCATATATGTGTTGCCTTCGCGTTTTTGATTAATCATGTAATTCAGACCAACACCCACCATTGGTAACCCCATTTTTTTTGCTTTTTGCTCCATCGCTTCGTAGGATGAAACTTCGCTTTCAAGCATCGCCAGCATCGGATTGTTGGCAAGAATACTATCGACAATGGCCAGTTTTTCTGTAGGTAAAAGCTGAATTTCAAGCGAATCGTTAATTTCCACTGAAATATTTTGATCACGGTTAAGCAGTGCATTAAAGCCAACTTCTGTTGTTTTTCTCTGGTCGATTAACAATGCAAGATTATTTTGCTGATCCAGGATTTCCATTTTCACGCGTAGCACATCCTGCAGCCCTGACGTTTTATTTTCCATCCCGGATGACATGGAAGATGCTTGCCTGTTTCCGTTTGGTTGTACGGGCGCGGATTGTGCTGATTTCATTCCACCCATTCCTCCTCCCGAAGCATTCATGCTCCCGGACGAAGTTGTATTCATCGCATTTGAACCTGTTGACCCTGTTGAACTTTCATTGGTTGCTGGCGATTGAAACTTCACCATCACCAATTTTTCGAGCGATTCGAGCAATTCGATATTTTCTTTTACAAGAATAATTTCACGGTCAAGTTTTAATAACTGGTACCAGTTTGCTTTTACCTGGTAAAATAGGTCGGCTTTGGCTGCATTAAAAACTTCGTATCTGGCATTTGCCATTTCGGAAGCTTCATCTTTTGCAAGTTTTAAAGTGCCAAACCAGGGAAACATCCGCATCACCTGAATATTTCCGACCTGACTGCCTGCCACAATAGCCATCGGTTTTATAAAAAATCCAAAAGTTGCCTGAGGGTCGGGCAATGCACCCACCTGTGGTACTTTTTCGAGTGAGGCCAGGTAGTTGTTAAACACAGATTTGAGTTCAGGGTTGTTTTTGGCGGCTATTTCGAGGGATTCGTTCAAGGTATTCTGTGCATTCGATTGGTAGGGTAGAAGGGTGAAGATTAATAATAGAGGGATTAGGAGGGAATAGGTTGAAATACGATGGAAATACATGGATGTACGTGGAAATACGTTGTGGGGAAAAATGGTAAAACGATTGAAATACATGGATGTACGTGGAAGTATACCGTCATATTTTCTGTTGAATCGAAATTTTGACGTTAGGTTAAAAGAGGCCACGTATTTATCTGGTTGAGAATTTATTAGTGTTTTCATTTTCATTTTTTTATGCTTTTGCGGGTGCTGGAAATGAAGTTGTTCAGGCGGACTTCCAGGTCTTTGGAATGGGTGTTGATAAATTCGAAATCTGCTTCTGAAATGATTTTTCTCTCGAAAAGGAGCGATGTCCAATGATAGTAGGCTTCGAACATAGAGCCTCTGGAATAGAGATAGAATTTTACCTGATCCATCGCATGATAGCGACCATAACCCTCTGCAATGTTGGCACCAATGGAATCCATTGACCTGATGAATTGGTCACCCATGATTTTCTTTTGTTCAAAATTCAGATCGCAATAAACATCCCATGCTTTAGAAGACAAAACCCTGGCAAGTTGATAGACCTTCAGGTCCTTTAGTGTGATAAAATTCTTGTCATTCATAACGATAAATTTTAAGTTATTAATAAATCCATTTCAATGCTAAACTACCAAATTTCAGAACATTACACAAAATATATTTCCAGTATACATCAATTGTATTTCCATCGTCCATCTATTGTATTTCCATCGTCTTCCCCTTCTTCACTTCCCCTTCTCTCCAAAAACACTGAAGTATCGGTACCACAAACATGGTCATGATCTGGATTATCATTCCCCCAAAAGTCGGGATGGCCATCGGAACCATAATGTCGGCTCCTTTTCCGGTAGATGAAAGCACAGGCAGGAGAGCAATAATGGCCACTGCAGCGGTCATCATGGCTGGACGAACTCTTTTTTTACCGGCAATCACTACTGCTTCGCGCACTTCAGCCACGGTAGAAGGTTTTTTTTCTTCAAAAACCTGATGGATATAGGTTCCCATAATAACACCATCGTCGGTTGCAATGCCAAACAGGGCAATAAAGCCTACCCAAACAGCCACACTCAGGTTAATGGTATGTATCTGGAACAAATGCCTCATTTCGACACCATCCACCGAAAAGTTTAAAAACCAGGGTTGACTATAGAGCCAAAGCATGATAAAACCTCCGGCGAAAGCTACGAACACTCCCGAAAAATGGATGGAGGAAGCGGTAATGGTTTTAAACTGAAAATACAACAATAGGAATACCAGCATCAAACTGATGGGTATGACGATGGCAAGCCTTTTCGTTGCACGGATTTGCTGTTCGTAGTTCCCTGCGAAAGTATAACTCACGCCGGCAGGCAACACCAGTTCACCAGATGCGATTCTATCCTGGAGGTATTTTTGAGCTTCTTCCACCACATCCACTTCTGCTTTTCCTGGTAGCTTATCAAAAATCACATATCCATTCAGGAAGGTGTTTTCGCTGCGGATCATCTGCGGACCACGGGTGTAGCCAATATCCACCAATTCACCCAGCGGAACCTGAACGCCGGTCATAGAAGGCACCAGTATTTTTTTTATTTCCTCTGGTGAACTCCTCAGTTCTCGTGCATAACGAACCCTGACAGGAAACCGTTCGCGGCCTTCCACCGTGTTGGTCAGGGCCATTCCACCAACGGCAACCTGTAGAATTTCCTGAACATCCTCCACCGTCATTCCATAACGGGCGATGGCTTTTCGGTCGAGTTTTATTTCGATATACGGAGCACCCACGGCTCTGTCGTAAAACACCGATGTTGCTTTGATAGAAGGAACATTTTTTAATTCAGTTTCAAGTTCAATTCCGGCTTTCTCGATGGTTTCCAGGTCGGGACCATATACCTTTAAACCCATGGGAGCCCGCATCCCGGTTGATAACATCACCAACCTGGTTTGAATGGGTTGGAGCTTGGGGGCAGAGGTGAGTCCGGGAATGTTAGTCACTTTCACTATCTCGTTCCAAATGTCATCCGTTGATTTGATTTGGTCACGCCAGTTCCTGAAATTGTCACCATTTTTATCTTTTAAAATATAGATGTTGAAATTTTTTGAAATAGATAAAAATGTCTTGTTCTCACGATAATCGCTGAATTCAAGCCATTTGTCATCCACTTTAATCAAAAACACATCTTTTTCCCGGTTAAACTTGATTTCCCGGATACTCTTTTTATCAATAGTTTCCCCCTTCCCCACAACTGTATTTCCATCGTATTTCAACTGTTCATCAATTGTTTCCCCCTTCCCCTCAACCGTATTTCCATCGTATTTCAACTGTTCATCAATAGTTTCCCCCTTCCCCTCAACCGTATTTCCACCGTATTTCAATTGTTCATCAATAGTTTCCCCCTTCCCCACAACTGTATTTCCATCGTATTTCAATTGTTCATCAATAGTTTCCCCCTTCCCCTCAACCGTATTTCCACCGTATTTCAACCCTTCATCAATTGTATTTCCATCGTATTTCAATTGTTCTTCCACCGTACTTCCACCAAATTTCTCCAAAACAAGTGTGTGGTTTAGTACAAAGTTTCCTTCCTTGTCCACCTCAAACCCCATCCTATGCCCGTTTTCATCCAGTATATATTCCGGAACATAGTTGATGGTATTTTCAAACATCTGAACAGGGGCAGGGTCGAGAGCCGAATTGATACGTCCCCATTTGCCCACTGCCAGCTCCACTTCAGGAATAGTTGAAAGGCGTTTGTCGAGTAGTTCTACATATTCCTGATTCATTTCAATGCCACTGTGGGGCATGCTGGTCGGCATCAATAAAAACGAACCCTCATCTAACGCGGGCATAAATTCCTTGCCCATTCCCGGAAAGGTATGGTCGAAGGATTCCCAAACCGCGGTCTTTTTCACAAATTCAGGCATGAACCCAAATAAACGGTTGGTGCCCTGCCAGGCCAATATCCCTAAAGCGATGGTAAACAGGGGCAAGGTCATAAAAGTCCATTTATTCCTTAATGCCCAGCGTAGAATGGGCACGTAAAAATGAACGATTAATAAAAGTGTTCCCAAAACAAGGGCAATTAAAACCGAAACAAACAAATAGTTGGAGGCATTGCTGTTGTTGGCTCCAAGCGGAACCCATTCGATGGATAGATACCAAACGGCTACCAGCAAGGTAATTACAATGTTGATATAATTGGTATATTCTTTTCGCGATTCTTCCCACCTGTAGGCGAACAGGTTGTTAAATCCGATGAGTACCAGGGCCAGTGCCGGAATTTGCCCCCAGGCAATGGTGAAAAGAATTCCTGCCGCAATGAGTATGCTATTGAATAATCTGCTGATTCGTTTTTTGTCGAATTTTACCGAAAAGATGATGTTGGCTAAGGTGGGCAACACGATGATTCCCAGTATAAAGGACGCCAACAAGGCAAATGTCTTGGTGAACGCCAACGGACGAAACAATTTGCCTTCGGCAGCTTCCATGGCAAAAACAGGGAGGAAACTAACAATGGTTGTTCCCAAAGCAGTGGTGATGGCCGAGGATACTTCAGTGGTGGCCTCATAGATGACTGAAATCAGCTTCTTACCTTTTACGTCCAGGTTCTCGGGCATTTCGAGATGCCGGATGATGTTCTCCACGAACACAATCCCCACGTCTACCATCACACCAATAGCGATGGCAATACCCGATAACGCTACGATGTTGGCTTCAACACCCACCCATTTCATGACGATAAAGGTCATTAGCACTGCCACGGGAAGTAGTGATGAAATCAGAATGGAGGCCCTGAGGTTTAGAACCAGGATAATAATGACGATGATGGCGATGAGAATTTCGTGCGACAAAGCCGATTCCAGGGTGCCGATGGTTTCGGTAATTAATCCTGAACGGTCGTAAAAAGGAATGATGGTGACCTTGGAGATGGTGCCATCGGCCAGTGTTTTCTGTGGAAGGCCGGGGCCTATCTCGGCGATTTTTTTCTTGATGTTGTCTATGACTTCCTTGGGATTGGATCCGTAACGTGCAATAACGGCCGCGCCAACAGCTTCCACACCATCCTTGTCGAGCCCGCCACGGCGGGGTGCCGGACCAAAACTCACCTGTGCCACATCGCGGATACGCACTGGTACATTGTCGCGGACGGTCACCACGGCCTCCCTGAGGTCGTCAAGGCTTTTAATGTAACCCAGCCCACGGATGACGTATTCCACCTTATTTAGCTCAATGGTCTCGGCTCCGATATCCAGGTTGCTTTTTTTTACCGCCTGCATGATATCCATAATCGAAACGCCAAATGCTTTCATGGCGTTGGGATCGATGTCGACCTGATACTCTTTAACAAACCCGCCAATGGTGGCCACTTCGGAAACTCCGTTTGAAGCAGAAAGTGAATATTTTACATAATAATCCTGAATAGTCCGTAGTTCCTGCGGATCCCAGCCACCGGCAGGTTTTCCTGTTTTTGGGTCACGACCCTCGAGGGTGTACCAATAAATTTGACCCAGGGCTGTGGCATCCGGACCAAGTGAGGGTTGCACGCCTTGTGGTAAGGTACCCGATGGGAGAGAGTTTAACTTTTCGAGGATACGCGACCGGCTCCAGTAAAATTCGATGTTATCTTCAAAAATGATATAAACAAACGACATCCCGAACATGGAAGTGCTGCGGATGGTTTTTACCCCGGGAATCCCCAACAGGGAAGTCGTTAATGGGTAGGTAATCTGGTCTTCAATGTCCTTGGGTGAACGGCCCATCCATTCGGTAGCCACAATTTGTTGGTTATCACCGATATCAGGGATGGCATCCACCGGCACCGGATTGCGTGGCAACAATCCGGTTTGCCAGTTAAATGGGGCATATACAGTTCCCAACAGGATGAAAGTGATGAACAACAATAGTGTGATCACCTTGTTTTCAAGGAAAAATTTAATGGATTTATTTAACATGGTTCATGGTTATGATTTTTACTCGAATAAAAAGACACAAGATTATTTCGATACCATGTTTGCAATGGCATCAAAATAAACCAATCGAGTTAAATCATAAACGGAAAGTCTGCAGGTTCGACAGAACCCTTTGCACAGTAAGCGGTGGCGGAGTATGGCGACGAATAACAAAAGTTGAAGCTTCTTCAGGTGTTTCGCTAAGCAACAGTCGTATTTCGGCAGGTAGCAAGGTGGCTATCTGTGTAAAATTAAAATCATGTGAAGAAATAGAGAAATCGTCCTGCAACTTGATGGTGATGGTTTCGTTGTGGCATTTATTGCAAGGGCCTTCGCAACAGGATTCGGGTGTTGAATTGATGCTGACCGATTCAAAAGTGGATCCACAATAATGTGTAGAGATCGTCAATCCCATGCTGGTGACCGCTATAAGCAGTGCAAGGAAAATATGACTAATCTTTTTTAACATAATATAATCCAAATTTCTGCAAAGTTAATCCTAATTAATAAAGGTGGATGCTATAATTTTATATAAATCATGTAATGACAAGCAAAAATGAATTACAACCATTAGTTGTCGAAAATCAACGATAAGTAGCACAATTACAACTATAAGTTTTTGATTTTTTTTGATTTGAGTAATGCCTGCGAATAACTTTGCAGCATCAAAAATTTAATTAAAAATAAAAAGATCATACTATGTTAAATACTAAAAACATTGGTAATAAAATTACCGAAGCACGAAAGAAAAACAATCTCTCCCAGGCCCGACTTGCTGAGCGTCTATTCATCAGTTCGCAGGCTGTTGGTAAGTGGGAACGCGGAGAATCGATGCCTGATATCACTACCTTTATCAGATTGGCTGAAATTTTGGGTGTTGACTTGAATTATTTTTCAGATAAGCTCCTTTCTAC
>JAUYGX010000018.1 GCA_030690365.1 Bacteroidales bacterium | reverse complement strand
TAGAGAATAAATATTTCCAACAATCATCCTCCGATTTGAATCGATCAAGAAATTCTTGAAAATCTTTTGGGTAATCCTCAGCAACCATTTTTATGGTAAAGATATTAATTGTCTTAACATGAGCGAAGCAGATAAGCAGTATTTAAATTAATAATCTTATCCACTACACACATACTCGTTTGTGCCTAACGATAACTGACCTGCTCCACGAAAATATAAAGCATCCCCTAAAAAGCCCACCTAAACCCAAAGTAAAACCACAAAAGAATGATGAAACTGGCTACAATGATAAGATACAACAAAACTTTCCTGTTTACCGACCCGCTTAATTTTTTGCTGAAAAAATTATTCCTTTTTACATGACTCTTCGATACCTCCTGCATGGCCATATAAAACTCCATCAATTCTTTATCCTCCAATTTATCTACTACCCTTTTGTAGAGCTCGTACTCTTCGTATAATGCAGAATTTATTAACAACTCTTGTTCAAACGCTTCGCGCTTATCGACCGACAATTCATTGTTTGCATACTTAACAATGATATCAAAATATTTCAACTCTTTCATCCTCAAATATACAACTACTTAATTCCGGATCACCTTTAATATTTGAGATTAACTTCTTCAGGCATTTATACTTCCTGCTGATAGCATATTCCTTATTCTTAAAACCCATTTGCTTAGCAACCTCCAGGGGCGTAACCTGATTAAAGTGCAAAGATAGCACCATCTGGCTCTTCCCGCTAAGTCTTCTAAAATGTTTTTTAAACAATCTTGTGAAATCCATGTCCAAACCTGGTTGACTTGCATCTTCAATCGTATTATAACGCTCTATTTCATCAGTAAAATAAACCGTTGAATTTCTGCTCTTACGCAGTTGATTCAACCACAGATTCTTACAGATAGCAACAAAATAGGTGGTAAAACTCGAAGTCAGGTTGATTTCATCAGTTCTGATTTTATTAAATAGGATTAACAGGGCGTCCTGAAAAATATCTTCTGCCATAAACTCGGTACCGCTGTTATTCACAATATGTCTTTTAACAATGGGCAGTAGTTTTATATAAATGTATTGAAGGATTTGTTTGTCCTTGTTCCTAATTCCGGTGAGTAGGTCATAATCAGTAATATTAGTCATCTGCTTTTCCATTTTTCATTTTTTGTGATGGTTTATATTAGTTTCTTAAATAGCTTGCTGCATCATATCGCTTTTTTATAAGGTATTCTTTTTCTGTTCCATATTGATAAATGGTAAGCGTTACCTCATTTATAAGCCCGACATTGGTCTTTTGGCCATCAAGGCTAAACCGGATGCCACTGGCAGGAATGTAAACCGTATCCGACAACTGAGGAGAATTAATGATAACCAATCCATCAAGAAACCGGTAGTCGGTATTGGTTTCGGAAAAGACAAAGGAGATTTTATCACCATTCGCCACCATCCGGTCACTCCTTTCCACATCATCCTGCATTTGCGATAAAAAATGCAACAGATGGATCCTGCTTTTGGCACTCTTACTGAAATCAATTGAATTTTTAATCGTCAGGTAATAAATGGAAAGACCAGAAAGAACCACCAGTGAACTGATAGCCATCGCTACAATGATCTCCGCCAGCGTAAAACCATTCAACTTCTTCATTTAATATACCCCCCGGATTTAGTTGTATGTGCTAAAATCGTTTTACAGGATAAAATAGGATGATTTTTTTGATCTGAAAACTCGAGCTCCACCAGGTAAATTCCTCCCGACTGATCCAGTTGTGTTACTTTCTTATTTATCGTCAGACGTTGCTCTGTCCAGCTATCATTACTAAAGTTCCCGTCTTTTGTGATGTCCGACAAAATACGATCTCTCGAAAGAAAAGCCTCAAGCTTCAGCGATTGAATCCCTCCTGTATGAATGCTGGTGAAAAATGTAAAAACCAAACCCGTGATTAAAAGCACGAGCGTCATGGCGGTGACCGACTCAATTAATGTACTGCCGTTAATTTTCTTTCTTGCTAAATCCATTTGAGAATATCCTTCTGCCCTTTGCCCCCTACCCCTGGTAGTATGTTTTGAAAGCGCTTGTTATCATTGGTTAGTATACTTGTATTTAATAAATAGTTCTCGTGAATAGACGAAGGAGTGAATAAAATAGTGCGCCGACAGACCAACATTCCGGTAATTTTACCTTTAGCATTCATAATCCCATTGCAATATACCTGTCCTAACACTGAGGCCCCCTCCTGCATGGTCAAAAGTGTTGATTTTTTTTCCTGACCTGTTGCCGAAACAAATACCAATCCTTCAATAGAGCTTGAGTCTGAGATCATAACACTTTTGAATCCGGGTTTTTCTTGTTCTACAATAAGCGATACAACCGAAGGATATTGGAGATGACAATGTTCGTCAATAAATACAGAATCGCTGGCGATACATTGCACCGAACCTTTAAAACCTTCATCTATCTCAATATAGGGTGCTTTGATGATAACATGCTCTAAATAAGCAGTCTTATCAACAATTACGGCGACTTCTGATTCAATAAAATACTTGCCCCGGCAGTCAATATTACTGAGGAATATGGGAGATTCATCGTAGACAATCTTTGTGGGATTTGTAAATGGGTTGAAATGATCTTCTGTTAGGTCATCCAGGGTAACAAACTGATGGGGTTCGTCCATCAGGGTGTTGCTGACAAAATCATGAATAATATCGCGGGTGTCATGAAAAATTTTAGGCATTGACGATTCACTTTTAAAAGTATTCCCATAAATCAATTGCTCGCCTTCGTACTGTAATCCTCCTGCATAACCTCGCTTCACTCCTTGCGGAGGCAGATAAACATCACCGGATATATGGGTTTTGCCACACAAAGTCAAAGGGGTACCCTCGTCCAGAAGGTACAAACTGTAATGAGGTGTTTCCGGGACCAGATACCCCACAAAACCCATTTTGATGTGTGTTTCTTTCTCTCCTGTTTTTTGAGCACCCACAACTTCAAAAAAGCCCCACCTGGCATGTAGAACCACAACAGGATTCTCAGGATCATTCAACATCTGTATTAAACCCGGGTTATTCTCAGGGGTTGAATTCAAATCATATAGCAAATAGTTTATCCCGATATGGATATCCTCATAGGTTTCGCTTGTTTTTATTAACATGGACTGATAATAGGTTACCATCCCTGCTTGAAGAAATATCATACTAATCAAAGTTGTTATGGCAACCAGAATCAGGGTAGTTAAGGCCAATACCGAGCCTCTGAGCTTGCTATTTAATTTCTTCACGATCTCCATCTGGTTCACCTTCCACCGGTTTTTTTTCCTTTTTCACCTTGTCTTTTACCTTTATCTTCCGGGTTTTCTTCTTTTCGGTTTTATCATGCTTCCTGATAAATGGATTCTTCCATTTCACACCCAAAAATCCTTTCTCATTAATCTGATTGTGCCTGTACTTCTTCTTTTGTACCTCCTCTTCATTCTCGTATTGGTACTGCCACCCACTCAACTCACCATTTTTGTAATTCCGCTTTGATGTCATTTGCTGAGAAGAATCATAAGAGGTGGACGTTCCATTCTTTAGTCCCCTTTTCCAATTCTCAACTTCAACAATGGTTCCGTTTTCCGACCACTGTATCCATTTCCCTGTTTTCAGTCCATTCCTAAACCGACCCTTTTCTGCGAGATTAGTTGAATTTTTCCGGAAACGCAGATACTGTCCATTTAAAAGATAACCGGCAAAGGCTCCTTGCGAAAATGACATTTTTCCCCTGTCGTAAAAATAGTAGTGCTTGTTAAGCTGCAATGTATTCTCTCTCCACTCAGTTAAAATCTCAAAACGCGATTCACCTCCAACTGTTTCTACACTTACCCATCTTGTCTTCGAGGCGTAATACTCCGATTGGCAAAACACCCGGGTGACCAGAAAAAATAAAATCAGTAGACTGTAATTTCGTATCTGCATTTAATAGTTTCTATTATTGATTCATTAGTTTAAAGGTTCTTTTCTGATGAACAAAACCGAGTTGCACCGAGTCGGGATAAACCGATATAAGTTTAATACCCTCCATTTCATTTCCCTTCGCCAGTATGGTGCATTTTCCATCAATATTCAAATTAGCAAGGCTTCTGCCGCTATTTTTATTTTGAAGCACACCCAAAAAGTCAATTTTTGGCCACACAACCTCTTTTTTTTCCCGGGATCCCATTCTGGAGTGCGAAGTACCTTTACTATTCCGGTTGATCTCCCTGGTTACAAAATTGTTTAAGAATGGATCAGGATAATTAACCATCAACCTGAAAGTATCTTCCTTTACCACTTGCTTCTGATCAGCATGTGTATCCGACTTCATGACTACCTCACTGGTTTTATCAAAGACAACAACATATACCTTGTAAATGATGAACGACCAGATAATGATTGACACTGGCAACAATAGCTTTTTAAGGTGTAAAACTTTCATTTTGCAGACAATTCAAAACTCCAAACATCACTAAACACTCCCCGGTTACCGGCCTTGTCCACACCCCTGACTCCCCAAAAATATATACCCGGGTTAAGTTCCACCTCCACCTGTCCCACTATAACTTTGGCAGAAAAAACAACACTTGTTATGGTTGAATCGCTGTAAATATAGAGCGAATCATACTCCGAGGAACCGTCGTGCGAAGGGATGTTCCAAACGCATTGCGTAATGGAATCCTGTATCACCGACTGATCAACCGGACTTATCAGCGTTCTCTTCAAAGGCGCTGAGGTATCCAGATAGAACTGCCGCTCACTATACTCCGTTCTTGAAATTTCATTGGAAGCATTTACTTTCCATACATAGGCTCCCTGTCCGTCGATCAGGCTAAGCGAAATTGAATTTTCAGCGGTGAGGGTATCTATCGAGGGGGAACCCTCAAAAAGGAGGACGACATTAAATGTATCAGCATTATAGAGTTTATCCCACGAAAAGGTTAAAATTTGTTTATTGGTCGTGTCATTTTGCAATGGGGTTCTGAGTATAATGGTCTCACTGGTCAAATCCTGAGTAGAGTCTATTTGTAACGAAAAAATTGTATAGTCAGTTGAATATACTGAATTTAAAGCCCTTACACGCCACTGGTACTTTCCTGGTACCAGGTTGTATAAAAACTGATCCTTTGTTATCAAAGTATCTAAAACCAGGGTTTCTGTTTGGACAAAATCAGGTGAAACTACTTGTAATTGATACTTTTCCGCATCCTCAACATATTCCCACCAAAATGTTTGTGTGCTGGAGTAAGATTCAAGATGGTCGTAAGGCGATAGCAGCACTACCTTTTCATCTGAAATATCCATGACAATAATATCTTTACATGAAGTAAAAATGATCATGACGAAGAGTACGCTGTAGAGAATTTCCTTTTTCATTTGTCTTGATTTGTAATGTTCTGCACAAATATTTCACTAATCAACTCTTTTGCTTTTGTCTTTCTATTCAAAGATGTCGCAAATCTAACAGATATTACTTTACCAATTGCTTTTTCCCGCTCTAAAATATTAACTAATTTTAACAAATTGGCAAATGAGCCTTCTGTTTTAATAATGTTTGTTTCGATAACAAAGCTGCTTTCCTTTGTAACCAGCGAAGGAGCCAATTCGATGATTCTGATAGAATTATCATTGCAATAATTACTCACCCGGTCGATGATTAACCTGCGCTTATTGACCAATACATCACCCGATGTCCCAATGGTACCGGCAATATCATCCAGTTGATCCTGCAATAATTTCAACTGCTCGGGTAAGTCAATTTTCTGGTACCTTTCATCAAGTATTACCTGATATTCCTGATACAACACGATCGTCTTCTTAAACGACAGCTGATAACTAAACACCAGCAACAGGAGGGTGCCCAGTATCACAAACAGAAGTTTTTTCCTTATTTTAACCGAAAGCTCCATTTAAATCCTGATTTTTATCTGAAGTGTATATTCTGTAGTCTTATTGTTATTCGAGTACTTTAGGTCAATCAATTCCGAGGACTCAACAAACCCGAGTTCGGAAAGCTGGTTAACCCAGTTATTTATTTGTAAACTAGATGTAGAATGACCTTTAATCTGAATTGTATTGCGCTGTATGAGGAGGTTTTGTTTATACTGGTTTATTTCGACCGGATTAATAACCATTTCTTCAAACACCATGCTTTTCGGACGTAGTGAAGCAATTTTATCAGCATAATACGATAAATTTGATTGACTATTCAATCCCGTTGTTGACAATAACGCCTTCTTTTCAGTCAACTCCTTTTCGAGCTTCTTTTTTTGCGATAAAAGTGATCTGCTGAGCAATACCTCCTGATTTACGGAATTGACCTTTGTATTAAAATGGCTGAAAACAAAGAAATTTACCATTAATAAGGCAAACATAATCCCAATGCCTGCCTTCATAAACAACACAAGCGCTTTGTTGGCCTTAAAGTCATTGGCCGAAATAACAACACTTTTTACCTCGCAAGTTGTTTTTCCGTTATTTTCTATCAAATACTGATACGATCCCGCCAGGGCGATCAAATCGCATCCTTTTATCTGCTTACCACCAATCTGATATACTTCCTGTGCTCCTGCATTTTTATCAATTCTGGTAATCGACTCATTAACAAAGGCCACTTCATAGGCAGGGGTTTTTATTAAACAGATATCATTCTCCAACAAGGGCAAAACCTGTTTTAGCACAAAAGGTCCGATAAAAACATCAGCCACAACCAATCCTGAATCAATAAAACCAGATATAACCTGCGTCAATTGCTCGGTACGCACAATACCGGCCCACGATTCCCCCTGCAAGTTCGTGTAAGTATTTAGCGAGAACTCCCGGGTTTTCGCGAATGGGAATATTTGCTTTAAAATGGATTCACTATCCTCAACAGCATCCGCTTTGTATCCTTTAACAACAACTCCTTTTCCTGTTAATACAAGACATACCGGCACCTTCTTTGGAATGACCTCCAACAAATGATCAAAATCCTGGTTTTCAATCGCGATGGGTTCCAGTCTCAATAAATCATTTTGTATAATGACCTCAATCATACTATAAGAAACAACCGTTTCGGACTCGAAATTCACTTCGATGCCCATCACCCGGTTATGTCCAATCAGTTTGTTCAGGTTCATCATTAGTAAATTATGGTGGGTTTAATAAACACATTTAATTTTTCAAATGAATTTTCCTTTACACGGCTCGAAAACAACCATTTCAAAATCGGGATCCTACTCAAAATCGGTATTCCGGAGGTAGTCTCGCTCACTTTTTTCTCTTCCAAACCACCAAGCAACACCATTTCCCCGTTTTTAATCCGGATTTGCGATGTAAAACTCCTGGAAATACTTCCCGGAGGGGCATCTTTACTGATCCTGGAAGTAAAATCCGATTGTTCAACAACGATGTCTAACGTAATTTGTTCATTACCCGACACAATTGGATTTATTTTAAGTGTGAAATCAACTTTTACAGGTTTGTAATTTTGTGTCTTGATATTCTGCGGGTTCTGTGTGCCCACAACGCTGTTGGTCTCTTCCAGATAGTATTCCGTGTTCCCTATGGTGATATTTGCTTCATGACCATTAAGCGTCGACAGCTTTGGCGTTGAGCGAACCTTGATCAATCCGTCACTTTCGAGGGCCTTTATCGACATATAGAAATTCGGAGTCACTTTTCCCAGATTAAACCACCCAAACCCGTTGAAACTCCCGATTAACTTATTGATGGATTCGGAACTCAGTGTCATGTCAACCCCCGGAAGAAGTGTTCCTTTGGTGGCTACCGGCTCATCGCTAATCCCGGCACTGATACCTGTTGAAATGGACACATTCGATCGTGAATCCACAATCATCACTTCTATTAGTATCACCGGCACCACCTTATCAATATCGAACAGAAAAGCCTCCAATTCTTCAATTGCAAGCGAAGAACCGCTTATGATCAGGCTATTCAGATCAGGGAACTCTTTAATTTCTACGCCGTCTTTCAATTTTGCCGGAATCACATTACTCAAATCAACAACCGATCTCGATTTTAACTGAACTACTTTTGTTGACCTTAAATTCTCAATGCTCCTTTCACCAATCAGGTAGATGCCATTCATTACCCTATAGGTGGCAGTTGAACCACTCAGCAGTTTTTCAAGCAGCTCTGTATAACCGATTCCTTTTACCTGGATGGTCCTGTTTTCATCAAGTTTTGAATAAATAAAATACTCCACCCCAATGGTATTCGAAACGGAAGTAATGATTTCATTGATTGAAACATTGGTAGCATTTACCGTGATGTTGTCCTGATTGACAGCCTCAAATTCAAAAAGCGATTCCGAATTATTTGCTCCGTGATTCCCCCCCTTCCCCTTTACCTGCTTGGGGGTCGCTTCAACCTCCTTATTGCTAAGCACGTAAAATCCATCATCGTTAACAATATCCATACTATTGGCCAAAGCAAACTTTTCAAGTGAAGTGGCAAAAATGGTTTTGTCGATGTAGGCACTTACTCTCCTGTCCTGTAGTCCTGGTGTGAAAATTACATTTATCCCGGATTGTAAGGTGATTTCCTTCACCACTAAATAAAGCGAATCATTTTTTAAATCCATCGACAACAAATTATTCACCGCATCAAAAACGATCTTAGGTTTCTTAGGAACGTACTTTGGCTGAATCTCTTTAGGCGGGATGTATTTTGAAATGGCTATAATTGAGCCCGTGATATTCAAATCCAAATCATATTGCTTGCACAAAAACACAATCAATTCTTTGGCCAACACCTCTGTAAAATTATTTGTCACCATAATTTGAATCGAGGGATCGATGGTAATGTTGAGCTGGTTTAACTGTGCCAGATTTCTGATAAGCTCCTGAATCGAAACATTGCTTACCGTAAACGATACATGCTCATTTAAGCCTGGCGCTATGGAATCAATTTCACTTAGTTGCTTTTCAATGGCTATCATGCGATCTTGTCCATATACCGGCATGATGGCCATCAACTGAAAGATAACCAGAACAAACAACAGATATCGTACACGGGCCTTAACCTGCATGATCATGATCGTGCCGGACTTTGTGTATTTAAAACCCATTTGACTTCCAATGTTGCCCTTATCTTTCATTTCATGCCTTCCTTTTTCAAAGTAGTTTTGTTAAATCATCATTTAGCAAGAGCGGCATGACCTCATCTATGCTGGTTTCACCAACTTTTACGGCATCCAACGCCAATTTCGCGATCGAGTGAATTCCCCTTTCTTTCATATATACATCAATATCGGTTACTTGTTGTTTAATCAGTTGTTCGAGTTCCCTGTCTACCGGCAGGACTTCATACAACGCCTTACGGCCCTTATAACCTGTATAATGACAGCGTTCGCAACCCACTGCCCTAAACGCTTTTAATGCCTTCAGGCTCCCATTTAACGAAATGTTAAGCTTTTCTCCGGGTTGTTCTTCATTGGTCTTGCAATGCGGACACAACACCCTGATTAACCTTTGTGCTACCGACAAAATCAGCGTATCTGCCAGGTTGTAGGCTGGCACTCCCATATCTATCAACCGGCTGATAGTACCCCATGCCGAATTGGTATGGACTGTCGACAGGACCAAATGCCCTGTAAGTGCTGCACGAATGGCCATTTGAGCTGTGTCGATGTCCCTGATTTCACCCAGCATGATGATGTCAGGGTCCTGCCGCAGGAAGGTTCGCAAAGCCTTGGCAAAGGTGAGTCCGATACTTTCCTTTAGTTGTACCTGGTTGATACCCTCAATGGTATACTCCACAGGATCTTCTATCGTAAGGATGTTGGTGTCCTGCTTATTCAATACCATCAGGGTAGCATACAAGGTGGTGGTTTTTCCCGATCCCGTAGGACCGCTGATCAATACAATTCCCTGGTTACGTTTTATACCTGTCAGGTATGATGACAGTTGACTTTCGTTAAACCCCAGGCTGTTAATATTGATATCGGTTGTATCGTTGCTCAACAAACGCATGACAATTTTTTCACCATAGATAGATGGAAGTGTTGAAACGCGGATGTCGAACCGGCTGTTCTGTGTCCTGAACTCCATACGGCCATCCTGTGGCAATCTCTTCTCGGCAATATCCAAATTCGACTTTACCTTTATTTTGTTCAATAAACTGGGATATTCCTTCACGTCCAGTTTATATTTCTCAATCAGTTTTCCGTCGATACGAATCCTGATCCTGCATTTCTCCTTCATGGGTTCAATATGAATATCGCTCGACCGCGATTGATGCGCCTCGCTGATAATCCTTCCCAGAAAACCATCCACATCCTGGTTGGCCAGTTGGTGCACCTGTTGACCATTGCCCTCTGTATGGTTACGGTAATACCTGGATAAGGCATGTGTAATGGCCTCGCTGGTAACATGATTGAATTTTACACTTTTACCAAACACCAGGTCCATCTCCTCCTCTATTATTCCTGCATTGCCTGCCGATGAATAAAAGGTAATGCCGGCCCCGCTTATTTCCTTTGGAATAATCTTGTAATGCCAGGCCTGTTCCGAGGTGATCAACTGCTGCAATTCTGTATTTATCTCTATCGCTTCCATATCTGTTAAAAATAATACAGTCCGCCAATAACCCCAAGTATATGAAAATCGTTCGTCATGTCAATCAGCATAAAACCATCCTGCAACACCAAAGCTACAACCAGTAAAACACTTACAATACCCGCGAGGGGAATGTGAATGGCTTTTTTTGAAAAAGGCAGTGCCATAAGTTGAAAAAGGGAAGAACAAAAAAAGGAAATTAACATAAACAGCACCATGTTGATGGTGGAGAAAGTGATACAAACCAGTCCCAATGCAAGGATATCGGCGCTGCCCAATGCTTTGTCCAGAATAAAAATCAGTTCACCCTTCCACACACTATAGATAAAGGTGGTCATGATGAGCATAAAAACCATGATGCCCATATTTAACCCGACTATCAACAGATGGTCGCCAGGCTGTCCGAAACGCAGGAGTTGTGCCAACAATAAAATGGCCACCAGTGGAAAATAGAACCAATGAACAAGCCGGTCACTAAAATCCTGGTACCCAATCACGAGTAATAAAAAGATAATTATTAGCACCACAATCCCCATGTTAATCCTTCACCACTTCCCGGAGGTCTTTTTCCTGGTTAATTTCCCAAACATTAAAAATACCATCGCCATCAAAATCGACCACTGCCGTGGCCCGGGCAACAAACCCTGTATTATCAGCATCGATAAGTTCAATCAGGTAATTGGCCTTTCCTCCCTGTTCAACGGTCTTCGACTGTTCAAATCCAAGCAGTTCCAGATCGTTACTATAGATGGAATGCATATAAAAATGACTTTGCTCCAACAAATGCACATGCCCCAGTTGCATCTGGGCTTCGGTGGTTTTTGCCTTGGTGATCAATGGCAACAGACTGGGCAACACCATCAGTATCAACACACCAATAATGATGAGCACCACCAATAACTCATTGAGGGTATACCCCTTGAGTTTTTTCCTAAAGACCTTCTTCATAACTGCGCAATTTTGAACGTTCTGTACCTTAATTGCACCAAGGTCATAAAAATGTCTCTTTTTTTTAAAAAAAATGATAAAATTATTTCATCTATCACTGGCGCGCTTTTAGCGATAGCGTAATGCGTGACAAAAATCATCCCCAATCATAACCATCATAAAAAATCAGCGTTCCAATGAAGCCCAATCTCTGGCTCGCTTTTAGCGATAGCGCAACGCATGACAATTCTCACATTATCAAATTCAATATCATAAAAAAACCCGGCTCAATCCTTGTGATTAAGCCGGTTTTGTCATTTCATCGTTCACTGTTCTGTGTATTAAACTGCAAATGGGACCAAGTTGCCAGATAGGCATACGAAACATTCATATGACAGTAAGAAGGTCATTATTTATTAATTTTTCAACGATTATTTAAAGGTAACTTCGTTAAAAACTCCATTGGTAATTGACTTTTTTACACCATTAGTTAGTCCTACAACATCAAACGAAAAAGTACCTGTCATGGTATGGTCTGTATAATTAACATTTGTTATAATTACTTCACCCCATCTCTAGCGCGCGTTTAGCGATAGAGTAATGCGTGATAACTTAGAACACTCATACCCTAATAGGTTTTTTTTCAACCCGCCAGGGTTAAAACCCTAAAACGGCGAACACTCAATCGGGCTATAACTCTTAGGTTTATTGCCCATAAATGAGTTGTCTTTGTTTACCAGGCCGATGTCGTCGAACTCAAATATCAGGCTGATCTCGTGGCTGGGGCCGGTAAAGCTCTGGCGGGCGTTCACGTTCATCTCGTAGGAGTACATCACTTTCATGCGGTACTGCTCGCTCATGGGTACATTGATGCCCACCATCACATTAAAACTGCTGTACTCGTCATATTCCAGGGTCTGGTTCTTGTACCACAGACCCAAATACACGTGCTGCATGTACAGGTTGGTGCCCAGGGTGTAAAGGAAGAGGTTGCGCTGGTGCTCGATC
>JAUYGX010000012.1 GCA_030690365.1 Bacteroidales bacterium | reverse complement strand
TTCACTCAACTCACCCCCGGCCCCTCTTTTCGCGAAGATTGGAGACATCGCCAGAAAATCAGGAGGGTAGAGTGAGTTAAATTAAAGCTTCGGATGAATTTGTAAAATCTATTGCATTTTTTTATCGGTTCGGTACAGAACCGGATACTCATTTAAAAAAAAAAATATGCTGGTTTATAACCCCTCCTCCCTCCCGATAGTTATACGGGACCTCCCCAAAGGTGAGGAGTGATAAAACATTGTATATTAAGCTTATGAGTGTATTTTATTAAGGTTTAATGGTTCAATTAGAATAAATTATCACCTTTCCCTTTTGGGGAAAGGCGGGGGATAGGGGTCATAAATCCAATATAAAAAACCCTATATGTATATAAATAATTTGAGTATCCGTTTTAGCACTTAATCATTCAAACTGAATTCACTCAACTCACCCCCGGCCCCTCTTTTCGCGAAGATTGGAGACATCGCCAGAAAATCAGGAGGGTAGAGTGAGTTAAATTAAAGCTTCGGATGAATTTGTAAAATCTTTTGCATTTTTTTATCGGTTCGGTACAGAACCGGATACTCATTTAAAAAAATATTCTTGTATTAAACATTTACTACCTTTGTAGCTCAACACCAAGTTATTAACATGCTAAAAGAGACCTTTCCGGGTAAAACCGTTACTTTCCAGCTCACTCCCGATAAAATCGGTAAAAATATTGCCACCTTGTATGTTCACCCGATTCTTGTTCAACCTGGCAGTGCTATATTGTATATTCATGGTTTCAACGATTACTTTTTTCAGGAACACGTGGCCGATTGGTTCACCAACCTGGATATTCAATTTTTCGCCCTTGATTTAAGGCGTTACGGACGATCGCTGCTCCCTCATCAAAAGCCTGGCGGCACACATGACATCACTGAATATTTTGAGGAAATAACACTGGCTTTGAACTACATACGCACAAAGGAAGGAATCAAAAAAATAGCACTGATGGGACATTCTACCGGTGGATTGATCACCTCATTGTATTGCAATCAGTTTACAGATCAATTTCCGGTGAACGCTTTGATTTTGAATAGTCCTTTTTTTGAATTTAATTTGAATTCGGTAGAAAAAATGCTGCTTCCTGCTATCGCATGTACCGGAAAATTTTTTCCCGGCATCTCATCACCTTCCGGTTTAACCAGAGGGTATGGAGAAAGTATCCACAAGCAGTTTCATGGAGAATGGGACTTTGACCTGACCATAAAACCCATCGAAGGTCATCAGGTGGATTTTGGTTGGATTCACACTATCTATTCCGCTCAGAAAACATTACAGAAAGGACTGGGTATCCGACTTCCAATCCTGGTTATGTATTCTGAAAAAAGCGTAAAACCTGGGGCCTACCGCAAAGACATGCAGACTGCTGATTCGGTATTGAATGTTGCAGATATTGAACGACTTGCCGACAGGTTAGGGAAACTGGTTACCAAGAAAGCCATTCCTGAAGGCATGCACGACCTGATGCTCTCAAATAAAAAGGCACGACAGGAAGTGTTTAAAACGATAAAAGACTTCCTTCAAACCCAAACGGAACTCTTCAAGAATTGAGCTACCAAACAATCACCTTCATCACCTCCCTGCCTTTAGCAGAACTTGATTCCAACAGATATATCCCAGGCAACCAGCCGGAAATATCCACCTGTATTTCATTGCGTTGCGAATTTTTGGAATAAACCGTTTGGCCAATTGAATTGGTAAGTTTAATGTGGGTAAGTATGCCTCCATTGCCAGGACGAACCATCAGCTTGTCGCGGGCCGGGTTTGGATATGCAGATAATTTTGGTTCTTTGGACGGACTTTCTTCCAGTCCCACCAATTCGGTGGTGTAGGTTGCCGTCCAGCCGGGAGCTGTAATCTCCGCGTTGGAGGTAAAAACAACAAACATAATTCCGCTTGTGGCTGTTAACAGGGGTGGAATTTCATAGCCCGAAAATTCTCCAATCACCTCATTTCCATCATAGATGGTAACTACATCAAAGTCGGGTTCGGTATCGAATGTATCAAATTGCAGTTCAATCAGTTGAGCTCCGGGAGGAGCAATCATCCACATGCACATCGAAGCATTGTGATAATTGCGCGGGCCGCTACCATCGCTAATAGTGCCAGAAATATCTGTAAGCGTTTGGCCGGTAGTACAGTAAACTGGTATCTGAGCTTCAAAACCCACCAGCCAACCCGAAGCACCGGAAACCGATTGTGTTTGAAATTCAAGGAAAGCCTGATCACTTTCAACCACCAGATCATCAGGAAGTTGATCTCCAGAATAGGCTCCTACTCTGGGTGCAGTTGCCGAACCACCCTGGTATATAAATAAGGTATCCCCTTCTGCTACATCAAATTGTATAAAATGTAGCATGATCGAAGTAATTGAATCCTCCGGAGCAATCAGCCAACTACAGTCCGTCCCGGGCAAATAACCATACAATGGACCACTGCCATCGCCAATGGTACCGCTGGTGGAATTGAGTTCTGAAAACCCGGCACATCCTGGTGGATAGGTATAATTGATTGAATCAGGAATGGCATTGATAACCAGTTCCTGCGCCAGGTTAAAATTGCTCCCACCCGGATTCAATGCATCCGTATAAAAATAGCCATCATACGAACCACTCCAGCCCCAGTTAAAATGGAAAAAGTGTTCCTCCTGATAACCATCACATACAAAAGCATGTCCGTTGATGTTGGGCACCGACCAGCCTGCATAATACATGGGAATATTCCTATTAAGATGCGAAACGATCAGGCTGTCCCAATCCATGTTGGTGCTGTCGCGGAAGACATATTGGGTTTCGGGCGCAAATTTAAAGAAGGTACGCAAGGCGTAAGCGGCTTTGTGGTTGTACATTCCCGAACCATCGGGTCCATAAATCAGATCGCAGGCAACTCCCAGATGATATAACAATTCAGCAATAGCGAGGTTAGAATTGTGCAACGAAACCGCCATTTCATCCCAATGGTAAGTGGTGCTTCCGAAATCAGCCGACAAGGTTCCATAAACCGGATCGTCATAGGAATACTCGCCAATCCCTGTTTCGGGCCATCGGAAATAGTTACAAAGCTGTCCAAGCGTGGTGGGCACACATCCCACATAGCAATGTCCTCCGGGACCGGCTGGATCAGCAGGGCACATCTCGTTGTAATATTTCCCCTGATCCCAGTGGGTGGTGAGCAAAGGCTCTACGCCACGCGACCATGTGGAACGAATAGTGGAATCGGTTTCCATGGAAAGGAGTTCTTCCCATTTTTGAAGGATATCCGATGTGCCGGGAAGGTCGTTTAGTATGATTTCACTCAATGCTTTCTGGTATTGTGACAACCATGCGGCTGCATTGGCAGGTATATTTTGCGGATCAATTAGTCCTGTAGGTGAATAAGCCAAAATGGGTTGCGCTGCATCGGTGGCTGAAACCAGAATCCAGCCATCAGGTTTCATATTTATTTGGAAATAAATTACTTGTTCATCGTATTCAATGGGGGTGATATCGCCAACTTCAGACGTAAAACCACCGGCGACTGACTTCATCAATACATTCGATTCCCAGAAATTAATGGCCAGCGTTTCGGCCTGTTGGCGGGTAACCGATCCGGCAAAAAGTGTTACCATCGAAAACAATCCTGTAAACAGAAGAAGTAATCCTTTTTTCATTTTAACAACATATTTGGTTATCAGGGATAAAAATAGACAATCCTAAAATATAAAAACAAAAAAACCTGCTATTTTAGTAGCAGGCTTCTTATTTGTTAAGTACAACGATTATTCCACCACAATTTCGTGAGTAATGGTGGCCGCTTTTCGTAGCATTTCGCTTACACCACAATAGCGTTCCTGTGAAAGGGTAACTGCTTTTTCCAGTTTTTCCATAGGCAAATCGTCGCCTTTAAAAATGTACCGGATGTGCAGTTTATCATAATATTTGGGATGTTCTTCAGTGAGTTCTCCGGTAACTTCCACATTAAAATATTCAGGTACCACGCGCATTTTGCCCAGTATTGAAATCACGTCCATGCCGGTACAACCACCCAGCGAAACCAGGGTGAGTGGTTTTGGACGTGGCCCGGTATTTTTACCACCGACGGCTTCATCGGCATCGAGTTTAATTTTAAAACTGTTGACTTCGGCCTCGAAAGACATTGCTCCCGTCCAGGTCACATTCGTTTTATGGCTCATGTTTTTAGATTTTTAAGTTTTTTTGCAAAGTTAATGATTTATTGTTGGTACGATGAAAGGTTGAATCTGGTCAGATTTGGAGGTTGATCAGTATAGAACCCCGTACGAACGGGACGAGCGCTGATTATTATGATCTTTATGATAGCTGATGATTTGGTTTGTGGGTTATTTAGAAATCGGGATAAATAAGTGACTGTTGAAAAAAACAATAAGTAATTTGGATAAATATTCCTGAGCATTGATGAGGGTTTCAACCCTGAAAAGGTTAAATTCGAATCTAAAATCAAAGATAAGTACCGTCACTATTATCTCCAATAATCGCCTACATTTGCAGCCTTAAAAAATCACATGGAGACAGCCTATTTTGGGGAAATTGCAGCGCTGATTACAGCGGTTTTCTGGACCATAACGGCCCTGGCCTTTGAATTTGCCACCAAAAAAGTAGGTTCCTATCCGGTCAATATTATCCGGCTGACGGCTGCTTTTTTCCTGTTGGGAGGTGTAACCTACTATACCAGAGACCTTTTTCTGCCCATGGACGCCAGCGCTCATGCCTGGATTTGGCTGTCCCTTTCGGGGCTTATCGGGTTTGTGATTGGCGACTATTTTCTGTTCTCCTCCTATGTGCTGATCGGCTCACGGATAGCCATGCTGATGATGACCCTGGCACCGCCGGCAACCGTGTTGTTGGGTTATTTTGTTTTGGATGAATCGCTTTCACCAAAAAGCATCTTTGGAATGCTGCTGGTCATCTTCGGTATTTCGCTCACCATCCTGGCAAAACCGGTGGTGGGCAAACGGATTTCATTTAATTTTCCGATCAAGGGATTGGTTTTTGCCTTTTTAGGTGCCATGGGACAGGCAGGCGGTCTGGTACTGAGCAAATACGGCATGCGCGATTACGATCCTTTTGCTGCCACTCAAATCAGGATCATCGCCGGAATTGCAGGCTTTACTTTTTTGATCACCCTCCTTGGGAAATGGAAACAAGTGGCCCGTACACTTCAACAAACACAAATTATGGCGGGTATCGGCATCGGTTCCTTTTTTGGTCCGTTTCTGGGGGTTGCGTTTTCGCTGATTGCCATTCAGCATACCTCGGCCGGGATTGCCGCCACCCTGATGTCAATCGTACCTGTGCTCATTATCGCGCCGGCACATTTCATTTTCAAACAAAAAATCACCCTGAAAGAAATTATAGGTGCCGTGATCAGCGTGGTGGGCGTGGCGATGTTTTTTATTTAATCAACACCTCCAACTCTACCGGTTTAAAACAAAGTATCCCGGAATGATTCCTACTTCAAAATGATCGGTTTCATCCCCCGAACTGTTGTACACATATACCCATCCGTTGCTGAGGTAGTTACCCGCATCGCTGACGTAAATTTGATTTTCCAGATAGATAAATAATGCGTAGAAGTTGCGGTCGTCTTCGGGGATAAAGGCTGTTTTTGGTAATTCAAGAAGGCTGATATCCATGCGGAACACCCCATGGTTTAAGTAGTAAAGATTGTTCTCCTGATCAAGGCAAAGGGAGGTTGGGTTATCGGTTATCTGCTCAAATTCAAACTTTTTGTCCCCAGTCAACGAAACGGGATCTACTTTCCAAAGTGTGGCAACTTCCTCATTCATGTAACCACCGGAACATAAAACCCATAAATAACCATATTTGTCCACAACCATGCTATTGGGTTCTTTTCCAACCTGAATGGAATCGATGAGTTGATCGGTTTCGGGATCGATCACCATAATCATGTTGTTTTCAGCGGTTTGATTGTAATTGGACCAATTGGCCACAAATACCTTTCCTTCCGCCATAACCATGGATTCGCTGCTCCGTCCTAACGGGATGTGTTTGATGACTTCATTGGTCAATGGGTAAATCACGGTGATGTATTTGGCATACAGATCGCTTACATAAGCCTTGTGTTTGTTGACGAACAGCATATTCCGGGGTGATTCAAAACCTGTAATCTTGCTGATGAACTGAAAGGTTTTCCGGTTGATGGCGTAAATAAATCCCGAATTGTTAACCACCACATAAGCCGTATCTCCATTGATGGTCATGCTTTGCGCTACATCACCCAGCGGCACACCATTGGCCCGGTAAAATACCGATTGCTCCACTGTTTTTGTCACAGGATCGTAGGTGCTTAACGAGGAATTGGCATAGGTGAAATTGCCCTGATTTAGAATAAATACATTGTCCAAAAACAAGACTATGCCAGGTCCAGGAGTCTTTTTTTCATTACACGCAACAGCCATGATGAGCACCAGGAAAATCGCTATAAGTTGTTTCATATCACAGTTTTACTTTTAGGGTTAAATCGACATGTCTTCCGGGCATAGCTCGGTAGACCACAGCCTGATAATCTACATCGAAAACATTGTACATTTTAATTCGCGTTTCCAAATCCAGCTTCCGTATTTGAAATGTCCTGCCAACTGTTATTTGGTTGAGCCAGTAACCAGGCAGCATATTTAATTCATTTTTTTTTGTATCCAGCGTTGTGGCCCGTTCTCCCGTATAGCTGATATTCCACCGGACAAAATAGGGTTTATATCCAAGTGAGGCGAATCCATTTCCCTGGTGAACAGGAATGTAGGGAAGCTGAAGGTGTTCCTGATCACCATGACTGCGATCAGTCGTACGCGTAAAAGCATATTGAAAAGAAGTCCCCAACTTCCAGTCATGCACATTAAACTGCCAGTTAAGCGATGCCTCCAGTCCTTGTGAAACCACTTCAGGAATATTCTCAGGAAACCAGGGCTCATAATTACTTGGATTCCAGAGAATCCAGTCTTTAACAGAAGAATGATACCCCGTAATCCCAATGGAAATCGATTGTCCGTCCCACAAATCATGCTTGAAATCAATCCCGGCTTCCAACTCAAACGCCTTTTCGGGAAGCAGGTTGATGTTTCCCACGGGATAAAAATACAGTTCGTTCAGGGTGGGGCGTTTGTAGTTTCGCGAGACATTAAACCGGATAAAAAGCGCTTCTTTTTCAAAGAGTTTGTAGCTTGCTCCAAAATAGGGTAAAAGCGGCAAAAACGAATCATCTGAATATTCCTCACGAAGTAACAGTTTCAACGCAAGGCGATTGAAGAATGTTTTCTCAACTACAGCCATAGCCAATACCCGGTTGCGGGTTTTGAGGCCACTATAGTTAAGGCTGTTTACCGACTGATGTTCCAACTCCACACCCGTGGTCATCAAAAAACCCTTTCCCAACTCCACGATCACATCAGCCTTAACAAAACCGCTGTTTATCAAATTTTTAGAATCAATATCCTGCGAAATCGTTTTGAGATAATAATGATAGTTTTCAAAAAAGTAAGCCCCTTTCACCTGCAATGCCACTCTTTTGCCGGATTTCTTCCATCCAAGAATGGTCCGTGAAGTCATATCCGTTTGGTATTCTTCCTGCAACTTAAACACGTTGGTCATGATAGGTGGCAGATCGCGGTCCGACCATTGATTCCACGACATCAGGTAAAGCTGCTGATTATCCTTTAGTTGAATGCTGAATTTTTGCAAAAATCCCACATTTTCAAACCCGGCATTTTGTTGTTTCATGCTTTCAGAAGGCAGCATGGAATTGTTAAAATAGACAAAATCGTTGTCGGACGTTTGCCGGATGATTTTTGTAAACGAACTTACTTTACCCCGTTTCAGATGGATGCCCAAAGAAGTAAGGTAAGTATTAAAGCTGCCCACCGTTTGTTCCAGTTGAATGGTTTTGTCAATTTCGCCCGTAATAAAGTTACTCGACAAATTCACACTACCCCCCAAGGCACCCCCTGATTTTTCGAGAGAAGCCCCTCCAAACAGCAAATCCACATCAGTAAAAAAAGCCATAGGCACCTGCGAAAAATCCACCTGTCCCAACATGGGTGAATTGAGTTGAAACCCTTCCCACAGGACCTGGGTATGAGTTGATCCCGAACCCCGAAACGACACGGTGGATAAAGTACCGCGACCATAGGATTTGATGTAAAGGGGAGTTAACGCTGCCAGTAACTCGCCCAGATCCTGTTGTGAAAACTCGCGCATCTGGATGGAATCGATGGATTGTGTCCGCGACTGGTTTCCCGATTCGGGATGATCGGCAATGACTTCAAACTCCTTGAGGTTGAGCGTATCAAAAATAGCCTGACACGACAGTTGTACCGGCACCAAAGCCAGCATCACAACCATCAGAATATAGTTGAATTTCAGGTTCATACCTTACTTTAGCTTCACCAGTTTTGAGGTTAAAATCCGGTTTTCGATCACCAGACGTGCAACATATATCCCCGCAGGCCAATCTCCGGTCGGGATGGTTAACTGCTGTTGGTTTTCTGATTGAAAAACAATCCTTCCTGCCGAAGAAAAAAACGACAACCTTTCAACCGGACTTTCGGACTGAAAATATAAAATGTCCTCGATGGGATTCGGATAAATCAGGAAATTGTTCTGTGCATCGACCAGGAGAATTCCGGTATTGTTCTGGTTATGAATCACTCCCACGGCATCCAGGTCGAAACCACCTGTTTCGAAAGGCGTTGGCCAGGGGTCGTTAATGATCCTGCCTTCCTGATCAAAACTCTGCCAGGGTGGTGATAGACTTCCCACCACATCCACCAACCTGATGGCCACAATGTGATTGATATCCAAACCGCTCTCACCCGATAATTCGTTTAAATCAAAGGGAACGCCATATCTGCCTCTGTATTTTCCCGCCAGGTTATTCAGTTGTGTGGCATCCAATATTCCAAAAGTTAGCACCTGAGTCTCCGTTTGGGTTAATGAGGAAGCCGGAAAACGTACAAAATTTTCACCATCGGAGCTGACCTCTACAAAAGCCAGTTCCAGGAAAGTATCATCAAAGGAATTTTCAAAAACGGTAAAATCCCAGCCGGGACCATCGGCCAGAGGGGTGGTAAATAAACAAGTGGCCACTCCCCCGTCTCCCAGACTAAGCACCAGATCGTCAGCCTTACCGGTCACATTTTCAGGAGTTCCATAAGTTACAACACCCAACGATTCATTGGAAATATCCATCCAGCCTGCCTGAAATGAACATGTTGAGGCCCAATCTACAAAAATGGTGCTATCGGCAAAGATTGCAGTTGTACCGGGCATTCCGGCCGGAGGTGCAAACTGCGCCTGCAACTGAATAGAAGTCCAGAGTCCTCCCGACAGCAAAATAGCCGGGAGGACTTTTGAACAATAATGGAGAATGATTTTCATGGCTACCAAGTCTAATTCAACAGGACTTTCGCCGATCCTTGTGCCTGACTATTTCGTAAGGTGATGAGATACATTCCCTGTTGGAGACCTTGCATATCCAAGTCCAGGGTTTTTCTATTCAAATCTGTACTTCCTTCCAAATAAATTCTGCCTTGCAGATCACAAATTTTCCATTGTGCTCCGACAAGTTCATCGGGCAACACAATTTGGCAGATGTCTTGGGTTGGATTGGGATAGGTTTGAAGGGCTATTTGAGCATGAAACTCCTGAACACCAACTGATGAGCGATAGTCGATGGCCATGGCTTCGGCTGAAATCCCCGCATCAAAAGTATTTTGCTCCTCCCCTTCCAAATTATAAATAAAACCGGCACCCAGTGCTGAATAATCCGTTGTAGTAACATAAAAAAGGCCGTTCACCGTGTCGAGTTTTGCAGCAGCAATGGACATCGCAAAGGGTTCTACTACAGTTGATTTCTCCAAGTCCATGGTTTCGAGGTTCACAGATCCGATTCCATTGTTCATCTGTGTGTAAAGCAGGTTGTCGTAAACGCCAATACCAGCCCCGATAGATTCCGCGTATGTATAGTGGGTAAATTGCGACAAATCCGTATTGATGGTGGTTAAATTTCCGGTAGTTGTACCCCATGCCGAACGGTTCACCGTTACAATCTGATTATTCGCCAGATAAAGGTTGTAAATACCCATGGCTTCGCTGCCCAAATCGACTTCATCAATCAGCTGAAACGAATCCAGGTCAACCATGGCCATTTTACCCGTGGTACTGGTCCAGCCACCCGGAACAGCCACGTAAAGTCTGTTACCTATAATCAACATCCCGGCAGATTCGTCCGAAACATCGGCGATGGAGCCCAGAAAGGTCAGGTCGGAAGCATCGAACTCACGTATAAAATTTTCTGTAACAGGATAGGCAAACGTAGCCATCAGCTTGTTTTGGTAAACAGCCAGTTTATTTACCCCCACGGCCGCAGTTACAGCCAAACGATGGAAAGTGTTTGCATCATATTTGGCGATGGAATCCTGCGCGGCCACATACAGAAATCCATCGCTAATCATCATATCCTGTACACTTTGCGTGAACACCGTTCCGAAATTAACCGATTGGTCAGAAACCGGATCGTAACTGCTCAGTTCTACAAAATCATCCGGATTGGCATAATTGCCACCCGAAGCAATCATAACTTGTTTTACGGTAAACGACTGTGCCTCAAGAAATGGGCACACCAACAGCATCCCTGCTGCGAGCATTGAGAAAGTAAATTTTTTCATTTGTTAAAAGTTTAAGGTTACTAAAAAATTAAACCTCAAATCTTTACAGGAAAGTTTTTGACAAAATGACTTTGACATCACCATGCTTTTATCCCGAAAGCTTTGATCATCCGTTGACGCAGGCAGGTCTTCTGACTTTGCTCACTCCTGAGGCCTTCCCATCAGCCTGAGGCTGACAGTGACCAGGTTTCAAGAGCACATATTTGAGCTCACAGCAGCGGGAACTGTACAGGTTTTACACCTGTTTCCCTATTAAGTCGTTTATCAGGTCCGATAAACTAACACCCGTATCGGCGACAAAGGTAGAAAATTGTTTTTAGGTCGGAAGATTTTTTTAGCAAATAAGAAATGGTTCGCTCAGGCAGGTCGAAAGTTTTTTTTATTGCCAATGCTAATAATGGGTAGATGTTAATAGATTTGTGTGGATAAAAAGCGGTTTATTATGTGGAAAATTGCTTTTATAATACCTGGTGAATGGTTTGGTAGGAAGCTGGGGTAGATGGATTGTTGGGGAAGGGTTGCGCTATGATTTGTTGCCGATTGTGGAGAACTTACCTGTTGAGCCGCACCACCGCTGTCGCGAGCTAAGTGCTTGATTGTCCCTACGAGACCGGTAATTAATTATAGCGGCTTATTAACGCAAGTATGTTATTGTTTCATTCTTCTTCCTTTCCCATTCTTTTGACAGTATTTCTATCAAATTGAATCGATCTTTATCAAAAAATATATTTTCAAGATCTGCGAAAGAATCAAAAGTTTTCTCGCAAATGGTTGTTATAATATCTTTAACAATTCCAAAGAGTCTTTCAATATCCTCAAATTGTATATCAAAATTAGAATTGACACTAAAGTTTGGGTCTGAATGACTATATACTTTATCTCTCAGTGTGGTAATTTTTTTTATTAGTTCGCCATTTTTCATAATTGAATCTTCCCATTCTGAAATCTTCACTTTATCCTGAAATAAGTCTCCATAAATTTGATCTCTTTTGAATTTCTTAAGAAACTTATGAACATTACATTTGTCAGTATCTCTGTCGTGAAACAACTTTGATAATTCTATTAATGAGTATCTAAATAAGATAAATCTCATGAAATCTAAATCTCGCTGTTTAGCTAAATATTGTTTCTCAAGAACAGTCCTTGGATTATAAAGATAGCAAGCATAGTCAAAAGATTCTTTACCAATCAGGTAAATATCCCAGATCTTTGATATCTCATTATCTAATTGTTGTTTCCTCGTCATTTTAATATTTGCGCTAACCTCTGTATAAACTCACCTATAGCGGTTATTTCACCAATACCTCCAAGCTCCATATCATCCCCCAACCCCTCAATTTCCATCAAACTAAACGCGTTCAACCGCCGATAAGCAGGTAAAAATGGAACGCAGGAGAAAATAGCTGTCACCGGATAGGGTTTTAAAAGTGTAAAGGTAAAAATATACTTTCCGGAAACAACACATGCCAAACTTTTCAGCGGATGGTTGAACGATTGGAGCTATTATCCCTTTATACGGATTATTCTCCGCATATTTAATGAGATTGAGCGCGTTTGTCTCCGCACGCCTTCTTTGAGGTTGTTCTCAATCTTTGAAGTGCAGCTTTTGTTGGTTCTACTTTTTCGGTAAGTTCTTCTTGTGTTATTCCTTTATCAAGTCGTGCCTGTTGAATAATAAAGCCAAGATTTAAATCGAACACAATTTCTTTTTATATTTGACAGCATTAAAAAATACTTATTGTAGATGATTTATACAAACAGAATACACCAATATTATCCAAAAGTTTATCACTAAATAATCTATGCTATGAAAGAAGCAAAAAAGATGGGGTTGGTCGGTGCAATTTTTTTAATCGTTTCGAGTCTGGCTGGAAGCGGTATCATTGCCTTGCCTCAGCAACTAGCGCAAACGGGATCAATCACACTGATCTCTTTTATTTTAGTCACCATTGGTGCCTTGTTTTTAACGCTGGTATACGTAAAAGCCGGTAGTATATTTACCGATCCCAGCCCTACGGCATTAGCCACTTACGTAAACCCCATCCTGGGAGCCAAAAGCGGTTTCTTTTATGTGTATGGAAACCTGATATCAAATGTATCGATA
>JAUYGX010000011.1 GCA_030690365.1 Bacteroidales bacterium | reverse complement strand
TAATGCATCCAAATATTTATTAAACACATTGTAAAGATATGATTATTAAGTATATAAAACTAATTTTTAATCATATTTAAAACAAAAAATAATACGTTTTTAATATAGAGTTGTTCATTTTCACACAGCCTGTTTATTCCTGGGTTGTGCGCTGCACCTCTTCATTTATGTTTTAGTAAATTTTTGAACACCGAACTGCCTTCGACAGTCAAGCCCCCAATCAACGAACTACCTCCGGCAGTGAGGTTTACGAATGTTGAAGGTTTATTTCACTTCTAAAACCTGTAGACCTGGCGGACGATATAAGTTTAGCAATATTTCCTCTTCTGCCCTTTTGCTTTCCATGTGGGAAAAATTCAGACGATTTCTTAGTATTGCATTGGATGAATTACACAGGCTGTTCTTTCAGTAAGCCAGAAAATCTTCAAACAACACCTGTAGGTAGGCATCACCTTCTTTTACAATCTCTTTTTCCTGGTCGGGCGGAATATCTTTTTGCAAAAACTGATGTGCTTTTTGATCCCATACCACATAACCATCCGATCGTTGAAAGCCAAATCCTTCTTCATTTAATTCAAAGAATGCAAAGGGTTTATAATAATCATTCAACAAATCCTTGCTCCAGATATAGGCCGAATGATCCATGTTGAGTTGCGACAACAAGGTGGCTGTAATGTCCGTATTTCCGGACACTTGGCTATAAACCTGATTTTTAAATTCAGGCTTCAGGGCACCGCCGAGTATCAGCAAAGGTATTTTGTGGTGCTCAAACGATCCCAGTGGATGATTGCGGTACGTTCGGTGACTGTGATCGGCCATCACCAAAAAGAGCGTGTTATTGTACCACGGCTGTTGTTTCGACAGATTAAAAAACTCACCCAAAGCTTTGTCGGTATAATGAGCCGAGTTAACAAACGCCTTCTCTGCCATTGGCCAGTGTATCACCTCTTCCATGGGCATGTCATAAGGTGAATGCGAGCTCAGGGTGAAAATGGTGGTGAAAAAAGGCTGCGGTTGATCGTTCAGTTTCGTGGCCATATACCTGAACAGGTATTCATCGTGCACACCCAGCTTTCCGCGATCAAATGATGAAGGCAGGTCCTTGCCTTCGGTAATTTCGTCAAATCCGGTGGACATCAAATAACTTCGGATATTCCCGTAATTCAACTGCCCACCGAAGTAAAAGCTGGTATAGTAGCCCTCTTTTTTAATGTCTTTGATAAAACTGGGCAGGGCGGGATATTTTTCTGGATGGTCGGTGATGGTGGTGATGGGCAGGCCGGGCAAGCCGGAAAAGAGTGAGCCCATGGCTTGCTGCGACCGGTTTCCGCTGGCATAAAAGCGGGTAAACAAAAGACCTTCCTTTTCCAGTTCCCTGAAGTTGGGTGTAATTCCCGGTTCGCCACCCAGCGATTCAACCAGATCGGCCGACCAGCTTTCGAGCAGCAGAATCACGATGTTGGGCCTGTCGGGGTCGATCAGTTTAACTGTGCTGTCGCCTTCTACGCGGTGCAGTTCAGCCACAATGTCTCGTGCTTCCTGATCGGGAAGCGTGATAAATGGGTTGTTTTTTTCAATGTAATATGAGTTTAATATGCTCGCCATCATATTATTACCAGAGTTGACGGCCGCTAAATTCAGGATTTGATGTTTGCTAAAATAAGATGTGCTGGTGGTAATGGGGATTTCGCTTAAACCACCCCTTAACCCAACAAATAGAAACCCCGGAACAAAGAGAAGCGTCCACCAGGCCGAGCCGGATGAAGTCGGTTTTAAGGTGATTTCATTGGCCACAAAACGGCGATAAAAAATATTTGGCAGCAATGCCTGAATCAGCCAAAAGACTATTAAGGCGAAAAAGAGCATGGTGGATATGGAATTAAAAACCTCACTCGGATTGTTCAAATAACTCAGTGCTTTGTAGGATAGTTTGGTCTTCCATTCGGCATACAGGCCAAGTTCTGCCGTAGAAATCAAGGCGTATATCAACATGATGAACAGGGCAAATATCCGATCGGCTTTGATGATGATTTTGAGATGGGTAAACTGATACATCATCAGAAAAAAATACGAGATAATCAGCAAATAACAAGCGGTGGAAAGGTCAAGAGCCAGTGCATTCCAAAAAGTGGAAAGTACTTCTGTAAATGAAATTTCATCCAGCAGGATGGTTTCGCGGTAATAAGCCAAAAAGACCATTCTTAGCAGGGCAAAAAACACCAGCCAGAACATCAATCGCTTCAAAAGCCCAAAAACAACCACTTTCATTCTTAAGGATTAGGGCGCAAAAGTACTATTATATTTGATTTTGAATTTTAATGAAGCTAATCTGTATTCTTCATAAACATCGTTGGGTCTTCTGGGAGATAACAGATTTTCATGGATTATATCACCATCAAGGTGCAGAGTACCGTTCTATTAAAGTCTCTGGAAAAACGAAGAATCGACTATGATAACCATGGGCTAAAGCTGCATGGCAATGGATGGTGTTTTGGAAAGGCTTTTCAAGCCAATCGCAATATCCGGTTACTAACCGAATATCAACTCTTTATTACAATGCCGGACTTTCACTGTCGTGAGGGGTAATCCTTTTTTGTTTCCTGTTTGCCAGTACCTGGCGTGCATTTTTCTCCGAACCCAGCAATACAGCAATCCATTGCGTTTTCTTACGGCTTCCGAGGCTAATCTTAATGGCCATGGTGATGGGAACAGATAGCAACATACCGATATCGCCAAATACCCAACCCCAAAAAACCAACGAAAGAAATACCACCAGCGTGCTTAAGTCCATGCCTTTGGCCAGAAATCGGGGTTCCACAATTTGTCCCACAATAAAATTAATGGCTCCATATCCCAATCCAGCATAAAGCACTCCCGAAATTCCGTTTTGAATCAGTACAAACATCATGATGGGAATGGCCGCAATAGTAGATCCGATGTTGGGTATAAACCGAAAGATAAATACCAGCAATCCCCAGATAACAGCATAAGGAACATCCATAATCACCATCAACAAAGCCACCAATATACCGGCAACACTTCCCGTGATGGTTTTCATTCCCAGATAATTGCGTACATTTTTGGTGATCAGTCCCAGGTTGATCATCGACTGATCGGGTTTCTTCAGGATGGCCGTTAGTTTAACTGCATAGCTGGTTGATTCACCTATAACAAAGGTAACCACCAGGATTAGCAACACTATCTGCCCCATCACCCCGCCCAAAGTGGTCAGAAAATTGGCCGCATAGCCAAACACATTGCCTCCTCCAAATTTCGAAAGCACATCGTCGGGTTGCAAATTGGCACCCAAGCTATTTAACCATTCAACAATCTGTTCGGTTACGGCACTAATCTTTTCTTTATAAACAGGCAGATTTAGTGTGAATTTCTTAAGCGATTGATTGATCACAACACTTAATCCAAACAAAACACCCGCCAGGCTTCCCATTACCAGTGCAATGGAAAGTGTCCGGTTTACTTTTTTCCGGATCAGCCAATCGATGGGTTGATAAATGATAATGCTGACAAACACGGCCATGAGCACCGGATTGATGATGGGTGCGGCAAACCGCAATCCGGCTATAACGATAAAACCGGCGGCAAATAAATAGATGGGGTGATTTTTTAGGTAAACTGGTTTTTCTTTCATAGTCGATCTGATTAATACCGACCATAAAGATATATAAAATACAATGTTATTTTCTTTTAATTGGTTCTGCTTTTTTGACTATTTAATCCTGTTTGACAATTCCCTGCTTCCGTCTTCCTTCTTCAAGCTTGCGTCAATTACTATCTGACAACCAGGATTTTGGTAACCAGCTTCTCAGATTTATCAGCCGTAAAGGCAAACACCATATACACTCCTGTGGCAGCATCACGGCCGTCAAAATTCTTACCATTCCATACCGCCTGGCCACCTTCACTTTTTGTCTGGTAAACCAGATTTCCATACGTGTCGGTAATTTTGATAAACGAATCGCTTACCAAACCTTTGATAGCGATGTCACCGTGATAATCTTCGCGTACCGGATTGGGATAAGCATAAACCTTTGTCCCGGGAGGATTGGGAGGCGTGGCACTGCTGCGATATGAAATAAGCCCGTTGCCGGTACCAATATACACTTCACCATTCTGATCGATGCCAATACTGATAATTTGATTTGAAAGTAGCGGACTGTTTTCGGCTGTAAAATGATGGATTTCTTCCAGTCCATCAGGTGAAATCAAGAACACACCAGTACGTTCGGTGCCTATCCATTTGCGGTTTGCACCATCCACAGTAATGGCGGTAACAAGCTCTGTTTCGAGTAATATATCTGCAAGTCCCGAGCCATCGTTTCGTGGTACGAGAATTTGCTGGGCATCATAATTGACACCGGATACAAAAATGTTTTCAGGCGAATAGAAAACAGAGACCCCTTTGTCGGTACCAACCCATACTTCGCCATCCAGATCGGTGGCAAACGAATATACTTTGTTGCCCGCAATATGTCCGGTACCTGTGGCTGAATTCAGAATTTTTGTATGATCGTCACTGGTATCGTCCAGTGTGTTGTTATCGCTGAATACAATGATGAAACCGTCTGCTCGTTTAATCATCCACTTTTGATTGTAATCATCCACTATCAACTCCGAGATATCGGCTCCGCTCAATGCACCACCCAGGTTGTACGACTTCCAGTCGCCATTGTTTTTCATAACCGAAACCAGATTGCCGGCACCCGAGTTGGCCACCCAAAGATTGTGATTGCTGTCGAAATCGAGCCCACTGATCAGTGTATTATTGGTATCGCTGAGCCAGGGCCGAAGCGACGAATTTTGCTTATCAAATAAGGTGTTGAATTCATGGTTTACAAATTTCACCAACCCTCCGCCCCAGCTGCCAACATAAGCAATATCCGGGTTGTTGGGATCAACTTTAGTGGTAACAAAGTCGGTGATGAGGCCCAATTCAGGGGTGTTGGCTCTATTGTGCGTTGTCCAGTTGCCATCTGAAGATGAAAAAATACCATCCGTCATATAACTTTTCCCCCAGTTTGACTGGTGACCTCCCGGTGCTACCCAAACATTAAGGCCTCCGCAATCCAGGTCAAATATATTTTTTGTCCCTGGTCCGTTTGGTATCATATACTCTCCACTCCATCCATTGTTCCCCACCTTGGCAAGACCCAATTTAGCATCTCCAATCCAATAAGTATCGTTTTCAGCTGTCGCTGATAAGGGGTTTATTGTTTGATCAGAAGGTTTATAAATAGACATCAGTTTTACCAGATCATGATCATAAACATCTACATATCCGCGTTTTACAACTAATAACTTGTTATCTACTGCATTAAACTGATATCGAAAACCATTGCTCTCACGATCGAAATAATCCCAGGCTGTTCCGTCATATACAAACATGGTGTCGCCAGCATACAAATTACTCGAATAATTGGTGAATATTTTTCCGCTGAAACTGGTAATCAGGTTATACTTCAGGTTGGGATATTTCAACCTGTTGTCCTTGGTCCATTCCTGAAAATCGGCCAGGTTAGGCGCATTGATTTCAGCAAAATAAATCCCGCTTTCCGTGGCGGCAAAATAAGCAGTATCATTAAAAGTCAAATCCATCACATCAATGGCGTTTCCTTCCGGTCCGATATACCAGGTATCGGCAATTTCAATTCTGTTCATATCCACCACCACAACTCCAAAACCACACGATAAATAGGCATACTTGTCTTTAATCAGGATATTGTTGATGGTTTTATTTCCAAGGATTTCCTTGTCGCGGATATCCGAAATATTCACTACACTTCCATTGGGATAAACCAAATCAAGGTTGGCATTCGAGTAGGCTACCATCAAGGCATCTACAGTAGGATTGTAGGCTATTTTGTTGATTCCCACATCACTCAAACCTTTTACCTTGTCGAAACGCGACAGGCTGTTGTCGTCCTGATTATAAATAAACATGCTGTACGGGGTTGCCGCATAAACGGTGTTATGAACCAGTGCCACATCTATTACATTGCTATAAGGCAAATGTGTCCGCCATTCACCAATACCAATTTCCTGAGCAGTGGCGGCCAATGTCCAAAGCAATACAAGAGTTAAAAATGCAAGTCGTTTAATATTTACCATAGGTGGTTTCTTTTTTCAGTTTAGTATTAACTGCAAATTACCTAATTTATTGTCAACAAAACAAGATGCTGATTTTGGGTATCACTTTGCATTTTGGTTTAAATACTATATTTGTGCGCTATGAAAAAATTAACCCTCCATCTCAACAACATGATTTGCGATTGCTGTAAGCGCGTGATCAAAATGGATTTGGAAGAGATGGGGGTTAAAGTATTGAAAATATCTCTGGGAGAAGTGGTTATCAGTTTTAACCCCATCACTACACCTGTTGAAACCATTGAAAAGATGTTGGCTGAAAACGGATTCCCGATGATCATGAACCGGGAAGGCATCATGGTAAAAGAAATCAAAAAAAGTGTTGTTTCGCTGGTACATCACACCACATTTAATGCCATGGTGCGCAATTCAGATTATCTGGTGGGCAAATTTGGCAAAACCTATCCCTATCTTTCTTCGTTGTTTTCTAAATATGAAGGCATTACACTCGAAAAGTACATCATCCTGCACAAGGTGGAACGCATCAAATCGTTGATCGAAGAAGACGAACTTTCGTTGAGTGAGATTGCATTTATGATGGGATACAGCAGTGTGCAATACCTTTCAACACAGTTTAAGGCTGTTGCCGGAATTTCTGTTTCCGATTTTAAAAGGAACCCGGCCAAATACAGGATATCTATCGACCATCTGGGCAAAGAAAACTTTGCGGACTATATCGGCAAGGACGAAATACTTTCGGTCCATAAAAAAGACATACCTTAGCGCTAAGAATTGAACCATGATTAAGGAAATAGGACAATACCTGTTAATAATATTTCAGGCTTTTAAAAAACCTGATAAAGGACGTGTTTTCAGAAAGCAGTTGCTTATTGATTTTCAGGCTCTTGGGGTAAGTTCCATCGGATTGGTGGCCTTTATTTCCCTGTTTACCGGAGGCATCATTGCCCTGCAAACAGCCTACAACATCGACAACCCTTTGGTTCCCATGTGGCTGATTGGTTATACCACCAAACAGATGATGATTCTTGAGTTTTCGCCCACCATTATCAGCCTGATCCTGGTTGGAAAAGTGGGATCGAGCATAGCCTCTGAAATTGGAACCATGCGTGTTACGCAACAAATTGATGCCCTGGAGGTGATGGGGATAAATCCGGCTAACTACCTCATTCTCCCAAAAATAACCGCTGCCATGATTTACAATCCCATCCTCATCGTCTTTTCGATGGGCGTTGGTTTGTTCGGAGGCTGGTTCGCCGTAGTCATCACCGGACAGGTTACTTCCGTGGCCTTTGTCGATGGGCTACAGTCGTTTTGGGATCCGTTTTCCATTACTTACGCACTCATTAAAACGGTGGTTTTTGCCTTCATCCTGGCTTCTGTGGCCGGCTACAAGGGATTTACCGTCCAGGGTGGTTCGGTAGAGGTTGGGAAAGCCAGTACGCAGGCGGTGGTTATCAGTAGCGTATTGATCATTATTTTTGATTTGTTGCTCACCCAGATGCTGCTCACATGATCGAAGTAAAAAACATATCCAAATCCTTCGAGGGTCAGGAAATTCTCAAAAACATTTCTACCACTTTCGAAAAAGGGAAAACCAACCTGATTATCGGTCAAAGTGGATCTGGCAAGACCGTTTTGATGAAATGTTGTATCGGTTTGCTGGATGTGGATGAAGGAGAAATCACTTTCGACGGACGGCCATTTTCCACTCTGAAAGGCAAAAATCAAAAAAGCGTCCGCAAAGAAATGGGCGTACTTTTTCAGGGAGGAGCGCTTTTCGATTCCTATACGGTAGAGGAAAATGTGATGTTTCCGCTTAACATGTTCACCAACAATTCGTTGGAAGAAAAACGCGAACGTGTAAATGAGGTATTAAGGCACGTAAACCTGGAAAATGTAAACAGCAAATATCCGGCTGAAATCAGTGGAGGCATGATTAAACGGGTGGCCATCGCCAGGGCGATTGCGTTAAACCCTAAATACCTTTTCTGTGATGAACCCAACTCTGGCCTGGATCCGAAAACTGCGGAAGTAATTGATGAACTGATTTCGGAACTGACCGAAAAATTTCAGATGACCACCGTAATCAACACCCACGACATGAACTCTGTGTTGCAGATCGGGCAAAAGATTGCTTATCTCTACAAAGGGCAGCTTTGGTGGGAAGGCGATCATCAGGGCATTCTCGAAACCACCAACGAAGAGTTAAACGACTTTGTTTTCTCCACCGAATTAACGAGAAGATTAAAACACAGGTAACCCATGAGACTATGAGCACAAACATATTGGATATCATCCTGGTCATTTTCCTTTTGTTATTTGCTTACAGCGGATTTAAAAAGGGATTTATAATAGAAGTAGCCGGGTTGGCGGCTCTCATTCTGGGTTTGTATTTTGCCTTCTTTTTTTCCGATTATGCCGCCCGTTTACTGAATAGTTGGTTTACTATCGATCCGGGGTACCTGGCTGTCGTTTCGTTTATTGCCACCTTTATCATTGTGGTACTTGTGGTAATATCTGTGGGTAAAATCGTTGAGAAATTTATTGATATTATATTTCTTGGATTTTTTAATAAACTCGCCGGAGCTGTTTTTGGACTGTTAAAAGGTGCGTTGATACTGAGCATCCTGATATTCATCATCAACTATTTCGATACCGAACGTACGTTATTTAAAAAGGAAACATGCGCTAAATCCATTTTTTACCAACCCGTTGAATCCATCGCACCAGCCCTGTATTCGTGGGTAAAAACCACCAATTTACACATCGATTTTCCGGAGAAAAACGAGCCGCAGGATCAAGTGTATTAGCCCCTATACTTTGGTATTATCATTTTATTAATTTTTAGGCTGTTTCCGTTTCCGGGATGGTATTGTATTACTTTTACACCTCAATGTCATATACTTACCACTATGAAAACGCTGATTTTAGTCCGGCATGCCAAATCCTCCTGGGACAATCCCAACTTATCCGATCACGATCGGCCGCTGCTTGAAATTGGGAAAAAACGTACCCGGCTGGTCATTTCAAGGTTACAAAATTTGAAGGTGCAACCTGATATCATCATTAGTAGTTCGGCCGTAAGAGCATTAGAAACAGCAAAATATATCGCCAAAGGGTTAAACTATCCGGTGGAATCAATTAAAACATCCAACGCCTATTATATGGCATCAGAACAGGAACTCATCAATGAATTTTTCGATATGCCCGACCGTTTTAATACCGTTATACTTACCGGACACAATCCAACACTCACCAACCTGGCCAATAAATTTTTATCAAAACCACTTGACAACCTGCCGACCTCGGGGGTGGTTAAAATCTGTTTTAAATCTAACAGGTGGGATCAAATAATGCACGCTGAACTCGAAAGTCAGGATATAATTACACCAAAAAATTCAAAAAGCAACAAATAGTTACTCGTACCTTTGTCGTTTACAACGAATTACCTGCCCTGGCAATCTCAATCGAATGCTGGCAATATTGGGATTTACAAGTCGCTTTTCAGGAAGATAAAATCTCTATATTTGTCGAAAAGCAACTACATTAATTCGATGAGAATCCCTGCACAAGGCTATCGGAAGTTTGTGGTTAAACCAACTCCTGTGCAACTGAATAGAAATTAAAACACTTCCAAAGTTTCATTCAATGAAAATAAAACAATCAACCCTCTTTATTGCCATCAGCACGCTACTGTTGAGCTATTTAGGGCTTAGAGCCTTTTATGTTCCGTTTACTTTCGACGAATCAGCTACCTTTTTTCATTTCGTACATACTGGTGATTTTTGGTTTTTCACATCGCTTCCAGATGCTAACAACCATTATATCAATACGCTTTTAACGTATATCAGCTATTCGCTTTTCGGATCCTCGAAATTCGCTCTGAGACTACCAAATTTACTCATAACAGTTGTTTATCTCTACTATTTGTATCGCAATTCATTGTTTTTAAAAAACAACAGCATTCGCTGGATATTTATTCTATCGTTGATGTTTTCGCATTATTTTATTGAATTCTTTGCTGTTTCGCGTGGATACGGTTTATCGATGGCTTTTTTGTTTGGAGTTCTCTATTACCTGATGAAATCTCAATCGGATTTTTCAATGAAGTATTTGTTTGCTATTTCGTTGTTTTTATTGCTGGCCATTTTTTCAAATTTATCGTTACTGGTGTTGTCAATTGCCATCATCTTGTACCAGGTTGCATGGATAATTTTCAAGAAAAATATACCTTTTAAACCGGCTTTAATTCGTTTGGCAATCATTATCTTGTTCCAGGGACTACCTTTGGCATTTGCCGCTTATTACATGTTTTATCTACAGGGAAGAGGATCATTGTATTACGGCAACACCAATGGATTCTGGGCTTTAACGGTTCAATCGCTGATTCTGATGCTAACCGGCACAAAAATGAAGGTGTTTTCGGTTGCTGTAATTGTATTTGCCGTGTTTATTGTATCGGGTACATTCTTCCTTGTTTGGAAAGTGAAACAAAAGTTCCTTTTCAGCCAGCATTTTATTTTTCCATTCCTTTTATTTTCAACAGTGATCGGGCTACTGCTTCTCACAAGTATTTTTGGAATCAACAATCCTGAGGACCGGGTGGCCATGTACCTGATACCTTTGTTTATCGGCTGCATATTGTGGATAACAGATGCTTTGGTTAGCAACACCCATTTTAAACCATTGGCCATAGCCACAATTCCACTTTTGTTTCTGCCCGTTCATTTTGTATATTCAGTTAACCTGCAATATGTAAATGGCTACAAAACAGAAGTTATCCCCGAAAGGTTTTATGAAACCGTTGTAAACGATCAGGACAACCACAGGGAAGTTCCGGCAACTATTGGGGGCTATAGAATGCGGTTGTTTTGTTGGACATATATGAACTTCCGCAACGGCGGCACACAAAATTTAATCGATTACCAGGACTATCCTGAATTTCAATCTGATTATCAGATTATTGACCTGGATGAAAACCCGGAATGGCTACAGTTTTATGAGGTAATAGATACAGAAAATATTTTGAAACGAAAATTACTAAAGCGAAAAAGACTCCATAAATATAAGCTGGTTGATGAAGTTATGATCAATCCAACAACAGGAACAAACGACGAATTTTACGGATTGGCCAGGTGGAAAGCTGATACGCTGACCGAACAAAACTGGTTAATTGCAATGAATATGAAAATACAATCGCCAGAAGTTCCGTTTCATGCCAGGGTAGTAATACAAGTAGATGACAAAAACGGGAAGAATTTACTGTATAAAAACATCCCGTTAGATTGGTTGCAAACAAAATGGGACGATAACAATGGGCTATTCAAACATTCCCTTTTAACAGGTAACTTACCTCCTGAATCAAATGTAATCAAGGTATATATCTGGAATATCAACAAAGGTAATTTTGCCTTAAAAGAGGGTCATGTTGAGCTTTTAAGAGCGGCTGATCCCGATTAAAACGGAAATAGATTTCTCTTTTCTTCTGTTCTCAGGTTTTGTTTTACTCTTGTATCATCATCAGTTTCTCCATTTTTTTAGGGATTTCTGTATTATCGATAATCCCTTCAAACAGCTGACTTCCGGGACCAATGGCATATACAGGAACGTTGATACCCGTGTGAGCGTGTGATGTCCATCCCAACCCGGATTTATTGCTGATCAACCTGAGCAGATGAAATGTAATGGCCTGATAGTTAGCCTCTGAAGGTTCGGTTCCTTTGACGATATGGCTGTAAATGTTGTCGTTAAACAACTGTTTTACCTTTTCCACTTCATTCGAACTTAACTTGATTTTGGTGGTATCGCCCAAACCAAATGCATCACCAACGAGTTTCATCAATCCGGCAAAGGCTTTTTCGTTGTCAGAGGACAGTTGCTTACAATAATGGATGAGTTCCAGATCGAACTTCTCGGCCGACATGTGCTGGTATTCCAATGCCTTCAGGTTCGAGTTATACTCCATCCCACCATTTCCAAGGGCCAGTCCGCCAGTTTCATGATCTGCAGTAACCACAATCAAAGTTTCCTCCGGATGCTGATCGTAAAAAGCCTTGGCAACAGCAATGGCTTCATCAAAAGCCAGGGTCTCGTGAATGTTGGCGGCGGCATCGTTTCCGTGACCGGCCCAGTCGATTTTACCCCCTTCAACCATCATAAAAAAACCATTTCCATCCTGCAACAGTTCGATGGCTTTTTGTGTAAAGTCGGCCAATGAAGGATTTCCTTCGTTTCCGTCGATTACGTAAGGCATGGCTGCATCACCCGCCAGCCGTGGCGCAATGGCTATTACCTTGCCTGAACCAGACTTTAATGACTTAAATGCTTCCATGGTATTCACCACTGTAAAACCATTTTCGATGGCCTTCTTCACCACATTCAGGGTATCGTTGTTAATTACTCTCACCGGATCCTTAAATCCTCCACCTCCAAAAAAATCCATGTTGCTGTTGGCCAACTGCATGCCAATTTCAAAATAATTATTGCGACTGGGTTGATGGGCATAAAATACGGCCGGTGTAGCATGATCGATGGAAACACTGGTGATGATGCCTGTTTTAAAGCCCTGTTTTTTAGCCAATTCCGCGATAGATTCGTAAGATTCGGTGGCATCAGGATTCATCGAAATTCGTCCGATATTGGTTTTGTAACCCGTAGCCAGTGCCGTTCCGGCGGCAGCAGATCCGGTAATAAACCGGTTATTGGCATAAGTAGTTACCCATCCCACCGACGGAAATTGGGTAAAGGTTAATGGTTTAAACCCAATTTTTTGATTGATGGCCATTTCGTAAGCTTGCGCTGTATTGATCTCTGCCTGGCCCATCCCGTCGCCAATAAACAGAAAAGCATATTTAATTTTAGATTCCGTTGGCTTGTTCTGACAGGAATTCAGAAAAATCGTGGAAAAGCCAAGAACCAGTATAGCAAGAAGAAGTCTTTTCATGGTTTTAATTTTTTTAGCAAAAATATTTAAAATACGGGCATATTTAACCAATAATCAAAAGGTAAAGATTTCTTAATGTAATATATTTTGAGCAGATTCATGGCCATCAATGAGCAGGAAGAGGACTCTTTTGACACAGAGAAAAACTACTTTCCGTGTTTTTTACCAAATGAGAGCGAGGCTCATTCACACTTTCAAAATCACTATTTTTGCAACCTCAAAATCACTACGAATGACTGCATCCGACATTGAAATCATGGCTCCCGTGGGGTCGTACGCATCGCTTCAGGCCGCCATCCAGGGAGGAGCCAATTCTGTTTATTTCGGCATTGGCAACCTGAACATGCGGTCAAAATCTTCACAAAATTTTACCCTCGACGACCTGGTCCGGATCACTGATATCTGTCGAAAAGCACACATTCGTACTTACCTTACGCTTAACACCGTTATTTACGACCACGAGCTGGAACTAATGCGTCAGTTGGTGGACGCTGCCAAAAGCAATGGAATTACGGCCATTATCGCTTCCGACCAATCGGTGATTCAATATGCCCGTAAGGTTGGGATGGAAATCCACATGAGTACACAAACCAATATCACCAACCTGGAAGCGGTAAAATACTATGCTCAGTTTGCCGATGTGATGGTTACCGCGCGTGAATTGCAGATTGAACAGGTGAAATCCATCACACAGGCCATCGAAAAGCAACAGATAAAAGGGCCGTCCGGCAATCTGATTCAGATCGAGATTTTTGCCCATGGTGCCTTGTGTATGGCCGTCAGCGGGAAATGTTACCTCAGCCTCGACAACCTCAATTCATCGGCCAACCGGGGTGCCTGCCTGCAACAATGCCGGCGTAAATACACTGTAAAAGACAAGGAAAGCGATCTGGAACTTGAGATTGACAATGAGTACATAATATCGCCAAAGGATCTGAAAACGGTTTCCTTTTTGGACAAGATCCTGGATGCAGGCGTTCGTGTTCTGAAACTGGAGGGCAGAGGCCGTTCACCGGAATATGTAAAAACAGTAACACGGGTCTATCGTGAAGCGGTTAATGCCTGGTTTGCCAATGAATATTCCGAAGAAAACATCCAACGGTGGAACGATGAACTGGCCACCGTTTATAACCGCGGTTTCTGGGATGGCTACTACATGGGCAAAAAAGAAGGCGAATGGACCGAAAATTACGGAAATCAGGCCACTACCCGAAAGATATATGTCGGTCTGGTGACCAATTATTTTGGCAAAATTGGGGTGGCCGAAATAAAGATTGAGTCGCACAATTTGAGCGTAGGGGAAGAATGTATGATTATCGGTCCCACAACGGGGGTGATTGAGGTAAACGCAATTCACGAATTGCGTTTACATCTCACCCCCGTGGAAACGGTTACAAAGGGGAATCTTTGTTCCATGCCGGTAAACGAGCTGGTACGTCGTGGCGATAAAATCTACAAGATTGTAGCTGCCTAAACCCTGACAGGGTTTAAAACCCTGTCAGGGTTTAGGCAGAATTATTCCACCACAACCTTCCCTCCTGCCGAATGTGCCGCAAACTCAGGTGCATACATGCTCTGGATGGTGGCCATTCCGTTGACAAAGGTTCCCTTTTGGGTGATGTACAATCCATATTCAAGCACATAGGTTCCCTTTTGCATAAACCGGATAAAGAAATCTGAACCCACATCTGTAATCTGATGATAATAGCCCAATCCCCCTGAATACATGTATCCGCTGAGATTGGAAATGGGTTCCAGGCCAGTGGCCCGCATATCCGACAATTGAACAAACTCCAGGTTGCGGTCGGTTTTTACTAACAGCCTTACCACCAACTTGTCACCGGTTTTAAGTACCTGATTTTTTTCAACCGGAACCAGCACTTGTCCCTGATCGGTATTGGCTTCAATAAACAGTTGTTTATCTACCGAAAGTGAAGTTTGCTGTTTGATTACCTGATCAATATTCTCAAAATACTGCCAGTAAGCTGCGCCCCAGGCCACATGGTTGTTGGGATTTTTCACTTTAATCTCACCCAAGTCCGCACTCACGGCTTCCTGCGACCAGGTCTTACTGAAATAGCCCGTTCCTGCTTCTGAGGTTTGTCCCTGATCGGATTTGTTATCAAGCAACTGTCCGGCAACGGTAATTTCTACGGGCACATTTTCATCCAACATGTTTCCGTCTGTCAATAGCAAGGCATAAACGGCCTCCGCTGTGGCGGAAGAAGTATTCCATTTACTGGTTTGTTTTTGCTTGAGCAACCACATTTTCATCAGATCGACGGTGGTGAGGTTTTTCTGAAGCTTACTGAAAGCCTCAATCAGCATGGCCTGGGTTTCTACAGGAGCTTCGTACCAATTCCAACCCGAATTCTGACGCCAGTACATGCCCAGTTCGTCGTTGATCAAGGCACGCTCCATCAACGATCGCAGGATAGCTTCTGTATCGTTGCGGAAACCAAATTCAGGCAACGCCAACGCAAGCATTCCTTGCAGGTAATTGCTCTGCTTGAGCCAGTATTTACGGCTCTGATCCACAAAATAATCCACCGCCTGCTGGCTGGTTTGCGGAATGGGGAAGTACTTTAATAACAACGACCGGGCATACAAATACTGGATGGCATTGCCCGACAGGTGGTTTTCGCTGATGGATTTGGGAAAATTCGTTTTTATATCAACGTAGTCACCCGCAATCTCTCTGTCGAGCCAGGCGACAGCATTCTTCACCAACTGTAACCGGGAGGCATCAGTAGACAGGTCGAGTACACCTTTGTTGTCGAGTTTGGCAATGCCAAGTACAATGGCTTGTGTGGTGTAGCGATCGTCGCGCATGCCGTCGAACCAGGGCCAGGCACCGGTTGAAAGTTGCTTGTCGCGCAACAACTCCATGGTTTTTTCCTTTTCGCGTGCCAGTTGGTTCAAATCAAACAATGAAGCAATACGCTGTTTTTGGGTAGCTTCATCCTCGGCTTCCAGTACCCAGGGAGTAGCACTTAACACGGCATTTTTCAAATCCTCGTTTTTTTGGAGATTCGATAAAAACGCTTCAGGCGAATGTTGTTTCCAGCTATCGAATACCTGCTTGATGATAGGATTGCTATTTACGATGAATGAAGACAACGCATTGGCCATGTACCGGTTAAAAACCGACAAGGTGCTTTTGGAAACAGGTTCGCTCATGGCGGGAAGTGCCTGAATGGCATACCAGGCAGGATTGGAGGTAAATTCAACGGTAAACCGGTAATTTTGCTTAGAAGTTTGACGCATCATACGTCCTGTATTCACCAGATTTAAAAACTCAAAGGACTGTTCACTGTTGGCCTTTACGTTCATGGGCATGGTTTCGGTTACAAGCACCCTGTTGGTTAATACCGGAATTACACGCTCTTCGCCATCGGTATGTGTTCCGTCGGAGGCAGAAGTGCGGATGCCCAACATTTGTAAATCATTGGGGATGATGATGTTTTCAGTGAAGACAGTACCCTGACCCGGCAGAATTTGTAGTTCTTGTTTTTCTACGGATCCATCCGACGAAAGGTCAACGGTATTTCCGGTAAGTGGATCGAAAAACTCAACAGTAACCACCGCTTTCATATTTGCATCGGTCATATTTACCACCTTTCCGGTAAAATTCAGCTCATCATTCTGACGGACAAAACGTGGCACGTTGGGCATCACCATCAGTGATTTTTTGGCTTTAAATTCTTCCTGTGAGGTTCCTACTTTTAAATCGGATGTGTAGGCCAGCATCATGAGTTTCCAGGTGGTAAGGGCATCCGGTGTATCGAAACTAAAAAGCACATTTCCTTCCTCATCCGTGGAAAGATCAGGATAGAAGAAAGCCGTTTCATTAAAATTGGTACGTAGGGGAATATCGGGATTTTTGGTTTCAATTTTATCCTCTTGATTTGTTACTATATCCATATCAGAATCAGCCATATCAGCCATTTCATCCATATTCTCTTCGGCAGCTGACATTTTCATCGACATGGAGGGTGCAATCATACCGCTTCTTTCGTAAAGTAATCCGGGATAACCACCTATATATCCAAACCAGTTGATATCCGGGTATTGAATATTAAATCCGGTTAGATAAGAAATCTCCGGTGCAAACAAATGTCTGGAGTTTTCAGTTTGAAATTGTTTCCCCATCCAGGTATTGGACTGTCTGCCAGAACCATACAACGACATTTCCCAGTTATGACCTGTAAACTGATCAAGAGATGCGTCGTACATTCCGGCCATCAATCGGGCTGATAAAGCTTTGCCATCTGCCCCTTTGACTTTTACCTGCCAGGTTTCTTTCTTTCCGGGAGTGAGAAAATCGCGGCGGGTTTCTAAAACGATGTCCAGTTTTTTGTTGGTAAATGGCACGTCGATAATATATTGTTCAGTAAAAAGGCGGTTGTTTAGCACCATGCAGGTATTCACCTGAAGACCACCGCGATGTGATTCCTTTACCGGAATTTCAAAGGTTCTCAGTCCGCCACTCAGGTTGACCCATTGGCTGAATAAAGTCTCTGTGCCATGAGATACCTCCACCAGCATGCGTGCTTTCCGGGCGGCAGAACCTATCGTGATGGCTATATTTTCGCCCGGTTCGGCCGTTTTTGTGGAAACCGATACCCAATTAGCCGGTTTCCCGGGAATGGTTTTGCTTTTTGAAGAATAAAGCGAAAAATAATGCTCCGATTTCACGGTTTTTCCATATTGATCTTTGCCTTCAACAACCAGCACGTATTCCCCTATGGGCCATGATTTTAGTTCATCCAACGACAAAGTGGTTTTCCCATCAACGATCAAATCTTTGCCTGACATTTCCTTTCTTGACATTTTCTGTGGTGAATTTTCCTCTTTCCAGGCCAGATCAGGAAATTGATCACGGTAGGAAGTTTCGCTTATGACTTCCACATCCGGTTCACCGAAAGGTGTAGAAAACAACAGTTTATCAGGTACTTCCAATTGATAATAAGTGGCTTTGGCCTCTATTCTGATGGCAGAGCCTGAAAGGTTTGAAGCCGAGATTGTGAATGTCTCTCCGGTATCGGTATTTACCTGATCCTGGCCCTTTACCTCCAGTATGGCCGACACGGAGCCCACCCGAATGGAAGTCTGCGCATCGTGCACTTCACCGGTAATATCAGCGGCCTGAATGCTCACATTGAACTGATAAAACTGATTTGTTTCATTGATTTCGGAGAGATCGGGAGCGGCTTTGAATTTCAGCGAGAATTTTCCCTGATCGTCGGTGATTAGTTCACCAAAGGCAATTTGTACTTCAGACTTCATGTACGGCGGAATCCAACGATAATCCCGGTAAGGAAAAGGCCAGTAACTATTGCGGGTTACCCTAAACGAAACATCCGCATGGGTCACCGGGTTACCGGCATAGTTTTCCACTTTTCCGGTCACACGAATGCTGTCGTTGAGCGAATATTGCCCGGATACAGTGTCCATGCTCACCAAAAAGGCAGGACGCTTGTATTCTTCTACCAACACCTCCACACTGCCTGTGCTAACACGCAGGTTCATGCTTCCATTGAGTATGTCTTTCGGAATTTGAAATGATCCCTGATAAGCACCAAATTCATCTGTTACCACCGGGATGTCCATGATTTTCTTTCCATTGGAACCATACAATTGCAACAAATCGCTACGATCCTTTACAAGACTTACCTCCTCATTCAAACGCGAAACCACAATGCCTTTATAATAAATGGTTTGACCGGGCCGATAGATGGCCCTGTCGGTAAACAAATAGGTTCGAATATTGGGTTTGCTCTGCTTTTCCATTTTATAAAAACGCAGGTTGTTATCCGAAGCCAGCACGTCGTCTCCTTTATGGAACACAAAGGTGTAGTTTCCATAACGCTCGTTTTTAAAAGCTGAAATTGCAGCATATCCCTCTTTGTTGGTCAACAACTGCCCCACTTGCAGCGTTTCGTACGATCTGTTTTTATTGACGTACTGACTTTGATACACCACAATATCAACACCCGAAACCGGTTTTCCGGTAACGCGGTCGAGCACGTACAACTCGCCTCCTCCTGTGTTGCTGTTTTCTTTCACGATATAACTTAACTCCGAAACCCACAACATTTCAAAGGAAGTGGTTGATTGTTGGCTAAAATCCGGATCATCGGAAACAAACAAGGCATACTGACCCTTGTTGAGTGCCGGAACGCTGATCAGGGTAGTGTGTGATTGGTGGTCTTTGGTATCGGGAAGATCCTGTGAAAAGTTGAGTACAACTTCTTCTTTGAGGTATTGAATCATGCGGTCGCGTTGTGAGATATTGCCTTTCAGATCCGCATCTACATCAATCCTGATCACCTTAAAATACAGTTTTCCCACATTTCTGAACTCCAGAGAAGCCAATGCCGATTTACCGGGAAGCAACACTTCATCGGTGGTAAGCGAAAAGCTTTTTTGCATAATCTGCTGAAGCAAAGCATTAAAAGGCGCTTTTTGCGTTGAATCGGTATAAAGCTCCAAAGCCTGGTGACAAATCTTTGCCGATTCCACCATTTGATAACGCGAACTGTCTCCTGCTCCTGCATTATAATTTTGTGCATTGTTGAAATAAAGCTCGGCCAGCGTATAATACACATTTTGAAGAGTTTTTTTGTCCTGATTGGATGCAATCAGTTTGTGCAGGGCGATGGCATATTGATTCCATGAATCTGAATTTTGGACAGATTGCTGATAAACATAGGTTAATCTTCTTAAATCAAGATCAATGAAGGCAGGAGTGTTGTTTGAGGTCAGATGAAAATCCAGCAACCGTTGAAATAGACTAAGTACTAAAGCATGGTTTTCGCCTAACACTTTGACATCCACAGGTAAACCAACAAAGGTGGCTGCCTGGGTAAAATAAGGGCTACCAGATGGTAATAAGGGTTCCGGTGCCTTTTTAAAATCGCCATTGGTGGTGGAAAAATACAACAGAGCTCTGTTGGCCAGCAAATCATAAACTGTTGGCCACAGATTGTTATCGTATTCGGTGACTATCGCCTGAAAATCCTTCAAAGGAATTGCTTTAAGCTTGTCTTTATTTTCCAGCGAAAGCTGATAATGCAATCGGATAGATTGCTCGAACTGAATGGCATCCCAAGTTTGCATATCCTCCGATGGATTCCCTAATACGGTAGTGCGCTGAAGAATTTTCCACTTATTCTGGTCATAATACCGCTGAATAAGCTCCGCAAGGAGGGAGTGAAGGATTTCCCGTTCAGGTGTTTCAGTAGTTAAGAGTTCTTCCTTAAGTTGCCCGATGGCTTTTTCCAGGTGATTTTCCTCAAAATCGCCCTGAAGGCTTATTTTATACAGCATGGATTTAATCACTTGTGGTTGATTGTTTTCGGCTTTGGCCTGATCGTAGACTTTGTCCACCAGCTTGATAGCACTTTGTGGGAGGCCTTGTTTTTTGAGGGAATCCACTTCCTTCCAGGTACTATCAAAGTTGGAAGGTTGCTGGGCGCAAGCTGGGAAAAGAATAAAAATAACCGATAAGGAAGCTAGAATCCGGGTGAGTCGTTTCATAAGATTAAAATTGCTGATTGGTGCATAAGATACAAAGATAATGCCTAAAATGAAGCGGAAACAAAACAGAAGCGCAATAGGACACCGATGACACGCCAGGCCTGACCGGCAGGCAGGGAAATAAGGGAAGATCGCAGGTTTTTTTTAATTTGACTAAGCTCACTCGCCCCATTCAACATGCCGAAATAAATAGTAGATCATATTTTTTGCATTCGGATATACTACGTTTTAATTTTTTTGATTAAATTCGTTTTCCATTTTAATCTAAATTGAAAACGGACCTTAAATTATACTCAAATGAAAAAAAACATCAAACTCTTTTTAATTATTTTTGTCATTGTATTTTTGTATTCATGGCTATTTGGTGTTTTACGCTTTAATTGGGTACCTGCCTATTATTTTTACATAATTTTAAATTTTCCATTTGGTTTTATTCATATTTCAATTGAAAACTACTATTGGTCAAATTTTGAACAATCCCATTTTATGAATCTTGAAATCAATCAAACTATTTTTTGGATTTTTTCTATCCTTTTACAAGCTATTTTTGATACATTTATTATTTGGACAATAAAGTCTAAAAGATTTTACCAACGGATTTTTTTTCCTAATTATTTCCATAGGGAAGGAATTTAAGCATAGTACAATTCTCTTGATGTTAACACTATATAAAGCTTCACAAAAACGGATACAATTGGCCTGTTCCGTAAAAATAAATTGATTATGATTGCTCGCACACCTCCTCCACCTTACTATGCTGTAATTTTTACTTCGGTACGCACATCCGTCAATCCGGGGTATAATGAGATGGCTGAAAAAATGATCGTACTGGCATCACTTCAGGAAGGCTTTCTGGGTGTTGAATCCGCCCGGGAAGAACTTGGAATCACTGTTTCGTATTGGCGCGATCTGGAATCCATTAAAAAATGGAAAGCGCATGCGGAACATACCGTAGCAAGGGAAAAAGGTCGGAAAATTTGGTATCAGTCTTTCAAAACCCGCATTGCCTTTGTGGAGCGGGATTATGAATTTGAGAAATAATCAGTTTACTTTTACCAAATAATACTTCGGTGAAAATACTGTATTACCCCTTAATTTTACGTGCCCTTTTGGGATGCCAAACACACCCCCGCAAGAGGTAGAATCAAGCTCAGACTAATCCATTTTTTGCAAATACTTACACCAGTCAATATTGTTTTGTTCAGTCATGACAAAAGCACAAGCTTACTAACCTATAGCTCACAAATTGAAGCCCCAAACCCGGTTTGTATTTTGTTTTGAACCCTACACAGACCAACTTTCTCAACGTAACCGCTTTAAAATCAGAATAAATTTCTTATTCTTCCGATTCAGTCAACTGCTTTTTCCTGATTTTTTTGGAATAATAAATAGATAACCCAATGGAAATAAAAGCCAGAAACATCAGGGCTATAATTCTAAATACCAGCTCAATGCGGTCGAGGTCGATGATAAAAAAGTAAAACGCCGCCGCAATCATGGTGCCAAGTGCCATATAACGGTATTTTACATTCTTCAGGGCAAGGCTGAGCGCAAAGTAAATAACCGCAGCCACCGTCCACGATAAGGTGATATACTTGTCGGGAATAAGGTGAAAAAGCGTTAACAATACAACAAAAAACCCGATGAACAGGTAAGTGTTTCGTAGCATGTTGGTTTTGATGGTCAACCTGTCGCGTTTCCAGTTTAGCAACCGGGCGGTTAACAAAGCTACCAGAGAAAATGAAATGTTTACGCCATCGATGAGTTCTGAAGTTTGGAGATAAAGCAGCAGCAAAATCACAAACAACAAGGTATTCATCACCACAACGAATTTACTTCTGAACCAAATGGCCATCGATACAACCAGAAAACTCTGGATGGCCAGCAGAAAATAAGCACGTGGAAAATCATAAATGCCATGTACCATCACACTCATGGTGACAAAACCAAACAAGGCATAAAAGGCGGCTGTTATTTTCCATTCGGATTTAAGTTGCAGCAGCACCGAATAAAGCAGACAAAACGCCGAAACGGAGCCCATCAAATAGATATAATCGGTTTTGAAAAACGTGATTAAATATAAGGCCAGGAGAAAAGAAAATCCCATCCCATTTAGCAAAACGGGCCCAACAATTCCCTTGTTGGCCATGGTCTCCGACTTTTTTACCAAAGCCACCAGTGAATAGATGGCGGCAATGATAAAAAGATAAACAAACCCAAAATTGTGTACTGAAATTGCCTGTATCTTATGGCTCATCAACGGGTTGTTCAAAAAATACATCAGATTAAGCAGATATACCAGAAAGATGGAAAAAACCAGCAATTGGGTCCAGCCCGCCCTGAATAAACAATAAACCGCAATTGCGGCCATGACCACCGAAACGGATAGCATAAAATGGGGTGCATAGCTTACTACTGCCACAATGCTTAAAAGTACAAGAGAAACTCCCGCCAGAATAGTGGATTTTTTACGAACCGATAAAATCAACTGGATGAGAGCAATAAGTGTTATTAAAATAAGTCCGGTGGTTTTGTCGGGAATCAGCGGAGTGGTGGTAAAAAAGTGCAGACTTAAAGTCACGTAAAACAACAATAAGTAGGCTGTCAGGTTAAAGGCGGCACCAATCCTGGGATAGATGGACTTCATGTAACCGGACAGAACAAATATCCCGGCAACGGCTGCATACCCAAACACGGAAGAAGCAATTTGATAGCCCTGGCTTTGAATGTATTCAACAAGAAAAATAATTCCAAAGAAAAGGACAATGTTGCCCAGCCATGAAAGTCCGTATTCGCCCACTTTCGACTCGAGTAACGATCCAACCGACAGTTCTTTAAACTGATCGAAAAGTTCCGGTTCATCACCACCTGTGGCAGGAGGTGGGACTGCTATTCGACCCGACTCAAGTTGTGAAACCCTTAATTCCAGTGCTTTAAGCCTTTCGGCAAATTCACTATTGTTCATTTCTGTAGCGTTTGAGGCCATCTTCTTCAAATTTAATGGTTACTACAAGTTTATGGCGAAGCAAAAATCAATGTGGTGCCGGAGCCTTTTTCCAGGGTGGAAGCAACCACAGCAGGAAAGCCAGGATGAAAAAGGGGACAATAAACCAAACCAACGACAACAAAACATCGGTACTACCAATGAGGCTTACCTTATAGCTGGTGAATCCGTAGAAACTTTTTGAGAAAAGCTGACCGCCGATCACCACATTCCACCTCATAAAAAAGATGCCTGTCAACACACAGATGCTTAATATCAGATAGATCGCCTTTCGAATTTTATCGTTTGGCTTTTTAAATTGTAAAAATCCCAGTGTGAGCAGAGGAATGATGGTCCCGATTCCAATTTGCATGATAAAAAAGGAAAAGAACAACTTCCCGTGAACCAGAATTTTAAGGATGTCGAACGACTCGTCGGCAACATAAATCCGATGAACCTGGTCCAGGCTTTCCAGACTAAAATCGATAATTAAAATGTAGAAAAGGTATTTTGCAATGCTATCCAGTACAATCATTTCGATTTTTTGCTTGCGCAACCAGGTAACCACCATGTAGATAAACATCACCAGGGCAATCCCCGACACCATAGCCGAAAAGAGGAAAATAACAGGCATCATCACTGTCGACCACCAGGGATTGGCCTTAATGGATCCAAAAATAAAGCCCACGTATCCGTGTAGGAGAAATGCAGAAGGAATCCCCACGACCGTGATAAAGTATCCGATTTTTTCATCCGTTTTTCTCGATTTGGGTGTAGTATCGCTCACCCACAAAGTAAGTGCTCTGTAAACATGCCGCATAATCCCTGTTTTTTCTCTCGACCAGATCACCATATCGTACCGGTAATCGAACCAGATTTCGAGCAATAGCACCACCATTAGATACCACAAATACACAAAACCAAAAATGGCCATAGCAGACGTTAAATGGGGAGTAATCAGCATTTCATAAAAACGCATGGGTTGGCCCAAATGCGAAATCAAAGGCATGGTAGCTATCAGCATGAACGAGAGTGCGGTAAGCAATGAAATTTCATAGGTTGGCCGCAACGCCTTGATATCGAAAACCCTGTTTAATGAGGCCAGGATAAACGCTCCGGCAACAAGCCCGGTTACGTAAGGGTACATTACAATGAGCATATCCCAGTTTAGGGCAATTTCATTGGGATAAATAAAGCCTTCTACTTTGGCCAGTGCTTCGTATAGAGATTGAATTTTATCCATTTTAATGTACCTCCTGACTTAAATCGTTATAATATAATTTTGAACTGGTGTTTAATTGCGGTTTTAACACGGCACAATTATGCTCCTTTATAAAAGCATACAAAGCGCTTTCCTTGTCGTTTAAATCGCCATATATGCGGGCTCCTGTCGGGCAGGCCATCATGCATGCCGGATCGAGACCCTGTTGCAAACGGTGATAACACAACGTACATTTATCAACCGTTCCTTTGGTAGGATCGATGTAGCGACAACCATAAGGACAAGCCTGAACACAATAGCCACAACCAATGCAATAGGTTATGTCGACCAAAGCAAGTCCTTCGGGCGATTCAAATGAAGCCCCTACCGGACAAACCTGGGTGCAGGGCGATTTGGCGCAGTGGTTGCACATCTTGGGAACAAAGAAGGTTTTATAGATTTCTTCTTCTGGAACAGGTTGTTTAAATCCATCAATACCGCCATTTGGCGACGAAACCAGAATTTGCTCATCGTTGGTGATGGTATATTGTTCCACCCAGTTACGAAAGAAAAAGGGTTCGTTAATCACATCATTTTCAACCTTGCAGGCCCGGGCACAACTTCCACATCCGATACATTTTTCAATATCGATGGCCACGCCATACCACTTTCCTGTGCCCTTCGGCTCTTTGGTGGCAAAAACAAATTTGAATGGATTGATGAGGGAAACGAAAACTACGCCTCCGGCAAATGAGCCTGCATGTTTCAGAAATTCGCGTCTTGAAAAATTTTCTTTATCTATAGCCATGGCTGATGGGGATTATGACAGTTTATACAATCTTCACCTTCGCTGTGTTCAACAGCATCTATTTGTTTAATTATACCCGACGGGCTGGCCGCATTTTTGGTATGACACCTCATGCAAACGGCATTGCCTTTAGGAATTTCCATTTTTACCGTCTCGTCATCTATATGCCTATAACCGGGACCGTGACAAATCTCACACTGAAGTGGATTGTGCTCGCCCTGCGATTTAATTTCAGCAATTGAATCGTGACAGGCGGCACAGTCTTCCATTTGAACAAACTTGGGTACCTGATTGACGATTTCCTTTAATGCGTTTCCCCGATAGGGACCATATTCTCTCCACGAATCAGGGGTTAAGAAATACTTTAGTCCCAACATGATTCCGATAAATACGGCGAACACCAGTAATAATCGTTTGACTTGTAGTGGCATAATAATGGTAATTTAATTGGTTTTATTATTTATAAAGCAATGCATGATAGCACAAAAAAATCCTTTAACCTGCAAAATCGCCTGATGCGATAAATTTCAAAAACGGGTAAAACCTGAGCCAGAAAATGAGTCTGGCAACATGCTGTAGTTGACGAATGATAAAGTAAATTCAATAAATGCTCATATTCACATAGTTATATATGATATAATGCATGGACAGTGCTATTTATAGTAGGTCTAATTACAAATAGGTTCATAAAAAACCACCTGCTCCAACAATCATTAAAGATTTCCGGGCCAACGAAACACGTAATATTTTAGTACTTTAGCACCCGCAATGGGAATAAAAAACGATAATAGTCAGCAGCGACGTGTGAGCGGGGCCTATGTAACCTCAACCATCAGCATTACACTGGTGTTGTTTACCTTGGGCTTTCTCGGGATGTTGCTTTTGCATGCACAAAACCTGTCGGATTACATTCTGGAGCATATTGGTTTTGAAATCATTATGACCAACCAGGTTAAAGAAGCCGAAATCCTGCAATTGAAGAAAACGCTGGATGCAGCGCCATTTGTTAAATCAACCGAATACATTACCAAAGAAGAGGCCACCAAACGGCTGACAGATTTATTGGGTGAAGAATTTACCGGGTTTCTGGGCGACGAAGACAATCCATTGTTACCCTCCATTGATGTTCGCTTCCGTGCAGCCTGGGCCAACAGCGACAGTATCGCAAAAATTGAACAACAGGTGATGGCTAATCCGAAGGTCAAAGAAGTGTATTACCAAAAGTCGATGGTGCACCTCATTAACCACAACCTGAGCAATATCACACTGGCACTGATGGCCTTTAGTTTATTGTTGTTTGTAATTGCACTGGCGTTGATAAACAATACCATACGGCTTTCGGTATTTTCAAAGCGGTTCGTTATCCGAAGTATGCAGCTGGTGGGGGCTACCGAAAACTTTATTCGTAAACCCTTTTTGATGTTGGGAATAGCACAGGGTATCCTATGTGCGGTTTTGGCCAGCCTGATGTTGTATGGCATCATGGAAACGCTGTTGAACCAGATACCTGAATTATCGGTCCTTACCGGCCCTTTAACACGACTCAACCTTTATTTATCCATCCTGTTTACAGGTATATTGATCACGGCGGTATCGACTTATTTTTCGGTTTCAAAATTCCTGCACATGAAATCGGATCAGTTTTATGGTTAAATACAGGATTTTTTAACAACCTTTATGATCTGGTTTTGTGTAAAAACCATTCGGAAGAATCAAAGAAAGGGTATTTCTATTATTTTTGACAAAAAATTAACACCATGGCAACCAACGTGCAAAAAAAGACCAATAAAGAAGAAATACGCGGTTTTGCTTTTCAAAGAGTAAATTACATTATGTTAATTTCAGGGCTTCTTGTGTTGAGTTTAGGATTTCTCCTGATGATTGGCGGAGGCTCAGAAGACCCCAATGTATTTAGTAACGGGCTCTTTAGTTTTACCAGGCTAACCCTTTCTCCCATCCTGATTTTATTGGGATATGTAATTGAAATTGCTGCAATTATGTATCATCCGAAAGAAGTTTAATTTCCCGGGTGATTTTAACGGTTGGTTCCCATTTTAATGAACTTGCTCTTTTAATTTACACAACGGGTAACACAGCGTAATTTACTGGTAAACAGTTGGCATCTCAAAAATAAACCTAGTTAATACTTTATACTTATGACCTGGTTCGAAGCACTTATTCTCGCCATTGTTGAAGGCATTACCGAGTTTTTACCTGTCTCTTCCACTGGCCACATGATCCTTGCCGAAGGCATTATGGGGATGAAAAGCAATGAATTTGTTCAGGCATTCATCATCAACATTCAATTTGGTGCCATTCTTTCGGTAGTAGTGCTGTATTGGAAGCGGTTTTTTCAAACCATGAAATTTTATTATAAATTGTTTGTGGCATTTATACCGGCCGCAGTGTTTGGCCTGCTGTTGAGCGATTACATCGATATGTTGCTCGAAAGTGTGTATACTGTAGCTGTGATGCTTATCCTTGGCGGGATTGTACTTGTATTTGTTGATAAATGGTTTAACCACGAAGGTGATGATCAGGAGGTTACCTACCCAAAAGCCCTGAAAATCGGTTTATTTCAAGTCATTGCCATGATTCCCGGAGTATCGCGTTCGGCAGCTACCATCATTGGAGGGATGACCCAAAAACTGAGTAGAAAGGCAGCCGCCGAATTTTCTTTTTTTCTTGCAGTGCCCACCATGTTTGCCGCTTCGGGTTATAAATTAATGAAAAACTATACCGCCATTAACGTCGAAAACATCGACATCCTTATATTTGGAAATGTAGTGGCTTTTATTGTCGCCCTCATCGCCATCAAATCGTTTATCACTTTTTTAACCAAACACGGATTTAAACTTTTTGGCTATTACCGCATAGTTGTTGGGGTTGTGATATTGGTGCTGTATTTGGTGGGTGTTGATTTAACCATATCGTAATGACATTTAATTTTGAAGAAGGTGAAGTCCTGCTCATCGATAAACCACTCGAATGGACCTCGTTTGATGTGGTAAATCACTTGCGTTCGTATATCAAACGTGCTTATAACCTGAAAAAAATAAAAGTGGGACATGCCGGGACCCTCGATCCTCTGGCCAGTGGTTTGCTCATCATCTGCACCGGAAAATACACCAAACAAATTGATGCCTACCAGGGCCTCGACAAGGTATACGTTGGAAGCATGAAACTGGGTGCCACAACCCCTTCTTACGATCTTGAAACCGAAGTCGATCAAACATTCAATATATCAGGATTAACAACCGTTCAACTGGAACAGGCCACAAAAGCCTTTATGGGAGAAATCGAACAAATCCCACCGGTGTATTCAGCCATAAAAATTGATGGAAAACGTGCTTTTTTATATGCCCGCAAAAACGATGATGTCACCATGAAAGCCCGTCCGGTAACCATCCACGAATTTTCGGTCCTAAACATCAACCTGCCGGATGCGGATTTTGTTGTAAAATGCAGCAAAGGCACTTATATCCGGTCGCTGGTGTACGATTTTGGAAAGAGCCTCAACAACGGAGCCTATCTCTCTGCTTTGCGTCGTACCCAAATTGGCGATTTTACAGTGAGCAACGCCTGGTCGCTGGATGAAATAAAACAGGAAATCAAACTTCAGGCGCCATTCCCCGAAAGGCTATCCGACACTTCCGGGAAAACTTCCTGAAAGAAAAAGAATATATCTTTGCCCTGTATTTGTTAAAGGGATTGCCAAATGAAACTTAAAATATTAATATCCATATTGTTATTTTCGGTCATGTGTATTTCATGTGCCAGTCACCGCACCGGTTACCGTCCTCCAAAACGTAAAAATAAAGATTGCGATTGTCCCCGTTGGAGCTACACACCTGTTAACCAGTACATCCATATTACAAAACCTTTTTTTGCCTGATTTTCAACCACACATGCTTCCAAAGGACAAACAAATACTTAGTCAATATTTTCCTGAACAGGCCATAGAAACGGTTGTGACCTGGATTGAACAAAAAAAAGTCCATTTTCGCATCAGCCGCGACCGCAGCACCAAATTGGGCGATTACCGCCCACCCATCCGGTATGGTAACCACCGGATTTCGATCAACCACAATTTAAACAACTATGCTTTTTTAATCACGTTTGTACACGAATATGCCCATTTGCTCACATGGGAAAAATACGAACGAAAAGCTCAGCCCCATGGAAAAGAATGGAAGGCAACCTATAGAACGCTGATGACACAAATCATCCAAACCGGTGCTTTCCCTGATGACATCAGGATAGAACTCGAAAAAAGCATCATCAATTCAAAAGCGGCCAGTACTTCGGAAATCGCGCTTTCGCGGATGCTTAAAAAATACGACTCCGGAATAAAGAATCCTTTGTTGGAAGAAATCCCGGATGGTAGTTTGTTTCTTATTGAAAACGGTATGCTTTTTAAAAAAGGAGAAAAACGCCGTACACGCTACAAATGCATGAACATGGCCAACAAAAAGTTCTATCTGGTACACGCGTTAACACCGGTTATTCAGGAAACAGAAACACATTAAGCTGAGTATATTCTTAATAAAACATTTTTATTCAATCAGATAAAATCATGAATTCCACAAATAACAATTAATTAACCAACGACTTTACTATTTTTGTGACTTATATTATACCTCTTTTCAATTTATTGTTTTGATCAATTTTTATTAACAAAACAAGCGTTTGGAAAGGGTTTCAAACCAAAAGGAATGGAAAAAAAGAACAATTATTGCGTAATTATGGCCGGAGGGGTTGGTGCCCGTTTCTGGCCCATGAGCAAAACCTCGCGTCCCAAACAGTTTATCGATATTCTGGGAGTTGGTAAAACGCTCATTCAGTTAACATTCGATCGCTTTACGCATGTTTGTCCTGCGGAAAACATCTATGTAGTCACCAATGAGATATACAAAGAACTGGTGCTGGAACAATTACCCGAACTCACCGAAAATCAGGTGCTTTGTGAACCGGCTCGCCGGAATACGGCTCCCTGTGTGGCTTATGCCAATTACAAAATCAAAGAAACCAACCCCAATGCATTGATCGTGGTGGCTCCTTCGGACCACATTATTCTAAAGGAAGATGAATTTGTCAGGAATATTCAAACGGCTTTAAAGGCCGCCAGCGAAAACGACTGGTTGCTAACGCTGGGAATTCAGCCCAGCAGGCCTGATACCGGCTATGGTTATATCCAGTTTACAGAAGAAATTGTGTGCCCCGAAAACCCGTTGTTAAGAAAGGTGAAAACCTTTACCGAAAAACCCAATCTGGAAATTGCCGAGTCCTTTCTCGCAAGTGGTGATTTTTTATGGAATTCGGGCATCTTTATCTGGTCGGTTAAAAACATCATGCACGCCTTTTCAACATTGCTCGACGAGATTGATTCGCTGTTTGCTGCCGGTATTGGCAAATACAACACTCCCGAAGAAGAGCAATTTATAAGGAATACCTATGCCGTTTGTAAAAACATTTCTATCGACTATGGTATCATGGAAAAAGCCTCCAACGTGTATGTGCTTTCGGTGGATTTTGGCTGGTCGGATTTGGGAACCTGGGGGTCGTTGTACACCATCCGCGATAAAGATGAACATCAAAACGCGGTGGTTGGAAACAATGTCATGCTATACGATACCCGTAACTGCATTGTTAATATGCCAAAAAACAAACTCGTGGTTTTACAGGGCCTCGACGACTATATTGTGGTGGAAGATGACGATGCTTTATTAATCTGTCGTAAAGAAGATGAACAGCAAATCCGACAATTTGTTACCGATGTAAAGGTGGATAAAGGAGAAAAATACGTTTAAATCAATAATTCTTAATAATGAAAAAATCACTCATTGCCCTGTTGATCATGTTTATGGGCGTCAACAACTTTGTACGTGCCGACGAAGGTATGTGGATTCCAATGTTAATCAATAATAACATGGTTGAAATGCAAAAGCTGGGATTAAAACTCTCTGCTGAAGATATTTACAGTGTTAACCATTCAAGTTTAAAGGATGCTGTCATCATCTTTGGTGGCGGTTGTACCGGAGAAATTGTGTCTCCCGAAGGTTTGATTCTTACCAATCACCACTGTGGTTATGGTTCCATTCAACAGGTGAGTTCGCCCGAAAACAACTATCTCAATGATGGCTTCTGGGCCATGAACAAAGGCGAAGAAATTCCTGTGGATGGCCTTAAGGTGCAATTTCTTCAATACATGAAGGATGTAACCGCCGAAAGCATCGCGGGTGTAACCAGCGATATGACTGAAACACAGCGCGACAGCATTATCGATGTCAACAACAAAAAAATAATTGAAACTGCTACCAAGGACACCGGTTTCAGGGGAATTGTTGAATCATTTTATGGTGGTAACGAATATTATCTGTTTGTATATGAAGTATATACCGACATCCGTTTGGTAGGGACACCTCCTGAATCCATTGGAAAATTTGGTGCCGATACCGACAACTGGATGTGGCCCCGCCACACAGGCGACTTTTCCATGTTTCGCGTTTATTCTTCTCCGGAAGGAAAACCGGCCAAATATGCAGCAGACAATGTGCCTCTCAAACCTAAACATTTTCTCCCCATCAACATCGCAGGAGTTGACCAGGGTGATTTTGCCATGATCATGGGCTTTCCGGGCAGCACCGATCGGTATCTGTCGTCTTACGGCGTCGATCAGGCCATCAACCTGACCAATCCGACCATTGTAGATATTCGCGCAGAAAAACTGCGCATCATGCGCGAAGGAATGGATGCCAACGAAGCCGTGAGACTGCAATATGCCTCAAAATTTGCCCGTACAGCCAACTATTGGAAATATTTTATCGGCCAAACCAAAGGTTTGAAACGCCTGAATGTAAAAGCCAAAAAACAGCAGCAGGAAGCTGAGTTTGAAAACTGGCTGAACCACAATCCGCTCAAAAAGGAAAAATTCGGTAAGGCCATCACCTTGATTGCCAATGCTTATGATATAATTGGCGAATACGATTTAGCCAGGTACTATTTCATGGAAGCCATTTATCGTGGTCCCGAAATTCTTGGATCTGCCAATAAATTTAATAACCTGGCTAAATTGCTTGATGCAAAAAAACCTGACCAAACTGCAATAAAAGAAGCTGTCGACAAAATCAAAGAAGGTGTTGACGGATATTTTAAAGATTATAACACCAACATCGACCGCAACCTGCTGGCCTCAATGATGCGCATGTACCACCAAAACGTGCCTTTGGATCAACAACCGTTTTATCTTTTGAAAATGAATGATAAATTTAGAGGCGACTTCGATAAATATGCTGAATACGTATTTTCCAAGTCCATTTTTGCCAGCAAGGAAAAGGTGGAGGCTTTTTTAGCTAAACCTGGTAAAAAAGAACTGGACAAGGATCCGGCATTTGTGGCCGTTAACGCCTTTTTCACCAACTACCGTAACATGGCCAAAAAAACCAAGGAGGCATACGCAAATCTTGCCAAAGGCAACCGTTTATTTATTGCCGGCCTGCGCGAAATGAATCCCGAAATAAACTATGCCCCGGATGCCAATTTTACCATGCGTTTAACCTATGGCACCGTGCAGGATTACTACCCGGCTGACGCCATCCACTACGAATATTTCACCACCATGGACGGAATCATGCAAAAAGAAGATCCCAATAATTTTGAGTTTATCGTTCCTGCCAAATTGAAAGAACTCTATAATGCCAGTGATTTTGGCCCTTATGGTGAAAATGGAGTGATGAAGGTTTGTTTCCTTACCAACCACGATATAACCGGCGGAAATTCAGGAAGCCCGGTGATGAACGCCAATGGCGAACTACTGGGTCTTGCATTCGATGGTAACTGGGAAGCCATGAGTGGCGATATTGCCTTCGAGCCTAAACTGCAACGCACCATCAATGTGGATATTCGCTACGTATTGTTTATTATCGACAAATTTGCAGGTGCAAAAAACCTGATTGAAGAAATGACCATCGTGACGGAGAAACCGGGGCAGACAGATGAAGAGATCGAAATTACAGAACCGGTAATTTCTGAAGAACCCGCTTTAGCGGAATAAATACCGTTTAAAACCTAAAAAGGCTGTTTGCATTTGCAGGCAGCCTTTTTAGTTACCTGATTTTTTGTACCTGAAGCACAAAATTTTGTTAATTACTACCATTATAACAACAACCTGATTAGTTTTGTTGTCTTATTTCTTTATCTAATCTTGAATTTAACTCTGATGAAAAAACTTTCTATTTTAATGTTGGTTTCCATTGTGGTAATGTTGGCCGCATGTACCAATCCCCACAGCAATGATAATTTTAACATCAATCTCACTATAACCGGCACAAATGGCGACAGTGTCTTTTTGCGCCAACGTGTTGATGGTGAAATGATCACTTTCGATTCTGCTGCTTTAAAAGATAACAAAGCCCAACTTTGGGGCCATGTTAATCTTCCTGAATTCTTTTACATCGCGTTTAACGACAACAAAAGTTATTTCACCATTTTTGTGAGCCCCGGAGATATAACCGTTGCCGGCGATTATAAAGATCTTCAGAATGTAACCATTACCGGTTCAGAAGCCGAAGATGAATACAAGGAATTTGTTGCCGCCACCGACGAATTTGATCAGCAATTGGCCGAAATGGGTCAACAATATGGCCAGGCCCGTCAGATGGGTGATACAGCTAAAATGGCACAAATCGAAAGAGAATATTCTGATGCAGATGCCATGAAAACCAGCTTTATAACCAACTATGCCTTCGAACATCCAAACTCGGTTGTTTCCGCTTTTGAGATTATGGGTAATTCTTATCAATATGATTTAAACATGCTCGACAGCATTGTATCTGCGTTCGGTCCTTCCATCAGCCAGTCGTTTTATGTAAAAAAACTACAGGATTATGTAAATACACTGAAAAGCGTTCAGGTAGGTCAGCCTTTCGTTGATTTTACACTTAACAACCCTGATGGAGTGCCTACATCATTGTCATCGGTTGTGGGAAAAAACTATGTGCTGGTCGATTTCTGGGCCTCCTGGTGCTCACCTTGCAGGGCCGAAAATCCCAATGTGGTGACTGCATACCAAAAATACCACGACAAAGGATTCGATGTTTTTGGCGTTTCCTTCGACAAAGGCAAAGAGGGTTGGGTAAAAGCTGTTGCGGATGATCACCTCGACTGGACACAGGTTTCTGATTTAAAATATTGGAACTGCGAGGCAGGTAAACTTTATGGAATTCAATCCATTCCACAAAATATCCTCATTGGTCCGGATGGTATTATTCTGGAAAAAAACCTGAGAGGACAAGATTTACAGGATAAACTGGAGGAACTGTTTGATTAATTGTGGTTTTGCTATTTGCCCGAGTGATTTTTACTGAATAAATAAACCACAGAAACCCAAAGGACACAGAGACTATTCACTCCGTGTTCTTTGGGTCTCACAACTCATTCATTGGCGCAATCTGCGGGAAATAAAAAAAGGAGCCCATCAGACTCCTTTTAATAATTCATTACAAGTTACCTATCAATGAGAACTTCCTGTAACTTTAAGTTTGTCACCGGTTTGTTTAACGATGACCTTTAAAGTTTCTGGACTGTAGCCTGGTTGGCTTACTTCGGGAGCAATATAAATATATCCTTCAGGAACTTCTACTTTGGTTTTGATGTTACCATCCATATACTTCAGAAAGAGATATTGATACAGGTCTTTCCAGATGTTGAAAACATCGGCACCCACTCCGCATGAATAGTTGGTGAGGTATTTAATGGCAGCCGCTCTGTCTTTTTCCAATAAAGCCATCGCGCCTGCATCAACTGCCGGGGTCATGGTGATTAAACCGGTTTCAAGATCAGTCTGTATTTTCTCGATCTCAGGATGAATGGAGTTGTAGCGCGTGTAAGCAAAATTTTCCACCTGATTAAAAATCCAGAAACCAGAAGTCTCCGACCATTCCATCATCGAACCATTTCCTACGGCGAAGTTGGTTGGTGTTTTGGTGATACTGGTATACATGGGCATATAAACCGTGCCGGATGCATCATCAACACCCCACCAGATAATTCCGCCTACCTCGTTGGGTAACCAGCTTCTGGATTGAGCGATGTAGGAGAACCCGGTCTGTTGGGTGGCGGTGGCACGTTCGTTGCAATATTCTACACTATCCACAGTCCAGGTGAGCGGACGCCAGCGATACGGAAGTCCATAAGAACCTGCCCCGGCATCTTTACTCATGTCGAGTTCGGTATTTTCCAGGTGATCGCGCATAAAATTCATCATATCGTGAACACTTACTTTGTTTTCAGGTTTAATCCAGAGCGGCATCCGGTTAGTGGCATAGTGATTGGGATTTACCGTTCCGTTGTCGAATTTGGCATCGTGCTGAATATTCCCTTTTACATAATCCCAGTATTTATCCATTCCACCTGCCACTTTGTTAAACATACTCCAAACACGGATTTCGCAGAAGCGGGCACCTCCAAAATTTACCGGAGCATAGGTATCGCTAAACGAAAAGTCCTTGTCTTCGCCAGAATACCATCCTTTTTGGCGTGCAAATGAAATCACATCGGCCGAATATACACATTCAATGGCAGGATCGTTAATTTTGTCCAACTCATTGGAAGAAATCGCGTTGTTTTTCGATGACTGCGGGAAAGTAGTAATGCGTGCCTGGTTGGCATGTCCTGATACATAGCCATCAGGAATGAGTCTCGCTACCCAAACAGCTCCTTTTTCGCCTTCGCCTTTACCAATCATTTCCAATATCCAAACTTCATCTTTATCTGAGATTGAGAAAGATTCCCCAACGCTTGCATAACCATATTCCGAAACCAGGTTGCCCATAATTTTAATGGCATCGCGTGCGCTGACAGCACGTTGTAAGGTGATGTAGATCAAGCTTCCATAGTCTACAATGGCTCCAGTCTGAACATAAAGTTCCTCACGCCCGCCATAGGTGGTTTCTCCAATGGAGACCTGATTTTCGTTCATGTTGCCAATCACATTGTACGTTTGAAGGGCTTGCTTTATCTGACCTAAATATTTTCCGGTATCCCATTCGTATACATCAAGCATGGTGCCATTGGGATAAGTGGCTGCCGGCCAATGATAAAGCTCGCCATACAACACATGTGAGTCGGCGGCATACGAAACCATGGTGGAGCCATCGGTGGAGGCTCCTTTGGTAACCAGATAATTGGTACAGGCAAAGGTATGGGTTGAAAAGGCAACCAATACCAGGGTGGCCGTAAAAAGACCGGTGAATTTTTGTTTCATATTCATTTATTTATGTTGAATTACTTTCAATTGACCACAAAAATAGTGGAAAAATTCACATGGTAAGTTTTGTAGCCAAGGGTAGTTTTTAAGTCCATCACGCAACTGAGAATTTACAACAACGTCATGGCCTTTATCTTGTCTTTGGCCAACTGTATCTTAAGAGCATCAAGACTTTCGAATTTCTTTTCGTCACGCATGCGGTCGACAAACGAAATCGTGATTTCCTGTCCGTAAAGGTCCTGATCAAAATCAAAAATATTCACCTCAATGGTTAACTCACCATGATCGACCGTTGGCCGAAACCCGATGTTGCTCATACCTTTGTAAACCACGTTTTTATGGATCACCCGGCAGGCATATACACCTACCGCAGCGATGAGTTTAAAATGATCGGCCACTTCGATGTTGGCGGTTGGAAATCCCAAATCACGGCCAATAGATTTTCCTTTTACCACGGTTCCGGTAATCGAATATTCGTGTCCAAGTAATTGGTTGGCTTCCCTTACCCCGCCCTCTTTGAGCAGATTTCTGATTTTTGTGGAACTAACGGTAGTTCCGTTGATACTTTGGGCTTCCACCATATCCACATCAAAACCAAATTCCCGGCCCAGGTTTTCGAGCAATTGTATGCCACCGGAACGGTCTTTGCCAAAATGGTGGTCATACCCGATGATAAGTGCTCTGGGTCTAATTTTTTCAACCACCAGTTTTCTGATAAAATCTTCGGAAGAAGTGGCAGCAAATTCTCTGGTAAATTCCACCACAATCAGGTGATCGATTCCGGCTTGTTCAATTTCATGGATTTTACGTTCCTGGGTTTTAATAAATCGAAGTTCGGTATTCTCAGGTTCGAGCACGATGCGCGGATGCGGATAAAAGGTAATCACAACGGTTTCGCCATCCATCTTTTGTGCTTCTTCTTTCATTCTTTCAAAAATGGCACGATGTCCCAGATGAGCACCATCAAAAGTTCCGATGGTTACAACCGGATTATGAACAGGTTTAAAGTCGGCAATACAATGATAAATCTTCATAGAATTAAACCAATTTTTTTGAAAGCAATATTTCAGCTATTTGAACCGCATTTGTTGCGGCTCCCTTGCGCAGATTGTCCGATACAACCCACATATTCAGGCTGTTGTCGCAGGTGGTATCTCTGCGAATTCTGCCAACAAAAACCTCATCCTTCCCTTCGGCCATCAGAGGCATCGGGTAAAGATTGGCTTCCGGATAATCCACCACCACCACTCCGGGCATTCCACCCAGAAGTCTTTTTACTTCAGGAATGGTAAAATCATTCTTAAACTCAATATTCACGGCTTCCGAATGTCCGCCCTTTACGGGAACCCGCACTACCGTGGACGTAAGTAAAATGGCCGGATCGAGAATTTTTTTGGTCTCATTGGTCAGCTTAAGCTCTTCGGTGGTATTTCCATACATATCAAAATCACCGGCATGTGGCAACACATTCAAATCAATCTGATGAGGATAAAACATTTGGTGAGGCAAATCTGCCCGTTCCGACATCAGCTGGTCAATTCCTTTTTTTCCACTTCCCGAAACAGACTGGTAGGTACTAACTACCACACGTTTAATGGTATAAGCATGATGAAGCGGAGCCAGCGCCATCACCAGCTGGATGGTTGAGCAATTGGGATTGGCAATGATGTGGTCGTCAGCAGTTAACACATGCCCGTTGACCTCCGGAACCACCAGAGGAATATTGTCATGCATTCTCCAGGCCGAAGAGTTGTCGATGACTTTGCCTCCATAGGCTGCAAACTTAGGTGCCCACTCCAACGAAACGCTTCCTCCGGCCGAAAAAAGAACTATTTCAGGCTGTTGCCTGATGGCATTTTCAACCGAAACCACAGGAATTTCCTTTCCTTTAAATGGAACAGTCTCCCCAACACTTCTGCCGGAAGCAACGGCTATGAGTTCATCAACCGGAAAATTCCGCGATTCCAGCACTTTGATCATTTCACGGCCAACCAATCCGGTGGCACCCACAACGGCTACTTTCATTTTACTGAATTTTTCTCAGGCAAACCTGAATAAATTGCAATCTGATTTATATTTACACTTTTATGGTGATTTTTTTTGTCAACAGGCCGAAAATTCAACCCATAGTTGTATATTTACCTACCCAAAAATGTTTCAGCAAAAATATCAAAAAATGAAACAACTATTTTTTATCCTGCTGTGGTTTCCCATCTTGCTTTTTGCACAGGTTTCGGATGATTTCTCGGATGGTAATTTTACCGAAAACCCTTTCTGGGGGGGAGACCAGAATAAGTTCGTTGTAAACGACAATTTCCAGTTGCAACTCATGGATACGGCTGCCGGAAACTCCATGCTGACAACGGCCAATCAGTTTGTTGGAGAAACCGAATGGCGGTGTTTCATCCGCCTGGCCTTTAGTCCGTCTTTGAACAACAATGGCCGTTTTTACCTCATCAGCAACCAGCAAGATTTGCATCTGCCTTTGCAGGGATATTTTTTGCAACTGGGAGAATCGGGAAGCAGCGATGCATTGGAAATCTTTCGTCAGGATGGAGAAACCCTTACTTCTGTATGCCGTGGTACCGAAGGTTTGATCGCCTCTTCGTTTTCAATTCGGGTAAAAATCACCAAAAGTACCGATGGCTTGTGGAAAATGTATGTGGATCCCCAAGGTGGTGAGAATTTTCAGTTGGAAACTCAGGGAACCGACAACGCGTTTCAGCAAACCAATGCTTTGGGGTTTCTTTGTATCTACACCGTGAGCAACGACGATAACTTTTACTTCGATGACGTGTATGCCGGCCCGGTCATTGTCGACAATACGCCTCCAGTCTGGCTTAGCACTTCCGTCACCTCCGACAGTACCTTGTTGCTTGGTTTTGATGAATCGCTGAATGCAGCAAGTGTGACAACACTCACAAACTTCGAAGCTAATAATGGCATTGGGACACCAGCTTCAGCAGAATTGGTAACCGGAAATCCGACCAACATCCACCTGGTTTTTAGTCAGAAATTTCCATCGGGACAGATGAACAGACTATCGGTATCCGGCATTCGCGATTTGGCTGAAAAACTGATGGATCCCGGATCGCAGGACTTTGTTTTTTACAGAGCACAGGCTGGTGATGTGGTCATCAACGAAATTATGGCCGATCCCAATCCTGTGGTGGCTTTGCCTGATTTTGAATACCTCGAGTTATTCAATCTCACAGCTAACAGCATCGATTTAACCGATTGGACTTTAACCATTGGGACCACTGTAAAAGTATTTGATTTTGTGGTGGTTCCGGCCAATGGCTATTTAATTGTTGCGAAGGATGACGCCGAACCTGAATTCACCTCCTATGGACTATTTTACGGATTTAGCAGCCTGGCGCTCACCAATGCAGGGCAAACCGTTACGTTGGCCAACAACGAAGGCATGCTCATAAACCAGGTTACCTATTCGGATGATTGGTACAAGGATCCTGATAAAGAGGATGGCGGCTGGTCGCTGGAGCAGATGAACCCCGGTAATTATTGCTCGGGTGGAGAAAACTGGAGTGCGTCTATAAGCAATCTTGGGGGAACACCAGGCACGCAGAACTCCGTATTTAACGATCAAATCTTAATACCGGCACCCTTAAAACTGGTCATCGTGGCCAACAACATCCTCCAACTGACGTTTAACCAGATGATGGACGAATCGGCTTTACAGATATTAGAGAATTACGAAGTGGATCAGGGAATTGGAAACCCTCAAAACACTTACCTTGTGGTGGATGATTCCCGAAAAATAGAGCTCTATTTCGCCGATCCATTCGTTGATGGTCAACTGTACGCGTTGACAGTAAAGCAAAGCCTGATGAACTGTGCCGGAATACCCATGAAATCGGATACGGTGATTTCGTTTGGATTGCCCGAAACAATAGCGGCTCAGGAGATTGTAATTAACGAACTGCTTTTCAACCCCTGGACCAATGGTTCAGATTATGTGGAGTTGTACAACCGTTCGCAAAAAGTGCTGGATTTGGCGACCCTCCTACTGGGAACCATCAAACAAAGTCCGCCAAATCCACCCGACACAGTTTATTATCCATTGCTCGATGAGCAACAATTGATGGTACCCGGTGAATATTTGGTGTTGACGGTTTCGCCCGATGTTGTGAAAAATCAATATTACACCCAAAATCCGGAGGCCTTTTTAAAGCTGTACCCCTTCCCTTCGTACAACAACGATTCAGGAACCGTGCTGTTGATCACCAATGAAAATATGGTAGTGGATCTCTTTAAATACAATGAAAACATGCAGTTTCCATTGTTGAGCTATGTGGACGGAGTGGCCCTTGAACGCATCAATCCCGATGTTCCCACAAATCAATCAAATAATTGGCATTCGGCTTCCGAAAGTGTGGGTTTTGGGACACCTGGCTATCTAAATTCACAGGATGTTAGTCAACAGGTTGAAGATAAATCCATTCAAATAGTGCCGGGGATTTTTTCTCCCGACAACGACGGGTATCAGGATGTGTTGAACATCATGTATACATTTGATGAACCGGGATATATGATGACTGTGAAAATTTTTAATGCCGGCGGGTATCCTGTCCGCAAACTGGTAAACAACGAATATCTGGGTACATCGGGGATGGTGAGCTGGGATGGCATTCAGGACGACAATACAAAGGCTCCTGTTGGAATTTACGTGTTGTATGTGGAAGTTTTTGATTTGAACGGAAACGTTAAAAAATACAAAAAAGTCGGGGTATTAGCCACTAAGCTTTAGGAAGTTAGCTCTAAAATAAATCGGGTATGATTTCCGTGAAATAATTGCCCTCAAATATATTTGTTACTTTGTGTTTTTATCTTCGTTTATGATCAGTAACAAATTGCCTGCACCAGCGTTCGAACAACGCCTTAACCGATATGAGGAAAAATTAACTCTGATAAAAAAGCAGATACGCACCACCTCCATCCTGCGTCTGGTGGTGTTTTTCTCCACTGTGGTCGGAATCTATATTTTGTCATCGGTGAGTTATATACCGGTTACCCTGGTGGGAATAGTCGGTTTGGCCGCTTTTGTTTATTTAATCCGGAAGCACCAGGCGCAGGAACTTAAAAAAGCGCGTTATCAGGCTTTTGTTGAAATTAACCATCAGGAACTTGAATTTTTGAAAAAGAATACCGGGTCGGCAGATCCGGGTATCAACTTTGTACCAATGGACCATCCTTATGCCGATGATCTGGATCTATTTGGAAAACGCTCATTATTTCAGCTTATCAATCGCTCGGCACTGGTATCCGGTAAAAACAAGGTGGCAGAAAGGCTGTTAACGCCCATTTTGGATGAAAAGTTGCTTTTACAACGACAAGAAGCCATTGCCGAATTAAGCACCAAACTATCCTGGCGACAGGAATTTCATGCTGTAGGCCTTCTATCAAAATATTTGTCAGGTGAAAAGCCGGAAGATCAAAATGATTTGCCCGGATTATTAAACTGGGCAACAGAAACCACGAAAATCTACGACACCTGGTTTTTTCGTTTTTTATTGGTGCTAAATCCTTTAATTGGATTTTTTGTTGTTCTTGCCATTGTTTTACATTGGATTTCACCCGTTTACTTTTTATTCTTTTTGATGCTGCCTTTGGGCATACTTGGACCTAAGTTGAGTGAAATGGGCCGAATACATGAACGACTCACAAAAAAGAACAACCTGCTCAGCAAATATGCACGTTTATTCAGGATGGTTGAAAATGAAAAGTTTACATCGGATTTAAATCAGGAAACCCGCGACGTAATTGTTGAAAAAGATGCCGAAGCCGGTAAAGAAATTGAACATTTATCAGCCATTGCGGCAGCTTTCGATTACCGTTTAAATATATTAATGGGAATCTTGCTGAATGTCTTCTTGCTTTGGGATATACTGCAAACCATCCGGCTTGAACGCTGGAAGGCAAAAAACCAGCAGCATATACATCAATGGTTCAACGCGTTGTCAACTTTTGATGAACTCAGCTCGTTTGCCGGATTTGCCTTCGGAAATACCGAAAGTACCTATCCATCAATCATTTCTGGTGATTTTAAGGTGGAAGGCCACAACATAAAACATCCCCTTATTTCTTCTGAAAACTGTGTTGGCAATCCTGTAAAATTTACCGGATGGCAACAATTTCAGGTGATTACCGGAGCCAATATGGCCGGAAAAAGTACTTACTTACGAACCGTTGGAATCAACCTGGTTTTGGCCATGACAGGTGCTCCTGTATTGGCAACATCGTTTGAATTTAAGCCTGTACAGTTGTTTACCGGAATCAAAACCAGCGATTCGTTGCAGGACGGTGAATCGTACTTTTATGCCGAACTAAAGCGGTTGAAGGAATTGATTGATCGTTTGAAGGACGACCAATCGCTATTTATCATTCTGGATGAAATTCTTCGGGGAACCAATTCAGCCGACAAACAAAAAGGGTCAAAAGCCCTCATCACACAACTAATTTCATTTCATTGTTCGGGCATGATCGCCACCCACGACCTCACTTTGGGAGAGTTGGCCGATAAGTTTCCCAATCACGTTTTAAACAAACGTTTCGAGGTGGAAATTCTAAAAAACAACCTTAAGTTTGATTATTTGTTGAAAGATGGAATCTCGGAAAATTTAAATGCCTCATTTTTAATGAAAAAAATGGGAATTACTGTTTAGTAAACACACTATTATTAAATAATAAACACAATGTTTACTTTCTTTTAAACGTTTGCATTTAGAATCGAATGTAATTAACTTTGCATTTTAATAGATAGCATATGGAAACTCAGGGAAATGATATTAAAACGAACCACAAAGGGAATTCAAACCTATGGATGTACATTGTTCTGGGGCTGCTGGCTGTGGTGATTATTGGGTTGTCGGTTTGGCTTATTTCTGTTAAAAATAACATGAAGGATTTGATTACCGAAAAGGAGATGCAAAGAGTAGAATTGCAAAGCGAACTTGATTCGGTGATCCTTCAGCACGACAGAATAAAAGTTGCTTATGGCGAAATTTCTGATTCTTTGGTGGCAATGGATAGTATTATTCAGGCAAATGCGAAGGAAATAAAAGAAATGCTGAATTTTAAATGGGAATATTACAAGATTAAAAAGAAACTTTCGAGGTTGCAGGTAGTAGCACAGGGATATGTTCGCCAGATGGATTCGATTGTAACCATAAATCACGAACTTACCGAAGAGAACCTCCAGATTAAAGAAGAGATCCTCATTGAAAAGCGTAAAAGCCGTCAGTTGGAGCAAAGAACCGAACAACTCACCGGGATTGTAAGTGAAGCCGCTGTGTTAAAAGTTTACAACCTCACCGCCATGCCCATGCATGAAAAAGGGGGTGGCAAACAAGTTGAAACTGATAAAATAAAAAGAACCGATCTGGTAAAAGTTTGTTTTACTTTGGGCGAAAATACTGTTGTTGAGCCCGGAAATAAAGCATTGTATGTTCGCATTGCCGAACCCAGCAAAGAAATACTAAGCATGGGCAGAGGCGAAGAATATTCATTTATGTACATGGGGGAGAAACTGCAATATTCCATTACCGAAACGGTAGATTATCAGAATATTGCAAAGGAAGTGTGTCTCAACTGGACCAGACGCGCCACCAAAGAATTAAAACCAGGGTTATATCATGTGGAGATTTTCCAGGGTGAAAACATCATCGGACACACCTCTTTTACCTTGAAATAGTCATTTAATCCAACTTATTCTGAACGCCGGGCAGATATTCCAACACTGGAAATTCCCGGCGTTTGTACTTTCGACATTTTATTCTCAACGCGAACCTTACAAATACCCGATGCCCCAAACTTCATTTGTTTACGAATTGAAAATACCTGAATTTTTTCCGGTACATCAGATAGAAATTCTTTGTCAAGTTTGAAGGTATAATCCGATGAAAGCATGCTGCCATCTGGTGGGTAAAAGGTAATGTTGGTGATAAGTTCATCCCAGGGATATTCTTCTGTATATCCGACCATCAGGTCGAAATCAAGCAACTCATTCTCGGTTACAGGGACTTCAAACATCAGAAAATTGAAACGGTTCCAGATATCGCGTTCCATCTGAACGTTGCCTTCAAAAACGGGAGCCTGAGCGCAACTAAACAAAGCAAAAACCAGATAAACTAACAACCCTTTTTTTATCATGACACAGGATAAATTATGTTCTTTTCAAGATATTGAAAGATGGTTTCCGCCTGGTGCGATTTTTCAAGAGCATTCAAGGTTAGTTGTGTCTTTTGTGGAATATCGTATTGCATATCATAGCCCGGGATATGCTGAATTTCACCACGGTCGGCTTTTTTGTAAATGTCATACTGATCGTTTGATTTGCAAAAGTCCAGGTTGGCTTCCAGATAAAACAAATGGAACTTATCAGGTCCGATAATTTCGGCCACTTGTTCACGAACTGCGTTGTCGGGCGATACAAACGAGCAAATCACCAACATTCCCTGGTCGTTGAGCAACCGGCACATATGGGCCACACGGCGCAAATGTTCGGCCCTGTCGGAAGGTGAATAATCCAGCTCACGCGAAAGTCCGGCACGCACCGATTTACCATCCAGTAAAACAGGGGTAGCACCCTGATTAAACAATTCACGGTATAAGGTATAGGCAAGTTCGTTTTTACCCGAACCGTGCAAACCTGTAATCCACAAGGTGTGACCTTTTTGGTTGAACCGCTTTTCCTTTTGAACCGGATCAATCAGCAAACCACCCTGAGCCACCTTCTGCAATTCATGTTGTGTAATGCGATGGGCCTGGCGGGCATTTGTTTTGTCGATAATCATCCCAACGGCCACAGTGTGGTGGGTTCTGGGATCAATCAGGACGAAAGCCCCCGTTTGACGATTCTTTTTGTAGGCATCGAAAAACAAAGGCTTGGCCGTGGTGATGGTTACATGGCCAATTTCGTTCAACTCAAAAGTCTTTGCATCAAAATGTTCCAGGGTATTGATATTCACCATGTGGTTGATCGAATCAATACGTGCTTTAGTATTGTTTGAAGTATGTTTGATTAAGAATTGTGTGTTGAGATCCATCGGTTTTTCGTCCATCCACACCAGCATCGACTCAAAATGACGGGAGATACCTGGCAGGTTATCCGGATGGACCAGCATATCGCCACGCGAAACATCAATTTCATGCTCCAGGGTAAGTGTTACCGACTGTGGCGGAAAAGCCATGTTGGGAGATCCATCGTAGGTAACTATTTCCTTTACACGGGAAGTCTTGCCCGAAGGCAGCACCATGATATCATCTCCGGGCTTTACAATACCCGACGATACTTTCCCCGCAAACCCACGATAATCCAGGCTGGGACGTACCACATACTGAACAGGGAAACGAAAATCCTCAAAATTACGGTCACTGGTGATGTGAATGGTTTCCAGGTATTCGAGCATGCTTTTGCCGTGATACCAGGGCATTTTGTCGGACAGATCCACTACATTTTCTCCTTTGAGCGCCGACATGGGAAAAAAGCGCACATCAGGAATTCCCAAAGGAGTTATAAATTCTTTGTAATCATCACAAATTTTGTCGTACACCGCCTCGCTGTAATCCATCAAATCCATTTTGTTTACTGCCAGGGCCACATGTTTTATCCCCAGCAACGAAACCAAAAAGGTATGGCGCTTGGTTTGGGTGATGACTCCTTTTCGGGCATCTATCAGGATAATCGCCAGGTTAGCGGTTGACGCACCGGTGACCATGTTTCGGGTGTACTGTTCATGGCCCGGAGTGTCGGCGATGATAAACTTGCGCTTGGCTGTGGAAAAATACCTGTAAGCCACATCAATGGTAATGCCTTGTTCGCGTTCGGCTTTCAGACCATCGAGCAAGAGGGCGTAGTCAATTTCTTCGCCTGCATGACCTTCGCGTTTGCTGTCGCGCTCCAAGGCAGAGAGTTGATCTTCGTAGAGTTTTTTACTATCAAAAAGCAACCGCCCAATCAATGTGGATTTTCCATCGTCCACGCTACCGGCAGTAAGCAATCGGAGAAGGTCCTTTTTTTGATCCTGGTCGAGAAATTCAGTTATTTCCATGTGGGTTATGATTTCATATTTTAAAAATACCCTTCTCTTTTCTTCTGTTCCATTGAGGCTTCCTGATCGAAGTCGATCACCCGGGTGGTGCGTTCGCTTTTGGTAACGGTCATCATTTCCTCAACAATTTTTTCGATGGTATCCGCCTCCGATTCAATGGCACCTGTAAGTGGGTAGCATCCCAATGTTCTGAACCGTACCATGCGCATTTCGGCTTTATCGGCCATCTCTTTGGGCATGCGGTCGTCATCTACCAGAATGTAATTTCCATCCACATTCACTACAGGTCGCTCTTTGGCGTAATACAAGGGAACAATGGGGATGTTTTCGAGCCTGATATATTGCCAAATATCCAGTTCCGTCCAGTTGCTAATGGGAAATACCCGGATGCTTTCTCCTTTTTGAACTTTGGCATTGTAGATGTCCCACAATTCGGGGCGTTGGTTTTTGGGATCCCACTGATGGAATTTATCTCTAAACGAGTAAATTCGCTCTTTGGCACGCGATTTTTCCTCATCGCGGCGGGCACCGCCAAAAGCGGCATCAAATTTATACTTGTTCAACCCTTCGAGCAAAGCCTGCGTTTTCATCACATCGGTGTGTACTTTACTTCCGTGCGTATACGGCCCAACCCCTTCTTCAAATGCTTTTTTATTGTAATGGACAATTAAATCCCAACCCATTTCTTTGGCATATTTGTCCCTGAAGGCAGTCATTTCTTTGAATTTCCACTTGCTGTCGATGTGCATCAAAGGAAAAGGAACCTTGCCGGGATAAAAGGCTTTTTCAGCCAGCCTTACCATCACCGAACTGTCTTTTCCAATGGAATAAAGCATGACGGGATTTTCAAATTCGGCAGCCACTTCGCGTATGATGTGGATGCTTTCGGCTTCCAATTCTTTGAGGTTGTTAATATGATATGAATTTTTACTCATGTGCAAACGTTAGGATTGCAAAAATACGATTCTTTCTTGTTTTTGCAGAAGGATATTGGAAAGGCTATTCGATTACCCTAAGCTTGCTTTTTGGAATCACGATCGAGATGGATTTGTTTACCACATCGATGCGGATTTTTACCCGGTGTTTACCATTCAATTCGATAAGTTCACCTGTCAACCCTGTCATCTCACCCAAAATAATCTCGACCTTCATGCCTTTTTTCATGTCAACTTCTTCCGACAAAACGGGCTCTTTCTGATTGAGAAAATACTTGATGGCTTCGATCTGCTGAGGCGGGATGGCCACTGCTTTATGTTCAAATGAAATATAACGTACTGCATTGGGCACGTTGATGGCGTTAAAATAATCAGCGGTGGAAACACATACAAAAATATAGGACTTGAAGAGGGGTTCTTCGATCCATTTTTTTCTGTCCGACCAGGTTCTAAGCACCTTAATAAGAGGTAGATAATAGTCGATATTGGCATAATCAAGTTCCAGGGCAACCTTTTTTTCAGATTTGGCCCTCACGTAAATTGCATACCATTTCTTATCTTGATCTTCCATCATACCTAAATCAGCTTTTTAAGTAGGGGATGATAATCGGAGGTTTTACCTGATACGGCTTTATTTCGTATATCGTGTGCGATGTTGATGCAGTTGCGGGCATGTTCCAATCCAAACCCCCTGCCTGCCAGTATTTCCTGATAGCTAAGGGTATGCAGATCGGTAAATCCACCACTAAATTCCACTTCTTTGTCATCAACAGTGATGGTCCGGTAGGTGGAAAGGGTTTTTTTCTTTGCTTCAACAGGTAGATCGTTGGCATCGATGCTTAAAAACCAACGCACATTGGCATTTTTTAACTGCAACAGCCCCGATGCTTTATCATCCTGCATCAGGTGAACTGTATTGTTTAGGGGTTCGCCAAAAATCCAGCTGAGCATATCAAAAAAGTGAATCCCGATATTGGTTACAATACCCCCCGACTTCGATTTATTTCCTTTCCAGGAATAATGATACCATTTGCCCCTTGAAGTAATGTAGGTTAAATCGATGTCGTGAATCCGGTGTGATTGCTGATTGAAATCATTTTTAAGCTGAATGATGGAAGGATGATGCCGGAGTTGAAGAATGTTATAGATTTTCTTTCCCGACTCTTCTTCAATCACCTGAAGGTTGTCCAGGTTCCATGGATTTAATACCAGTGGCTTTTCGCAGATGGCATGGGCATCGTTGCGCAGTGCCATGCGGATGTGTGCATCGTGTAAAAAATTAGGAGAGCAAATGCTCACATAGTCTACTTTACTGGTTACCGATCTGCGCAGTTTATCCAGATGCCGGTCCATGCGTTCGGGTTCGATAAAGAAATCAGCATCAGGGAAAAAGCTGTCGATGATTCCAACGCTGTCCTTTGGATCAAGGGCCACAATGAGCTTATTTCCGGTTTCTTTTATGGCCTTCATGTGCCTTGGGGCAATGTAGCCTGCTGCACCAATTAAAGCAAAATTCTTTTGATTTTGTTCCATGACGATAACTAATAAGGAATTAAAATCACCCGAAAGCAGAGTTGCTGAGACAGTTTTATAAATTCCGTCCCAATACTTTTCAACTTAGAGCTTATTGAACAACCTTTTGGCAAAAGATTTCTTTTTATCGGGCTTATCATCGGTATAGTATCCATAACCGTATCCATAACCATAGCCGTAGCCGTAGCCATAGCCATAGCCGTATCCATAGCCGTATCCATAACCATAGCCATAACCTCCGCCTGAAAGTTTAATATCGTTGATTACAATGCTCATCTTCATGCCGCGGTCTTCGATGTCACCAATGATAGAGGCAAATACTTTTTTATGTGTAACTCCCTGACGTACAAGGAATATGTTGACATCAGTATGTTCCATCAAAAGGAATGCATCGGTAACAAGTCCAACAGGAGGTGTGTCAATGATAATATAATCGTATCGTTCGCGAAGTTCTTTAAACAGTTGGGTACATCTTTCGCCAGCAATCAACTCTGCCGGGTTTGGAGGAACCGGCCCGGCCATAATCATATCCAGGTAATCGTTAACCCCGGAAGGCTGAATAATATCGTCAATGGTTGCTTTGTTAATCAAATAGGTGGTTAGACCTGTGCTGTTTGACAAACCGAAATCCTGATAGATTTTTGGTTTTCGCAGGTCGAAACCAAGTAGGACTGTTTTTTTGCCATATTGCGCATAAATACTGGCCGTGTTGATTGAAACAAAGGTTTTACCGGCACTTACCATGTCAGCAGTTATCATAATACAGACTTTCTCCTTTCCCTTGGCCATGTATTGAATATTGGTACGCATACTGCGGAAAGCCTCACTTACACTTGATTTAGGAGATTCCAATACTACCAATTGAGTATCTTTAGAGGAGTGAAGCAGTTGTCCGATAATAGGAAACTTAGTTGCGTTTTCAACGTCCTTTTTCTCTATTACAGTATCATTAAAGTAGTCTTTCCCAAGTACATACACCACTGGAAATACAAGGCCCAAAATAAGGGCAATCATATAATTGAGTGATTTTTTGGGGAATACCTGATTGCTCAATTCGGTTCGGGCCACATCAATTACCTCGTTATCTGGTAAGTTAGAAGCCTTGGTAATCTGAGCTTCGGAACGTTTTTCAAGAAGATAGGTGTAGATATTATCCGCCAGTTGAAACTCCCGTTGCAAACCAATCAATTTGCGTTGGGTAATGGGTAAATAGCTGGCTTTATCGGTAATTATATCAATGCGTTTGTCAATTTCCAAAAGTGCCTGATCTGAGTTTTCGATGATGTTGTTGATGTTACCCAGAATGGCATTTTGTGTGCTTTTTATCTGGGTGTTCATACTGATAATGGAAGGGTTTTTCTCGGTAGAAGAAAGTAATTGTTCTGTTTTTTTGTTGTAAAGAGCAATCAGTTCACCAACAAGTGTGTTCAGAACCGGATCTTCGATGCCCATGGCGGAGGGAGCAACCAGTTCGTTGATGTTTTCAGAGTTTTTAGAAACATATTCTTTCAGGTTTTGGTAATACCTTGATTTAATCAAAAGTTCAGCCTTTTGCTTTTGCAAATCTTCGATATACTGAAAAACCTGTTGAGCCTGAAAGCTCATGTCCATAACTTCGTTTTTCGACTGGAAATTCTGGAGATTGATTTCGGCACTATTTAACGAATCAGCAATGATGTTAAGCTGGTTATCAATGAAACGGATGGTGTTATCAGTGATTTGATTTTTTTGCTCCAGACTGCGCGTCAGATAAACATGGGTAAGCATGTTTAAAAAATTCACCGCTTTTTGAGTATTGTCTTTCTTCATCTTAATATTCAGAATCGAGGCTTCCCTGTTAATGGGTTCAATCTCAAATCCTCTGAATTGATCCGTCAAACTATAATAATCGTTGAAAACGAAATTATAGTCCCCTTTCAAATTTGTCTCAGGATCAAAATTATTGGTCAAAATCAATGTGAACTCACCGTAGGGAGTTTCTATTAAATCTCCAAAAGCATATTCACCCGACCAATTAATACGATCGATTTCGCCTTCATCATATTTCCCTGTGGCAAAAACATACTTTTTAATCATTTCGGCAGTAGCCGAAATTTTAAAAGTGCTTTTCGTTAAAAATTTCAAATCATAAATCAGTCCAACTGCCTGAGGAACAGAATCGTTGAATACTACCTCGAAGGGCGATGTTTGATATAGTTCCTTGCTGATAAGCCCTTCATCAATAAAGTAAGAAACCTCAAAACCAAGATTTTGGATGGCCCTGTACGAAAGGGAGAAAGAGGTCAGAATTCCAATTTCATTTTCGACGTTTTGCTGTGTATTGCTTAACCCCATTCCAATGAGCGAGGAGGCATCAAGTTTGGATTTATCATCTTTAACCAATACGGTGGTGTTGACCTCGAAGACCGGATTTGTATATTTATTGAACAAGAATGCAACCACAAAAGCAACAAATACGGTAAGTGCAAACAGGTACCAATACCTGACGAACTTATAAAACAGGGCCTTGATATCTATGGTTTCTTCCTGAGGCTGAATACCTTCAAAATTTTCTATTGCCATTTTTTTAAAATAGAGTGTTACTTAACAAAATTTATGATCAGGATAGTAGATGAGATTAATCCGAACACGACCGCGTAAGGGAATTCGGCAAAAGTAAATTGCTTCCCTTTTACAGGTTGAACGTAAACGATGTCGTTGGGCTTAAGATAATAGTAATCGGAAAGTAAAATATCGCGTTTGGTCATGTCTACATACACTACTTCCGAACCGGTTTTATTTTGCCTGATAATGGCAACTTTGTTGCGGTTGGCATAGTCAGTAAGATCACCCGACATGGATACGGCTTCGAATAAATTGATGTTGTCCTGATACACTTTATATTGACCCGGTCGTGCAACTTCACCGAGCAATGTAATATTGTAATTTACGAGTTTTACAATCACTACAAACTCCTTCAGGTAAACCTTGAGTTTTTCCTGAATGGTGATTTTTATCTCATCGATGCTCTTGTTTTTTACAAAAATTTCGCCGGTCATCGGAAAATCAAGGTAACCTGCCTCGTTTACATTGTAGCTGGTTAAATATACTGAAGCATCTGAACTTATGTTGGTTGAATTTCCACTTGACAACGGATTAAGCAAAACTGTTGTTTGTTCATCCAGTGTTACTACCCTGATGTACAGGTTATCGCCAGGTTGAACCCGGTAGTCTATTTTACGTTCGTTATTAAATGAGGCCAGGGTATCTGATTCGTTTTTTACCTGCATGTAAAGCATCTTCTTTTGAGGAATGCACGAAGTAAACAGGAATGCCAGCATTGCCAACCAGAGCATTGATTTAAAGGAGATTAAATAAGAATTCTTCATGAATGATTAGCTTCTAAGGTTAATAGAACAACTTTTGGAATATTTTGGCAAATGTACCGTTTTTTTTAAACAGGCAAATGCAATAATGCATTGGTCAGCGCTTTTCACGGAGTTCTACATGTTAATAAATTAAATTTGAGAAATATCCGTAACAAATTAATTGTACCGGATAGTCATTTGTAGCTACAAACATAACACAATCAAACAATATATTCCAAATTAAATGCAGATTTCTTGATATAATAATATTACAGATTATTTCTGTATTTTTGATGTAATCTTAACCCGAAATTAAATGCTAAAGTATCTTCCGTATTCTATGAATTTGGTTTTGTTGTGTTTCTCTACAGCCGGTATCTATGCACAGTCAAGCCACCTAAACCAATCTGTACCGGCGGTTTATACAGGTATTATGCCAAATGAAAACGGAAAGTTGTATTTCCTTTCCGTTGCTTCCGGCGATACCTGTTGGGCGAAAATCGATACCTCATTTTATGTGCCAAGTCACCTGATGGTGGATCCACAAGGAACTCAAAACGGGTTGTTTTTCGATTTTATGGACAAAAATCTATACGGTAATTTATATTTTGGCCACTATACCGACGATTTAGTTCGGTTTAAAATGCCAACATTTATAAAGAACACCCGGATTATTGCAGGTACGGCCAACCTGGATTTGCGGTCTTTATTCGACAAGGAAAACTCTTCAGAAATACCAAAACTGGCCTATCGCATTATGGATCAATATGGGCAAATTTTATACGATGGAAGCATCCGTGTCCGGATACATGAACCCATTGAGCCTGTTCTCACCATTGTGGAAGGCCCTTTTGTAAATATGGTTGATGATCAAAGTGTTGTAGTTTCGTTTATTACCAATCAACGTTGTAGTCCCCTGGTATTTGTCAACGGTCGCGAATATAAAATGGTGAGCAAATCAGCTAACATGTCTGGCGAAAAAAACCATGAAATACGGGTTGATCATTTGTTACCCGCTACTGAATATAAATACGATGTTCACTTTGGGAAATCTGTTGAATCCTATTCGTTTACAACTGCACCTGTTCCCGGAACGGCAAAACCTTTCACCTTCGCCTTTACTTCCACATCGCGATCAGAATTGGGTGCTGCCGAAAACAACATTTTGGGCGTAAACGCAACGATATTACAAAAAGCCGCAGCCTTGGCTGCCCACGAAAATGCGGTCTTTTTTCAGTTTTCAGGTGATTTAATCAGCGGTTATTCAACCACAGTTGAAGAAGCCGATCAACAATACTACAATTGGAAAAAGGTTGTTGAGCCATTTCGCCATTACATTCCTTTTTACATAGGTATGGGCGATCATGAATCGGTGAAAACTGTTTTTGATGATGGCAGTAAATTCGGCATGGGGGTAGATAAATTTCCTTTTTCGACCGCTTCATCCGAAACCATTTTTGCCTCCCATTTTGTTCAACCACAAAATGGCCCGATAAGTGAGGATGGTGCAAATTATGACCCGCATCCTGACAAAGCAGACTTCCCATCCTATACCGAAAACGTATATTTCTACACCTATGACAACCTGGCTGTTATAGTACTCAATTCGGACTATTGGCTCACTCCGTCAGCAAAAGACATCCCCATGGTTGGTGGTAATCCATCCGGATATATAATGGACAACCAGTTAAAATGGCTTGCTCAAACGCTCCTGGACATGGAAAAGGACAACAACATCGATCACATTATCATCACAATGAATTCTCCTGTTTTTCCAACAGAAAACGGAAATACAGGGATGTGGTATTATGGGAAAAATACGGTGCGACCTTATGTATCCAGCATTCCGGTAAAGAACGGGATTATTGAACGCAGGGATGAGATATTAAAGCTTCTCGTAAATGAAAGTACTAAAACGAGCATCATTTTATGCGCTCAGGATCAGGGTTATTCAAGAATGAAACTTGATTCCGAATCAACTATTTACCCGGTAGAATATCGCAGTAAAAAGATTCGATTAAATGGGGAAATCTATCAAATAAGTTGTGGGCTAAGTGGTGCAAATGGGAAAAAATCTTTGGAGATTCCATGGGGCGGATCGGTTGAGAAAAGTATTGGTATCCCGGCTGTCGTCTTCGTTCGTATTGATGGAAATCAGATTTCACTTCGCGTGATTAATCCCCAAACCCTGGAAATAATCGAAGAAGTGAACCTTCAATAATGGAAATGTACACTGTTGAAATGAGTTGTATTTTAACCCCTTTTTTTCCGAAAATCCAATCTTAAAGCGCGTCAATCCAATTTATATTACTTTTGCAGCTTCAAAAAATACCTTAAACAATCAATTAAATAGTAAAGATGGCAAAAAACCTCGTGATTGTCGAATCACCGGCAAAGGCAAAAACAATTGAAGGTTTCCTTGGGAAGGATTTTGTTGTGAAGTCAAGTTTTGGTCATGTCATGGACCTGAACAAGACCAAAATAAGTGTAGATATTGATAAGAATTTTGAACCAAAATATGAAGTAAGTGCCGATAAAAAGAAACTTGTTGCAGAATTAAAGAAATTGGCCAAAGAAGCAGAGATGGTCTGGCTTGCCTCTGATGAAGACCGTGAAGGAGAGGCTATTTCATGGCATTTGTACACGGCTTTGGGATTGAAGGAAGATAAAACCAAGCGCATTGTTTTTCATGAAATCACCAAAAATGCCATATTAAGTGCCATTGAAAATCCCCGCAAAATAGACCGGAATCTGGTTAGCGCTCAGCAGGCCCGTCGTGTACTCGATCGATTGGTTGGCTACGAGCTTTCTCCATTACTCTGGAAAAAAGTGAAACCATCCCTAAGTGCCGGACGTGTGCAATCGGTAGCCGTGAGGTTGATTGTGGAGCGTGAAGAAGAAATTAAAAATTTTGACAGCAGTTCTTCGTACCGCACTGTAGCAGAGTTTGTTCACACCGATGCAAAGGACAAGCAAACCTTTCAGGCTGAATATCCCATTCGTTTTGAAAAAAATGAACAGGCAAAAGATTTTTTGAAGAAGCAAATCAATGCTTCGTTTGTGGTGAAACAGGTGGAAACCAAGCCCGGTAAGAAATCACCGGCAGCACCTTTTACTACCTCTACGCTACAACAGGAAGCTGCCCGTAAACTTGGTTTCTCGGTTGCCAACACCATGCGTGTGGCACAAAACCTGTACGAATCGGGTAAAATTACCTACATGCGTACCGACTCGGTAAACCTGTCGAGCCTGGCCATCAACATGGCCAAAGATGAAATTACCTCAGCCTTTGGCAAACAGTATGTAAAAACACGACAATACGCCACTAAAACCAAAGGCGCCCAGGAAGCCCACGAAGCCATCCGGCCTACGTATATGAACCAGAGTGCTGTAAGCGGAAACGCCGATGAGCAGCGACTTTACGACCTTATCTGGAAACGGACCATTGCCTCACAGATGAGCGATGCAGAACTGGAAAGAACCCAGGTAAAAATCGACTCTTCAGGTGCAAAAGAACAATTTGTGGCCTCTGGTGAAGTGATTAAATTTGATGGGTTTTTAAAGGTTTACCTCGAAAGTTCTGACGATGAGCCAACCGATCAGGAAGGAATCCTGCCGGCCATGAAAACCAACGATCCTTTGACCTTGATCCAGATGACCTCGCGTGAAAGATATTCCAAGCATCCTCCGCGATACAGCGAAGCCAGCCTGGTTAAAAAACTCGAAGAGCTTGGCATCGGACGGCCATCAACCTACGCCCCTACCATTTCTACCATCCAGAAACGCGAATACGTTGTTAAAGAAAACCGACCTTCTGAAAAACGACCTGTTCAGTTGATCACTTTAAAAGGAGATCAACTCTCTGAAAAAACACTTTCTGACAATGTTTCCTCTGAACAAACCAAACTGTTTCCAACGGATGTAGGAACTTTGGTTAACAAGTTTTTGATGCAGTATTTCGACGATATTATCGATTATAACTTTACTGCCAGCGTGGAAGCTGAATTTGATGAGATTGCCGATGGTTTGAAGGAATGGAACCACATGATCAAGGAGTTTTATGGTCCGTTTCACAATAAAATAGCCGAAACAGAAGAAAATTCAGGAAAATTCAGCGGTGAGAAACTCCTGGGTGTGGATAGTATATCGGGGAAAAACGTTTACGTAAAAATCGGTCGTTTTGGTCCGTTGGCTCAGATTGGAGATACCGATTCGGAAGAAAAACCACGCTTTGCCGGTCTGCGAAAAAACCAAAGTATCGATACCATCACCTTCGAAGAAGCCATCAAGTTGTTCGATTTCCCAAGAAATCTGGGTACTTATGAAGACAAAGAAGTTACTGTTGCCATCGGCCGTTTTGGGCCTTACGTAAAATTTGACGGGAAATTCTATTCCCTGAAAAAAGACGATAATCCGGCTGAAATCCTCCTCGATCGGGCCATCGAAATCATTCTCGAAAAGCAAAAAGCGGAACGGGAAAAACTCATCAAAAAATTCGATCAGGACGAAGATGTTCAACTGCTGAATGGCCGTTATGGCCCGTATTTAGTCATCAAAAAGCAAAATTATAAATTACCGAAAGGCACTGACCCTGCCACCCTGACGTTGGAGGAGTGTTACAAAATTGCCGAAGACCCTAAAAACACGCCAAAGAAACGGTTTGTAAAAAAGAAAAAATAATCGCTGCGATTTGGGGTTGATTATTTATTTATTTTCGTTTGTCAAAGCATGAATAGCCTGCCATGGAAATAAACCACTATTTTCAACCAATTGATATAGATTGGTTCGAGTCGATGCAAAATACCGGACGGCAACGACTTGGTGATGTGATAGTTGCACACACAACCTCCACCTCAATGCCCGATCCTGCTCAATTTAAACTGGCCATTATCGGTGTACCCGAAGAACGTGGTACAACTACCAATGCAGGTTGTGCGCAGGCCCCTGACGAAATTCGCAAGCGATTGTACAGCCTTTTCTCACACTGGAACCAACTTTCGATTTGCGATTTAGGTAACATGAAAAACGGCCACCGGCTCCAGGACACCTATTTCGCGTTTAAAGAAGTGGCTGCCGAACTCATTCGCAACAATGTGCTTCCAATTGTGATCGGCGGAAGCCAGGATTTAACCTATGCCAACTACCTCGCCTATGAAAATATAGGACGGGTTATCAACATTGCGGCCGTCGATCCCATGTTCGACCTTGGTCATGATGAAAATGAACTGAACAGCCAAAGCTACCTAAGCAGGATCATCCTCCATCAACCCAATTTTCTGTTCAACTACACCAACATTGGTTATCAAACCTATTTCGTTGATCAGGAATCGCAGGTGCTGATGAAAAACCTGTATTTCGATGTGTTCAGGTTGGGAAATGTACGCGCCAACATGGAAGAAGTAGAGCCCATGGTCCGCAATGCGGATATCCTGAGCATCGACCTGGCCTCCATCCGGCATTCAGAAGCCACCGCCAGCCAGCATTCATCACCAAATGGTTTCTATGGAGAAGAGATGTGTCAGATTTGCCGGTATGCCGGGATGAGTGATAAACTTACAAGCATCGGTTTTTACGAGTTAAACCCACAACTTGATCTTAATGGACAATCTGCCTTTTTGTATGCCCAGATGATTTGGTATTTTATCGATGGTTTCGTAAACCGTCAACACGATTTTCCGGAACAGAACAACGACGATTTTGTGAAATTCAACATCCATGTTGAAGATTTTAATGAAGAGTTGGTTTTTTTGAAAAGCAAAAAAACCAACCGCTGGTGGATGGTGGTTGGCGTTCAGGATACGGTGCGCAAGCGTTACCGCCGACACCAGTTTGTGCCTTGTTCCTACGAAGATTATCAGTCGGCCCTGAACCAGGAAATCCCCGACCGCTGGTGGAAAGTTCAGCAAAAATTGATGTAATTACTTTTTCTGACGATCAGGATTGTCTTGCAAAAAGGACTTCCATCCGGTGTAACTTTTTTCCTTCGACGAACTCTTTCCCTGAAAATAATGACAAACGGCAGCGGCGAGCCCGTCGGTAGCATCCAGGTATTCAGGTGCTTCATCAAAAGTAACCAGGTTAGCGAGCATCCCGGCAACCTGTTCCTTGCTGGCATTTCCGTTTCCGGTAATCGATTGTTTTATTTTTTTGGGCGAATATTCAAAAATGGGAATGTCCTTATAAAGTCCTGCAGCCATGGCCACACCCTGTGCCCGTCCCAGTTTTAACATCGACTGAACATTCTTGCCAAAAAAAGGTGCTTCCAGGGCCATTTCATCCGGATGGTATTGCTCAATTAGCCCGAGTGTTCGTTCAAAAATCTTTTTTAACTTTAGCGCGTGGTTTTCGTACGATCCCAGCTTGAGTACTCCCATGGTAACCAACTCGATAGAATGGCCATGCTGATGTATAAGTCCGTAACCCATTATGTTTGTACCCGGGTCGATGCCTAGAATAATCCGTTCCAATAGCTGATTTTTAATGATGAATACAAAACTACGTAAAACAACCAACACCATCATCAAACTTTTGGTGGTTGCGGTTACTTTGGTATTTTTGTACGATCAGCTCTTCAGGCGGCACGACCTGGAAAACATCACCGCTTTTTTTCCCATGATCAGAGAAAAGAAAAACGTTTTCTTTTTTCTGGTTGCAGTAGGCGCCTTGCTGGTGCTTAACTTTTCGTTGGAAACAATGAAATGGCAGCTCATTATTTCGAAGTTGGAAAAAGTTCCTTTCTTGCGTGCTGCAAAAGCAGTATTTGCTGGGATGGCTGTAAGCATGTTTATGCCCAACAGGGTGGGCGATTATCTGGGGAGGGTATTTATTTTAAAACATGCCGATCGCATACAGGCCGTATTGGTCACTATGCTGGGCAGCCTGGCACAAATCATAACCACCTTACTATTTGGGATGATTGCAATTCTTTTTTATTACCCTGTTCTTTTCGATTTGCATATTCTCCTCTACCGGTGGATATATTCCGGAATTGTGCTGGGGATAACGATTACTTCCTTTTTACTGGTGTTCTCTTACCTGAATTTCAATTCGTTCTCTCTTGTTATTAAAGCAATAAGTGGCAGGGGCTACCTAAAAATTAATAAGTATGCCGAAGTTTTTTCATTGTATACTTTTGGCGAGCTGCTTACCATCCTGCTGCTGAGTGTGGCCAGATACCTGGTTTTCTCGTTTCAGTTTTTTTTGTTATTGAAAATGTTTACGGTACCGGTAAACTATCCTGAAGCCATGATGCTGGTGGGTATGGTGTATTTATTTATGACCGGAATTCCTACCATTGCACTTACCGAATTCAGTGTCAGAGGGACGGTTAGCTTAACGATATTTGAACAATACCTGGCTCCTCTTGGCCATTGGAACGACGAACTGGCCCTTAGCGTAGTAGCTGCTTCTTCGATGTTGTGGGTGGTAAATATTGTGTTTCCGGCAGCAATAGGAACCCTGTTTATATTTAGTTTGCGATTTATACGACGTAATCATGTGGCTTAGTGCATTTTCAATTGTGGTACTTGTAATTAGCATGATGTACCTGCTGGTGATGGTTGCCATTACCGCCGGCTGGTTTCATCAGGACAAAACCTGGTTACAAACTTTACAGGCACAAAAAAAAATTTCCGTGGTGGTGGCTGCCAGAAACGAGGAATCCACTATTGGCCTCTTGCTCAAGAGCATCGAACAACAACGGTATAATCCTTTATTTTTCGAGGTGGTTATTGTTGATGATCATTCTACTGACCTTACGTTTGCCGTTATTTTATATTTTATCAGTGAACATTCAGAATTAAATATCAGGGTAATAAAGGCCACCGGGCAGGGAAAAAAGGCGGCCATTAAGCAAGGTATCTCAAGCACAAAAGCAAACCTGATTATCACCACCGATGCGGATTGTGTTGTGCCTCCCGATTGGCTTCAGACTTGTGTGGATGCATTTGAAAACAAAGAGCTTAAGTTGCTATTGGCACCGGTAATTTACAAAAAAACGACGGGGCTCTTCCAAAATTTCTTTTGTCTTGAGTTTTTTAGTTTGGTAGCTTCCGGTGCCGGTGCAGCTGCCATCAACATGCCGTTTATGGGAAATGGCGCCAATATGGCCTTTACGCGTCAGGCCTATGAGGCAGGGATTACAAGTAAAGCCTATAACAGGTACACTTCCGGTGATGATGTTTTTTTAATTCATCAAACGGTGAAGAAATTCGGGCGTAAAAGTGTTCGCTTTTTACTCCACCACCAAATGCTTGTTGAAACGCCTCCACCAGTTTCAATTAAACAGTTTTTAAACCAACGGTTGCGTTGGGCTTCCAAAGCAAAAGGTTATCAATCACCAGAAGCCATAATGGTTTCTTTGGTTGTTATGTTGGCAAACAGCATGCTGGTTGTTCTTTTTTTAACCGGTTTCTGGTTAAACTGGCTCTGGCCGGTTTTTGGATTACTGCTAGTGACAAAGAGTTTAATCGACATGCCATTGGTATTCGGTTATGCCGATTTTGCACACCGAAGCGATCTGAAAAAATGGTTTATCCCATTCAGTTTTTTATATCCCTTTTATATAGTAATGGTGGGATTGACTTCCCTGGTCTTCAGTTTTAACTGGAAAGGCAGACATTACTCCAGATAATCAGCGATCATTACTGGCGGTTTTTAAGGATGATTTCAGCCATTTGCAGATCGACAGGAGTAGTAACCTTGATATTTTCCTTTTCTCCGGCTATTAAAATGACAGGGTATCCTAAACTCTCCAATACAGATGAATCATCGGTAAACTTATCTTCCCAGGACTGGCGATAAGCCTGTAATATGAGGTTGCTTTTAAAGACCTGTGGTGTTTGAACAGCCCTGTATTGTTCGCGGGCCACGGTTTTGTTGTGAGGTCCTGAGACATACCGAATGGAATCGGTAAATTGAGTTACCGGAATTGCACAGCTTTTTTGCTCGGCTGTTTTAAAGCAATTCTCTATTAATTCGGGAGTTACCAATGGACGCACTCCATCGTGAATGGCCACCAGTGAAGGATTGGTAACCAGTGACAGCCCGGCCTGTACCGAGTGAAATCGGGTTTCACCACCCACCACAAGGCGATGCGGAATGGTAAAGGCAAAATCCTTGCATAGTTGATTCCAATGCTGATGCCAGTCTTCGTTTAAAACCAATATAAATTCGGCATCTTCAGTCTTACTAAAGGCATCAAATGCATACATCAACATGGGTTTTCCATTTAGTAAGTTGAACTGTTTTGGCAATTCCGATTCAAAGCGCTTACCTGCTCCTCCTGCTAAAATCAGTATAAATTTTTTCATTGGTGACGGCTAATTAAAATTATCTTAACTATTTTATTTACAGTGTATTTATATCTGAAAATCCAAATGGAATACGGTAAAATAAAACATCAATTTTTTTATTTGATGAAGTAAAAATAGAAAAACCCGGTAAGATACCCGGGTTATAATTGTGATTTTGTGAATCTATCTGCTAAATGACCAGCATGGCATCGCCATAAGTAAAGAACTTATATTTTTCTTTGATGGCAACCTCATACACTTCGCGTAGAAAATCAAATCCGGTAAAGGCCGAAACCATCATCATCATGGGCGACATGGGCATGTGAAAATTAGAGACCAAGGCATCTGCGGTTTTAAAATCGTAAGGGGGATTGATAAACTTATTGGTCCATCCACCATAAGGTTTTATCTGTCCGGTAATGCTTACAGCCGTTTCCAAGGCCTTCAGGCTGGTGGTACCCACCGCGCAGATTTTATGCTTATTTTCTTTAGCTTTATTGATGATATCGGCCATTTCCTGTACAACAAACATCTCCTCAGAATCTACTTTGTGCTTGGTTAGATCCTCAACTTCGATGGTGCGAAAATTTCCAAGTCCGGTATGCAATGTCACTTCTGCGAAGTTAATTCCTTTTATTTCAAGACGTTTCATTAGCTCACGCGAAAAATGAAGTCCTGCAGTAGGAGCTGCAATAGCACCCTCATGTTTTGCGTATATGGTTTGGTAACGCTCATCATCAACGGGTTCGATGGGCCGTTTGTGAATTTTAGGCAGCGGTGTTTGACCCAATGCCTGAATGGTGTTTTTAAACTCGTCGTAGGAGCCATCAAATAAAAAGCGCAGTGTTCTTCCACGTGAAGTGGTATTATCGATCACCTCAGCAACCAATTCTTCGTTGTCGCCAAAATATAATTTGTTACCAATTCGGATTTTGCGTGCCGGATCAACCAACACATCCCACAAACGACTTTCTCTGTTGAGCTCTCTTAACAGGAACACTTCGATTTTGGCCCCTGTTTTTTCTTTTTCACCATAAAGCCTGGCAGGAAAAACACGGGTATTGTTAATCACAAAAACATCGCCTTCCGAAAAATAATCCTGGATGTCCCTGAAAATTTTATGCTCGATGGTTTGGGTGCTTCTGTTCACCACCATCATGCGCGAATCGTCTCTGTTTTTTGGTGGGTGGTCAGCTATTAATTCCCTTGGTAAATCAAATTTAAATTGGGATAATTTCATGTATGAATATTTAAATTATTTTTAGTACCTTATCTCCCTTCAGGGGAAAAAGTTTGCAAAGATACGTTTTATTTGCCTCCAAGTCAAGTAAATTGAGGTTAAAAACCTATTTATCAGTCAAATAGTTAGGTTTATATCGCTTTCTTGCCGATTCGATGCCAATAGTACGAGGCCAGCGAACTAATTATCAATACCATGATAAACCACCCGGCCAATTGAAAAAGGGATTGTGTTTTGTAAACGATGGTGGCAATATTTCCAATAATCAACCACTGGAAAACATATACAGAGGTTACATTTTTTCCAAGCCATTCAACGTAGGTGGTTGCCATATTGTTAAAGTGTAGTGTAACCTGATGAAGGGCAATCACCCAGAAAATCATAAAAATGATGGTGAACCCAAAAAACAACATCCCATGATGGTAATATTGCTCTAAATGGGAAGAAATGTTGAATCCATATCTAAATGTAAAGACTAAAATAATTCCCGTGCCAGCAAATATGGGCCATTTGAATTGATGGTAGATGCGCTTTAGGTCTTCTTCGAGAAGGTTGAAAACAGTACCCGCCAACACATAAGCCAGCCAGGGGACAACAGGAAAATACGACCACCAGCTCTCAGAATAAAAATAAGCCCATAAATAGGCAGAATTCCCACCTGATTCCGGTGCTTTTATCACATCAGGAATCACAACGGAAATGAGTAAAATAATCAGATAAGGCCAAATCCTATCACGAAAAAAATGCTTTATCAACCCGATGATAATAACCGATAGTCCTGCTAAAAACAGAATGTCCACACCAAATACATATTCCCATGGACTAAATTGAAATGCGCCGGTGTAAATATGATAAAAGAGGTTTAGGTTGAGACCGGTATTCAATGCAAGCCCCCAGACAATTAGCTTGACCCCTCGTTTTACATCAAACAACAATCCTTTTTTTGAGAAAGCCAGAAAGTACCCCATAACCGCCATAAAAACAGGAGCAGCAGGTGGCCCACCAAGAAAGAGCAGGATTTTACCTACGAAACTATCGTAAATTTCCTGTGTGGCAAAAAGTTCTGTCAGGTGCACCATAACCATCAGGATTACAGCGATACCTTTCAGCAAATCAGGTGTCCGTATGCGCATAAGGTTGATTGATTTATCATCTCAAAGATAGGTGTATTGAACGAGTTTTAAAGTGTCCGAACAACACAATACAGCACTGGTTGTTTTTCTGGTTGGTTGACTTCTTAAAAAAACTGAGGAGACCCCAGGTTTTTTAAAAAAAACCTCCC
>JAUYGX010000151.1 GCA_030690365.1 Bacteroidales bacterium | reverse complement strand
ACTAGCTATCCCATTAAAGTATCCATAGATTAATAAACTTAACATCGCTGTAGGTGGATAACTCTTGCATCCCTTATTGGTACTTCCCTTCCATTCTTCACGCAAAGGATTATCGCTAATAAACTTTTTGCACAATAGGTCTAATAATCGAACCGGATTATCCTGGTCAATCATAGTCTCATATGAAACCATCATTAGTTGTTCTCGGTCTTGTTTTTCTTTATAATGCATCCAAATATTTATTAAACACATTGTAAAGATATGATTATTAAGTATATAAAACTAATTTTTAATCATATTTAAAACAAAAAATAATACGTCTTAAATATAGAGTTGGTCATTTTCACACCGCCTGGAAAGTCCGGGGTTACAATGTCGGTCGTGCCCACGGCACTTGAGAGCGCGTTTAGCGATAGCATAACGCTTAACTAATACTACTTGCTTTTCGTACAATAACAACAAAACCAGCACTTATCAAATAACTGATCTTACTGCATCCTCGTTACCGCTGCGCTCAAACGAGAACGAGGGAGGTGCTTTGGGTTCTGTCATATTACTATGTGTCCCGATGGCTCCGATAACCCCGATAGCCATCGGGGTGGGGGGCTTTTTCCGGGGGATTTGGGTCTCAAGATAACAGGAGAAATTGCTTTTATTCAATCTGCATAATCGCCTTTCGCAACGGACAATTTACAGAAATGGGTTCACCCTTGCGGTAATTCGATAACAAAGCCACTGATTGTTGTGCCAGATGTCGCCGAACAGCGCGGCGTTCTCCTTTGATGTGTGCTATTTGCAGGTTATCGTAGGCGGTAGTTTGGTGGCGCATCCAGGCAATAACGGCCTTAGCGGCCCTTTCCTCTATCGGAATCATGGCCGTTCGGGCAACAGTACCGCTTCCAACAGGAACCGCATGAGCGGTGATGGCCCTTGCCATGCTTTTCTCTATATTTTTGTGGTGCGGATGAAAATGGAGATAGACTTCTACAGCCGTACAAAACTCTTTTTCGTATTCGGATTGTTTCTTTTCACGGCGGTTCAAATCCGATTGCCGTTTCTTCCGGTATTCTTCTGTTTTGCGAACTGTATCCACCTCAATTAGTGCTCGTTCGATAAATGTGGAAGGCGCCCAAATGCCTTTGGAGATGATCCTCCTGCCTTTTTTAAATTGCACCCGCCAAAAAGCACCATTTGAGGTTACTTTCCGGGTAACACCGGCATCACCGGCAGGCAAAAAGCGCCAACCTTTAGGAGGGATGATTGGATAACCCGCTTCATCCAACAAGGTACCATTGGGACCGGGACTAACTACACGTTTCAGATTTTCCATAGATGATTTGCAGGTGCAAAAGTAATGGAATCCGGCTAAATCCTCCCGGTAGGAAAAACCAAAGCAGGCAATAGATTGTGTTTTTCATTTAAGAATCCGTTCTAAAAAAGTAATAGAACTGAATTTCAGCCACTTTTACCCCTTAATCCCCTAAGTGGGGAGTGACTGAAATTCAGTTCTATTCTGCACTCCATGACCACCTATTGATTCCTGACTCACCAGAACATTCCATCTTAAAAGGTTCCCCATTATTTCCTATTTTTGCAAAAAATTAACACCATGGAACTCTCGCCTCTTACAGCTATTTCTCCCATCGATGGAAGATACCACGATAAAACCCGTGAATTAACCAGGTTTTACTCCGAAGAGGCCTTGTTTAAGTACCGTGTACAGGTTGAAATAGAGTACTTTATTGCCTTGTGCAAGCTTCCGCTTCCGGGACTCGAAGAAGTAAATAACAAGCATTTTGAAAAGCTGAGGGATATATACAAGAACTTTGGTGTTGAAGAGGCCGCTGCCATCAAACAAATTGAGAAAGCCACCAACCACGATGTAAAAGCCACAGAGTATTTCGTAAAAGAAAACCTGGAGAAAATAGGATTGGCCAAATACAAGGAGTTTGTACATTTTGGACTTACCTCACAGGATATCAACAATACCGCCCTCCCACTCATGATGAAAGATGCGCACCGCGAGCTGTTGCTTCCTGCATTGGAGGAGTTGACGGACGAACTCAACACCAGGAGTTACAAGTGGCGCGACATCAGCATGTTGGCCCGTACACACGGGCAGCCTGCTTCACCCACGAAACTGGGTAAAGAGATTTTTGTGTTTTGCGAACGCCTCGAAAACCAGCTCAAAATGTTAAAGGAGGTTCCTTTTTCAGGGAAATTCGGCGGTGCCACCGGTGCCATGAATGCCCATGTGGTGGCATATCCCGACATCGATTGGGAAATTTTTGCCAATAATTTTGTGAAAAAATCACTTAAAATACACCGTCAGAAAACAACTACGCAAATCGAACATTACGACTATCTGGCGGCTTATTTTCATGGATTGATGCGCATCAACACCATTCTCATCGACCTTTGTCGTGATGTATGGACTTATGTATCAATGGATTATTTCAAGCAGAAAATAAAAGCCGGTGAGGTGGGATCTTCGGCCATGCCACATAAGGTAAATCCCATTGATTTTGAAAATGCAGAGGGCAATCTGGGCATGGCCAATGCAATTTTGCACCATTTATCGGATAAACTTCCTGTGTCGCGCCTGCAACGCGACCTGACCGATTCTACCGTTACCCGCAATGTGGGCACTCCCATTGCCCACATGATGATTTCGATTGCTTCGATACGAAAAGGCCTGGATAAACTTCTGCTGAATGAAGATAAAATCGCTGCCGATCTGGAAGCTAATTGGGCCGTGGTAGCCGAAGGAATTCAAACCATCCTGCGCCGCGAGAACTATCCCAATCCTTATGAAGCCTTAAAAGCCCTCACACGTACCAATGAAAAAATGACCGAAACTTCGATGAGGAATTTCATCCTCGGCCTGGAAGTGTCAGATAACATTAAAGAAGAATTGCTGGCCATAAGACCTGAAAATTACACCGGTTTTAAATTGGTTTAGGATTTTTGTTGGAGATTCACTTTCAATTAAACATCAATTGTTTTACCTATTAATCTTCATCATTGTCCTGAATTCATCTGATTATATTCCTGCCAGCTTTTTATAATAATCCGCTTTTGGCTTGTCGTCCAGGCGATTGTAAATATAACTCAGGTAGGTGGCGGTGGTGGTATCCGGTGAAACCTCATACAGCTTTTCAAAGTATTTTGATGCACGTTTAAAATTGACGGTGACCTCATCCAGCGCATTTAACAGTTGTTTGTATTGCTTATTGGTTTTGTGAGCTTCGTAGGCTTTCATTTCCAACTGGTATCGATCCTCCGCCATTTGGTAGTATTTCTTTCCCAGCCAATTGAGCGCTATCGTCTGATTTTCATTGAGTTTCAATATATTTTTAGCCAACGAGTCACAGATTTGATTGTGATCAAGCGCCTTGTTTACAGCAAAATAACCCAGCAAACTGTTTTCCTGCTCTTTTTGTTCAAAGGTAAGTTGATCCCATTCCGCGAAAGCAAGATCCCAGTTTTGACTTTCCACATACAATTCAAACAACCGCAATCTGACTGTCGAAATGTTTTTCCCTTTCGGGGAATGAGCCACATAGTCCTGTAGAGAAACCATCTCCAGACTCAGGTTATCCTGTTGCCGGTAGATCTCAGCCAAAGCAGAATAGGTGCTGTCAGCAATAAAATCGGAGTAGGTGGCTTTTTTCAACAAATCCAGGGCTAACTGTGTATTTCCCAGTTTCATGTTGGCAAAAGCGGCCTGAGTATAAACAGGGCAGGCTGTTTCCTGGCCCTTATTTTCAAAGTTGGCTATTTCCGCCATCCACATTTCGAGGGCTTGTTGGTAATTTCCCTGCTGGTAGTATTGCTGAGCGGTGATTTTCTGTTTATTAAGTTGACTTCCTGTGGAACATCCCATTACCAATGCGGCAAAAACCGGCATCAGCCAAATCAATTTCTTCATGTTGCGACATTAAAAAAGGGGCAAAGGTAGCCACAAATCCCTAAAAATGATTTTTCGGCGGTTAAAGATTAAGAAGAATCCGCATTTCTAATTCATGGAGGATGCCAATTCAGGCGGCAATGCTCACCCGAAAAACTTTTGTGTTGAAATTTGTGCAAAAAGCCTATTTTTGCATAAATTTTTTCGATTTATGGATTTAAGTAAAATCTTATCAGTTACTGGAAAACCCGGCTTATATCGCATGGTTGGCGAGGCTAAAAACAACCTGATCATTGAATCGCTTATTGATGGCAAGAAGATTCCTTCGTTTGCCCACGACAGGGTGAGTTCGTTGAAAGAGATCAGCGTATATACTGAGGGTGAGGATATTGCACTCGAAGTGGTGTTAAAAAGAATTTTCGATCATCAGGAAGGAAAATTAATTGATGATCCAAAAAAACTTCCCCCCACCGAAATAAAAGCCTTGTTTGAAGCTATTCTTCCCGATTACGAGAAAGAATCGGTGTATGTTTCCGACATGAAAAAAATCTTCTCCTGGTACAACCTGTTGCTCGAAAAAGAACTTCTCGACTTCACCGAAACCGCTGAAGAAGTTAAAGTTGCAGCAGAACCGGAACCGGAAGAAACTGAAGAAGCGAAATAATACGCTACCTTTGCAAAGTATTGTACAATTGTTGTTTAACTTTTTTCCTCCATTTTTAGCTATCGCACAAAAAGTCACTTTTTAGCATGTATAAGTTTCTGATACGGCCGCTTTTCTTTTTAATTGATCCGGAAAAAGTTCATCATCAGGTTGTATCGCTGTTAAAATTTGGCATGATGATCCCCGTTATTAAACAGATTATAAGGGGATTAACCAGGGTAAACGACCAACGCCTTCACAGAAACTTGTTTGGGTTACATTTTGAAAATCCGGTGGGAATTGCAGCCGGATTTGATAAAAATGCCAGTTGTTACAATGAGCTGGCTGATTTGGGTTTTGGCTTCATCGAAATTGGTACGGTTACCCCCAAAGGTCAGCCCGGTAATCCCAAAACCAGGCTTTTCAGGCTACCTCATGACCATGCACTGATCAACCGCATGGGGTTTAACAACCATGGACTTGATGCCGCCGTCGAAAATCTGCAAAAACGCCGTACCAAAGCCATCATCGGAGGAAATCTGGGTAAAAACACCTCAACGCCCAATGCAGAAGCGGTAAATGACTATGTAACCGTTTTTAACGGATTGTTTGATTACGTGGATTATTTTGTGGTAAATGTGAGTTGCCCCAATATCACCGATCTGCGCGAACTCCAGGATCAGGAAGCACTGATTAACATCCTGCAAAAGATACAACATATCAACAATGCCAAAACCAACCCCAAACCTGTGCTGCTCAAAGTGAGTCCCGATTTAAATGAAGCGCAGTTGGATGAGGTCATCGATTTGGCCGGGAAGCAACTAATTGCAGGTGTGGTTGCAGTAAATACGACGATCACCCGAAACGGACTTACAACGTCAGAGTCGGAAATTAAATCAATCGGAAATGGCGGACTGAGCGGAAAGCCGCTTAAACAAAGAGCTACCGAAGTAATCAGGTACTTATCCGAGAAATCGGGAAAAGCCTTCCCCATCATTGGAGTTGGTGGTATTGAAACTCCTGAAGATGCCATTGAGAAACTGGAGGCAGGTGCCGACCTGATTCAGGTTTATACCGGATTTATATATGAAGGCCCCTTCATCGCAAAGAAAATAAACCGGCAGATTATTCGAAATCTATCGAAAAACAGTGATAACAAAAACTAACAATGAACTTTAAAGAACTCGGTCTGAACGACCAAATGCTCGAATCCATTTCGTTTATGGGGTACGAAAAAGCTACCCCTATACAGGAATTAACAATTCCCGAAATCATAAAGGGTAACGACCTGATAGCTTGCGCGCAAACCGGCACCGGAAAAACAGCGGCTTTCATTTTACCCATACTAAATAAACTAACGGCGCAACCTCATGCCGGAACCAGCACGTTGGTAATTGTACCCACTCGGGAGCTGGCCATTCAAATTGAGCAACAAATCCAGGGATTTGCCTACTTTTCTGACATACAGTCGATTTCGGTGTATGGAGGCGGCGATGGATCGGATTGGGATACCCAGAAAAAAGCACTTACCAGCGGGGCCGATATCATCGTGGCCACACCTGGCAAATTGATTTCGCACCTGAACATGGGTTATGTAAAATTCGATCGTATCCAATTTTTAATACTGGATGAGGCCGACCGCATGCTCGACATTGGCTTTCACGACGATATCCTGAAGATCATTACTTACCTGCCAAAAAACAGGCAGACACTCATGTTTAGTGCCACCATGCCTGACAAAATCCGGCAGTTGTCGAAAAAGATTTTGAGAAACCCCATCGCCATCAGCACCGAAATTTCAAAACCCGCCGACGGGGTACTTCAGGCAGCTTACCTGACTTATGACACACAGAAATCACCGCTTATTAAGAGCCTCATCGACAACAAACCCAATGTAAAAAGTGTGTTGATCTTTAGCTCCACCAAGTTGAAAGTCAATGATATTGTCAGGGCTTTGAGAAGTAAGCAATTTCTGGTGGAGGGCATTTCATCCAATCTGGAACAAAGCGAACGTGAAGAGGTACTGCTGCGGTTTCGATCGAAAGAAACCCGCGTTTTGGTGGCCACCGATGTGATGAGTCGTGGAATAGATATTAAAGGAATCGACCTGGTGATTAACTTTGATGTTCCCAATGATGCAGAGGATTATGTCCACCGCGTGGGACGTACAGCGCGTGCCGACGAAACCGGTGTAGCCCTGACGTTGGTCAACGAAATGGATATGTATAAGTTTAAACGCATTGAAGATTTTATTGGCAGTGAGGTCATGAAAATTCCCATGCCACCACAATTGGGAAGCGGTCCGGAATGGAATCCAAAACCCAATCCAAGGGATGGAGGATTCAGGGGCAACCGAAAACCATCGGGAAAAGGAAACGGGAGAAAACCCAGATAGGAATAAATCTGAGCGATTTGCAGTTGGATAAATCCAACTGCAATGGATGTCCAACAAATACATTCATTGTAGATGAATAAACCTGAATAGAATCAATCCATTGCAGTCTGGCTTTAGCCGACTGCAAAAAACCCCCTTCTGTTTAAGTAACTTTTATTGTGTAAAAAGGGAATTTCAAAAACCAGAGATTAAAATACCCGGAAAACAAGGATTGAATTAAATCGTGCAGTCGGATAAATCCGACTGCAATGGATGTCCAATAAATACATTCATTGCAGATGAATTAACCTGAAAAGAACCAATCCATTGCAGTCTGGCTTTAGCCGACTGCAAAAAACCCCCTTCTGTTTAAGCAACTTTTATTGTGTAAATTTCGAAAATAATCAAAAATCAGAACGGGAGATGATCAGATAGTCCATTTATATCAATAGATATTCACCTCAGGTTCGAGGATTACCCCAAATTTCTCAAAGACATTGTCCTGGATTTTTGATGCCAAATTCAGGATTTCTGCACCCGTACCGTGCCCATAATTCACCAATACCAGCGCTTGTTTTTCATGAACACCCACCTCGCCCATGCGATACCCCTTCCATCCGCATTGTTCAATCAGCCAGCCGGCGGCTAATTTAACATGAGATTCGTTCTGTGGATAAACCGGAAGTCCGGGAAAATCCATTGCAATTTTGTCTGCCAAAGTCTGATCAACCATTGGATTTTTAAAAAAGCTTCCCACATTTGGGATCATCTCAGGATCAGGAAGTTTCGACTGACGGATACGAGCTACTTCTGCACTCACGTCCTGAATAGAAACGGAGGATTTTCCTTCAAAAGCCTGCTTTAGCGGTCCGTAGGACAGATTGAGAATGGGAAATTTACTCAATCGAAAAACAACTGCAGTAATAAAATACCGACCTGCCGCCGTAGTTTTAAAAATACTGGATCGATAACCAAATTGACACTGATCGTTTGAAAAAACGACTTGCTGTCCGGTGGTAAAATCGAAGGCTTCCACACTTACAATCACATCTTTCACCTCAACGCCATAGGCACCAATATTCTGGATGGGAGCGGCCCCGACTTTCCCGGGAATCAGGGTTAAATTCTCCAATCCTCCCCAACCTTGTTCCACTGTATATTCAACCAGGTTTGGCCATGATTCGCCGCCATTCACCTTTAAAATGACATGATCGCTCTCTTCTGAAACAACCGATATTCCAAAAATTCCGTTGTGCATGATCAGTCCGTCGAAATCGCCCGAAAACAACACATTGCTTCCTGCACTCAGAATCAGCTTTTTTCTTTCCGGGAACCCGGTTTGGGAAGATAAATTTTTTAGATCTTCAATGGATGAAATCTCCACAAACATCTCCGCCTTCACATTCATTTTCAACGTGTTGTAAGGCAAGAGAGAAACACCTTTTTTAATGTCTAACATGTTTCAAATATACTGATTTTTAAAGGCAATATATTTGTAAAAAAAGTGTTATCCGATAATAATACTATTGCTGCAATTAATTGGAAGCCTTGGGTAAAAAAGTTCTTGTATCAGTTATTAACGACTTAGTCACGGATCAGCGTGTTAAAAAAGTGTGCGGTACCATTTCGCAGCTCGGTTTCGACATCACACTGGTTGGCAGACGTTTACGGAACAGTCCATCCATGGATGAACGTGCATATGAGGTACACCGCATGAACCTGCTTTTTGAAAAAGGCCCGCTTTTTTATGCTGAATACAACCTACGGCTTTTTGGGTTCCTGCTTTCAAACAAAGCAGATTTGCTTGTTTCAAACGACCTCGACACTCTGCTGCCCAATTTTTTGGCAAGCCGGATTAAGCGCATCCCGTTGGTGTACGACAGCCATGAATATTTTACAGAAGTGCCCGAATTGGTAAACCGACCAGTAGTTCAAAAGATATGGAAATCCATTGAACGGTGGATTTTTCCCAAACTCAAACAAGTGTTTACTGTAAACGATTCCATTGCCGGTCTTTTTTACAAAGATTATGGAATCAGGCCAATTGTGGTGAGGAATATTCCTCCCAAAAGCAATCATCAAATTTTAAAAACACGAAAAGAGCTGGGTTTGCCTGAGGATAAATATATTCTAATCCTGCAGGGTGCAGGCATCAATGTACACCGTGGTTCAGAAGAAATGGTGGAAGCCATGCCATTTATCGAAAACACCCTTTTACTGATCATTGGTGGAGGTGATGTGGTTAGTTGGCTGAAGAAGCGTGTGTTGGAATTAAACCTCTCCGACAGGGTGATATTTAAACCCCGTATGCCCTACTCCGAACTCATACATTATACCGCCAATGCCAACGCAGGCCTGACTTTGGACAAAGATAGCAACCTGAATTACCGCTTTAGTTTGCCCAATAAATTGTTTGATTATATCCAGGCAGGCATCCCTGTAATATCGTCACCACTTCCTGAGATTCAAAAAATTATCGATACCTACCAGGTAGGCTGCTATATTCCCGATCACGATCCGATGAATATAGCGAAAAAGATAAATGAAGTCCTTGCAAATCAGGAACAAATGAAAATATGGAAAAAAAATTGTAGCTTTGCATCCCTTGAATTAAACTGGGAAGCAGAAGAAAAAAAAGTGATAGACGTTTACAGCCATTATGTCTGACCTGCATTTACATATTGTGTCGTTCGATATTCCATATCCAGCCAATTATGGCGGGGTTATCGACGTGTTTTTTAAGGCCAAATTTCTGGCCGAAAAAGGTGTAAAAGTACACCTTCATTGTTTTGAATATGGCAGAAAACAGCACAAGACGCTGGAAAAATTGTTTTTTAAGGTGCATTTTTACGAACGTGACATATCGAAGAAACAGGTATTTAAAAGCATTCCGTATATCGTGAGTTCGCGCATTTCCGAAAAAATGGTGAATGTCCTGTTGCAGGATGATTATCCCATTCTGATGGAAGGCTTGCACACCAGCGCATTGCTTAACAACGAACGGCTCAAAGGCCGCAAACGTATTGTAAGGGCACACAATATAGAGCATGAATATTACGAGCATCTGGCCAAAGCCGAATCGGATCTTTTTAAGAGGTACTATTATTCAAATGAGGCATCCAAATTAAAACGATACGAAAAGGTATTGCACAAAGCTGATTATATACTGGCCATTTCCGAAAACGACAGAAACTACTTTGCCAAACACTACGATCATGTGGAGTTGATTCCGGCATTTCATCCATTTAAGGAAATTCATTCAAAAACCGGGAAAGGTAAATATGTGCTTTATCATGGCAACCTGAGTGTGGCAGAAAATATTAATGCGGTCAACTTTTTGCTTGAAAACGTGTTTAACCAACTGGACATTCCATTTATTGTAGCCGGATTAAATCCGGGAAAACAGATTAAATCGGCTGTCAACAAATTGAGCAATGTACAGTTGATTTCCAATCCTGACGACCTGCATCTACAGGAATTAATTGAAAATGCCCACATCAACATTTCTATCACTGCACAAAAAACCGGACTTAAATTAAAACTGTTGAACAACCTTTACAATGGTCGGTTCTGTTTGGTAAACGACAAAATGCTGAGTGGTAGTCTTCTGGACGAATTGTGTGTGATTGCCAACAACGAAGCCACCATTAAAAGGAAAATTAAAAGCCTTTTCAGGAAAGATTTTAAGGAAAACCTGATTCAGGAAAGATATCAGATTTTGGGCAATATGTACAACAATGGCCACAACGTTGACCACCTCATCCGCTTACTGACCTGATCGGAGTAGCGTACCCTCTTCACATTTCAGCACACTTCCCGGAAACTTGTTGATCAGGTTATAGTTATGTGTGGCCATGATGACGGCACTCCCCTTTTCGCTGATGTTAAATAAGATTTTCATAATGCCATTGGAAGTATCGGGATCGAGATTTCCGGTGGGTTCATCGGCCAGTAAAATCTCAGGCTGATTCAACAAAGCCCTGGCAATGGCGATGCGTTGTTGTTCTCCACCCGAAAGCTGATGTGGCATGGCATTGAGTTTGTCCACCAGATTCACCTCATCAAGTACCTGAAGAATGCGGTCTTCAATTTTAACACTATCTTTCCAACCTGTGGCTTTAAGCACAAACTGCAGGTTTTCGCGCACATTCCGGTCGTCAAGCAACTGAAAATCCTGAAAAACAATTCCCAGCTTCCGGCGAAGAAACGGTATTTCTTTTCTTTTTATCGATTTCAGATTGAAGCCGCACACTTCTGCTTCGCCCTGTTCGAGAGGCAGATCGGCATAAAGCAACTGTAACAAACTCGATTTTCCACTTCCGGTTTTTCCTATCAAATATAAAAACTCACCCTCGTACACCTCAAGATTGACGTGCGTAAGCACGAGTTTATTTTTCTGAAGTACCGTAATATCGGACAATAAAATCAAGCGTTGATCAGGCATGGCATCGTGAATAATTGCAAAGCCAAAGATAGAGAAAAACCCTGAAAAGTCAGGTAGTTTTTAGAATGATCAAATTGTACAACCGATTTTACACCAATCCTGTAAATCCCATGAAGGAAAGTGCCAAAATACCGGCTACGATCAAAGCAATTGGCACACCCTTCATTCCTTTAGGAACCTCCATTAGATCGAGGTGTTCGCGGATTCCGGCAAAAATCACCATCGCCAGTGTGAATCCAATGGCATTGGAAATAGCATATACCACCCCGTGTATTAAGTCAAAATCCTTTTGTATAGTCAGAATGGCTACCCCAAGCACGGCACAGTTGGTGGTAATAAGCGGTAAAAACACACCCAGTGCAGAATATAGTGAAGGGCTCACCTTTTTCAACATAATTTCAACCATCTGAACCAGAGCCGCAATGACCAGAATAAAAACAATGGTTTGCATAAAAGCCAGACCAAACGGGTTGAGTATATAATATTGAATAATCCAGGTGACGAGTGTGGATAAGGTCAGAACGAAAACAACGGCGCCACCCATTCCGATGGAGGTAGAGAGTTTACCAGAAACGCCCACAAACGGGCATATTCCCAGAAACTGGGTCAGCACGATGTTGCTGACAAAAATGGATCCTATAATGATTATAAAAAATTCCATCGCTTTAGTTTTAAGAGGCTTTATTTAACTTGTTAATCAGCGCAATAAGATATCCCAGCACAATAAAAGCTCCGGGAGCCAGTACAAATACGAGCATCAGATCGCCTTGCATGAATTTAAACCCGAAGATGCCGCCACTGCCCAAAAGTTCGCGAACACTTCCGAGCAAAGTGAGTGCAAATGCAAATCCAAGTCCCATACCAAGTCCATCGAAAATGGAAGAAAGCGGGTTATTTTTGGAAGCAAATGCTTCGGCTCTTCCCAACACAATACAGTTCACTACGATGAGAGGAATAAAAATACCAAGCGATTCGTACAATGCCGGTGAATAGGCCTGCATCACCAATTCAACAATGGTTACAAACGAGGCAATGACCACGATGAATGAAGGAATGCGCACCTTGTCGGGAATAAAATCGCGCACCAGCGAAACCACCAGATTCGACATCACCAATACGAATGTAGTAGCCAACCCCATGCCCAAACCATTGATAGCTGAACTCGTAACTCCCAAAGTCGGGCACAGACCCAACAAGAGCACGAAAACAGGGTTTTCTTTAATAATACCCTTTGAAAAATTCTTTAGTTGATTCATTTTGCACCTCCTTCTTTTTCAAAAACTTCATAGGCCCTTTGAACGGCATCGCAAAAGGCCCTGGAACTGATGGTAGCAGCAGTGATGGCATCCACATCACCACCATCTTTTTTAACCTTTAACTGATAGTTTGCCGGATTTTTTCCATTGAATTGCACCGAAAAATCCGATTTTTTCTTTTCCATTTTATCACCCAGACCGGGTGTTTCTTTTTGCATCAGAACAGCCGTGTTTTCGATGGTTCCATCCTGTAGAAATCCGACCATCAATTCCACCCTGCCGCTAAATCCCTTCATGGTAAATGTCTCAATGGCTGTTCCAACAACCTGATCTCCCTGAAGTGCCACGTACATTTTCATCGAATCGCCGCCATCGCCCACAGGTACTTTTTCGGTACGGAGCTGATCAAATTCGGGAACTACGGCCTTAATGGCCGATTCAAGTTTGGCTTTTTTAGCCAATGCAATGGGTTCTTTGGTCAGGGTATAAACACCGCCGAGGGCCAGTGCTGCAATCACCGTTACAATCAGCAGGGTGACCACCATATTGATAAAGTTTGATTCTCTCTTCGAAGCCATTTTACAAGTATTTTTCTGTGATTAAGCTTTTACTGTTACTCCTGGTCTAGCGCCAAACCGCCTGGGTTTAAATCCTTTATTAATTAAGGGTACTACCGCATTCATAATCAGAATGGCGAAAGAAACGCCTTCAGGATAGGCACCCCAAAACCTGATGAGGATGGTGAGCAATCCCACGCCGATACCAAATATCAGCTGTCCGCCTTTGGTCATGGGCGAAGTCACCATATCGGTAGCCATAAAAATAGCCCCCAACATCAGACCACCTGTAAGTAATTGAAAAACAGGATCGGCATACTGTTCAGGGTTAAATCCCCACATGATGCCTGAGAAAATGACTACTGTTAGTAAAATGGAGACGGGTATATGCCAGGTGATGATCTTTTTCCACAACATATACAAACCACCCAAAATGAGGGCGATGGCAGATACTTCCCCCAACGATCCGCCAATACTGCCGATCATATCCTGCGTATAAGAAGGCAATTCCGGGGCCAGTTGCGACATGGTTTGTCCGTTTCCCAAACCTTCTTTCACAATGCCTAATGGTGTAGGACCTGTAATTACATCTGCCAGTCCATTTGAAATGGGAGTTGGCTTCGGCCAGGATGTCATCTGTACCGGAAAGCTCACCAACAAAAACACTCGTGCAACCAGGGCCGGATTGAAAATATTTTTCCCCAGTCCTCCAAACGACATCTTGGCCATTCCTATGGCAATCAGGGCACCGACCACAACCATCCATCCTGGCAAATTGGAAGGAACATTCATGGCCAGCAAAATGCCGGTCACCAGGGCACTGCCATCGGTAATGGTAACAGGACCTTTGATCAGGTATTTTTGAATCAGCCACTCGAAGAACAGGCTGGCGACAACGGCCAGCAATAACACGCGAACGGCACCGATTCCGAAATAATAAACACCTACCAGCAAGGCCGGCATCATGGCAATCACGACGCCATACATGATTTTTTTGGTTGACGCATCTCCCTGGATATGAGGAGAACCAGATATGGTAAATTTATTCATCATGCTTTCTTTAAATTTCTGTTCCTGATCGACTGACCTACCTTTATCTTTCCCAACCTGAGATAATCGAGCAATGGAATGCCTGACGGACAGGTGAACTGACAGGAACCACATTCAATACAATCCATGATCATTTCCTTTTCAGCCATTTCATAGTTTCCAAGTTTGGCCGTTTTTATCAGCAGGAAAGGCTCCAGACCCATCGGACAGGCATAAGTACATTTTGAGCAGCGTATGCAAGGATTTTCCACCTTTCGATGCGATTCACCGTCGTCCATGAGTAAAATACCCGAAGTTCCTTTAACCACCGGTGCTTCGAGCGAAGTGAGTGCTTTGCCCATCATGGGTCCTCCTGAAATTACCTTTGCGGTTGTTTCTGAGATGCCCCCGGCAGCCTCAATCAACTCCTGAACAGAGGTGCCAATACGCACCAGAAAGTTGGAAGGTTTTTTGACGCCTTTTCCGGTAACGGTAACCACCCGCTCAAAAAGAGGCTTGTTCTTTTGAACTGCCTCATACACGGCAAAAGCAGTTCCCACATTCTGAACCACGCATCCCACTTCGATGGGCAGTTTTCCTGAAGGCACTTCGCGGTTGAGGACTGCTTTAATCAACTGTTTTTCACCACCCTGCGGATACTGTACTTTTAAACTCACTACCTGAATGCCCGGTAAGGACCTGGATAATTCTGTTAGGTGATTGATGGCGTCTTTTTTGTTGTTTTCGATACCAATGATGGCCTTTTCGACATGAAGGGCTTTCATCAGAATTTGAATACCCACCATAATTTCCCGGCCTTTTTCAAGCATGATCCGGTGGTCGGATGTAAGATAAGGCTCGCATTCAACGCCATTGATTACCAGATATTCTGCCTTTTTACCGGGTGGTGGCATCAATTTAACGGAAGTGGGAAAGGTAGCTCCGCCAAGACCAACAATTCCAGAAGATTTAATACGGCTGACAATTTCATCAGGGGTCAGGAGAATGTTGGTTTCGATTTTATCGGTGCGATCGATACTTTCGTCCCAATCATCACCCTCTACACTTATAAATATACAGGGCCTTTTGTAACCTGTACTATCGATCGATGAGTCAATTTTTAACACCGTACCCGAGACCGGCGAATGAATATTGGCTGAAATAAAACCACCGGCTTCGGCAATGCGCTGCCCGGTTTTTACTTTGTCACCCTTTTTAACAACAGGTTTCGAGGGTGCTCCCAGGTTCTGGCCCAGAGGTACAACCACCTGTTTTGGAATAGGTAACACCTCAATGGCAGCTTGGGAAGACAACTTATTTTCTTCCGGATGAACGCCGCCCAGGGCAAATGTTTTAAGAATTCCCATGCGATCGGATTTATTCTTTGGTTTCTTTAATCTCTTCTTTTGTTTCTACCAGTTCCGGAAGCGCCATTTTATTGCTAAGGCCCTTATCTTCAGCTGGTTTTAGTGAAACTGATTTTTCTGACGCATCGGTTTCAACCTTTGGTTTGCGCGGTTTAAAATTGATTTCATGGATGGCATTGGTGGGGCAAACCTCTACGCATTTTCGGCACAATGTACATTTTTGAAAATCGATGTAAGCCAGGAAACTGGTGATGGTGATGGCATCAAAAGCGCATGCTTTCACGCAAAGGCTGCAACCGATACAAGCTACCTCGCAATTTTTCTTCGCCGGAGCGCCTTTATCCATGTTGACACAGGAAACAAAAATACGTTTGTCTTTGGGACACCTTTTGCGCAATTCGATGATACCGCGAGGGCAGGCCAAAACACAGGCATTGCAGGCCGTACATTTGTCGTTTACTTCAGGAAGTCCGGTTTCGGGATTCATGTGCAACGCATCAAATTCACAGGAAGCAACGCAATCGGCCAAACCCAGGCACCCAAACTGACAACCTCCCTCACCACCATATAGTGCATGAGCAAATGTGCAGGAGGTAGCTCCTTCGTATTTTACCTTGGCGGGTGAATGTGCGAACGAACCATTGCAACGCACTACGGCTATCATGGGATCCTTGGCTTCCACCTCAAGTCCGAGAATTTTTCCAACGGCCTGCATCACCTCGTTGCCCCCCACCGGACAATTTAATCCTTCGATACTCTTATTTTCCTTGGCTGATTTTACGGTGGCTTCTGCAAAAGCCCTGCATCCGGGAGAACCGCAACCACCACAATTTGCTGAAGGCAAAGCCTCTGCTACCTCATCAATCTTTGGATCTTCAAACACCTTGAACTTGCTTGCAATATAATATAGGATGATGGCCGCTATGAGCCCCAAACCACCCAGTGCCGATACGGCAATAATAATGATGTTATCCACTACGCTCGGTTTTTATACTAAAGTCTAACGAACTGACATTTAATTACTGTGCAAAAGTAGTACAATTAAAAATGGTACCCGGTGAAAACAAACCCACCCATTAGCCATCTATTATTCTGATTTTCTGTACTTTAAATATAGTAATAGCTCTATATGAAATTGAACTGAAACCGAAACATATTGAAAGACAGTCGATTTGAAAATTTGCTTAGAAAGACTATAAATTAAAGGCTTTCAGTAATTTAGAAAGGATAAAAAAACCCGACAATTCGGTACTTCAACTGCTTAAAATAAATCTGATAAAAATTTAAAACAACTGTGCCAAAAGCATTATCTACATTTGAGATAATTAAATTTTGCCTGATTTTGCATTATTTATCCAGCAACGTGTAAGTAAATCGCTTGCCTAACCAGTTGCGCATCAGATACAATACCCCATAATAAGGAAGGAGCAGTCCGACTGCGAGTAACCCTGCCAGACCCTGATCGAGCCCCGATTCGATAAAAACGATCAACCCAATCAACAGGACAATAAACGGAAATACATAACCAAGTAACACAGCCCAGGTACCCAGTGTCTGGCTCATTACTACGATGACCTCCTGGCCCATTCGATAGGATGAGGTATCGTCCAAATGAATCCAAACACTCTTTACTTGGGTATCGCTAACCGAGCAGGAGCCCTTTATCTGACAGGAAGCACATCCGGATACGGAAACAATTGTAACCTCCACTTTGTCAGGCTCGATTACTTTAATAAAACCGGGATGTGTAACGGTATTCTTGCTCAAAACTTTGTGATTTGAAATTTATAGGGCAAAATTAGCAAACAATACGATGTTAAAAAACAATCACGGCGTTGACAATGAAACCGGCAGTATTTTACCATTAAAAAAGTGGTGACCTGTAAGGGCAAATTCAGAAATAAAACCAGCCATTTGTTTAGGGCTTAAAGGAGCCAGATAACCAGGAAATGCTTTGGCAAGCATTTCTGTTTGAACGGCTCCCAGTGCCAGGGCATTCACACATATTTTTTTATCCGCCAACTCTTCAGCCAGGCATTCGGTTAATATCGCCAAGGCACCTTTTGCCGAGCTATACAACGACAGGCCTGCAAATTTTGAACTTCCCTGAACACCACCCATGCTGGTAATGTTCACAACATGTGCAGGTTGCGAAAAATTTCCCAACAAATCACGGATCAACCTAAAAGGAGCTTTCACATTTACATCGAACGTATGGTCGAAATCAACATCAGTTAGTTTTTCGAAAGGCTTGTTTATCAGCAACCCGGCATTGTTTATGAGTATGTCGATGGTGGGAATGTGTTTAAGTATCTCAGGTAAGAGCTTCGCCGTGTAATCGGGCAAAGATAAATCGAAACATACAGGATAAAAGTGCCCGCCATTGGATACTGAGTTGATCTCAGATGACAGTTGCTGAAGTTTTTCGCCCGACCGGGCAATACCAACCACCTGATTATCTGCATTTGCAGAAAATTTTTTAGCCAATTCAAACCCAATCCCATTACTTGCCCCGGTAATAACAATATTCATAGCTTTAATTTTTACTCATCGCCCATCTGTTCAGCCAATTTGCGCGTATCGGTAACCGAGAGGGTTAATGTTCCATCATCATCTACCGAAATCGAAATGGTGTAGGGTGGCAAATCCATCGATCCCATTTCAAAGTTCATATAGGCCATTCCCTTCAACGATTCAATACCATACTCGGCAGCAAGCTGCTGAGCATCTTTAAAATCCTTGCTCATGGGGATTCCAGCTTTTTGAGCAATTGCGGCAGCCTGATTCATGGCCAGGTCGTAGCTGCCATGAAACACCATCACCACCGAGTTATATCCCTCATTTACATTTCTTTCTGAAGTTGATTGCGAATAATCTCCATCCAGAGTCATTCCCTGTGGTTCGGTAAGCCCCAAGCGGGATGCCCACATTGGCAGCTTTTTCGTTGGATTCAGGTTTGAATTTCTGGCGATCCTCCGGCCATAATTATC
>JAUYGX010000135.1 GCA_030690365.1 Bacteroidales bacterium | reverse complement strand
AGAGAATAAATATTTCCAACAATCATCCTCCGATTTGAATCGATCAAGAAATTCTTGAAAATCTTTTGGGTAATCCTCAGCAACCATTTTTATGGTAAAGATATTAATTGTCTTAACATGAGCGAAGCAGATAAGCAGTTAAAAACATTACCAATCAACTAAGTGAAATCTTAAATCGGTCGGAATCGGCAAAAGCGGTTCTCACTGTTATATTAACAAGTGCTGTATGCAAGATTCTGAATCCCAAGCAGGACATAAGAAATCATCAAACAAGTATTACTAATGGATATTCAGGCAGAACCTTTGACTCAAAATACGTAACACCATTTCTAAAAAGTGTGAAATTTCCAGCAATGGCAGAAAGCGGATGGCTTACTCGTTCATTGGAGCAAAAAGTTCCCTACGATTCAAATTATTCGGGAGCTATAAGACCCGATTCGCTTAAAACAGCGTTCTTAGAAACAATTGATTTTATTCAAAAAGGGGAAAAGGTTGATAAACTTGTAAGTTTTCTTTTTCAAGGTCTAATAATTCAAAGAAATGCACAACAAATTGATTTAGCCAAACCGCATAACTTACAGATAGCAACAATTATTGAATTATTAACTAAACATTTTGACGCAAAGTATTCATCTGATGGAGCCTCAAGACTTCCTGTTTTAGCTTTATATGCTGCTTATCAATGTCTTGTTAATGAAACCAAAAGATTTGAAGGCAAAGCCTTGTTACCAATGGAGAGTCATACATCTGCTGATTCACGAAGCGGTCGAATTGGTGATATAGACATTGTTGATGAAAAGAATAAAGCATTTGAGGCAGTTGAAGTTAAACATGGAATTCCAATTACAACTCAATTAGTAAAAGACGCATTTGAAAAATTCAAAACAACGCAAGTAAACCGATATTACTTGCTTTCTACTGCTAATATTGACACAACACAAAAAGCCGAAATTGACAAAGAAATTGAAAGGATTAAAAACATTCATGGTTGCCACGTTATTGCAAACGGTTTAATCCCTTCATTGAAATATTATTTAAGGTTGCTTTCTGACACATCAGAATTCATTGAAAATTACGTGAATTTGATAGAGATTGATACGGCTTTGAAATTTGAACATAAAAAGGAATGGAACAATATAATATCTCAAATGTAGCCTACGCATAGTAGTCAAGCACATTCGTTGGTCGCTCACAAAGCCAACGCACGGCCAAAAACCAGCCAAAGAGCTTACCTACCCCTGCACGGACTGACAGAAAATGTGTAGCAAATTGAAAGAAAAATGACAGAAAACAGAGAACACCAGGTGGTAATAAATAGGACTCCGAGCGACGAGCAGCGCCCAGCAAGGAGTCTATGTTGAACTACTGGTTAAGCCCCCAATTAATCGGACAATTTATTTTACAGTTTCAAAAATATTCACTATTCTTCATAATATTGCATTAGCAAGGAACAACCGATGGTGACTTTTGAACTGAATTACTGATATACTTTTCGGTTGAAATAAACACTAATTGTTGTTTTAGGCTCCTTTAGGAGCCAAATATGTTAGAAGAATCATTTTATTTGTTTATTTCGTCTGCCTCAAGCTGACGAAATAAAATGAGTTATATTTCATTTTCTACCCATATGTTTTCACTACGGGAAAATTTAGACAGTTTCTCAAAATCACCTATTTCATATCATAACTTACAGGTCCCTGGTGATAATCTGTGCTGTTTAGCCAACCTGCAGGATATCCCACCGTGCGGGTGAGGTTGATTTCGGGTGAAGAATAACTGCCATCCGGCAAATTGATATATCCATCGGAGTATTTAGCAACTATATCGGCCGCCAGGGTCCACCAACGCTCAACAATTCCGTTTCCATTGTCGATACATGATTTGGTTATTAGCTTAATGGCGTCCTGTTCCGACAGATCTTTTACCTGAACTTCCATTTGAGTGATCATTTCAAGTGAATTGCTTTCCAGAATTTGTTGCGTTGGGATCACATCGGCATGGATGATTAGCTGAAAATTAAGCCGGCTCCAGTTGTTCACAAAATTAAAAGCCCACCAGGCCGCCTTGTTGTTGAATTGCTGTGGCCCACTGGTTTGAAATGAAGTTGGAAGGGTGCTCATTTTGGCGTAAAACGGTGTAAACACAGTTGAATAGCTCACATCAGGTCCAAACCATACCAAACCCTTTACCGGCTCTGGTTTTTTGGGGTCTACCTCACAAACATAGGTGTATCCCTGATAAAACACGCTGATGGCACGTTCCCAGGCTCCCGCCATGGTTTTGCCTTTAGAAACATCATTTTGATTTCCATCATAAGGTCCTACAAAACGGTGGGGATCGCCGTAAGGTCCGGCGGCAATGCCTTTGGTCATATCAAACTCGGTGCCTTCGTAATGATCGCGGTAAAGTGAAAACACATCCTGGGCTGTGAGTTTGTTTTTTGGTTTGATACTGAACGGATAATCAAAAGTATAGCCGTTTTCAACCCACGGACTTAAACCCAAATCAGGATTTACCCTGTCCATGGCTCTCCACACCCGGCGCAGTGAATAATAGGGGTGGTTGTATTCTCCCGGACTTACGGCTTTCAGCCAATCAATGGGCCCGTCTTTGGTTTCGTCCCACCACCCGATTTTCTTTAAACCGGGTATCAGCATGGAGCTGTACATAAAACCTTCAGGGTTGTCTTTTTCCAGAAACCGGATTCTAAACTCGTTGGCAGCCACAAAATATTCACCGTCCTTCACGCGTTTGGCTACCCAGGCGCTGTGGTAAACGTCATCGGGCAAGGCACACATTTCAAAAACCCAGGCTTCATTTTCGTCGGCCACCAGCAGGGTTTCACCCGTGGAAAAGTAACCGTAATTTTCCATCAGCGCTCCCATAAACCGGATGGCCTCACGTGCATTGCTGCAATTTTCGAGCGCCAGGTGCGATAATTCCTGGGTGTAAAAAATGCGCATCGGATTTCCTGGTGCCTTCACTGCATTGGCCTCAGGTTCAAAATTTGCTCCGTTGGTACACTCACCAATCATCAGGTTCATCTCATTCATAATGCCATAGGATGCATCAAAATAGGCATACGATTTTTCGGTTTTGCGCCCAAGCAGTTTCCATATTTCCTCGTATGGAAGATGATACAGAACCGGGGTTAATGGATAACCTTCGGTATAATAGAATTCACCCCGATCATGGGTGTTGATTCTGGGGTAGCGGTACAATTCGGTGTAAATGTCACGTGAACCGGATTGCAGACGCGAGGGGACATGGATAATACGCTGATCGCCGAGTTCATCATCGTCAGAATGTGAAACCATCATCGAACCTGTGGCACTGGCACCTTTGGTGATGATCATGGTGGTGCAGGCAGAAAGCGACCCGACACCTGCGACCATTACAAAAGCTAAGCCGCAAATAAACAACTTAAAGTAAAAAGTTTTCATGGTTAAAAGATTTGTTTTCAATACTGTTGAGAAACAGTAAAGTTATGAAAATTTAGAATGATCAATGAAAATAATCGTTTTTGGAATGAACATTTTGATTTTAGGAGGTGAGTCGGATTCATCAGCGTTCATTACTATCAGCCTCTGGCAGAAACAATGTCCCACACGGTTGGTGGGTCTTGTTGTTTTAACCGAATCTCCATTTTCCCAAAATATTTACTTTGGCTATGCGTTGACGGTTTGAAATTCCACTAACTTTGAGCCTGCTTTAACCACCAACCAATGTATATTATTGATCGATGGATAGAAATTTTTAGTGTAATCCGCAAGAACAAGCTGCGTACTTTTCTTACCGGATTTAGCGTTACCTGGGGAATCTTTATACTGATCATCCTGCTGGATTCGGGACACAGGCTCGAAAACGGTGTTCACGATCAGTTTTTCTGACATCAACATCCGGTTATGCCGGGCTGGTGGCGGGAGTTGCGCTGGTGGAGGCCATTAACCTTGCCTTGATTAAATTTCAGGTTAACTCCGAAATGTTTGAACGCCCCGAAGTGGATTTTTCTACTGCTGTAACCGCACTCGTTATTCTCATTGTGGCAGGAGCCTTGGCCGGGATCATCCCTGCCAAAAGAGCCGTCAGCATCAAACCGGTGGATGCCTTGAGGGTGGAGAACTGAAAGGTGTCTGTTGTTGCATTTCATGCTAAAAGAAACAGCCAACGTACATTTCAGCACATTTATTTTTCTACAACACACGATCCCACCTTCAGAAAACCAAAAAAGCTAGATTTATACTCTGCGTACAGAAACTATCTTCTATATCGATTAAATAAGCTTGTAGCTGATAATTATACTATGAAAAGTAAAAAAGTTCAACTCAATCTAACGAAAATTTAACCGAATACTTCTGATAATATTTTACTCTTTTTCAATACTTTCCTCTTTTATTAACACCGGTCGCCAGGTTTGGTTTTGTCCTCCCTGATCGCTATCCAGATTGTATTGGTAGAGCGAAACCACGTCCAGATCGGAACCTGACCAGTTGCCCGGATTGATCACCAGAAAAGTTCGTGTTTTGTAGTTAGATTGATCCGGATCGATCCAGGATCCCGAGTTGGCATAAATGCCTGTGTAATAGTCTTCCAAAGGAAAAACTTTAATGTCTGGTTCATGCGAATGCCCAAAAGCTACTACTTTCGGCTGATCGGGTGCCAGGTAATCAGTGAGATATTCAAAAAGAGCCGCACCGTATAAGTAGGTTCCGTTCAGGATGGCCAAAAACACATCCAATGGCACTGGAACCTGGTTTATTTGTTGTGTACCAGGCCAGTTGGCTTCAATGTTGGCAGCATACAGATCGCGGGCTCCGTTGAACGACATTGGCGTTGCATATCCATCCACGCCACTCATTTGCACTTTCGACGAATCCATTTGAATGGTATCCGCATCCATGTTAAAATGTGCCAGCGTATATCCAAACGCCACCGACCATGCGGTAATAAATTCAAATGCGTCATCGGAAGGTTTTTGTTGATTTTTTACCCCTGACGATGCGTTGGCAAGTCCTGCTGCATACAAACGTGTGACAAAATAACCCGGTGGAATGATATGCCCATCGTTGACGAGCGGCTGAGGACAGTTGAAAAAATCGTAGCGATGGCCGTGTTCCATGGCGATTTCAGGCACCGGATTGTATTTTCCCAAACCACTCACCTGCCCTTGCCAGCTGATACCGGGAATAATCTCGTTTAAAAGGTCTTCTGTAATCAGCATGTCGTGGTTGCCGGGTACGTAAACTACCTCCACTTCACCAGAGGAAATAATTTCATTTATCTGATTGAAAATGGGTTTGTTTACGGTTGAATTGGCAATGGCTTTAAAATAATCACCCGAATTCTTAATGTTGATCAATGAATCAAATGGCGCCACATAATACGGAACCATCCATTCATCAAACAAATCACCCAGAATGACCAGCTCCTTTATCCTGGGATTATTTTTTACGTAGATGAGAAAATCTTCCAGGGCACTGGCATTTTTAGCAAACCAGGAGTAATGTTGATCGTTTGCCCGCTGATCACCACAATGGATATCGCTGATGCAAGCAATTAAAGTTCTTCGCAGGCTGTCACCACTGGTGCCGGAAACCGTGAGGTCGGACAGGTGTTTTGATGTGGTCCTGAATTGATAGGATTTCTCCACCACCACCGTATTCCCTTCAGCGGACTTTAATCCGGTAAGAATGGTCAGCTCATACTTCCAACCATCTGCCAGGTAAAATCCGGGATGCAGTCGGATAAAAATAATGCTGCCATCCACCACCAGATCATAATTCGCTGACAGTGATCCGTTCTTATCGGAGAAATCCAGGTTTCCGGCCATGGTTTCTTCCTGTATCTTCTGGTTGAATACCAGTTCAACGGATCTTACGTCATGATCCAATGTGTAATATTGATTGTGATTGAAATTCAACAAGGGGAAAGAAACCTTCAGGCTGTCGGGGAGAATGGTTAATTGCTTGCCTTTATTACAGGAAAACTGAATGCTGCTAAATGTGACGATTGTCAGAAAGCAAGCCAGGCTGATAATGGAGTTACTTTTCATAAACTTTCGGTTTGGCACGATGCTAAATTACTTAAAATCAAAACAAATACAAATCATCAAACATAAGTTTAGTGTTTTTGATAAGAGTCATAAAATATGGAGAATTGACATGGGATTGGGAGGAGGAAATTTCCCTTATACCATTTCTATAGCTCTCGTTCCATTTCTGAATGAAAACATCTTTGATCATGTGGATAGATTTATACAATAACCCAACTAAACAGTTTTATTCTATATTTGTGTCATTCGAAGCCATAAAAGTAAGTATGATAAAAAGAATCACTCTTTTATTTACCTTGATGTCCCTTGTTGTTCAGCTCTCTGCCACACAGAAAATAGATAGCCTCGAACGTGTGTTGGTGCAAAGCGAAGGTATCGATCGTGTTAACCTATTGTGTGATTTGTGTTGGGAGTATCGTTTTGTTTCGGGTGACAGCGCGTTAAGATATGGTAGCCAGGCACTTGAATTGGCTGAAGCCATTGATTACGGCAAGGGAGTCGCACAGGCCTATAATGACATGGGCATAATTCATGTCGACAGAGGTTCGTATACAAATGCGCTTGACTTTTTTAATCATTCGATGGAAATCAGGAAAATGCTTAACGACAGTTTAGGCATGGCTTCGCTATACAATAAAATGGGAATCGTTTATCAGAAACAAGGCAAGCTCAAAGAGGCTTTAGAGAATGCGATCCAGGCACTTAATATGTATGAAACGCTCGGTCAGGAGTTATGGATAGGGTATAGTTTAAACAATATAGCCATCATTAACTACAATATGGGTGATTTATCCACATCCATCGACTATCACCAACGAGCCCTGGTATTTCGTAAAAAACTGCACGACAGATATGGAGAGGCCGGGTCATATGGAAATATTGCCAACGTTTTTCTCGACATGGGCGACACAAGCCTCGCCATTTCCAATTATCAGAAAGCGCTTCAAATAACACGTGAAATTAAAAATGATGAGTCGACGGCTGCTATGTTGGCCAATCTCGGCACCGTCTATTTGTATCTTGGAGAACACAATAAAGCATTAAACTTTCTCAACGAATCGTTGCAAATCAGAGAGCGACTTAAAGATCAGAAGGCCATTGCCTCTTCTCTATTAAAGTTGGGTACAGTAAACATGAATTTAAAACATATACAACTTGCCGGAGATTTGCTTTACAGAGGTTTAAGAATTGCCAGATCCATTGGCGTTATAGAGGAGGAAATGCAAGCCTATAAGGAAATTGCTAAATGGCATGCCCAACAACGCAATATGGATAGTGCTTTTATATATTTGGATTATTACTCGAACACCAAAGATTCGGTTTACGAACAAAGACTCAATCAACAAATTATTGATACCCAGGCCAAATATGAAACGGAAAAAAAAGAACAGTCGCTGGCATTGTTACAGCATGAGAATCAACTTGTGGAAATAAGCCTGAGACAAAGAAAAACGGAGATCTTGTTGCTCATTTTTATCATTATTTCTCTGGTTGGTGCGGGTATATTTCTCTTCTACAGACGTGTGCATAAACAAAAACTTGCTCTTGATTTAGCCATTATCCGTCACAACGAACAGCGTATACAAGCTGTTTTGGATGGTCAGGAAGAGGAACGGCGGCGGATTGCACGTGAATTGCACGATGGGGTCGGGCAGTCGCTTTCGGGCGTTAAGTTGAAATGGGAAAGTATTTCAGGAACCATTAAAAGCGACACATTGAGGGAGAACCTGCAAAGTTTATCTGATTTAATTGATGGAGCTGCCACCGAGGTTCGTACCATTTCGCATCAGATGCTGCCAAAAGAACTGGAGCAATTTGGCTTGGTAACGGCGCTCGAAAGTATCCTCCATATTATTAAAGATTCCGGTGGAATGGCTTGCACATTTAATTATCACAACATGAATGAACGGTTGTCACAGGTGATTGAGTTGGGTTTGTTTCGAATTGCACAAGAACTAATCAATAATATTAATAAACATGCCGAAGCAACTGAGGTAAATGTTCAACTGCTTAAAAGGAGCAAGCATCTTGTGTTTATTGTTGAAGATAACGGAAAAGGGTTTGATTATGAACTGAACAAAAGTACCGGAATTGGCTTGATGAATATAGAAAGCCGTGTTCAGGGCTTAAAAGGCATATTGCACTACGAGAGTAAACCCCGAACAGGCACATTAGTTACCATAAGAATACCATTATGACAGAAGAAATTAAGGTCTTGTTGGTGGATGACCATCAGATCATTATTGATGGATTGCAGTCTTTAATTGAAAATGCCGAAGGCATCCGTGTAATTAGTCAAGCCAATAATGGCCGCGAAGCACTTGAAATATTAAAAATATTGGATGTGGATGTGGTATTGATGGATATTGATATGCCCGTTATGAACGGGCTTGATGCAGCAAAAATAATACATGAAAACTATGCTGAAACCAAGGTAATTATACTATCGGTGCATGGTGACAGAGCACTGGTTAAGGAATTAATAAAAATGGGGGTGGATGGTTATTTGCTCAAGAATGCCAGTAAGGATGAATTGCTTAATGCTATAAAAAGGGTAGCTTCTGGTGACCGGTATTTCTCATCCGATGTAACTGTTTCGCTTATGAACGATGAACCGGCTAACAGCAAAACGCTCACTAAATCAGGCCTTAAACTTACCGTTAGAGAAATTGAGATTCTTAAATTGATTGCCGAAGGATTTACCAATAAAGAGATTGGAGAACAGCTGTTTATCAGCCATCGCACGGTTGATACCCACAGAACAAACCTGATGAAAAAATTGAATATTAACAACGTGGCTGGTTTGATCAGTTTTGCGATAAAAAATAACATCATTCAATAGTAAAATGGCCACTTCTGGTTGTAGATGGTCTTTAATTGTTGTAAGATAGTTTATCAATTTTCGAATGCACCTTAATTATAAAGCTATTCCCAATAGTTTAAAAATTTACGGTGAATCGCTTAGTTATATACGGATATTACTCTATTTCCCACTTCTTGTCTCATCGTATTTTTGTCTCACTCTTGATAAAATTTAATACTTAACGCCTATGAAGACAAGAAATCTACTTTTAGGAATGCTCATCGTACTTTGCATTGGATTGAGTTCCTGCAAAAAAAACGATAATAGTGGTAATCCAAGTACCGGAAATGGTACATTGAATTTGAAATATGGGGGTGCCTCCTGGTCAGCTTCGCTGGCTGTTCAGGCTGTAAATACCAGTGGCGTGATAAACGTGACCGGAAGTGACTCTGAAGCACGCCAGGCTTCGGTAATATTAATGGGTGTCACTCAACCGGGAACCTTTCAAATTACCACTGGTTCTTTCAATCAATTAAGGTGGACTGAAGGACTGGCTCAGGAGCAAACTTATGTTGCTTCGGGTATCCTTGGCTCCGGAACCATTACTGTAACTGAAATTAGCGACAGTAAGATTGTTGGTACCTTTAGTTTTACGGGGTATAATACCAATGGTATTTCCAAGGAAATTACAGATGGTAAGTTTAGTGCTAATTTTTAGTATTAAGCGATAAATCTGTATTTGGGTAAATAGAGGCTGTAATACTACAGCCTCTATTTGTGCCTGTATTAATACCCTCTGGATATTTGGCTGCTAGCAACAATTCAGCAGGTTAAGTGTCCCGATGTCATTTGAGGTCTTCTTTACCAATACCGCTTTTAAGATATTTCTCCCTTTTTCTTGCTTCTTCTCTGTTTGTCACTTCTTCAACAACTAAAATGTTCCAAGGCCGGTATCCTTTGGTAGAAGTTGTTTTTCCACTGTTGTGTTCTTTGAGCCTTTTTTGCACATCTGTGGTAAAACCAACGTAAATCCGTTGATCAACCTCGCTCACAATGGCATAAATATAATACATCGCAAAAATTATCTGGAAAAGGTTGTAGCCCCGAGTGGAATCGAACCACTATCTAAAGTTTAGGAAACTTCTATTCTATCCGTTGAACTACGGGGCCAAATATTTCAGGCGCAAAAATAATCAAAATTTCCAGTTGAAAAACGACTGTTCTCTTTACCTGATGATGACAATCAACAATTACATCTTTCCCTTCACAAAATTTTCCAGTTTGATCAGATCAACGGAGAATTTTCGGATGCCCTCGGCCAGTTTTTCAGTGGCCATGGCATCTTCGTTCAGCAACCAGCGAAATGTAGCTTCATCGGCATGTATTTTTACCATGTTCATCGCTGCCGATTTGGTTTCGTCCAGCTTTTTAGGAAGTTCGGTGTTTTCCATTTTTTCCAGTTCGCCCAGCAGGCTCGGAGCAATGGTCAACAGATCGCAACCGGCCAACTCCATAATTTCACCTGTATTTCTAAAACTGGCCCCCATCACTTCGGTGGGATAACCAAACTTCTTGTAGTAATGGAAAATTTCGGTTACTGACAGTACACCCGGATCTTCTATAGCAGGAATATGATCTACATTTCTGTCTTTTTTATGCCAATCCAATATGCGGCCTACAAAGGGAGAAATCAGCTGAGCACCCGCTTCAGCGCAAGCTACGGCTTGTATCTTGCTGAACAGCAATGTCAGATTACAATGAATGCCTTCTTTTTCCAATACCTCGGCAGCTTTTATGCCTTCCCAGGTGGAGGCTACTTTGATGAGGATACGCTCTTTGGGAATACCGGCATCGGCGTATAGTTTGATTAATTGACGTGCTTTGGCGATGGATCCTTTGGTGTTGAACGACAGACGGGCATCCACTTCTGTGGAAACGCGACCTGGTACGATTTTCAGGATTTCCAGTCCGAAATTTACGGCCAGTTTATCCAGACACAATGCCAACTGATTGGCTTCTCCTTTGGCATTTGCCTTAGCGTAAGCGACAGCCTCGTCTACCAATCCGGCATACCTTGCATCCTGGGCGGAGGCATAAATCAGGCTGGGATTGGTGGTGGCATCCACCGGCAGGTATTGCCTCATCGACTCAAAATCGCCGGTGTCGGCAACTACACGGGTATATTTTTTCAGTTGTTCTAATGCGTTCATCATGGTTTACTTTATTTCACTTCCGTTATTAAAATCTTCGGTCGGGCTTACAAAACAAAGCTTTCCATCCTTGTCTTCAGCCATTAAAATCATCCCTTGCGAGTCGATGCCTTTTAGCTTTCGCGGTGCCAGGTTAACCAGAATGCTCACCTTGTGACCAATGATATCTTCCGGTTCGTAAAACTCAGCAATCCCTGAAACCACAGTCCGTTGGTCGATACCGGTATCAATTTTTAATTTGAGGAGTTTTTTGGTCTTTGGCACTTTTTCAGCTTCAAGAATGGTTCCTGTACGGATATCCATTTTCATTAAATCCTCAAATTCAATAGGCTCTTTGGCCGGTTTTGCAGGTGCTGCATTCTGGTTTTCCTTTTTGGTGTCGAGCAATTTTTGCACCTGCTTTTCCACTTCTTCGTCTTCGATGCGGGCAAAAAGAAAGTCCGGTTGCTGTAGCTGATGCCCCGGTTTAAGCAGGTTATCACCTCCCGCATCCTTCCATAATAGCCCGGTAAGGTCGATCATCTCCTGCAACTTTTTAGCGGAGAAAGGCAAAAATGGTTCTGAAAGTACCGACAGGTTGGCGACAATTTGCAACGAAACATTTAAAATCACCTTCACCTTTTCCTCATCGGTTTTGATGAGTTTCCAGGGTTCCATTTCGGTGAGGTATTTATTCCCCAGACGTGCCAGGTTCATGAGTTCCGAAAGTGCTTCGCGGAAGCGATACCGCTCGATGGCAGCACTGATGATTTCCGGATAACGGGCCATTTCTTCCAGCGCCGTTTTTGAAATTTCATCCAGCTCTCCACGTTCCGGCACCTGACTGTTAAAATATTTTTGGGTCAGCACCAGTGTGCGGTTTACGAAGTTGCCATAGATGGCCAGCAGTTCGTTGTTATTGCGTGCCTGAAAATCCTTCCAGGTAAAATCGTTGTCCTTTGTTTCGGGTGCATTGGCTGTGAGTACATAACGCAGCACATCCTGTTTGCCCGGAAAATCTTCCAGGTATTCATGCAACCAGACTGCCCAGTTACGTGAGGTGGAAATTTTATCGTTTTCGAGGTTTAAAAACTCGTTGGCGGGTACATTCTCCGGAAGGATATAGCTGCCTTCTGCCTTCAGCATCACCGGAAAAATGATGCAGTGAAACACGATGTTGTCCTTCCCGATGAAATGCACCAGTTTGGTGTCAGCGCTTTTCCAGTATGGTTCCCAGTCCTTTCCGGTTTTTGCTGACCAGTCTTTGGTTGCCGAAATATAACCGATCGGCGCGTCAAACCACACGTAGAGCACTTTTCCATCGGCACCCTCGATCGGCACTTTTACTCCCCAATCCAGGTCGCGGGTCACGGCACGTGGTTTTAATCCTTGGTCGATCCAGCTTTTCACCTGTCCGTACACATTGGCCTTCCAGTCGTCTTTATGTCCTTCCAGAATCCATTTGGTGAGCCACGGTTCATAATCTTCCAGCGGCAGGTACCAGTGTGTGGTGTCTTTTAATACAGGAACATTTCCGCTTAAAGCGGATTTCGGATTGATTAACTCCAAAGGGCTCAGCGAAGTACCGCAGTTTTCGCACTGATCGCCATAGGCGCGTTCAAAACCGCAATGTGGACAGGTTCCGGTGATATACCGGTCGGCGAGAAACTGGTTGTTGTCCTCGTCGTAGTATTGTTGACTGGTATTTTCAATAAATTTACCTGTTTCAAACAGCTTTTTGAAAAAATCGGAAGCGGTTTCGTGGTGAATGGGGGCAGAAGTTCGGGAATAGATATCAAACGAAATTCCAAAGGTCTCAAACGATTCTTTAATCTGGTAGTGATACCGGTCGACTACCTGTTGTGGTGTGATGCCTTCTTTTCGGGCTTTGATGGTAATGGGTACTCCATGTTCATCCGATCCACCAATAAAGAGCACGTCTTCGCCACGCATCCTTAAATAACGTGCGTAAATGTCAGCAGGCACGTAAACACCAGCCAAATGGCCGATGTGGATAGGCCCGTTGGCGTATGGCAGGGCCGAAGTTATGGTGGTTCGTTTGAAATTTTTGGACATATACTCTAGATTTTCCGTATTTTCGGCAAAGTTAATCAATCGTTACAAATATGATTAGTCCGCCCCCTCTGAAAAAAGGAGATAAAATTGCGCTGGCCGCTCCGGCGCGAAAAGTCAGTCAACAGGAGTTGGCTTTTGGGATTAGTGTACTCAAACAAAAAGGGTTTGAAGTGGTGTTTGATGAAGGTCTTTTTCTGTCTTATGACCAGTTTGCAGGAGATGATATGCAACGGACCAGGTACCTGCAGCAACTGCTGGATAATCCAACCATCAAAGCCATCCTGTTCGCCCGTGGTGGTTACGGAAGTTTACGCATTGTCGATCGTCTCAACTTTTCTCAATTTGTTCAACATCCCAAATGGCTTGCAGGATATAGTGACATCACGGTTTTTCTGAATCATGTAAATCGACTTTACAGGATAGAAACTTTGCATGCACCCATGCCTTTTGGTTTTGATAAGAACACGCCGGAATCACTGCAATCGTTGTTTGATGCTATGATGGGAAAGCCTGAATCCATTTCGTGGCCAACACAATCACTCTCCCGAAAGGGAATTGCAAAAGGCACATTGGTGGGTGGAAATTTGTCGGTTTTATATAGTTTGCTGGGGAGCCGTTCATTTCCGCAAACCTCCGGAAGTATTTTGTTTATTGAGGATTTGGATGAATATCTGTATCACATCGACCGCATGATGGTGGCATTGAAAAGGGCCGGGAAACTGAAGAACCTCGCGGGCTTGGTAGTTGGTGGCATGAACGACATGAACGACAACACTGTGCCTTTTGGAAAAACTGCCGAGGAAATCATCTGGGATGTGGTAAAGGAATTTGATTTTCCTGTGGCCTTTCATTGCCCGGTGGGGCATATTGCCGACAACCGGACTTTGGTAATGGGCAGGAAAGTTGAATTAGAGGTGAGGGAATTGGAAGTTTGCTTAAGGCAATAGAACACGGATCGGAATAGAACGCGGATGACGCGGATGGGAATTGAACACGGATGACACGGATGTTACGGATAACGCGGATGGGAAAAAGGGGTTATGATATTTACTTGTCCGAGTGGGTGGATAAAGATTGTTATAAATCAAATCAGTGACAATCCGTCAAACCCGTGCCTGTCCCGTTCGTACGGGGTCATCCGTGTTCCAAAATCTGCTAGCAAATCCTTTTCACATAATACACCAAATCGTCTCCTTTGTCGTAGTAGTCTTCGAATTGGGCTTTGAGCTCGTAGCCGTTTTTTTCGTAAAACATGCGTGTTGGGGTATACTGTTTACGGCTGGCCGTTTCTACATAAATACCACCACCTTTCAATGCTTTGATTTCCTCTTCGGTGGCTTTAAGCAGTTGTTTGCCCAATCCCCGGTTGCGGAAATCGTGGTGGGTGGCAATCCAGTACAAATCATAGCTGTTTTTGGTACAGGGAATGAGTCCGTAGCATGAGTAAGCCACCGTTTTCCCATCCACCTCCAGGAAAATAAATTCGTAACCGCTGGCCTCACCTTTGTCGAGACGCTCTTCGGCCAACTCGGCCGCTACATCAATTTCTTCGTCATTAAAAAAACCGGTGGAAGTAACTATTTCTCTGATGATCTGTGGGTCAGCGGCGGAGACTTCTTTGCGTAAGGTGATGGTATTCATTAGGATTGTGTTTTTTGGTCGTTGAATTAAAATCAGATGATTACCGATGAATGGGCATCTTCAATAATACGCGTGAGTACATTGTCGAAAGAAAATCCTGCCTCCAGGGCTGCGGCGTAAAATCCGGCATCCGGCGAAAGACAAGGATTGGCATTAATCTCCAAAACATACGGATTGTTTTGCTTATCCACACGAAAGTCGATGCGTACATAACCTTTCAGGTCAAACAGTTTCCAGCATTGGTGACAAATATTGCTGAGTTTTTGTGCCAGATCGGGTGTTTCCTGCTCTACGCCGAAACGGCGGTTGGTGTGTTTGTATTCAAACGAATCTTCATTCCATTTGGCTTCATAACCAATGATGTGGGGTTTACCTTCCGGGAAATTTTCAAAAACAATTTCAGCCATGGGCAATACTTCAGACCCGTTTTTTCCTCCCAATACCGAAATATTAAATTCCCTTCCTGTAATAAATTCCTCAAAAAACCACGTCCGGTTTTGGTTTGCTGACAAAAACGCGTTGATTTTTGCCAATTCTCCCTCCAACACATTGGCATCCGAAATGCCTACCGAAGCATCCTCCCAAACGGGCTTGGCGATATACTTTTTGTTGGGATTAAACCGACCGGATCGAATGTCTGTAATCAATTCCGGAGTGGGAATTCCATTGGCCAGTAACAGTTTCTTGGTCAGGGTTTTGTTGCTGGTGATGTACATGCTTTCGGAACCACATCCCGTAAAGGGTATTTTAAGATGTTCTAAAAGTGCCGGTGCCCAATGGATCAACCTGGCATCCTGTGCCACACCTTCCACCAGATTGACCACTAAGTCAGGCGAAAGTCCGGTGATTTGCGCTACAACCGCCTGTATATTGAAATCCATAAAGATACGCTCACTCTCCATCCCAAGCTGTTCCAGGGTTTCCTCTACCAAACAGGCTTGTTCTAGTACATCCAATTCATCTTCGTTGGGATCTGATGAAAGTGCGTTGATTAAAACGATGGCTTTTTTCATCTCATTGGTTTTTTTACCTTTTGAACCGCAGAATCCATGATGCGTTTCATCAATTCGGGATAGGGTATGCCATTCAGGCGGCTTAGGATCGGGAGGTCCGAATGGATGGGATGCATCCCGGCAAGCGGGTTTACTTCCAAAAAGTTTGGCACACCGTTTTCATCCATCCGGATGTCCACACGTCCGCCGTCTTCGCAGCCCAACAGCCGGAATACATCCAACGCCAGTTGCTCGCAGGAGTTTTTTGTGGCCTCATCGGTTACAGCCTGATATTCTATCACTTGCTTATAATCTTCCTTGTTGGCATAGGAATAAAGTCCCTTTTCGGCCTTTGCAAGAAACAAAATTTCCATGGTGCCGGTGGTTTTAGCGATCACTCCTGTGCCGGTAATTCCGGTAGTAAATTCACGTCCGCTCAGATAGGTTTCAATCAACACAGGTTGTTTGAATTCTTTAAGAAGGGCCTGGCATCTTTCTTTTAATTCATCCCGGTTGGTGATAATGGATTTTCCATTGATTCCTTTGCCTGTGCCTTCGGCCACGGGTTTTGCAAATAAAGGGAAAGGCAAGTTAACACCTTCAATATCACTTTCGTGATGAACCACTGCAAAATCAGGGGTGGCGATACCCGCATCTCTGATCACGCGCTTGGTGAGACCTTTATCGAGGGTAAGTGCCAGTACCAGTGGACCTGAAAAAACATACGGAATCAGGTAAGCATCCAACAAAGCCGGCACCTGGGCTTCGCGCCCAAGGCCATACATGCCTTCGGCAATATTAAACACCAGATCCCAACGTTTGCCTGCGGCCAATGCCTCCACCAGTTGTTTAAGGTGACCAATCCGTTCCGTGTGATAACCAAGCTGTTGCAGGGTTTGTTCGATGGCTTCGATGGTGTCTTCTTTGTCGAATTCGGCTGTTTCTTCTTCAGAAAAGCCCATCTTCAAATATTCGGAACGCAGATCATAGGTCAATCCTACTTTCATTTTATGGATTTAATATTATATAATGAGATGATAATCAATGTTAAATAGATAACCTTTCGTGCAATCAGGTGTAGTCAGGATACCGAAAAAGTTTGTCTTCGTAGTTGCGCAGGACGACTTCCCCATTTTCATTCCCAACCAGATATTCAGGAAGCAATGGAATTTTTCCACCTCCTCCGGGAGCATCTATCACATAATGCGGAATGGCGTATCCGGAGGTAAAACCACGTAGGTTTTTAATGATTTCAAGTCCCTTAGCCACGCTGGTGCGGAAATGTGCCGAACCCGGAATGGGGTCGCATTGATAGAGATAATAGGGTTTTACACGCACTTTCAACAATTCATGCGTAAGCTTGCGGTAAACTTCCGAATCATCGTTTACGCCTTTAAGCAGCACCGTTTGACTTCCTAACGGGATTCCTGCATCTGCCAGACGAATACAAGCTTCCCGGGTTTCGGGGGTCAGTTCATCAGGATGGGTAAAGTGCAGGCTCATAAAAAGCGGGTGGTACTTTTTAAGCATGTTCACCAATTTTTGGGTGATGCGCATGGGCAATACTGCCGGGACTTTGGTTCCCAACCTGATCATTTCCACATGGTCGATACTACGCAGTCCGTTGAGCAAATATTCAATGCGTTCGTCCGAAAGGGTAAGCGGATCACCCCCGGAGATAATCACATCCCTGATTTCGGTGTGCTGCCTGATGTAATTGATGGCCCGGTCGATTTGAGGCGTACCGGCATGCATCTTGTCCTTTTTCGACACCATGTGCGAACGGGTGCAATACCTGCAAAAAGCCGAACAGAATCCGGTTACCAAAAACAGCACGCGATCGGGATAACGATGTATAATAAGAGGAACAGGACTGTCGTGTTCCTCTCCCAGAGGATCGGATTCTTCTCCGGGCGACATCACCAACTCATCAAGGGTGGGCAACATAGTTTTACGCAAGGGTTGCAGGCTTTGCTGTCCGGCAATTAAAGCGGCGTAGTAAGGAGTTACCCGAATGGGTAAGTTCAGCGATTGTTCTTTAAATCCCCTTTCGTCATCCGTAAGGGTAAGTACTTTTTCAAGCGAATCGAAGGAAGTAAAGCTGTTTCGTACCTGCCATTTCCAATCCGACCATTTATCGTTCGAAACGCCCGGGAAATAAATACTCCTGAACTGCGACGACTGCTCTGATAAGGGAAAATATTCGGTTGGTGTGCTGGTAGTTGTTGTTGCCAGGCCATTGGTGAGAAGGCCGGCACCTCCTGCAGGTGGAGGTTCGTCAAGATCTTCCTGCATACAGGTAGATCTCGACAAGAGGGTATTTTTCGGTTTCATCTCTGTTTAAGGCATTTAATGGATCGTTTTACCTTAGTTTACACCAGTTAATGATTAATAAATATTCGTTCAGTTTAAACTGAAACCAAATGCAATATTATATCTTTTTAAAACAAAAACGACATCTTAAAAAATAATTATTAACTTTTTTACGGTGAGATTTAATTGGCTTATATGTTTGTACTTTAATTAGTTACGAAATGTATGTTATTGGAAGCTGATCATTTTTGCTAAAAGACCAGTTGGAACCTCATTTCAAAAATCCCGGCCCGGCCCAAACCTACCACTTCAGACGAAATATAGTTGGCGGAAATACGTGCCACAGGGTTGAGATACCAGTTGGCTCCCATGGTAATGTCATGCATTTCGCCTCCTTGGAATTCACGTGCAAACAGGGCTATTTCTGAATACCTGAGCAATAATTCCAACGCACCGAAACCACCTTTTTGACCGTAGTTTTTTCTTGGGGTAATATGACCAAAACAGGCCGATCCCAGGCTGTATTCTTTGTGTTCACCGGTGAGTATCCAACTGAAACTTCCGTACCAGGCATAGGATTTTTCCAGCGTGGGACCTGTTTTGATATTGACAGAGTTGAAGATGTATTCTGATTGAAATGAGAAACTGTGATACACAACTACCAATTCGGTTCCCAGTTTATCGATGTAGTCCACATTTTCGAAATCTGCGGACACATATTTTGGTGCCAAATGGGCTTCGGGGGTTGAATAGTAAATCAGTTTATCATCACCCTGAAATTGATATGAGTAAGAAAGTCCCAGGTGAACCATCTGGTAGCTGTTTCCATTTATTAAATAAGGTAAAGCCGTCAGTCTTCCTGTCAGGTGATACCCGTCGCCCAGGTATTTTCCAATTCCCTGTGAATTAAAGAAATATCCTGCATAAGCCGATACCCGTTTATTGGCCCACTGATCAAATACCATAAAACCCAGGCTCCGATCCGGTGTGAAGGCATTGGTTAACGATCGTTCGATAAAATTTATATTATTTGAGCTTGTCAGCATCTCAAAACCAAGTGGTTCCTTGAAATTCCCCACTTGAAAATTTCCAATTCCGGGCAATTTTGTGAAGCAGATATAAATGTCTTTGGGGGCAGCATTTCCATTGGCAAAATCAAGTTGGAACTTATATTCAATGTTGTTGAAAAATTTACCGGAAGTATAAAGCCGGATTCTTCTGAATTCTGAACCATTGTTCGCCTCAAAGTGTTGATCCAGCGAATCATCCTGGTGAATAAACATTACATCATACTGGATACGGCCTCCCATTTTAAACTGAAACTGCTTGTCGGCACTTTCAATTTTCAGGGCGTTGTCCCATTTTACAGTAAATTTATTTTCAGATTGCGAGAAAACACTTCCCATCAGGAGCAGAAAGATGAAGGTAAGCCGGGATCTGTTCATCAATTTGATTTTGGTGCGCAAAGTTAACATTAAGTTAACATTTTGATAAAATCAAATTAATATGGAATGGATCAAAATAGTGAATTGAGATGTCCTGTTGATAGTGCTAACATGTATTAAATCAATTGTTTGTCTGGTTTATTGAAACCTGTGCCAAACTTTTCGGTGGATAAAAAATGCATAACCAGGGTTATGATATTTGTTGTAATTTCATATCACCAGTTCTATGAAAGCCCGCAAAAGTAGAAAATTGATTACTGTCTTTCGGGTTTTATCGAAAATCTTAAATAAACCGGATTGTGGTCGCTGTCTTTAAAATTCAAATCAATAACTTCTACTGTATACAACTGAATGTTAGGTGAAACCACAAAATAGTCGAGTACGGTAGTTCCGTTCCTTCCTTTTACATACGGAAGGTCGTTGTTGCGGTTTGTGGGGGTATACGGGTCAAAAGCCCATTTCCAATCTACAGGAATAAAACCGGGAGCCATTTTCACTTCTGAGTTTTCAAGGTGATGTCCAAGTGGCAGGTTTACTGGGTTATATTCGGGAGGGTTCATATTCCAATCGCCACCGGAAATCACATAGTTCCCCTCGTATGTTTGCAAAATTGATTAAGTAGTTAAAATAATTTATATTTAAGACAAGAAAATAGGGACAGAATAGGAGTACGAAATTCCCCTAGGCAACATTAATTGTATGCCCACCTAAAGATAATCATCCTATTCTGTTTTTTTCTTCGAGTCAGAACAGTATTGAGAAACTATTCTATACGTGTAGATTTCGTATCAACTGCGAGGAAAGACTGTGAGAGAAGTCCTTATGTAACTATTAATAAAATTAAATGATTAGGTAATGAACATCAAAAAGGTAGAGAAA
>JAUYGX010000134.1 GCA_030690365.1 Bacteroidales bacterium | reverse complement strand
GACAATACTGATGGATTATATGAAATAAGGGTTCAATTAGGTAGCGATATTTATAGAATTTTTTGCTTTTTCGATGACAAAAATGTAGTTGTAGTGGGACATGGATTTCAAAAAAAGACCCAAAAGACACCAATAAAGGAAATTGAAAAAGCTCACAAAATAAGGAAGGAGTACTATGATGAAAAAAAATAATATTAAGACCTTAGACCAATTTATTGATGAAGAAATTGGCAAAAAAGGAACAAAAAAAAGGGAAAAATTTGAAGCAGGATATGAAGCATTCAAATTGGGAGTACTTATTCAACAAGCAAGACAAGAAAAAGGGATGACCCAGGAACAGCTTGCTGAACTTGCAGGGACTAATAAGTCATACATTTCTAAGTTAGAAAAGGATTTAAAAGATATTCGATTTTCAACCCTTCAAAGGATAATAACTGAAGGATTGGGCGGACATTTGGAAATATCGATAAAATTTTAAAACAAAAAAAGCACATACCGGTAACACGCAATATAGGTTATGGCTTGGTTTGTAGCAAATTTGAAGGGCTGTTTCCCGCATAAACATTTTAGTATGTTGACAGGTATGTCGCCCGCAACAAGCCACAACCCATATTGCCGCCCGCCGGTAGTATGTGCGGATCAAATATAAACTCATTCAAAAATGATAAAACAAACAGTTTCCCTCTTTCTCCTTATTACAGTGGTTTTGTATACGCCATATCTTTTTTCTCAAAGTCAGGAAAGTGAAAAAGCTGAATTTTACGGCATAATACAAATGCCTACTCTTGTACCAAGCCTGACTCAACAAATGAAAGAGGGGACTTTTGTTGGCGTCGACCCAAATGAACAGGTTAAAGTTGTTGATCAAAAAAGAAGAGTCGCAAACATTTCTGTGCCGGGGAAAGGCCTTCCTAAAGCAGTCGATGAACTGGTTCAAAATCAAATGAATGTGGTAAAACATGAAGCAAAAGATCCTAAGCTCGTTTTTAATGCCAGTACAATCAACTCGATTCCTTCTGACCCAACCGGAGCTGTCGGTAGCAACAAGGTTTTTGTTATGGAACGCACCGAAAAGCAAAACCCGGAGCCTACATTGTACGCTTAGGTTCAGCAAAATACGGGAAAGTGAAACGGATTGTGGTGAAGTAGAATATGATGCCAACGGGCAGCAAATTCTGAATTCCGTCAAAGCAACGCATTAAAGCCGTATCTTTGCCGCAAATAACCTACTCCCCTCAAAAAACCTCCTAAACAAATTTTACGGAAATAAATTTAAAAAATTAGAATGCAATTCGAAGATCTGGAAATTATTAAGCCTATCTTAAAGGCTCTACAAGATAAAAATTACACTGAGCCAACAACAATTCAAGCCAAATCGATCCCGCTTATCCTAAAAAGAAATGATGTTTTGGGTTCGGCACAAACCGGCACCGGAAAAACAGCCGCTTTTGCCATCCCCATCCTGCAACACCTTTACCAGGACCGTACACAGTTAAACGGTTCGCGAAAAATTAAAGCACTGGTGATCACTCCCACCCGCGAACTGGCCATCCAGATAGCGGAAAGTTTTACCAACTATGGCAAATACACCGGCATAAAAAACACCGTTATCTTTGGCGGGGTAAACCAGGGCTCACAAACCAACGATCTGCGCCGTGGTGTAGATGTGTTGGTGGCTACTCCCGGCAGACTTCTGGATCTGATCGATCAGGGATTTGTCGATTTAAAAAACATTGAATATTTCGTATTGGACGAAGCCGACCGCATGCTCGACATGGGTTTTATCCACGACATCAGAAAAATTATCCATCTGTTACCCATTGAACGCCAATCGTTGTTCTTTTCGGCCACCATGCCCGACAATATCGTTGAACTTTCGAAGAAAATTCTCAGAAATCCACGAAAAGTGGAAGTCAGCCCGGTGAGTTCTACTGCCGACACAATCACTCAATACCTATATTACACCAACCGTTCGAATAAAAATGACTTGCTTTTACATATCCTCCAGGACCGGAAAATAGACCAGGTATTGCTGTTTTCAAGAACCAAGCACGGTGCTGACCGTATCGACAATATCCTGAAAAAGAACAAGATAAAATCGGCCGCCATTCATGGCGACAAAGCCCAGAACCAGCGCCAGAAAGCGTTGACCATGTTTAAAGATGGCGAACTCAGGGTATTGGTGGCCACCGACATTGCCGCCCGTGGTATCGACATCGCTCAGTTAAAATATGTAATCAACTTCGACATTCCCAATATTTCAGAAACCTATGTCCACCGCATTGGCCGCTCAGGGCGAGCCGGTGAAGCAGGAACCGCAATCTCCATTTGTGAGCCGGAAGAAAATGTTTTTGTCAAAGACATTGAGAAACTCATCAATCAAAAAATTAAAATCGCGCGCAACAACCCCTTTCCCCAAACCGATGAACCCATGAACAATGCCGAGAAAAAGGAATGGGAAAAGGAAAAACAAAAGCGGAAACAGGAATTTTTTGCCAATCGTAAAAAATCGGATCAGCCTGCATATTCGAGGCAAAGAAGGTAATACAACAACCTCAAATCCGGGAAGCTTGCTTCCCGGATTTTTTATTTCAACATTTCCATTCATTGCCCTTGGCTTAAGCCAAGGGCAATGAATGCTCCACCAACAAAGGCTTTTAGCATTGGAAGTCTGGTTTTTTCACACGAATGAACAGGTACTTAAAGTCATTCTACTTTTTATCGCGGCGTTCCTGTCTGCGTTGCTTTCGAAAATACTTCTTTGTCATATTTTCCCGGACATTGATTTTCTTTTGGTTGGAGTGATCAAAAGTAGGGATGGTAGAGGCCAGTATGCCACTTAACAACGACTTAAAAGCAAAATTCCCAAACCCTTTGTACATCACCCTATCAAAATAAACAGGTACAACCCTTGGTTTTTCACGGGCAAAAGGATTGTCTGATTTTACTACCTGATCGGCAATCCAGGAAAGAAGCTTGTTGCTGTTGTCAGAAGATTTTTTCAAAACTTCACCCTGTAAACCTGTGTACAACATGGTCATCTCACCCATGGCATAGGCGGGGTTGGCCTGAACTGAAAAATCAATCCCATTCAATTTTCCGTTTACAAATTTAACATCCACGGCTGACTTTACTACGGGATTAAATATGGACATCTTTCCGCCACCGAGCGTTCCTGCAAAACTAAAAGTATCGCTCTTGCTGAGTAATGGAAACTCAAACCTGACATCCAGGGGCAGTTGATTTTGCAAATCGGCGGTCAGGTGAATTTTCATCGGCCGGTTGTTGGCCATGCTATCGCGAATGGAAGTGATTTCCGAAATTAGAAGATGCAGTTTATCCAGTGATACTTTCATGGGTAGGGTATTGTCGTTGTTGGTTTCTTCATACAACAGGTTGCCGTTAGTAATCTCCAGACTATCAATGTCTATGTCGGTTTTCAAAGTCTTCAGTAGTTGATTCGGTAAAAGCGGACGCCTGGCTTCGTCGAAGGGCAGTGAAATATTTCGTACAATAAACAGGTTTAAGCCATCCAACCTGATTTGTGGCAAATAGTAATTTCCAGTAATCAACATGTTTTTAACATCGCCCAACTGCACAGCAATATCACGTACTTCTGCCTGATACACGTCGGTACGGTACTTAAATTGCGAGGCCAAGCGTTTGGCATCCAGTGTAGGTTTAAACAGAAAATCGTTGATTAGAATTTCATGCGTTTTAGCACTAAAACTCAATTTGCTGAATGAGAGGTTATATTTTCCGGAAGCCACCACAAAATGTTCATTTGTCAACTCGAAGCGGATATCGCTCATATCCAGCCGAAAACTATTGCTATCCGATTCATTTTTAATCAGGTATATTTTCTCAAGGGTAAAGTCAATATCGGTATTATGTACAAGTGTATCGCCCTTGACGGGATTTATCACCAAAAGGTTCAGATTGTTCAGTTTAATCTCACCAATATCTACACCACCAATGCCCGGTATCACCAAATTGTTCATGTTGATTCCCTTTTCAATCTCTTCGGCTGTGATTTTTCGTTTTTCTCGTTTGCCACCTCCGGTATAGATTGTGATGGTGGCTCTTTGATAAAGTATTTCATCAATCGTAACCACATTGCCACTCAAATAGGATAGTGCGTCCAAATACCTGATTTTCAAGACAGGGATTTCAGTCTGAATAAGTGTTTTTTTTGTGGCGGAAAAGCTTTTATATTCATTCATTAATATGGTATCGGGTTTCAGGCAAATATCCTTCAAAATCACCGACATGGAAAATAGATTCACACGCAAAGTGTTAAAACTGATATCGTAACCTTTCACAGGAGTGGTTTCGAGTATATTGCGTACTTTACGCTCAACAATCCGACTAACAATCAGGTTGGCAGATAGTGTTAATACTAAGATTACAGCCAGAACAATTCCTGAAATCAGGAAGATTTTCCTGGATTTACGCTTTTTTACAGGCATGGGTAAATTTGTTTACACAACGAAGATAAATAAATCATTGGTTCAACGATATCATCAATGGCTATTCAGCGGTCAGATAGGCAGAAAGATTTTACAAAAGAAACTAAACTCTGGATAATCTCCAGAGGTTGCTTTTCATATATGGCCATGAAATCAAAAACATCAGCAAGCCATATACCAGTTCTGCAGTCCAGGCACCTGTTACTCCGGTTTTAAAGAAGTTAACCATGGAGTAGGTATAAACCAGGTAAATGGTAAGGATGAACAATTCGATAATCAAAGAGGTTTTGGTCATCCCGGCACCCGAAACACCGCTGAAGAAAACAAAACCGATGGATACAAAAATCCCGCCCAGGCTCACCACATACATCACCGGAATGCCCAGTGAAACCAACCCCGGATCGTTGGTATAGATATGCAGAAAAGCATCCGGAAACAATACAGTCAGCCCAACCGGAATCAGGATGAGCGTAAAACACATCAGGGCTGTTTTATAGATTAGCGACATCACCTCCGATTGTCGTCCCATCCCGATGAGGTAACTCACCAGCGAATTGGTGGCAGTTGAAAAACCCCATACTGGCACCATTATAATCATGTAAATGCTCCTGACAATATTTGAAACCGCCAACGACTGTTCGCCAAGTTTCTCGACAAACAAGAAAAACCCAAACCAAACCGACAGAGAAACAAACTGTTGCAACATCATGGGAATGGAAATCCGGAAAATATCGTGTAAACTTCTGAAACTTAATGAAGAGAAATGCAACAAGTTATAATCCTCATAACGGATGGTGATATGGGTGTAAGCCATAAAAAACAGGATGGCACTTGCTTCGGCCATTACGGATGCCAGGGCGGCACCTTCGATGCCCATTTCAGGAAATCCTCCATGGCCGAAAATAAGCAGGTAATCAAAAACAATGTTCACCACCGCCATCACAATGGTGGTATAGGTAATCACCTTTGTTTTGGTCAGCCCCACATAAAACGAACGGAAGGTAATATTTACAAAGGCGAAGAAAATACCAAACGACCTGAACTTCAAAAATTCGATGGTGGAAAGATAAACGGCTTCTGATTTTACGGCAGATTTGAGCATCCAGACAGATCCGAAATGCAGCAACACAAATGCGGCCACAGCTACCATCAGCAAAAACAGCAGCGCGTGAATTACAACAGGCCCGATGGCCTTGAGGTTGTTTTCGCCAAACCGGCGTGCAATAATGATTTGAATGCCGGTTCCAAAACCAAATCCGAGCATCACCACTGCCAGATAAAACAAGCCGCCTAAGGCACTGGCACCCAATGCTATATCGCCAACACGCCCTAAAAAAGCGGTATCGGTAAAAACAATCAGGTTCTGAGCAATACTGCCCAGGATGATGGGATATGCTACCTGCCAGATACGTTTATAGGAAACTACGGTTTTCATGCGCGGCAAAGATAGGAAAAGTTCAAATCGGGAAAACGTGGAACGACGTGGTGTTAGGACTTTCAAGGTGCCTGAAAGGTACTTTTATTCAGCTATCCGGGCGTACCAGACAAAAGGTACAAATAGTTGTCGAAGTGAAACCGGACAAAGATTTTATGTACTCATTATTAGTTGACCCAATGTAGAAAATACTATTTTTACATTCAAAATACATCCTCAACTTATGAAATTTTTAGGAAACATTATCTGGTTAATCTTCGGTGGTTTCGCCGTTGCCATCGAATACTTTATTTCAAGTTTATTACTGATGATCACTATTATCGGTATTCCATTCGGACTGCAAACCATGAAGCTTGGCATTTTAGCATTGTGGCCCTTTGGAAGCACCATCACCAGTTCGCGGCAATCCACGGGTTGTTTAACAACGTTCATGAATATTCTCTGGTTTTTTTGCGGAGGACTGGTCATTACGCTGACTCATTTATTATTTGGCATACTGCTCGGCATCACTATCATTGGTATTCCATGGGCAAAACAGCATTTCAAACTGGCTTCCCTGGCTTTAACGCCATTTGGAAGAGATGTGATAAGCATTTAACATGATTTGCCAACAGTAAATTCTTGTCTTAAAGCCTGAACCAACTGGCGCTCATCAGTTCGGTTCTCATTTTACAATCATCTTTTATTTTCCGGAAGAAAACCCCGCCATCACCTTCCATTTGGTATTCATAGTGACCTTCGGTGCTTCCACAACTGTGTTTGTCGGTAAACACAAAAGTAACAATGGATTTATTTACCATGATGGTTCCTGAAACTTTTTCAGGGCTGTCGACAGCCGGAGATTCAAGCACGCAGGTGCTGCCCTGAATGGTTAACATCGTCCCGTCGTAGTTGCTCACCCAGGTACCAGCCAGTTGGGCCATCCCAACCAGCGTTTCTTTATCGGATGCATGGTCACCTTGTTTATCATTGGGTATCACAACGATCGATTCTTCCACATCTGCTGCTGTTTTTCCTGTTTCCTTGTCCTTATCCAGAACCAGATAACTGATTCCAAAGGAAACCAATGCCAACACAATCACTACCACAATAAAGATCAGGAACGAGTTGGGTTTCTTATTGCTTTTCCGCTTAATGTTTCTGCCCTTTGCCATGAGTATTTTTTTTTGCTAAGGTAAATAATTAATAAACCACCACAGAACAGAATCCCCAAAGAATTAAAGGCATTTATAATACCTCACCTTCGTGATGAAATCCATAAACACTAATTACATAGCTCATTTCGATCGCAGGGAGACCCTACCTACCGTAGGCAGGAATCCCCAAAGGAACAGAACCATAGGCTGATATCGATATAATAGAGGTTATGCTATAGGTAATGTCATCATACTTTGTGCGTCCTCGACCCCTCCGATGGCTAATGGAGGGGTCGGGGCTATCGGGGTTTTTCCGGACGAGTTGGGTCTTTTAGAATACAGTGTGATTTTCAGTTAACACGGTCTAAAATGGCTTGGACTCATATTTTATAAATCCAAAAACCTCAATTGTATCGCTGACCTATCAACCTTATAAACAACTATATAACCTTAGTAAATAAATTCACGAATCTCATTGCTATCAAAAAATATGGATTTTCTGTTCTGATATGGCATATTGACAATGCCTTTTATTCTCAAAATAATTTCTTCCTTGAATTTTCGTGCAGCAGAGGGTTTGTCTTTGGCGATGTAGTCAACTTGTGTATTTAGTTTGTCTCTGAACTTTTTTGTTACTTTAATCTTCATACTGCCTTATAGTTGCCTCCAGTTCAGCATCCAGTTTATCAATGTCAATAAATTCGGCATTACCATTTTCAATTTGCTTTAATTCATCTTTCAAATAATTTTGAACAGAAATATATTGCTCATCCTCGTTAATAATGAGAAGTTCCTCTTTCTTGAATTTATTCAAAAACCACATTAAATGTTTATAAGCTTCATTGTTTACCTGAAGTTTGATAGTTCGCATAATTTATTGTTTTGTACAAAAGTAAATAAAATTCCAGGCATTTTGTTCATTACAACTAAAAATGCATTAATCCTGGAAAATATGGACGTAGAAATATTTTTTTTGCATCCCCAAAAATATTTTTATAATTTTATCCTTGTTAAAACATTCCGAACTCTTTCCTTACTTTTGCCGCATGGAAGAAACGATCATCATTCTTGATTTCGGGTCACAATACACCCAACTTATCGCCCGGAGGGTGAGGGAGTTAAACGTATATTGCGAAATATATCCTTTTAACAAAATCCCGGAAATTACCTCCAACATCCAAGGGGTTATCCTGTCGGGAAGTCCGTTTTCGGTACACAATTCTGGTGCTCCTGCACCAGACCTGACTGACATTCGTGGAAAAATGCCCTTGTTGGGAGTCTGTTACGGAGCCCAGTACCTTGCAAAACTGGACGGTGGAAAGGTGATGCCCTCTGAAATAAGAGAATACGGCAGGGCCAACCTGGGATTCATCAACCTTCAAAACAACCTGCTCAGGAATATGTCGCAACACACCCAGGTGTGGATGTCGCATGGCGATACCATCCTGGACATACCCGGCAATTATGAAATTATTTCAAGCACCGAAACCGTAAAAGTGGCGGGGTTTAAGATTGCCGGAGAAGTTACCTACGGGATTCAGTTTCACCCCGAAGTCTATCACACCACCGAAGGAAGCACCTTGTTAAAGAATTTTCTGGTAGATATTTGCGGATGCAGTCAAAATTGGACACCCGATTCATTTATCGATACCACCATCCACAACCTGCAGGAAAAACTCGGCAACGACAAGGTGGTACTTGGGCTTTCGGGCGGGGTAGATTCGTCTGTGGCTGCCGTTCTCCTGAACCGGGCCATCGGCGATCGATTGCATTGTATCTTTGTCGACAACGGACTACTTCGCAAAAATGAGTTTGAAGACGTGCTCCACTCCTACCGCGATATGGGGTTAAATGTAACCGGAGTGGATGCCAAAGACCGGTTTTTAGGAGCCCTGAAAGGCATCATCGATCCTGAGAAAAAACGCAAAGCCATCGGAAATGCATTTATCGAAGTTTTCGATCAGGAAGCACACCGCATCGAAGATGTACAGTGGCTGGCTCAAGGTACCATCTATCCTGATGTCATCGAATCTGTTTCGGTGAAAGGCCCGTCGGCAACCATCAAATCGCATCACAATGTGGGTGGTTTGCCCGATTTTATGAAACTCAAAGTGGTTGAACCACTCAACACATTATTTAAAGACGAAGTCCGACGCATCGGTAGAGCCCTTGAGATGCCTGCCCATCTGATTGATCGTCATCCGTTTCCCGGACCCGGCCTGGGCATCCGCGTGCTGGGCGAAGTAACCCCTGAACGTGTTAAGATTTTGCAGGATGTAGATCACATCTACATCAACCACCTGAAATCCACCGGACTATACAATAAAGTTTGGCAGGCAGCCGCCATCCTGTTGCCTGTAAATTCGGTGGGCGTTATGGGCGACGAACGCACCTACGAAAATGTAGTGGCCCTCCGCGCTGTGGAATCCACCGATGGAATGACGGCCGACTGGTCGCCCCTCCCTTACGAGTTTTTGTCTAAAGTGTCCAACGAAATCATCAACCAGGTGAAAGGAGTTAACCGGGTGGTGTATGATATTAGCTCTAAGCCGCCCGCAACCATTGAGTGGGAGTAGGTGGGGAAGTTACCTGCCTGCCGGTAGGCAGGAAAGTTAAAAGTTGAAAGTTAAAAGTTGATGTTCCTCCTAAAGAAGAGGATCTAAAGTCCCCTCGTATGTTTGCAAAATTGAATAAGTAGTTAAAATAATTTATATTTAAGACAAGAAAATAGGGACAGAATAGGAGTACGAAATTCCCCTAGGCAACATTAATTGTATGCCCACCTAAAGATAATCATACTATTCTGTTTTTTTATTCGAGTCAGAACAGTATTGAGAAACTATTCTATACGTGTAGATTTCGTATCAACTGCGAGGAAAGACTGTGAGAGAAGTCCTTATGTAACTATTAATAAAATTAAATGATTAGGTAATGAACATCAAAAAGGTAGAGAAA
>JAUYGX010000133.1 GCA_030690365.1 Bacteroidales bacterium | reverse complement strand
GAGAAGTTTCTGGAATTTCAAATGTAACCCACTCCTTTGCCGGATTGGGATAAACCCTCAACCCAAACCCATTGGCTGTATTTTCCTCCACGCCCACACAAGTATAAACAAAGGTGGTTTTTACTTCTGAAAAGGCCGACTCGCCACAATCGTTATAACTAGCGGCAGAAATTTGTACCTCGCCCTGGTAGCCGGTGTTCCATGTGATGGTGGCGGTGAGGCTGTCTTGTGCCAAAGTTCCTGCCTCCTCCGGTTGCAATTGCCAGGTATAGCCCCAGGCTCCGGCTGCCGGTGCAAGGGTATATACCGAGGTTGTGACTGTTGTGTGGCACAGGGTATCCGGCCCGGTGGGGGCTTGGGGTGTGGCGGGTTGGTAGTTGGAGCAGTTTTTGAGGTTGAAGAGCCAAGCCATGCGTGGCCAATACTGAAGACCAGGTGAGTAATCTCTATAACAGGTTTTATCTCCTCCAACAGAAGGTTGAGTTTGTACCCCAATAACAAAATTATCATCGCTAAGTTTTAGGATGGGATGTATCGAAAAATCAAACGATTCCCGATCATAAGTACCATAACAATGCTGCCACTCAAGCTCCCCTTCGCTATTTAATTTTACCATCCAAACGTCATTTACATTGTAAGTAATAAGGTCATCATGGAGTCCGCTAACGTCTCCATCATCGGAACGGGTTAATCCAATGAAAATATAGCCGCCATCCTGTGTTTGAGTTAGATAATCTGGGTATTCAGTTTCGCTTCCCCCCAAACATTTCTGCCATAGGATATTTCCCTCCATATCTGTTTTAAAAATCCAACAATCATAGGGCTGTTCATCCCCGGGTGTACCATGAAGACCCGAAACATCCCCATCATTTGAGTTTGTGGTTGCGGCAACAACGTATCCACCTTCAGTTTTGATAATATCCCAACCTTGGTTGACATGACTCCCCCCGTAACTAAACTGGTGCAGAATATTCCCATCCAAATCCAGTTCCACCACCCAAACATCCAGCCAACCATGTTCTTCAAAGGGAATCATACCCCCTACATCGGTAAAACTCCCGGTTAGCAGTATAGTGTTTTGTTGAGTGAGTTTTATTATAACTGCATTTTCATTACCCTGGTTTCCCAGTGTTCTTTCCCATTCCAGGTTTCCTGTAGAATCAATCTTGCACAACCACAGGTCATTCAAACCATAATAGGTACTCACATCTCCACTGGCAATGCTAGTCCTGCCCAACATAACCAACCCTCCATCAGGGGTCAGGTCGGCATCTCTCGCACTACATCTGTCGTTGCCATAGCTGTTTTCCCACAGGATATTGCCCAGGCTGTCAATTTTAACCACCCAGTACCCGTGAGGCCCTGTATTGAGCACATCACCATCATAGGATTCGGAGATGCCAAACAGGTAATATTCGTTGTTTGAAGTAGGGATAATCTTTAGAAAAAAATCCCCATCACTGCCGCCATAACACCTTTCCCACAGGATATTGCCCAGAGAATCTGTTTTAACTAGCCATCCGTCTTCAATTCCATGGAAATTGGTAATCATGGTATCACTCTCACCAACAGTAAAGGACATTAAATATCCATCTGCTGTTTTTACCATATGATTAAAATCGGTGTTTTTTGTAGGTGTTCCAAAGCATTGTTGCCAGGTGATATCGGGTACTTGTCCAAATAGAGGCAGTGCAGCCAGGCTTAGCAAAAGAATAAAAATTCTTATTTTCATGTTAATGAATTATAAATACAGGTGCTACAAATCAAGATTTGTAGCACCTGTAAAAGTACAAACTAATTAATTACCACTTTCCCTGTTTTTTGTAAGCCGCCGGAGGTTATTGTGTATAAATATACTCCCGATTTTACATTGCGTATGTCCCAAACCTGTTGGCCTTGTTTACCCGATACAGCAAAGCGTTGTATTTCCTTGCCTGCCATGTCGGAAATTGAAATAATGCCTTCGGGTTTACTCTCAGGCAATTGGTAGTTAAAGGCCACATATACCCTTGCAGGATTTGGCGTGGCGGTGATTTCCAAACCATAGATACGGTTGAGGGAGTTACCAAGCGAAGCACCACCCATTTTTGCATTGGTGGAGTCGTCCGAGTGCATACAGTCGCAGAAATGGGCGTTTTCAGCATAGGTTAGGATATTTTGGGCTGTACTTCTGGCACCGCCTGTGCTGTTTACGGCATAGTTGTACAAAGTGACCAAATCCAGACTATCCAATTCGGTAAGGTGTTTACCCGATTGTTTCCATCCTTCCTGCAACAGCAACAAACTTTGATAATCATTAAATTCTGCCAGCTTATCGCCTTGTAATTCATACAGTGAAGGGATCATATTCAGCAATGCCATTGCACTGGAGCTATCTCCTTCTGAAAAGTAGGAAGCCACCAATTGTTTGTCGGCATTTAATCCACCCAGGTTATCGAGCCAGTCGCGATATAGAGTAATATCCAGAATGGAATCGTTGAGGATGCTGCGCAATATATCCTGTGCTGCCTGGGTTTTTGCTGCATAATAATCGGCTTTTTCTTCCAGAAGTATCGTCTTATAAGTTACTCCACCAACCAGTTGTCTCAATATATCAATCATATAGTCCGGCAGCGGGTTTTCCTTGTTCTCCAGGTAGCTTATCAGGGTGTCTTTGGACAATTCGTCGGGGTTGGCCGCCAGGATTTCAAACAACACATCATCAGGGAACACATCGGTACGGTCCGACATGGCCATCAATACCTCTTTGGTCAAATGGGGCGAATCGCCCAGTAGCTGTGAGCGCAGGCTCCACATGTCGTCGGGGATGGCCGATTGAATATCAGAAAGTTCACTGTACGTATCACCCCCATCCTTTAGCGATTCGATCAGCGACTCCACCGAATTGTAGTCGCTCAGATTTTGAGCGAAATCCAGCTCTTTTGACAGTAGCTCACTCCCGGTTAATTTCACACTTCCCCCTCCATTATAATGATCAGGACAAGTGTTGGTGTTTGGTGCCACTATTTTTTCAAAATACTGGTCATTGATGCTCCAAACCCTCGTGGGCTCTTCATCCGTGCAGGTGGAACAATAGAACCAATCGATAACTTGTGTTCCTTCATTTCGAAAATGCAGTTCAGCCAATTTTGAAAAAACATTCCTGTTGGCCGACTCCCTCATGCCTTGGTGTGTTCTGATTTGAGCTTCATTCTCATATGACCCGGTCAGCATAAAATCAATATAATTGTCCGAATCTATTCCATTTTTATTGCATTGATACTCCACTCCGGTTTGGTCGTCTTCAGGATCCTCCCGATTAATACCATCTGCATAATTACCATAGGTAAGGTTATCAAAAGTATTCTTGTAAATAATGTCATAAGGAGAAGGGCAGTTGTACACCCGTATCCCGGCAAAATCGCCCTGTCCGGTTGAGGTGACAGGCTTAACAAAGGTATTGTTTTCGATGGCAAAGCCATAAGCCAACTGCATGTCGATACCCAGGCTGTTGACCAATCCCTTGCATTCGTCGTACACTTTGGTGGGGGTTGAGTAACCTACCTTAAAGTTGTTGTCCACGATGGTGGAGAGATTAATCATGGAAACAAAAATACCAATGGCGTTGTTCTCGAATTCGGAATTGGTTACGATAAAGGTTTTATCTGTTTGCGTGAGAGAGGTAGCCCTGATTCCGTTGTAAAAGCCGCTAAAGGTGGATTTTTTCAGGTCTTCATCGGCACAGGGCTGCGCAATGTTTTCAGGACAATAGGCCTTTACTATAAAGCCAGCATCATAAGCGGCAATTCCGATGTTATAAGGACTTACACCTTCTTCTGCTGTATTGGAGAAATCGCATCCGGTAAATACAATATGATTTACCTTATCCAGATCCACATGTTTATAAAACGTTTCGGTGGGGATGTAATCTTCGTTTATCTCAAAGGAACAGTCTTTAAAACCGCTAACATTATAGGTGGCATAGGGGATAAAGTGTACAGCTTTGGTATTGTTGAGAAATAAGCAATGAATTGCACTCACATAACCGCCTCCCGAATTCCAAAGAATGTCTCCGTCGTCGTCTCTGGCCAATAAGCCAACCGCTTCGATGGCATTTTCGATGGTAGATTCTTCCATTATTAACCTTCCTTGTTTGTAAACCCAGTTCTGTCCTATGAGTACGGGCATCTGTGGAGAATCGTTGTTGCCCTGCACTTCGATGCCCTGCCACATTAAGTGACATTCTTCATGGTTCGTCAGTGTGGTACCCACCAATTCGAGACTTGCACCTGGTTCAATGATGATTTCAGCATTTTTACCGAATTCATATACTGATCCGGTAATAGTAAGAGTTGCTCCTGAGTGAACCAATATGCCCTCCTCGAAACTGTAAGTATTGAGCGGAAACTCGGCATCGGGCAGTGTCCTGTTATTGAATACTTCAAATTTGGTGTCTTTAAAATCGTAGTAATCATCGTTGGTACCAATGATAAACGTACCTTCAGAAGAAATACCTCTCGCATCGGTAATGATGTAGGAGTACTCACCTTCAGATAGTCCATCTTTGTAAAAATAATGATCATTCTCATCGTACTCAAAACCTGTGATGGGCACATCATCCTTCAGGCAGGTAATCGTATAATCAGGAGTTCCTCCACCGGCATAGATAGTTACTGTTCCATCTGACATTCCAGGGCAGCTTACATCTGAGGTTTCTGACATGGTGCTCAGCACATCGTGCTTGGGCAGCATGTGGTAGTCTAAAGTCCCGTGAACACTTTGATTTAATAAATAGGCTTCAAAGCTATAACCTGGCTGGAAGGTAAGATCTACAATGTCGTTCTCAAAAACGCCATTAACCTGATCAATGCGGCCTAAGAAGGTGGCATTGTTATTTACAGCATAAATATATCCATCAGGAGCGGTTTGCAGACTGGTACGCTTGTATTCACCTGAAGAAGCTAAAGTGTTTTTTTGTTGAATACTATAATTGTATTTAACAATCCCTGAATTAGCACATGAAAGATAGATAATATCATCTTCCATTTGGGAAAATTCAACTCCTGCAATTTCGCCCTCTCCAATGCTAAACACATTACTGTTACTTGAGTTCGTATTAAAATCATACGTTACCATGTATAAATTACCGGAGCTCTCTAATGTTGTCCATGCAAATTGAACTTGATCAGCAAACTGTTTCATCTCCATTTCATGGGCACTAAAATGATCCTCCAGCAGATCGGTATCATATGGCACCAGATTTTCAACAACTACATATAGAGGATCATTATTGATGATTTCCAGAATGCTAACCCTGTTTAGACCCTCTTCATCAGTAAGGTAGTACATATATCGGTCTCCGTTTAGTTCAGCGGACAGACAAAAATCCGTGTTTTTACTATGTCTATAACTAAACTTATGAGGAATAATTTCCAGGTTACCTTCAGGATTTTCAATCTCTGTGACCCACATTGCTCCCGGAGTAGCTTTTTCATGGCCTTTTGATGTATAAATTGCACAAAAAACTTCAGGATCATTAGGAGCATAACTACCCGGTTTTGGTATTATTTGCATTGTGGGATCCATTAGATTCAGAACCTCCGTCTGTTTTAACTCGCCTACACTATTGTAAAAGAAAACTTGATTTTGATCGCTTGCAACATAACAAGCCAATTCCTGATTAGAATAATAGCCACTTGAGGTAGCGAAATTTAACCTGGTAAAAGGAGCAATAGGGCCCTGGGCTGAAGCACAAACCTGATTAATAAGCCCGGATGCTTGAAACTGCAATTCCCAATAATAAAGGGTACGGTATTCATTATTTGCGCTATAGGGTTGGTTTGTTGTCGCAATAACCCAGCTTCCCAAATGCTGGCCAATTAACTGATTTCCGATAATCAGGAATATTGCAAATAATAAAGTTTTAGTTAAGTATTTCATATGATTTTGTATAGGTTAATTTATTTTATTTTAAATATTGTGAAACGATTAAGGGATGTTGTTTACAACCCTGACATGTCAGGGTAGTAAACAACATCCCCAACGTATGATAAGCTTGTTCTTCCCCAGCATAAAGATGCGCTTGTGATTGGGGCAATGGTGCTTTTGTTTTTGCCAAAGGGAACCTACTATTTGTAATATACTGTAGTTCTGTGTATTACTTAAATATGGGGGGGGGGGGGGTATTTCATGAGTGCACAATTTCATCTGTATTTATTTGTTTTTTATGGGTTATATCCAATGTATTTTAAAGGCAGAATAGCTACCCTTCACTACTAAGTGCATATTTACACTTAAAATTCTACCACTTTTATGAAAAAGTTTTGGTTATCGCGTTTATTTTTATTGAATATAAATAGGGAGGGCTGTCAACGTGGCTTTTAAATGGAAAATAGTAAGCGCGATCTCTCTTTGGTAAGCGGATGTTTCGCGTGCTTATTTTGCTCCGGTTTACATGAATAGTTCGTTGATTTGGATCAGTTTTCGAAAATCCCCCGGAATGAATTCCCGATACCACGGGCTAAAGCCGCGTGGCAATGGATAATGGCTCCGTTTGGCATGGTGATAAATTTTAAAATTCTTATGTCCATGCCTTGAATTGAATTTTGGCACTTATATTAAACCGAATAAACAAAGGTGCCGAGCATCGGTAATTTTTAGAAAAAAACCAATTGTAACCCCAAGGTGCAGCGCACCGTACTATTTTGTTGATGCTTTGTTGTGACAAGATTAGTTTTTCAATTCGGTTTTTTGCAGAATTCCCCGGAATAAATTCCGGGTTTACAGTATCGGTCGTGCCGCTGGCACTAGGGAGCGGGGATGCGAAGCTAGTCTGGTGATCATCCATTTATCTTGATGGGAGTGTTATTCCTGCCCTGTTTATACGGAGTTCTATTTCCCCTCCACCGTCATTTCGCCCCTTATGGAAACCGAAAGCATTTCGATTACTTTTTGTTTTGGCAATCCGGTGGCCAACAAATACATCAACTTGGTAAGGGCTGCTTCGGTGGTCAGGTCTTTCCCACTGATTACGCCCATTTCGCGCAGCTTCAGACTGGTTTCATATTTGCCCTGGTTGACGGAACCCGCCAGACACTGGGTTACATTCAACACAATCAGTCCACTGTCGATGGCTTTTTGAAGGGCTTCGATAAACCAGGTTTCTGAAGGCGCATTTCCGGAACCAAAAGTCTCCAGTACCACTGCTTTTAATCCTTCGATGGCCAAAAAGGCTTCCACAAAAGCCTTACTGATGCCTGGGAAAAGTTTGAGTACCGCCACATTGGTATCGAGATGTTTATGTGCTTTTAGTTTCTTGAAATTGGGCTTCAACAGGAGGTTTTTGTTGTAACGGATATAGATGCCCACATTGGCCAGAGCCGGCAGGTTGGCCGACACAAAAGCCTTAAAATGTTCCGCATTATACTTTACCGTGCGGTTGGCCCGCATCAGGCTATTTTCAAAATAGATACAAACCTCAGGAACGATTGGTGTATCGTCTTCTTTAGCCGCCGCAATCTCGATGGCGGTGATAAAATTTTCCCTTCCATCGGTGCGCAACACGCCCAATGGCAATTGCGATCCGGTAAAAATAACCGGTTTATTCAGGTTTTCGAGCAAAAACGAAACTGCCGACGCCGTATAGGCCATGGTATCGGAGCCATGCAACACCACAAAACCATCGTAGTGTTCGTAATTTTTTTCGATGATGGAAGCCAGTTCAACCCACACTTCGGGCTTCATATTGGATGAATCCAGAATGGGATCGAAACAATGAAACCCCAACTGGAAATTCATGTTCTTTAATTCAGGGATCTGGTCGTTGATTTGTTGAAAATCAAAGGGAACCAGCGCTCCGGTCTTGGGATCAGCCATCATGCCAATGGTGCCTCCGGTATAAATAATCAGAATGGATATTTCTGTGTTCATTTGATTAAGTAAGGTTAAACAACCGCATACAGTTTTGGGTGGTTACGTCTGCAACTTCTGATAAGCTTTTGTTTTGTAGCAGGGCTATTTTCTCCGCAATAAGCGGAATATAACTGCTTTCGTTTCTTTTTCCCCGAAAGGGAACCGGCGTTAAATAAGGTGAATCTGTTTCCAGAATCATCTTCTCCAAAGGCAGATTTGCAACTACCTCGCCCAACCCTGAATTCTTAAAGGTGACAACTCCTCCGATTCCAAGGTAAAAACCCATTTCGATAATCTGCCTGGCTTGTGTTTCACTCCCGGTAAAACAATGAAACACACCTTTCAACGTTTCGTCTGCCTCCTGCAAAAGTACCGCGTACACTTCTTCAAACGAATCACGGGTATGGATCACCACAGGTAATTTGTATTTTTTGGCCAGTTGTAACTGATGGGCGAAGGCATTTTTTTGCTGTTCGGCGAAGGTACGGTCCCAGTACAGGTCGATGCCAATTTCGCCTACAGCAATATAATTTCCGGAGCTCAACTCCGATTCCACAAACTTCAGCTCCTTTTCTACCAACTCGTTCACTGACGTGGGATGTAAACCCATCATAGGCAGGCAATTTTCAGGAAAAGCATTTACCAAATCCATCATGGCATCGAAAGTGCCCATCTCAATGGCGGGCAAAAGCATGGTAGAAACTCCCTGACTGATAGCACGCTGAATGGTTTCAGAACGGTCTTCATTAAAATGTTCCAGATAAAGGTGCGTATGGCTGTCGATAAATTTCATCTGACAAAATTAGTTTAATTTTGTCACTCAACATTTGAAAAAACTATGAAGCGAATTTGTGTTTTCTGCGGTTCGAGTATGGGAAACAACGGGGTTTATCGGGAGGCTGCCGAAGCACTTGGATTGTTTATTGCCACCACCGGTATGGGGCTTGTATATGGCGGTGCCCGGGTTGGATTGATGAAAGTGCTGGCAGACAAGATGCTGGAGCAAAATGGTGAAGTCATCGGTGTGATGCCGCAACTGCTGATCAACAAAGAAGTGGCCCACGATGGGTTGTCGCATTTTGTGGTGGTGGAAAGTATGGCCGAGAGGAAAGCACATATGCTGGAACTTTCGGACGGATTTATCGCCTTACCGGGAGGTTTTGGTACGCTGGATGAATTGTCGGAAATACTTACCTACAATCAACTGCATATCACAGATAAGCCCATGGGTTTGCTCAACATCAACGGGTATTTCGATCGGTTACTGGCCTTTATCGAACACGGTGTGGACGAAGGTTTTATCCGCAAGGAACACCTGCTTAACCTGATAGTATCGGATAATATAGAAGCCTTGTTTTCGAAGATGGAAGCCTATCAACCGGTTGGAATGGGTAAATGGATTAAAGATATTCATCAGGAAAGCAATAACAAATAACTAAGTACATGGTGATTATTGGCATTACTGGAACACTTGGCGCCGGAAAAGGAACCCTGGTAGATTATTTAATTAACGAACAAGGGTTTGTACATTATTCGGCACGTGAATTTATTGTGAATGAAATCACCCACCGGGGATTGGAAGTCAACCGCGATTCGATGACCAGCGTGGCCAATGAACTACGAGCGATGCACTCCCCTGCTTATGTCATTGAAGAGCTCTACAGGCTGGCTTTTAGTTCAGGAAAAAACGCTGTTATTGAGAGCATTCGCACTCCTGGCGAAATAGAGTTTTTAAAAAAACAAGGCAATTTTATCCTGGTGGCTGTTGATGCTGATCCTCAAACCAGGTACAACCGCATTGCTCTGCGGGCATCCGAAACCGATCATGTGAGTTATGAAACCTTTACGAGTAACGAGAACAGGGAGTTTAGCACCACTGATCCCAACAAACAGAACCTAGGAAAGTGCATCGCCATGGCCGACATTGTACTAAACAACAATGGAACTGTTGAGGAGTTATACACCTCCTTTGTGGAGGAAATGAAGAAAAAAGGCTGGTCGGTTTAGGGTTCCAACTGTTTTCCGCATTGGGAACACCCTGAGTTAAAAATCCAAATGAATTAAGAAAATATTTTTTTATTTGAGGCTCCTTTAGGAGCCAAATATGGGTAGAAGAATCATGTTTTTCGTTTATCTCGTCCCGGATGGGACGAAACAATTATATTCGACTTTCTACCCATATACTTTCCCTACGGGAAAAATTTGCCCTTCCTAAATGAGTCGGTATTCCAAATTTGTTTTTTTAATTTGAACGAATAATAAATCAACTAATTATGGTTAATACTTACACTCAAATCCATATTCAATCTGTATTTACAGTTCAAAATCGGAGTTGTATATTAAGGAAAGCATGGAAAAATGAATTATATCAATACATCACCGCCATCATACAAAATCATGGTCATAAAGTTTTGGCTATAAACGGAATGCCTGATCATATCCACGTATTTTTTGGAATGAGGCCTACCCAATCGTTATCGGATTTAATGCAGGATATCAAAGGGGATTCCTCCAAGTGGATAAACATAAAAGGATTTATAAAAGGGCATTTTTCCTGGCAAGAAGGTTATGGAGGATTTTCACACAGTAAGTCGCATGTAAATCGTGTTATCGATTATATAAGAGATCAGGAAATTCATCATCGCAAAAAATCATTCATGGCAGAATACCTGGAATTTCTTGAAAAATTTGAAGTTCCATATGATGAAAGATATATTTTCAAGCCAGTAGAATATACCGAAGGAGATTGAATTGTGCCTTTAGGTACATGATATGGGTAGAATGTTTATGTATAAGGTCGACATCCCGTCCCGTACGGGACGGAATACTCGGATTAACAATTCCGTTTGCTACCCACATTCAATTCTTATCGGGAACGGAGCGGGGATTAAGCACAAGAATAGAACCTAAATTATTCAGGGTTCCTATTTATTGTTAAAGGCGGTCATGGTCAAATCAATTCCGATGGCGGTATAACTCTTTATCATCTCAACGGCCACTTCCACTCTCGGTATCATCAGTTTTTCCTCGTCGCGGGTCCATTGCCCCAGCACATAATCTACCTGAAAACCCCGGCGAAAATCATCGCCAATCCCAACCCTGAGACGCGAAAATTCATTTGTATTGAGTTTTAAGATGATGTCGGTTAGTCCGTTATGGCCTGCCGCACTGCCTTGTCGTTTCATCCTTAACGTACCCGGAGAAAGTGCAATATCATCCACCACTACCAACAGGTTCTCGAGTGGGATATTTTCTTTGTCGAGCCAATATTTTACCGCTTTTCCACTCAAATTCATGTAGGTGGTTGGTTTAATCATCACCAGCGTCCGGCCTTTAAAGCGGGCTTCTGTTTTTGAGGCATACCGCTCCACCGAAAAGGTAGCTCCCAAATCACGGGCAAGCGCATCGCACACCACAAAACCAATGTTGTGCCTGGTGTTGGCATACTCGGCACCAATATTTCCCAATCCTACAATCAGATATTTCAATGTGAGCTTAATTTACAAAAACGAAAGGGACAAAGTTAAAACTTTATCCCTTTTTCTCATTTAATTAAAACAGGTACCGGGAAATTAATCCCTGTGTAATCACTATTCTGAAGCTTCTTCTTCTTCGGCCACGGCAACAGCGGCACCACGACCAGCTTTAACCATCACAACCACCGCATTGGGAGTATCCAGTAACTGGATGTTTTCCACCTGAAGTTGTTTAACTTTAATCGACTCGGCAATTTTTAATTTGCTGATATCAACAGTAATTTCTTCAGGTAAGTTTTCAATTAACCCTTTTACTTTCAGTTTGCGGATTTTTTGCTGCAATTTACCACCGGCAATTACACCAGGTGAATTACCAACAACCTTAACAGGAAGTGCTGACACAATGGTTTTGCCTTCAACAACTTCTAAAAAGTCGGCATGCAAAGCACTGTCGGAAACCGGATGATACTGAACATCCTGAAGTAAGGCCTGATAGGCTTTTCCATCAATATTCAGGTCAACCAAATAAGTGTCGGGAGTAAAAATGATTTTACCAAAGGCAAGATTTTCCAATGAAAAATGAACCTGCTCTTTACCACCGTAAAGTACACAGGGAACATTTCCCATTTTGCGTTCTTTTTTAGCATCTTTTTTCCCTACGTTCTCTCTGAGAGAACCGCTCAATGATACTTTTTTCATGTTTTTAAATTTATTTATATAGTTTTCAGATCGAATAACGAACTGATGGATTCAAAATTTTGTACACGTTTTATCACTTCGGCCAACAAGTCGGCGGTGGACAAAACAGTGATTTTTTCATTATACTGCGACAATGGAATGGTATCGGTTACCACCACTTCGGTAAAGTCAGATTTACTGATGCGGTTATAGGCATCGGCCGAAAACAAAGCATGGGTACAAAATGCCCTCACGCTATTGGCGCCCTTGCTCATAATCAGCGAACCGGCTTTGCTAATGGTGCCGGCAGTATCAATTATATCGTCCACAATCACTACATCCTTGCCCTGCACATCACCGATCAACTCCATTTGTTCAATAACATTTGGTTTGGCCCTTTGTTTATAACAAATCACAAATCCGATTCCGAGGGCTTTGGCATAGCTTGCAGCCCTGCGCGTACCACCTGTATCCGGAGAGGCCATCACCAGGTTGGCCAGATCTAATTGTTTTAAATAGGGAAGAAAAATGTTGGAAGAATAAAGGTGATCAACCGGAACATCAAAAAATCCCTGAATTTGATCGGCATGTAAATCGATGGTGATGATGCGGGTTACACCAGCAGCAATTAACAAATTGGCTACCAGCTTACTGGCAATACTTACACGGGGTTTGTCTTTCCGATCCTGGCGTGCATAGCCAAAATAAGGGATAACAGCAATAATCTTGCGGGCGGAAGCCCGGCGAGCAGCATCAACCATCATCAACAATTCCATGATATTGTCGGCAGGTGGGTTGGTGGACTGGATGATAAACACATCGCGACCCCGGATATTTTCTTCGTAAGAAGTTTGAAATTCACCGTCTGCAAAATCCAGAACGATCGATTTTCCCAGTGTGGTTCCAAAACTGGTGGCTATTTTTTCTGCCAGATAACGGCTTTTACGTCCGGCAAAAATACTGACCATTGAATCTGCTGACATGACATTGGATTTTGGTTGAAACTGGGGTGCAAAATTAGGATTTATTTCAAAACGAGCAACTTTAGTTCCTTAAAAAAGAAAACACGTACAAATCCTATTGAATATCTGAAGATATTGCTTGGGGTTCATTGAATTTATATGGAGTAATGGCTGGGTTGTAACCTAACCTTTCAGGTTTTTTTCAACCTGAAAGGTTAGGAACTGTTTAATTGGTTGGTTCAACAGTCCCTTCGAGGAATGCATATTTTTGAGCACAGCCCTCGATGCAAGGATAGTATAGCGTTAATTCCGAGTTGCTTATTGAATATGAAATGTGGTACATTTCTGAATTGCAGTTTTCCGGCAAAATGGAATAATCGGTCGTATCGTATTTTCCTCTTCCAACCGAGCCGGTTTCAAAATTCATGGTACATAAGGATCCATTTGAAATTACGTCACCATTGGCAAAAAACTCAATAGTTTTGTCGCTGTCTACTGGAGTATAAACGCCGGAGCCATCTCCCGGATCAGCCAGTTGTTCTATCAACTTCCATTTACTGATCAATTGTGGATTTTCATTGTTCTTTGTTTTTGAACAAGAGGCAATCATTCCTGCCAGAATTAAAACAAAGAGGATACGTCTTTTTGCTATCATAGGTTTTTTCTTTTGTGAACAAGGTATTTTTAACAATGATTATGCCAACTCGGTTTGCGATAAAAAATATCACACAATGTTAGTCACTGTTTTAAAAAATGCTATAAATAAAACTGGCATATATATTCGATGAGAAATTCTTTAATTTGTATTTCTCGTCACCGCTTCCATCCGTGGGCTTCTTTAAAGTGGAAGAATTTACGTAGTTTTCACTCACACTCAGCTGCAACCTGAGCTGCGGAGAAAAATAGTAGTAGCAAGATATACTTAAATGGGCATTAATGTAATCCTGATCATACTTTATGTTGGGATTATCATTTAACTTCTCATCCTCCCAAAAGCGTATGTACTTTGCAAAAACATTCATTCTAATGCTGGTGCGGCTGTTTGGATAATAGGCCAATGAATAGCTGATGTCAAGACCAAGGTTTGGATTACTTATCACTTCTTTGGTGTCGTCAATAAGATCTCCATCCTCATAGTATTTTGTTATTGTATTGCTGTTATCCAGCGAATACCTCAAGTTTGCTCTGGTGGATTGTTGCCAATACAGGTTCAGTGGTTTTTCACACACATAGCTTGCTACAACATTTAATTTCAAATGGTTATCCAGCATGCTGCTTTTTGTATTTGTTTCGTTGACCAATCCGTTGAGGGTATCGAGATAATAATCTTTTCGTTCATCGAATACGTTTACGTATCCCGGCTCAAGGCCAAATGAAAATCGCCTGCCGGCAGAACGGACAGGACCTGCAGAGTTATCCCAATTATCGTTGAGCAGGGTGTAATAGCTGGCATCAGATTTTGCTTTCAATCCCCGCACCATCAAAAACGAATCCACTGCGGTAATCTCCTCTATTTTGCGGATGCGGCTGTCAAAAAAACGTTGATTTTTTACCTTGGTAATAAATTGAGCAAATGCGAGAATATCTTCTTTGTCGGGAGTTTTTGTCAGATCACCTGCTTTTTGAAGGTCCTCCAGAATATACACTGCCAGGCGGGCGTCCTGCACCTCTTCTATCCGACCAGTTCCTACGAGCAAAGGCACGATGGCCGACACGTTATAGCCACCTCTCAGTACCTGGTAAGCGTTGCCATTGTACGTTACCGGATCGGTTTCAGTTTTGTTGTATCTACTTGCCAGACCACTGCTAAAGTTCAAATCCACTTCAAAAAATCGTTTACTATTGTTGTAGAACCTGTTAACGAGGTAGGCATTCAAATTCAGGTTACTGTTTCGCGATTTTTGGGTTAATTCGTTATCGGTTGTTCTTTCATGTAAAGTATTGTATTTACTTGTAGCAGCGGTAAAACCAAATCTAATATTTTGAACTCCCTGATAATGCACCGAATTTTTTACCGAGTAATAATCTGCACTCAGGTTACTGTTAAACAGGTTTTGATAGGTTTTGTTTGTTTGGTCAACATCATAGGTGTTCTTAGTATAACTATTGTTCCCGTTCAGTCCCAACTGAAAATCCAGTGCACGCCAGTGATAATCAGGGTTTTTGTAATCGGAGAGTTTAAAATCTGTTTGAGCCTGCAAACTGTTTGTAAATAAACCTGTGAAGAAAAAGGACAACAGGAAAAAGCCAATGGAACTTCGGTTTTTTTTCATGGGATTAAATATTTGATTGTTGTTAAATTGAATTTGTATGTTTCAAGGTTGTAATACAATTTCAGAAAAAAACAACTATTATGCCATTCAGGTTAGTTAAACAAATATCTGCAAAAACCTGAGGAAAAATCAGTAATCCTAATCACATATGTAATAAACATGATATTGAATCTGATTTTACGACTGGCGGGCTAACACCGCCTCCACGGATAGTTTTTTGCAAAAGTAACGGATGCTTTTTATTCCTGATTATTTTTCAAAAACTGATTGAGACGAGGAAGAAATATCGTTTTACAATAGTTACATAGAATTAGAGCAACTAATATAACACTTGGTTTAGCATGTTATCCATCTTGCCGGAACAGAACTCAAAACAGATCTCCCAAAAACGGGAATCCCCTTTCCTTACAAATAAGCCAATTCCTTTTAGTGCATCAACCTCAAACCGGAACATCGCCAGGTGCTGTACCGTGCTGTGCTCATATCTCTTGGTTATTGTTTGCTGCTTTTTTTCTACCTCTTACCACTTTTTCAATCGGAGAACGTCAATGTAAAACTGCTTGATTTGATATGGGTAGGATTCATAAACCACATTATCCTCATTTATTGTATAGCCCTTCTTAAAGTCAACTTCACATTCTGTTAGGGTTTCTTCGGCCAGGTTTGCCTGGCTTGTCCGAAATAGTGATAAGGCCTTATAATATTTGGCGTCTGAAAAGGCCGGGTAGTTCTTTAATACTTTGTCGAAATACAGAATAGCATCTTGATGCCGGTTTAATTCCTGTGTCGCGATTCCTGCATAAAAAAGGTCCAGAAAATGTATCCAATTTTCTCCATTTGCCTTTTTTGCCTGATCAATACTATTTTCCAGAAAGTGCAATGATTTTGAGAAGTCGCCCAACTGTAAGTAGCATAGACCAATGTAGAAGTCGTATGTGTGGTCCATCACAACACCATTTTCACCTTTTATTATTTTTGCCGTTTGAAAGTCCTGAATAGATTCATGATATGTCCGGGCGAAAATACACTTTATAAAAGCTCTGTAGTCAATATATGATTGAGGGTCGAGTTCTACGGCCCTGTCCAGAGACTTAAGTCCCAGTTCGCATTTGCCTTGTTTAAAGTAAGGCATGGCTTTCTGTTGGTACAAATAGGCCAAATTAGGGTTGATGGCGATTGCAGAGTCGAGATACAATTGATACTCAGGTGAAAAATATCTGATTTTCCAGGCTCCGTTCTCCAAATACCTTTTAACTATTTGATCGTCCGTTAATTCGTGCATTTTAGTATCTGAATTATTCTGTCCTGAAGTCGAACATGAAGTCAAAAGGATTATCAGGTAAATAAAATATCTCATTTTTTATTTCGCTTATACTACACTGACCAAAAAGAGTTGCACTTGACTGATGAGTGTATGAAGTTTTCTGTATTTTCTTTTTGCCTCGAAGCCGATAAGCTTTCAAATACTTGTTTTGCTTCCCTGTATTGGTCAAGGGCTTTTAAAAATTCGGGGTGAGGTTTGATGGACCTGTCAGCCGGGTCGAATTCAATAGCAATATCAATTGTTTCGCCAATTCGTTTTGGTGAATTTTTAAGTATTGTGGTATTAATGTACAACCTCCAATCACCACTGAATTTCACTAAAGTTTGTTTATGTTGATTATTGTTTATAACAATACACACGGGTATATGCCCTTTGTCTTTCCCGGCCTGAGTGAATAGTTCTTTCAGGATTTGTTCAGGCACATATACGAAAGGGTTTATTCCTATTATATCCAATGTGGCTTTAAATTGATGCATCATGGTTGCTGTATGATTTTACGGTTGTACCTTACTTTGTGTATACCGGTTAAAGTGTATGATGCGTGCCTCATTAGGACTACTATTTTTCTTAATTTGCACTTATTTTCAAATAGGCAATTTCCTTTTTTTGATTCACTTTCCGAGGCATGTACAATGAGCCGGTGTTACCAGCTGGCGTTTCTTCAGTTTAGTCTTTTTTCAGTTTATATTTAATTCCAAAATTAAAATTCAAGCATCCAATAAAAGTAGGAGCATGTCCTCCTGTCATGCCAATTTTTTCATAATAAATAAATTCAGGGTGGATGGATGAAGAAACCGACATTCTTTCTGTTATTATTTCCTTTAACTCGAACTCCATTAAAAACCCAAAACTAAACTTATTATTCACTGAATATTCTGATTGATAATTTGCAGCACCTATTAGTTTATTCTCAAATCTCGTAACTTGTTCATTGATGAAAAAATAATTGATACCAATTTCCGGCCCAATGAACAAACTTGATTTTAGGTGCTTTACCACATTAAAAGCATAATTTATTTTAAATGCGATTCGCTGATTCTTTGGGATAATTTCCTTTATGTATGTCGAAATTCCATCCTCTGAAGAAGGATAAATTTCACTGTATTCCTTATCGTAAAAACTATGTTGAAAAATGAATCCAATCTTATTTGTTGATTTCGTAATGTGATAGTAGCCTAAACCATATCCCAAATTATTCTGGTACTTATTGTAATTACTTCCAGAATAATGTCCGAACAATTCAATCTCCTGTCCTGATAATTGGACAACGAAACCAAAAATGAAAAGTGTTAATATTAATTTCTTCATATTCTTTCCTTAATGCTTGTCTGTAGTTATTTATTCATTTTGCTTTCAATTTCGTCTAATCGGTCGTTGGCAGCATGTACCATCATCATGACACGAACGAATGGCAAGGCCAGCAACAACAAAGCCAGTGAAGTAATCAACTCAAACCAGTTGAAGTGAATGATGTTGACAATCACTCCGGTCAAACCAATCAATGCAGCTAAAATTCCACCGGGAACCCCAAGCGGGCATCTTAATTTTTTCTTTGCTTCCATTTTCTCTTTTGTTTTGATTAATAACTACTTAATATATTGATTAATTCTTCTCTCATCGGAATACTTCTGAAAACAATTTTCTGGTCAACCAGAAGTGCCGGAACCGCATGAATACCCAACTTCATTGTTTTTATCATACCCACAGGCATATTTGCATTCGTTTTCTTCAAAACGAACTTTCTCCCAAACTGTGGTAATACGTCATCGAGCATACGGCTCAGCACTTTACAATTTGGACAAGTGAGTGTGTAGTACATCTCTATTAAAATGGATTTGTTTTCATTCATTTTTCAAAAGTAGAAAAAACAACTTCCTACAACCTGAATTCATTATGATTGTTACCACTAAAAAGTTGACACCAAGAAAGCAGCACTTTGAAAATTCCTCAGCTTCTTGCACCACAAGTTTTAACCAACACTTTTCCTGTTTAAATCCCTGACGATCCAATAGATCACCACACTGATGATCGCTGCAAAAAAGCACCACACCGAAGTGAGGTATTGTGTATAGAAAATGGCTGTTACCAAGCACGAAAAGAACATCAATGCCCCGAAATACCGAAGTCCTTTTATTGTTGAAATAAACAACGGAACAAGGGTAGAAATCAGGTAAATGGCAAGTGCCGGATTGTTTAAAAATTTTGGGAAATCCTTATAATAGCGAATATGGTAATGCTCAATTTGCGGGTAGACATCAAAGTAAATCAAACAAAAAGTATAATACAAAAACACCACAATCCCGAAAACTAAAAATACCTTTAAAATTCGTTTTCTCTTTTCATTCTCCTCCATAAGCAGCACTGAAAGAGGAATGTAGGCAGGCCAAAAAACCTGCGCGAATATTAAATAGGCCATGGTACTCACCTTTTGAATCTGAAAATAACCAGGATTTTGCAACGATACCCACACAAATCCCTCAGCCAGTTGCTGAAAACCAAAAAATATCGGAATCATGGCAAACAATAACTGAGAGGGTTTTTGTATGCGCCTTACGGTAGCAACACCAATGGAAATAAGTACAACGCCCCCAGCAAAACTGGCTTCCGGTGAAAAACACATGCTTTCTTTTTTCTGATAATCAATTAAATAACTTCGACCAACCAGGTTTCCCGATAGCGGTCAGAAGGTTGCAAGATACAATTATTAAACCAAGTTTTGTAGTCAGGCCTGTTCATTAGATTTCAGATAATTAAGTTTAATTAAACATATTTAACCCTGATTTACTGTTTTTTACAAACTACGTTCCAATTCAATAATTCTCTTTGTGTAGCTCTGTGTATCTCTGTGTAACAACTTATTAGCTTAAATATAAGAACCACAAAAAAGTCACAAAATGACATAAAAATCAAAAACCAATTAAATTTTATTGATTATCAGACATAAGTGCACAGAAAAATATTTACAAAATTTGAGATACTTTAAGAAACTGTCTAAATTTTTCCCGTAGGGAAAACATATGGGTAGAAAAGGAAATATTACGCTATTTGTATCGTCCGCCCCAGGCGGACGAAATAAACAAATAAAATGATTCTTCTACCCATATTTGGCTCCTAACGGAG
>JAUYGX010000128.1 GCA_030690365.1 Bacteroidales bacterium | reverse complement strand
GGAGTCTTCAATCTCAGGATCACTGTTGCCCGGAATATTGAGTATCGTTTGGCCCATATTGCCATCCGACACAAATTCAACGGTAAATTCAACTTCTGTATCATCAGCTACAGCATAGATCAGGTTTTTGTATCGATAAGTTTTACGCATGGTATATTATTTTAAATTCATCTGGTTGAGCCCACTCCGAAAAGACAAACACCCCTAAATCCCCTATAGGGGACTTTAGATAGCTCATTGATTTTCAACGAATCCCCCTTAAGGGGTCAGGGGTAAATGAGTTGAAAATCAATGAACACATACTTTTCGGAGTCGACTCACTGGTTTAAAGTTTCAAATCATTTAATCGGCTTAGTTTGTTAAATTGATGAATGGTACTTCCGGTTAAACCGGAAAACAACCTGCTTTCCTCTATACTTGGATTGGCAAGTAGAGTCTTCTTCACTTTGGCAACCGGTTCGGGGCGTTTCAGGACAATCGGGTTGATTCCGTATTTTATATCCAGCGAATATTCCTCCGTTGAAGTGGCCAGCTCGCCTCCAATATTTAATCCATATGCACCGCCTTTTGCGCCCACTTTGAATTTATTGTACTTTTTACGCACAATATTCTTTTGGACAAACCCGGATATAGCGAACAGATAGCAAATTTCCGGATCGTCAAACAAATCCTGGTTGTCTACCTTCCACTGGCGGACATTGACGGGCCATTCGGCATCGTGCTGATCGATAATGCCGGCAGCTTGATCAAAAATCATGAGCGAAAAAAAAGATTCGTTGGAAAGCTCCACACTCAGGTAACTTAAAAATGCCACGTTTGCAGCCAGCTTTTTATCCACTACAATGGAGCTGCGAAGCAAAGGTGAGGTCAGTTTCGAGAGCTCATCCACTTTCCTCAGAATGGGAAATGGTGTGAACTCAAACTGGAAGTTCGGGTCGTTCAGATTATCAGGACATTTTCCGTCGATTTTGCGGATTTGAAGTACCATACCCAGCAAGGCGTAGGGATTGGCAATGTACGATTCGGCATCGATGTAAGCGACATGGCTTCTCAGGTTGAGCTTTGCGATGGTTTCTTCCTGATTTGCCACATTTGTTTGATCAGCCACCTCGTTGTTCATCACATCATTGATGTGTTCTGTTGAATTATTTCCGGCCATTTTATAAATTGTTAAAGATTAATATTTTGATTATGAACACTTTTGGTAGTTATTTCACATCATCAACGAGCAACCCGTTTTTATCCATATCGGCAATTACCACGTCGAGAAACTTTTGTGCCAGGAGGCCTTTGGCTTTCTTTTTTGCGAACCACAACAATCCTCGGGTCAATGGTTTATAAAGTACTGATGCCAGGGTTTTGTCTAACCACGATTTCTTGCGCAAACGTTTAACAATGTCGTTTTGGTTTGATTTAAAATGAGGATCGGTGCCATGGGTGATGTTGGCAATCAGCACCGAAATTCGCTTTTCCAGACTGTCCTGCAATCCAAGTAAATAGCTGAGCCTGATCTGTGGAAAGCTAAATTTTTCCTCTTCAAAATCCTGAACGTAAAGTACTTTAATTTCGCCTGTGACATCATCGATGCGCACCCGCATATCGGGTATTAGCGGGAAATAATCTTTCTCATTTACCGATACTTTAAACTGATCTTCAATGCCCTGATACCCATATGCCAGGATTGGGTTGTTTGCAGCAACAGGTGTACTGAAGTGCAGTTTTAGAAATTGCTGGCAATTCCGCCGTCCGAGTAAAAAGTCATGTTTTCTGAAGTCCTTGGAGAAAAACCCTCCAAAACCGCCCAGAGAGCCACAAGCTATGTAATTTTCGGCTGATTTACCAGCTTCCGACCGGGAAGGGATGATCAGAAATTTAGTGTAATCTTCATCACCATAGGCGGATTGAAGCACATTCTCTTTCATCCTCAGTTCTCCAAGCATGGCAGACAGGACGCCTGAAATAATAAATTTAAACGCCTTTAAAGGAGTATAATTGGCACCGGAAATTTCGTTCGGGCTCGGAAACGGGTCGATCATCAATACAGTGGACTCAAATTCGGAGGCTTTGATTTTCCTACTTTTGGCAGAAACCCCCAAGCGTTCGTCCAACAACTCCTGGGTTAATCCGAAAGGATCGTTGTTGATGGTCCCTCCATCCACATTTAAAGTGAGGAATTCATCGATGGGATTGATGGTGTGCAGGGCCGGTTGTTTTCCCAGGTTTAAATATTTATTGTCAGTAATATACTTGCCCAGCCGACTAATAATTCTTGGTTCCAGCCCAATGGGGAAGCCACCTGTAGCCATGGCCGAGTCAATGAGCAATTCCTTGTTGCAACCGGCTTGGTCGTTAAAATGAAGCGGGATTCTTCCATCTTCATGGTACGATTCATCCGGCGAAAGCCTGAAATGTGCCAGATCAAAATGGCGTGTCATACGGTGTACCCGCTTGTAGGAAGGATTGTTAAAAACGACTTCAAAAGGAATTCCACGAAGATTGGTTAATGTAGCCAGTACTTCCAGGTCATCTGCAAAATATGGGCGTTTAACAGATTTGTCTTTTACAATGGTGTTGATATGCCTTTCGGCGATGGTTTTTATAAAATTTGAGTTGAAAAGCGACCGAACTTCTTTTTCCGGATTATCCGACTCGTTGTCTTCTATATCGCTAACCGAGAGCATTTGATGCATCATGTCGTTGGCAGGCTCATCTGTAAGATCTACCCAGGAATGGTAAAGTGGGTTTTTGGCCAGCTTTTCACTGTTGCTCTCCACATCAGCCTTTGTAACATGCTCAAAATCGCGTTGAATGAGCGCCGATGTTAAGGCGGCCGTCATACCTCCTGCCGAGGCCCCACTCAAAATATCGATAATAATGTTGTGACGGGGAATACCTGTTAGTTTGCCTTCATCCTGAAGATCTTTTGCCTTTTGCCAGTGTTCGAGGGCCTCAAGTAAATAATCCATTACTCCGGCAGTGTAGGCACCTGCAGATATAGCTCCTGCCATGCTAATTCCCAAATGAATATTTTTTTTGCTCATTATTATTTTGATTTAATTGGGTTATTTTTTTAATCCTGTTACATGCCAATTTTTATTTTCGGTTTGTATTTAGGCCCGGGAGCGGTTTTAGGTATATGTAATCGGGTGTGGAAGAATTAAAATTCTTCAAGTGGTAGTAAAGAGGTGTTACAATTAAAAGAACGAATAAAATACGGCCCACTTCGGAAAATGCTTTCAATCTTTGGTTCTAAATACTAATTAGTCTTCTGGTTCAATGGTAAATAGGAACAATCGGGAGTAAAGATAATTAAAACAGTTCCTGTTTGTCAAGGATAAGAGGAAAATATTTTTATCTACGAAACTGTCTGAATTTTGCTGGTTGTCTTTTCGATGGCTTCATCCAGGAAGTTTCGCAATCGGGCTAACTGATCAGAACCCAAACGCTGCCCATATTTTGCGGCAATAATAATAAAGAGATAAAGAACCACGGAAGTGGGTATACTCCATAACCAAACGGACTCCATGCCCAGCAGCCATTCGCTGATACCGAGCGATCCCCCAAAAATCAGCAGCATGATGGCCAGTCCGTAAAACACCATAAAAGTGGCCCAAACTTTCCCATTGGGGCCGGCAAGTCCACGAACAGAGGTGCCATTTTCTTCTTCGGTAATGGTTACCCGGAATTCGGGCGACCAGTAATGAAGTTCTTTTTCAGGAAGCTTCAGGTAAACGTGATTTTCAACAATACGGCCTTCCACTCCCCTATTTTCGGATAAAAGCGATTGAATTTCAGATAGTAAAGTGGAAGCTGAGACATTGACTTTCAGGTTACAAGTCGGACGAATTTGAGTTGGTCGAGCCATTTAGTAGTAGATTAGTTTTACTTTCAATCCGGCTAAATTATTCAATAAATTATTCCAATAACAATTGCTTGCTAATTTTCAGAAGGTTCACAACAAATATCCCGTTATTAGTTTTTCCAATTGTGGTGAAACATGAAAATTTTCTAAATTCGCACTCGTTACGTAAAACAATATGATACAAATTACCCATCTCACAAAAAATTACGGTCGAAATACTGTGTTGGAGCATATTGACCTGCATGTAGAAAAGGGACAGGTTTATTCACTGTTGGGGAAGAACGGTGCCGGAAAAACGACTTTGATCAACCTCATGATCGACTTGCTCAAACCTGACAGCGGAACTGTTCAAATAATGGGTGTGGAAAGCAGTAGGCTTACCCCACCGGACAAAAGACGGATTGGACTGGTTGGCGAAGATTTGGAATTGATAGAAGAAATCAGCGGGGTTGAATATCTGACCTTTATAGGGAAAATTTATCAAATTCCATCCGCAACACTTAAAAAACGCATTGCAGACCTTTTTCAATATTTTTTTGAAGATGAAAAAGATTTAAAGAAGTCGGTTTCAAAATATTCCACCGGGATGAAAAAGAAACTGGCCTTTTGTGCATCCGTTCTACATACGCCTGAACTGTTGATTCTCGACGAGCCTTTTTCGGGCCTCGACCCACTGGTGGCCAATCAAATGGTGCTTTTTATTAAAAAATACCACAACTCGCAACGTACCATTTTCATCTCATCACACGATCTGTCGTATGTGGAAAAAGTGAGTACCCACATCGGCGTGCTTGATGAAACCCGGCTGGTGTACAACACTTCCTTACAGGAGTTTACACAAAACGGAAAAAATGAACTGGATGCAGCATTGCTAAAAATCCTCAAACCCAACGAAAGCGAACTGGATAAAATTGATTGGTTATGATGGGTTTTTATTTGTTGATTAAAATAAAAAGCGGGTTGAAAGGATTAAAGAACCCGTTGAATTTGTTCATATTCATTATGTTATTAGTTGGTGTTGGGCTTTATGCTTACCTTTTTAACCTATTAATAAACCAAGCAGATTCGGGCGATGTCGGCAATTTGACTATAGAAGATTTACAGAATTACTTCCTTTCTGCCCTGATTTTCATCACTTTACTTAGGATAATTTTCCCAACATACACGGTGCAAAAGCCAATATTTCCGGTTACCTACCCACTTTCGCGGTGGCAGCACTATGTTTTTAATGTGATTTCCGACTTTACACGCCCTTACTTCATTTATGTGCTGCTGTTTCTGATTAGCTGTTTTGTATTTCAGCAAAACAACAACCTGTTATTTTTCTTTGCCGGAATACTTGCTTTGGGATCTGCGCAGCTTACCCACAGAATCATTCAATATTTCATCGACAATAAGTTAAAAAAGCAAGCCCTCTTAGTTCCTTTGTTATTTGTCTTGATTTTGTCAGCACTTTACTCCTTGCGGTTTTCATGGGTGGATTTTGGCGGTTGGCCCGGGTTGATCCTGTTTTTCATATTGCTTGGATTCGGTTTCTTTTTGGAGAGCAATCAGGTAGAGCTAAAAAGTCGGGAATCAGTACAAAAATCTGCTAAATCATGGCTTTATGTTAGGCTTATCTTCAACAACAAAAAGGTAAAAATACCTTTGCTCATTGGACTGGTACTCAAAATTTTAATGATTGGAGCTGATCTTTTTCTGGTTAAAACAAAGGGCGGGCATCTCCTGAATGACGAGTTCATTTATTGGATTTTTGTATCACCGTTGGTGTTCTTTACCTATGTTTTTAATAATGTCTGGGGTTTCTGGAAACCGATTTGGTTCAATATCGAAACCAGGACCGGGGATGTAAAACAACTTCTACATCAACATATAAAGCTGATTGTATTGCCTGTGGTGGCCGATATGGTTATCACCTTGCCCCTGCTGTATTTAGACTGGGACAAACCAATATATATTTTAGCATTTTACTTTACATCAATCATATTCCTGATTCCCATGTCGTTTGTGTGGTCGTTATTTACACCCAAGAAAATAAATTCAACTTTCCAGATGAAAGGCAGCACCTCTCAGCTCTCGGTTTTTGTAACGATGGCGGGGGTCTTGTTGATTACAACCCTCAGAATAAATGTCTGGTTTTACCTGATTATCCCCTTTTACATTGTGGTTGCTGTGGTGGCTGTGTGGGCATCAATTTTATATTACAACGACGGCAAAAGTCGTTTAGTAAGAAAACTAAGATAGATACCGAGTGTTAAAATAATATAAAGGAAATGAATATCATTGGTTTTTATCTTGGTAATGCTGGATTTGCGGGTAAAATCTTTTTTCACAAAGCATCAATAACCGCTAAAGAGTTGTATCTTTGTATCCTTATTGAAGGATCGTCATGCCACTCATTTTCCGGTTAAAATTTTTTTAGATGATAAGATCACACTCGTTTCATATACCCGTAATGGGAATTGGTTACACCATTGACACACCACTTAAGGTTTCGCCTTATGGAATTGATTCCGTTATTTCTCTTCTTGATGATATGCTGATTGAGAAACTGAGGAAAATGTACTGTGAAAAATTTGAAATTCCCTATCAGGAGATTTCTGAAAAAATAGAAGACTTCAGAGCCAAAAGGATTACCTCATATTTGAACCTGATTAATCAGCAAGCCGAAAAAAGGTTTGAAGAACTCAAGAATACAGCCATTGAAAAAAGCCATGAATTAAAGGAATTCCTTGGCATGCTGCCCGATACATCCAGTATCAAACATGAATTCAAATCGTTTACTGAAAAACTGCCCAATCTGAGCGATATCAAATCGTGGCTCAACGAAAATCTGTCCATGGGAAGCATCGACGTCAATATCATGACCAAAATCGATAAGGACAACTACTCGCAAGGCGAAAAGCTGCCCATTGAATTCAACGATGCCCATGCTGCTGTCAGGGGATTTGCCAACAGCAACCTGAGTTCGTCCATCGTGCTTTCAGCCGGTATGAATCCACGGCTATACAGTTACCTGGAAAAATTTGAGGATTTCTATCCCGATGTAAATGGGGTCATAAAAAAGAAGATCGTACTAAAAGTAAGCGACTACAGGTCGGCCATGATACAGGGTAAGTTCCTGGCGAAGAAAGGCATTTGGGTTTCTGAATTTCGCGTGGAATCGGGGCTTAACTGTGGAGGTCATGCATTTGCGACAGATGGATTTCTGTTGGGACCTATTCTGGCTGAATTTAAAGAGCACAAAAAAGAGTTAATTCAAACAAATTTTGACATCCTGGTGCAGGCACTTACCGCAAAAAACCGCATTGTTCCTGCCTCGGCTTTGCCTTTAAAAATCACGGCTCAAGGTGGGGTCGGAACTGCTGAAGAACATCAGTTTTTACTCGATCACTATGAATTGGATTCGGTGGGTTGGGGTTCGCCATTTCTTTTGGTTCCTGAGGTTACGAGCATCGATACCAAAACAATGAACCAGTTGATGGAGGCCAGGGAGAGCGATTTGTACCTGAGTAATATTTCCCCATTGGGTGTTCCATTTAACAGCCTCAGGGGCAACACAAAAGACATCGAAAAAATGGCTCTGGTTTACAAGGGGAAACCGGGAAGTGCCTGTCCGAAAAAATATGTCGCGCTCAATTCCGAATTCACCGAAAAAGGTATTTGTACTGCTTCACGGCAGTATCAGCACAAAAAAATAAAGGAACTCGACAGCGAAATCATTTCCAAAGAATTGTACCAGGAAAAATACAATCAAATTGTTGAGAAATCCTGTATTTGTGTTGGATTAGGAACCTCCTCCTTGTTGGCTAACAACCTCGACACCAAATCGGAAGGTGCTGGCGTTTCAGTTTGTCCCGGCCCAAATCTGGCCTATTTTTCAAAAATCATGAGCCTGAAAGAAATTACCGACCATATTTATGGACGTGCGAATGTGATTACCCGAACCGATCGGCCCAATATGTTTACCAAAGAGTTGAATATCTATATCGATTATTTGAAAAATAAAATGGAAGAAACAAAACTTTCCATGACCAAAAAACAGGAACAATATTACCAGACTTTTGAAGCAAATTTGAAAGAAGGAATCATTTATTACAAGCATATGTTTTCCAGCTTAAAAGATAAATTTGCCGGTTCCAAAGCCAGCATTCTGAATGAGTTGGATGAAAGCTTGAAGGCACTCAATCTGGTGATGGAAAAAAAAATGTAGTATACTCTTTTTCAGTTGATTTAATCATCTGATCTGTAATTTAAACCATAAATAAAATGAGCCCCTTGACTAAAAAACAAGGGGCTTTCTTTTCATTCCCACACATGGAAAACGAGTTTGTAAATGCAATACAAAGGTCATTTTTTTTCCTAAACAGCCTATGCCCTGACTAACCGATACACCGACTACATTTCAAAAGCTGTAGACATCAATTTGCAATTAAAACGGATCAAAAAGCACAATGTGTACTTTTGTTTATAAAAAATTGACAAGAGTGGGTTGATTTGATTAGTTTTATCGACTGGATTTAACCTGCAATGAAACGAAATATTGATTTTCAGAAACTTTCACGAGAGGAACTCATCAATGAGTTACAAACGAGCCATGGGGCTTATGAAGAAATAAACACAAAACTTGAAGCGGTTTTGTTACAGACAAAGGAAGAAAAATCAATTATTGAGGTACTTATCAATGCATCAAAAGAATTTATTGGGTATCAGGTTCAGGCACCCGATTACGACAAAATTACAACGGACCTCCTCCGCATTTCCAGTGCCAGAATCGGCGTACTTAATTTGTTTGATCATAACAACCACGATTATACGGCTGTAGCGCTTGCCGGCGACCGAGATACAATCCAAAACGGGATTAACTTGCTTGGGTTTAATATCAAAGGCAAGCGGTGGAATCAAGACATGCTACGTGCCGAAAGAACAAAAAATAAAACCATCACCTGTTTCGAGAACCTACACGACCTCGCTGGTGATAACTTGTCCAAACAAAATGTTTTATTGATTGAGGAGTCATTAATGCTAGGGAAGACTTATCTGATCAAAGTGCTTAAAGAAGACAGGGTTTTGGGCGACTTCACTTTGATTTTCGACAAAAACCAATCCATCAACAATGCCAGGTTATGCGAATTATATGCCCATCAGGTTGGGATATTTATCGATCGTTATCAAATCTCGGTCAATCTTGCCGCAAGTGAAGCCAGGATGCTTGCCATCACCGATTCGGCCCAGGATGCCATTATGATGATGGATCACGAAGGCACAATTTCATACTGGAATCCATCTGCACAACGCATTTTTGGATATACCAAGTCAGAGGCCATCGGCCATAATCTGCACAACCTGATTATGCCTGATCAATTCAAACAAAGACAGAAAGAGGCCTTTAAGAAGTTTCAAAACACTGGTAAAGGTGAAAATATTGGAAAAACGCTGGAACTGGTCGCCCATTGTAAAGATGGATCGGAAATTTCGATTCAATTATCGCTTTCAGCCATAAAGCTGAACGATAAATGGCATTCTGTTGGTATCATCCGAGATATTACCTCACGCATCCAGGCAGAACGCGATTTGCTGTCCAGTAAAAAAAGATTTAAAACCATATTTTCCGAAGCCCCGTTGGGCATGGCTTTAATCGACCCGGAAACCGGACATTTGCTTGAGTTTAATCGTATGTTCATTAAAGTAACCCAAAGAAACGAGTCAGAATTGCTCAATATAAACTGGATGGAACTCACTCATCCTGATGACAAATCCGTAGAGTTCGACAGTTTAAACAAACAAAACACTGGCAAAATTAACGGTTTCCATATGGAAAAACGTTTTCAACAACCTGACGGAACCTATGTCTGGATCAACCAAACGGTGGCTCCGTTTATTACCGATGAACAAGCAACTCCTACAATCCTGATCATGATTGAGGACATAAACAGCCGAAAACTTACCGAACAGGAAATTATACGCAAAAACCAAGAGCTTTTTCAAGTAAATCTTGAAAAAGATAAGTTTTTCTCTATCATCGCCCATGACCTTAAATCACCCTTCAATTCGATAGTTTCATATTGCCAACTTCTTGACCTTCAGGTAAAAGAAAAAGATTATCATGAAATTGAAAATTATACCGACATCATCCTTCGGTCGTCGAACAATGCTCTGGATTTATTGATGAATTTAATGGAATGGGCGCAATCGCAAACAGGAAGAATGAAGTTCAACCCCGAACATTTCAATATGAACATCCTATTGGAAGAAATACTCCCTTTATTTATTGAACCCGCACGACTCAAGTCTATTTCAATTGTAAAAGAGTTTCCACTTAATATAAACGTGTTCGCTGATAAAGCCATGATCAGTACTATTTGGAGAAATATGTTGTCGAATGCCATAAAATTTACCAACCCGAGAGGAGTGGTTACTATTTCCGGTTCAACCGGACAAAATGAATATACCTGCACAGTAAGTGATACAGGTGTAGGAATTGATGCTGATCGCCAGAATAAACTTTTCAAAATCGACGAAAACCATTCCACACTTGGCACACAGGATGAAAAAGGAACCGGGCTGGGATTGATACTGTGTCACGAATTTATCGAAAAACACAAAGGCAGGATTTGGGTTGATAGTGAGCCGGGCAAAGGATCTTGCTTTTATTTCTCCATTCCTTACAAATAATTTGTTACATTTACAGGCAAAATTATTCGTGTTGATGTGCAATATAATAGACATGAAGAGTGTAGTACCAGTAGATGAGACTTTCCCTTCATACAATCCGAATGCGGCTTTAAGATCAGAACCATATTTATAAAAGATTTAGCAGAAAACACAGACACAACCGTGTTAGCCAAACTGCTTAATTTGAAATTGTAATTCTGTTAAATACCAATGAAGAAAATTCTTTCTATCATCGACCTCCCCGATAACCTGATTGCCATCAAGGAAATCATTAAATCCTATTTTCCCTACTGTATTTCATTGCAGGCCTCCGATGGACCGGAAGGCATCAGTAAGGCCGCTGAAATACAGCCCGAACTCATTTTGATTGATATGATTATGCCGGGTGCAGACGGGTTTTTAGTTTGTAAATTGCTTAAAGACAGTCCGATCACAGCCCATATTCCTGTAATTGTGTTAAACATGGCACCCGATACTGAAAACCGGATCAGCACTCTTGTAACCGGAGCAGATGCATTGATATCAAAACCCTATGATATTCCTGAACTGGTGGCCCGGATGAAAGGTTTGTTACAGATTAGTGATACCGGAGAAAAGCGGATACATAAAAAAAACAGAATCGAACAAACGGTACAGACCCGTACTGCTGAATTGCAGTTGGTAAACGAAAGGCTAAAAAAGGAAATTGAGCAGCGCATTGGCATTCAGGCAAAATTATCTGATAGCAAAGAACTCCTCGAAACCATTATCAAAACGTCGCTCGATGGTTACTGGCTGGCTGATGTACAAGGAAATTTACTCGAAGTGAACGAAACCTATTGTCGCATGACAGGTTATTCTGAAAAAGAACTCCTTCAGATGTGCATTTATGATATTGAAGCCAAAGAACCCAACGAAGGCATGGCTTCACAGATAGATGTGGTAATCGCTCAGGGTGAAACCCGCTTCGAAACCCAACACTGCCGAAAAAACGGAAGCATTTTTGATGTGGAAATAAGCGTTCAGTATCAACCGGTTGAAGGTGGCAGATTGGTTGCATTTATAAAGGACATTACCGACCGCAATAAAGCTAAGGAAGCACTTATTGAAAAAGAAAACCGATATAGAACCTTGTTCGAGGTATCGCCAAGTGGTATTTTACTCATCGACCTCGATGGCCAAATCATCGATGTAAACGATTCGTTCTGTAAATCGTTACTATACGAAAAGCATGAGTTAATAGGTCAAAATATCAGGTTGCTGGTCGATCCGGCTAACTTCGACACCATACCAGTCCATATCAATGAGATGGTTCAGGGGCGCGTGCTTCGGAGCGTAGTTAAAAATATAAAAAAAGATGGAACCCTCTGCGATGTGGAGCTTCAGGAATCGTTGATTATCTTGCCTGATGGCAGAAAAGGCATCTTGTCGGCCGCAAACAACATCACCGAACGAAAACAAGCCGAAACAGATCTCCGCAATAGCTATGAGCAATACAGAATGCTGCTCGACCTGGCTCCGGATGCTTTTTTCCAGGGCGATACTGAGGGAAACTTCATTACAGTAAATAAAGCTGCGGAGGAACTTTCGGGATACAGCCATGAGGAACTCCAAAAAATGAACATCAGCGATCTGTTTACAAACCGCCAACTGGAAGCAAATCCCTTAAATTATCAGGCGCTCATCAGCGGGGAAAAAGTAAAAACTATAAGAGAAATCATTAAAAAAGATGGCCAAAGCCTGGTGGTCGAAATGAACTCTAAAAAGATGACTGACGGCACTTATCAGTCATTCTTCAGAGATATCACTGAACGCCGCAAGGCAGAAGATGAAATGATGAAAGGCCGTGAAAGGGCCAAGCTACAGCGAAATGCCATTGCCCGAATTGCCCTGAATGAAGTAATCACCTTGGGCGATTTACCGGGTACCTTTCAAATGTTGACCCAGGAGATGTCGGATACCCTAAATGTGGAAAGATCCGGTATTTGGCTATTCGATGAAAATAATACAGAACTGCAATGTGCTTCTTTGTTTGATGGCAAAACCCGGCAACATGTTCAGGGTTCTTCTTTTAAAATGGCGGATTTTCCAAGATATTTTAATGCCATAAAAAACGAAAGCAGGGTATTTACCAGCGATGCTCAAAACGATTTGCGAACCAGTGAATTTACAACTAAGTTCTTTAAACCACTGGGTGTTACGTCTTTGCTGGATGCCAGCATTCATATTGAAGGCGAGTTGATGGGTGTGGTTTGTTTTGAGCATTGTGGCAACAACCGTGACTGGTACACCGATGAGGAGTCCTTCGCCAGCACCATTGCTTCCATTGTAGCCCAATCGCTTATCAACCACAAAAGGCTACAGGTTGAAGAAGAACTGATGAACAAGGAACGAACTCACCGTACTTTATTAAACAACCTGCCAGGTTTTGCATACAGGTGCAAAAACGATAAAAACTGGACCATGCTTTATGTTAGCTCGGGTTGTGTAAATATTACCGGATATAATCCTGACGATTTGATCGACAATAGCCTACTGGCTTTTAACGACATTATCCATCCGGACTACCGGGAAAAAATATGGATTATGTGGCAGCATATGCTTTCCGAGCTTTCTGTATTTGAATATGAATACCCGATTATTGACAAAAATGGTCAGGAAAAATGGGTATGGGAAAGGGGCTGTGGTATTTTTTCTGAACAAGGTGAACTGATGTTTATCGAAGGTTTTATCACCGATATCACTGACAAAAAGCAGGCAGAACAGTCGATGCACGAAAGTGAACTGAGATTTAAACAGCTTTTTGATGAACTTGGCGATGCTGTATTTGTTACTAAAATATCAGGCACCGACAACGGGATGATACTGGAAGTGAACCCTGCTGCTGAAAAACAAACAGGATACAGCCGTGCAGAACTTCTGAACAAAAACATCATTACAGATATTGGAATTAGTGCCACATCTGAGATTGGCATCGAAAACTGGACCATTAATTTGTTGAAAGGTGAAAAGGTGAATGTGATTGAAAAGAAGCGTAAAAAAGACGGAACTGAATACTGGACAGAAGTAGTAGTCACACCCATCGAATATAAAGGAATGAAAGCCAGCCTGTCGATTAACCATGATATTACAGACAGGATCAGGGCCGAACAGATTCAAAAAGTGATTTACAACATCTCCCGGGCTGTTACAACTACCGTTAACTTTAAAGATTTTATTTCACTGATCAGAGATGAGTTACAGACCATTATCGATGCAAAAAACTTTTATATTGCCTTTTACGATGACAAAAAAGATGAGCTTTCGTTCCCTGTTTACTTTGACGAAAAAGACCATTATACCAACAGTCCTGCCCCATTAACTTTAAGCAAGTATGTAATTGAGTCAAAAAAACCACTCATGGCTAACAGTGCCATAAAAGACAAGCTGGTTGCCGAGGGTAAACTGATTTATATAGGCAGTCGGTCGAAAGTATGGTTAGGTGTTCCCCTTAAAATTGAAGGCCGCGTTACAGGAGTATTGGTACTACAAAGCTACACCGACGAAGATGCGTTTTCCAAGTCGGATATGGTGATGCTTGAATTTGTGGCAAGTCAGATCGGAATTTCGATTGAACGCAAAAAATCGGAAGACGATCTAATGATTGCTCTCGACAAAGCCGAGGAAAGCGATCGCCTCAAATCAGCCTTTCTGGCCAACATGAGTCATGAAATTCGTACACCCATGAACGGGATTCTTGGGTTTGCCCAAATGCTTAAACGGCCCGGCCTAAACGACGATAATCAAAAGAAATACATTGAAATTATCGAAAAAAGTGGTCGCAGGATGCTCAACATCATCAACGACATCGTGGATATCTCAAGAATCGAAGCCGGACAGATGAATGTGTATATCTCCGAAGCCAATATCTACGATCAGATGGTGGAGATTTACACCTTTTTTAAACCTGAAACCGATGCCAAAGGTATCAGGCTTTCAATGGATACTCACCACTTGAATCAGGATCTAAATGCAAATACAGATCGTGAGAAATTATTTGCCATACTGACCAACCTGGTAAAAAACGCCATAAAATATACCAATGAAGGGAGCATCGTTTTAGGTGCAACAAAACAAGGCAATTACCTGAAATTCTATGTCAAAGATACCGGGATTGGAGTTCCACAAGAAAGACAAGAAGCCATCTTCGAGCGATTTATACAGGCCGATATTGCCGATACCAAAGCCTACGAAGGTGCCGGACTCGGGTTGGCTATAACAACAGCTTACATTAAATTACTTGGAGGTAAAATCTGGATGGAAAGTCCACCCACAGGTGAGCAGGTCGGTTCGGTGTTTTATTTTATCTTGCCTATGGATTCTTCAGTTGAAGACATCCAAAATGTATCAGAAACCACCACGGTAGAAAAGGATGAGCCACCATCAAAAACCAAAGGGATAATACTTGTGGTTGAAGACGATGAAACTTCGGTTGAACTTATTTCTATCTTTCTGGATAAGTACAACGTTGAATTCCTGTTTGCAAAAACAGGAAAAGAAGCAGTCAGGATATGCAGGCAGCGCCCCGATATCGATTTAATATTGATGGACATTAAATTGCCTGAAATGAATGGCTATGATGCCACAAAACAAATCAGAAAGTTCAACAGCCATGTGATTATTATCGCCCAAACGGCCTTTAGCTTGTCTGGTGACAAAGAAAAGGCATTGGATGCCGGTTGTAACGATTATATAACGAAGCCTTTAAAGCGAAATGTGCTGACAGAAATGATAGAAAAATATTTAAATCACTGAGACGGTGATTTCAGAAACGAATTGAAATTACAAAATCAAATTTATGGCATCTTGTATTCGATTACCGGAAGAATATACTCAAGAGCCATCGAAACAGATTCATCAATAGACAAAGCTTCCGTATTTATTTCAACATCCGGGTTTTCCGGTGCTTCAAAAGGAGCGTCGATGCCGGTAAAATCTTTTATCTTTCCGGCTCTTGCTTTTTGATACAGGCCTTTAGTATCGCGTTTTTCGCATACTTCCAGAGAGGCATTGATATACACTTCAATAAAGTCATCCTGGCCGATAATGTCTTTGGCCATCTGCCTTATTTTATGGGTAGGGCTTATAAAACTGTTCAGGCAGATGATCCCACAGTGTAAAAAGAGCTTCGAGATTTCGGCAATCCTCCTTACGTTCTCATATCGGTCGTCGGGTGAAAACCCCAGGTTGTTGTTGATTCCCGAACGTACAACGTCGCCATCCAATATCTGAGTAAGGTAGCCTCTTTGGTTTAATTCCTTTTCAATACGTCCGGCAATGGTTGTTTTACCTGCACCTGAAAGTCCTGTGAACCAAATTACCCTTGCATTCTGCCTCAGCAGTCTCTCTTTTTCCGATCGATTGAGTATCTGATGAAATTCGGGATGGTTGTTACTGGATTCGGTCATATGTTTAGTGCATGAAATGATGCGTGAATTTTTCTACCGATGTTGGCACAATTGAAAATAGCTTTTGAATTATTTAATCATTACACAAAAATAGATTTTTATTTATAAGATGGGGTAATCGCTAAACACAATCGTTCTTTTCCAATTGCCCCCAGCTTAAGCCAGGAACGATAAAGGCCATGCCAATAAAGAAGGTCAGTCTAAAATATTTTGCACTCTCCCCACCTCCCCTGTTTCGAGCATTACCTTAATGCCATGCGGATGATTCCCCGATTTGGTTAAAATCCTTTTGATGACCCCATCCGTTAATTCACCCGAACGTTGGTGGTGTTTCTGGACAATTTCAACCTTCATCCCAATGTGAATGTTGGCCCTTGATCTTCCGTCTGACTGATTGTTCTCCATTCTATAAATTGAAAATTTTTAAAGGTGCAAAGTTACATTTTCAACGATGCCCTGGTGTAATTACTGAGTCGAAATAATACAAAAAGTGATCCTCCCGATCTCCTGTTAAAGCACTGCAAATTCAACTATCTTTGTGCTTTCAAAAAAAATCTCACAACCATGGCTGACGATAAAAAAATCATTTTTTCGATGGTGGGGGTAGGTAAAATAGTACCTCCAAACAAAGAAATCCTCAAAGATATTTACCTCTCCTTTTTCTATGGAGCCAAAATCGGAATCATCGGTTTGAATGGTTCCGGGAAATCAACCTTACTGCGCATTATTGCCGGCGTTGACAAATCATTCAATGGTGAAGTTGTGTTTTTAAAGGGCTTTTCCATTGGCATGCTGGAGCAGGAGCCTCTATTGGACAACCAAAAAACAGTCCGGCAAGTGGTTGAAGAAGGTGTACAGGAAGTAATAAATCTACTGAAAGAGTACGAGGAAATCAACCTGAAGTTTTCTGAACCCATGTCGGATGACGAAATGGACAAAGTAATTCAGCGACAGGGCGAACTCACTGAATTGATTGAGCAACACAATGGTTGGGAAATCGATACAAAACTTGAAAGGGCCATGGATGCACTGCGTTGCCCGGAGGAGAATAAATTGGTGTCGGTACTATCGGGTGGTGAACGCCGCCGGGTGGCACTGTGTCGTTTGTTGTTGCAGGAACCCGATATTCTTTTGTTGGATGAGCCCACCAACCACCTGGATGCAGAATCGGTGGAATGGCTCGAAAATCATTTAAAACAATACAAGGGAACAGTCATTGCTGTTACCCACGACCGGTATTTTCTGGATAATGTGGCCGGATGGATTTTGGAACTCGATCGTGGAAAAGGCATTCCATGGAAAGGAAATTATTCCAGTTGGCTGGAACAAAAGTCCAAACGCATGGAAATGGAGGAAAAAACAGCCAGCAAACACAGGAAGACTCTTGAAAGGGAACTTGAATGGGTGCGTATGGCTCCTAAGGCACGACATGCCAAGTCAAAGGCCCGTGTTACCAATTATCAAAAATTGCTCACCGAAGACAAGAATGAAAAAGTGGAACAACTGGAACTTTATATCCCCAATGGTCCGCGCCTTGGTAGTAAGGTAATTGAAGTAAAAGGGCTCAGAAAAGGCTATGGAGATAAACTTCTGTTCGACGACCTGGATTTCAGCCTGCCTCCGGGTGGAATTGTGGGCGTGATTGGTCCCAATGGCGCCGGCAAAACGACTTTGTTCCGACTTATCATGGGTCTTGAGAAACCCGATCAGGGTTCCTTTGAGGTAGGCGAAACCGTTGAAATTGGGTATGTTGACCAAACCCATGAAGAAATCGATCCCGAAAAAAATGTGTGGGAAGTAATTTCCGGTGGCCACGACATCATCAAACTGGGCAGTAAAAGCATGAACTCACGTGCCTACGTATCCCGTTTCAATTTTAGCGGCACCGACCAGGGTAAAAAAGTGGGCGTGCTTTCGGGTGGAGAACGAAACCGACTTCACCTGGCTATGACACTAAAAAAAGAAGCCAACGTATTGCTCCTGGATGAACCCACCAACGACATCGATGTAAATACACTTCGCGCATTGGAAGAAGGCCTGGAAAATTTTGCCGGATGTGCGGTGGTCATCTCCCACGACAGGTGGTTTCTCGATCGCATTGCCACCCATATTCTTTCGTTCGAAGGCGATTCAAAGGTTGTTTACTTTGAGGGATCGTATTCCGATTATGAAGAAAATAAGAAAAAGCGTTTGGGGGATGTAACTCCAAAACGTTTGAGATACAAGAAATTAAGTTAATCTTAATGATCTTTAACCGTGTTTATTTTATAAAGTAGCTAAAAAGGATCGCAATCAGAAGAAATCCAATGATGGCCAGATAGGTATTCACATTTCCAAAATTCAAGGTCCATCCCAGGTTTGGGTTTGATTTTGGAACCAAAGTTCTGCCGTCTTTCCGATTGAAATAGAATATCCCCCACCAGTTATTTGGGTTCTTATTCATCGAGTTGCGCATTTCGTGGTTGAGTTCCGGTCTTTTATTTTTCATTATCCTAAATTTGATATGCCGTTAACATCCTGTTTTTTAAATCACTAATATTAGCTCATTATCTTGTTAAAACATTAGTCAATCAAAAGTAAAGAAACCTTTCATATCTATGCTTTTTTAAAGTGATTTTTTTTGAAAAACCATCCCTGTAATGTGGATACTTTTTATTTTCAAAAGACGTTTAATGCATAGTTAAATAATTATTAAAACATCAGGTTATGAATAATTTAGGAAGTGATAATTGTTAATTTTGTGACAATAAAACCAATTTTTAGTCATACACAAACTTATTTTTAACTAAAGTGGAATTTGATCCAGACATAATAACCGTTTCTGAATATTACCAAAAATATTCACATCTGGCCATCATCGATGTTCGTTCGCCCGGCGAATTTACCAAAGGACATATTCCGGGTGCTACCAATATCCCTTTGTTTTCGGATGCTGAGCGGGCCATGGTGGGAACTGCCTATGTGCGCCAATCCAAAGAAATCGCCATGAAGATTGGGTTAAAAATAGTGAACCCCAAACTGGAGTATTTTATTGAAGAATCCTCTAAAGTGGCTCCTTCCGGAGAAGTGGTAGTACATTGCTGGCGTGGTGGAATGCGTAGCCAATCCTTCGCGCGTCATCTTTCTGAAAACGGATTTCATTCCATTCGGGTCATCGAAGGTGGATACAAGTCGTTCAGGAATTATGTACTTCACTTTTTTGAATATCCGTTCAAACTCACCATTCTGGGAGGATATACCGGCAGTGGTAAAACAATGATTTTGAAATATCTTCAAGAGCAATCCATACAGGTAGTTGATTTGGAAGGCGTTGCACATCACCGGGGCTCTGCTTTTGGAGGTATCGAAATGGGAAAACAACCTTCAGGAGAGCAATTTGAAAATAACCTGTTTGAAGAAATGAGGCATCTGGATCAGAATGCCACCATTTGGATGGAAGATGAAAGCCACCATATCGGATCGGTTTTTATTCCACTTGGGTTATTCAAACAGATAGAAAAAAGTGAGGTTTACTTTCTGGATATCAAAAAGGAAGCACGGGCAGAATACCTTGTGCAGGAATATGCAGGACTGGATATAGAGGAACTGGCCCTGGCCATCCGAAAAATCACCAAACGGTTGGGTTACGACAGGGCGAAAAAAGCGCTTGAATATCTGGAGAAAAACAACTTTTATGAGGTAGCCATAACGGCTCTCACCTACTACGACAAGTATTATTTGGGAGGACTTTCCTTGCGAGAAGCCGAATCGGTCCATCGATTGGAAAGCAACGAAGTGGACACAAAAAAAAATGCCCGAATCCTATTAAAAGCAGCATCTTATGAATGAAATAATCAGGTTAACTCAATATAGCCACGGGGCAGGATGTGGTTGCAAAATCTCCCCAAAAGTATTGGACACCATTTTGAAAACCGGAATAGCGCAGGATACCGACAAAAATTTGCTTGTCGGAAACGACAGTCGCGACGATGCGGCTGTTTACGATCTGGGTGATGGTACCGCCATCATCAGTACCACCGATTTTTTCCTTCCCATTGTGGATGATCCGTTTGCTTTTGGAAAAATTGCCGCGGTAAATGCCATCAGCGATGTGTATGCCATGGGCGGAACACCGCTTTTGGCCATCGCCATCCTGGGCTGGCCCGTTGACAAGATACCGCCGGAAATAGCCTCTCAGGTGATGGAAGGAGGACGTTCAGCCTGCAAAGAAGCGGGTATCATGCTGGCCGGCGGGCATAGCATCGACAACCCTGAACCTGTTTTTGGACTGGCCGTTACCGGAAGAATCGATATTTCGAAATTAAAAAAGAACAACAGTGCCAAACCTGGTTCAAAACTGTACCTGACCAAACCACTTGGTGTTGGTATTTTGGCTACCGCCCAGAAACAGGGAATTCTCAAAGCAGAACACCAATTTATTGCACAGGATTCTATGATGATTTTGAATAAGGTGGGTACAAAACTAGCTGAAATAAAAGGTGTTAATGCAATGACAGATGTTACAGGGTTCGGTTTATTGGGACATCTTCTTGAGATGTGTGAAGGCAGTAATGTATCAGCGGTGATTGACTATAAAAAGGTGCCCATATTTCCTGATGCAATCGAATATTTGAACCAAGGGGCTATTCCGGGGGGAACCAACCGAAACTGGGACAGTTACGGCCACAAGTTGAAATTGAAAGATGAGGAACAAAAAAATATTTTGTGCGACCCTCAAACCAGTGGCGGTTTGTTAATATCTGTTGATGAAAATTATTCCGAAGAGGTCGAAGCGCTGCTGAAGGGAGAAAATCTGGTCTGCCATTCATTTGGTTACCTGACCAATAAAGGCGTGGAATTAATCAAGGTTATTCTCTAGCATGGTGGAAATGAACCATTCCTGGCGGAAATAAATCCGCTTAAGGTGAGTTTATCTAAACTATTTGGCCGCCACGGCTGATGACACTGTTAGAATTCTTGGTTGATATAAATTTATATCTTTGAAGACAAATTAGGTTAAAATGACTGAGAATAATACAAATATTAATGTCGATAAGATTGTAAAACACTGGATTGAAACCTCGGAAGAAGATTATCAAACAATGTTGACCTTATTTAATTCAAAAAAATACAGTTGGGCATTATTTCTCGGACATATTTCAACGGAAAAATTACTCAAAGCACTATATGTAAAAAGATTTAAGAAACATGCCCCTCTTACTCACAACCTCTATAGACTAGCTGAACAACTTGATATAAAACTCGCAGATGAATACGCAGATTGGTTGGATGAAATTACTTCTTTTAACATAAATGCCAGATATGATGATTATAAACGAGAATTTCTCACAATATGTACGCCAGAGTATACAATGAGTTGGATTGATAAAATTAAAAATATAAGGATATGGATAGAAGAGATGCTATAAATATTGCTAATTTATATGCCATTGCTGTCAAAACAAAGTATGATTATATAAAAATTATACTTTTTGGTTCATATGCAAAAGGTAATTTCAATGATGATAGTGATATTGATATTGCTGTTATATTAAAGGATTATAAAAACTTAATGGATATACAGTTGGACTTAATGCGAATAAGACGTAAGATTGATAGCCGAATTGAGCCACATCCGTTTAGAGAAAGTGAATTTGAGATTACAAATCCAATTGTAAGTGAGATTCTAAAATATGGCCAGGAAATAGGACACAACGTGGCCTGACCTGTGCATAAAAGTAATTGCGCCAAGTGTTAGCTGGTTCTTGTTTTCAAATCAGGATATTGCCCCGGGAACAAGTTTACCTCCGGGGTACTTTTTTACAAGAATAGCTGCTCGTTATGTGCAGCAATGATTTCCATCGGTTGGTGATATTGTTCTTGTCATTACTCAAAATGCTTCTGGCAATGATAGTCAAAACTCGTTTTTTACATATTGGGAAATGCGGGAATGGACGTTTAAGACCTTCAAAATTGGAAATAAATTTGATAGAAAAATTATTGTCACAAGTGTTGATGGATTCAGAGGAATATTTTCTGTAAACGACAGACTACCATACCAGTATAACCAACTCAGCAGACGTATTGACCAGATATATTATTTATTTTTATAAAATACTATATATATGTTGAAAACATAGTTAACTTTGTGTAAGCTATATGTACCCTTCAAATTTAGAGGTTAAAATTAGGTAACCTTTTGCACGTAATAAAAGAGGTTATCCAATAATACAAATTCAAATTAAAAAGATTTTGAAATCTTCACCAAACATCCTTATTGTTGATGATAATAAAGGTAATCTATTACTAATCAATTCCTATCTGAAGGGATTAGATGTTAACATTATACTGGCATTTTCCGGTTCAGAAGCTTTAAAAAAAGTCGATGGCGTTGAACTCGCCCTGGCCCTGATTGATGTTCAGATGCCCGAAATGGATGGTTTTGCGCTTTCGAAGAAGCTAAACGAAAAAAGAGGAGAAAACCAGGTTCCCATTATTATTGTTACCGCACATCATTTCAACGAAGTTGATGTTGCTATGGGATACAATTCAGGTGCTGTAGATTATATCATCAAACCAATTACTAAAGATATTCTACTAAGTAAAGTAAAGATTTTTCTCGATCTTTTCAACCAGAAACAGATTATCAGAAACGATGCTTTACGATTAAAAGAAACTGCCGATAAGCTAACCCGAACGAACCATGACCTTAAAGTAAGCGAAAAACGGATTAGCAATCTGATGTTTAATATGGCCGATTGGGTTTGGGAGATAGATGAAAATGGTATTTACACCTATAGTAGTCAAAACAGTGTTGACTTCTTTGGATTAACCAGTGAAGAGATTATTGGGAAAACCCCTTTTGATTTCATGTCACCTGAAGAAAACGATCGGTTCAGGCCAGTTTACACCGAAATTCAAAAAAGCAGGAACCCTATAAAGGATTTAGAAAACTGGAGTATTGATAAGTATGGCCAAAAAATTTGTCTTCAAACAAGTGGATTAGCTTTTTATGATGAAGAGGGAGTGTTTAAAGGGTATCAGGGAGTTGCTAAAAATATAACCAAACGCAAACTGATAGAACAGGCACTGAAAACCAGTGAGGAAAAATATAAGACCATGTTGAATGCCTCCCCTGATGGCATATTATTAACAGATCTCAAAGGTTTAATTACTGATGTATCCGAAATTGGCCTGGAATTATTTGGCATTGATAACCGAGATGATGTAGTGGGAAAACACTTCTCCAGATTCGTACCTTCCAAAGAAAGAAATACTCTCGTTGAAATACTTAAAAAAACAATGAATGAAGGTATTTCGCAAAATGTAGAGATGAAATTCAGAAAAAGCAACCAAACTTTATTCTTAGGTGAAATCAGTTCAACTTTAATACAGGGAGTGGGGGGAATACCCTTTTCCTATATGTTCACTATCCGCAATATTTCTCAAAGAAAAAAAATCGAGGCGAAACAAATCCATGCCGACCGTATGGCAAGCCTTGGAGAAATGGCCTCCGGTATCGCTCATGAAATCAACCAACCATTGAATACAATTTCCCTTATTATGGATAATATTATGAGTGGGGCGAACAAAGCCGAAAGTATCGACAAAGATTACCTGAATAAAAAAGCAGATAAAATTTTTGGTAATATTACCCGGATCAGGAATATCATCGATAACATCAGGGCCTTTTCGCAAAGCCACGATGATTACTTATTAACAAGCTTCGATGTTAATTCAAGTATTTATAATGCCATATCAATGATATCAGAACAATTCAAGCACCTGGCGATTACCCTAAACCTTCAATTAGAAGAAAAACCTCCCGTAATTATTGGCAACACTTTTCAATTTGAACAGGTTATCCTTAATCTAATGCTAAATGCCAAAGATGCGGTCCTCGAAAGAAAAAGTACACTAGCTGAAAAATTTGATATGTTCGTCAAAATAAAAACATTTAGGGAGAACAACATTTTTGTTATAGAAATAGCTGATAATGGTATGGGTATACACAAGGATGATATTGAGCATATCATGCTTCCTTTTTACACCACCAAAGAAACAGGAAAGGGAACTGGTCTTGGATTGTCAATTTCATATCGAATAATCAAGGAAATGAATGGTACAATTGATGTATGGAGCAATCAATTTGAGGGAACAACATTTAGAATAGCATTAAATATTTGAAGTAAAGTGTGAAAATGGAAAATCAAAAAAAAATTAAAATCCTCATCCTTGATGATGAAAAGCAATTTACTGAAGAGTTATGTGAGTTTTTTCAAAATTCAGGATTTGAGGCTTTTGAGGCAAATACATTGAGGGAAGCTCGCGAATTGTGGGCCATCCACGAAATTGACCTGCTCATACTTGATGTACGGTTACCTGGAGTAAATGGCCTGGATATTTTACAGGATGTAAAAATTCAGTTTCCGGCAATGGAAGTTATTGTTGTTTCGGCGCACGGCGATATGGATACGGTAATAAAAGCCATGCGACTTGGCGCCTTTGATTATCTGCGTAAGCCTTTCAGACATATCGATATTCAGATTGCCATTGAGCGCACTAAAAAATATCTACAGATACAACGAAGGCTGAAGCAAATGGAAGAGAAAAATTCCCTGATCTCAAAATCCCTCGAAGAAAAGATAGAACGGCAGTTTATTGGCGTCAGTCCACAAATACTTGACGTTTTTGAACAAGCCATAACCGCTGCTAATTATCCCGATGCCAACGTGCTTATTACAGGTGAAAGTGGAACAGGGAAAGAAAATATTGCCCGTATTATACACTTTACGAGCATACGAAACCGCCATATTTTTTGCCCGGTGAATAGCAGTGCCATCACAGAATCACTTCTTGAAAGCGAATTTTTTGGCCATAAAAAAGGCTCATTTACAGGAGCCATTGCAGATAAAATGGGGTTCTTTGAAGTGTGTAATGAAGGAACCTTGTTTTTAGATGAAATAGCAGATATGCCCTTTAATTTGCAGGCTAAAATACTTCGCGCCACCGAAGAAAAAGTAATCACCAGGGTGGGAGATACAACCCCAATTTATACCGACTTCCGCATTATTTCTGCCACCAATCATGATATTGAAAACAATGTTGAGAAAAAGAAATTCAGGCTCGATTTATTGCATCGCCTCAACACCCTGCATATTCATATACCTCCTCTTAGAGAGAGGCCTATGGATATTCAACCTTTATTGGACTTTTTTGTTGATGATTATAAAACCAGGTTTAACCGTCCAAACATCAGAATCGGAAAAGATGTCTACAAAGCTCTCCTGACTTATGACTTCCCCGGTAATGTAAGGGAATTGAGGAATATGACCGAAAGAGCAATAATTCTATGCAAAGGTGACCTGCTTGGCGTACATGATTTTCCTTTAAAACAACCCGAAAAGATCCTCCATGAAAATAAAGAATCGCTAAACCTGAAAAGAGCAGAAATGGCCATGGTCAGGAAAGCGCTTCAAAATTGCCAATGCAATCAACAGGCTACTGCTGAAGTATTGGGTATAACGCGAGATGCACTTATACGAAAAATGAAAAAATATAGTATTGTCATCAATAAGGTTGAAAGAGAATAAAATACACCTTTTTATTGAGTGTTGTTATTCTTAAAAAGTGAAGTGAAAAACAATAAAATCACGGCATTATTTTCGCACATGTGTGCGATTATTTCAGGTTTTTCTTTCTGAATATTTTTTCCCAACTACTCGCGATAATATTTTAATAAAAACGCTATTTTTTATTGACTTATAAACGTGTATGTTAGCCGAATACGAACATGAAACCATTCAATAAATTAAATGCGGCACGCAACTTGCCTTGGCTTAATTGAAAGAGGTAAGCCGTCCCTCAAAGTAAAGCACGGTACATATTCACAAAATTATAGGAGATTAAAAAAATGGTAGAAAAAACTATCGGATCGTCCAGCCTCGTAGAGGTAATCGACCGCATCCTCGACAAAGGTGTCGTAGTTGATGCATGGGTAAGAGTTTCGTTGGTAGGTATCGAACTTCTTGCTATCGAAGCAAGAGTAGTAGTTGCTTCAGTTGAAACATACCTCAAGTATGCCGAAGCCATCGGATTAACTGCTAAAGCCGCATAAGGCATGTAACAATTAGGCAGTTAAGCAGTTATTCTTGCTAACACATCCTTTCCTGGTCCTCGCTGAAAGCATGATTTACCAAGAATTTCTCATTCTCCGCAAGATTTTACACAAAAATATATTGCTATGAATACCAAACCAAATTCGGAGTTAGATTCATTTTTCACAAATATCATTACCTCCTATGAGGATCGGGTTCAAAAAATTCAAACAGCATTCCAGTCCTCCGAAAATCTGACTGAATCATCACATGAGTTATTCAACAACGTGCATAACCATATCAACGAACTTAAACATGAAAGGGTACTTTTAAATGCCAGGCTTTGTGAAGCCATGTCGAAAAACGGATCCTTGCGTAAAAAGGACTACCATAACATGATGTCGGACATTCTCAACTTGATTGATGAAAAGGAAAACGAAGCACAGCATCAGTTTTTAGTTTTTATTGAAGAACAGAAAGAAACGGCCCGGACGCTAAAAGAATGTTTGTTGGGCCTAAAAGATATTACATCACATGATATAGGCGAAAAAATTGCGGCCATCAAAGAGCAACTCTCTCATATATCAAAACAGCAGGAAATGAGAAAAGAAACCGTAATGAATTCATATCAGAATTTCCAGCGGGTACACCTGCGCTTAACCGGATGTCTTGAAAGCTTGCTTAAAAAGGAGGAGCATATCCTGGTGAAAGATTTAAAAATGATAAAGGATCAAATAATTAATGGAATAAATTTAAACACACAAGTAGCCAATGGAATTAATTAGTAAAACTATCACAATATATTCATTAATAAAAAGGAGATAAAAAAATGGGACTAGCTTCAGAAATGAAAAATTTGAGTGAAGATATACTTAATTCATTCAAACAACGAATGAAAGAAAATGAGGAACTTACCAAAGGAAATGAAGAGTTTTTAAAGGAAGTTCAGAACACTCTAGATGGTTTTCGCAAGGATCACATGGAAATGACCAACGTTTTAAACGCCAATGCTGCTGCTTTACGAAATGGCCTCGCATCAGGTGAAAAAGAACGACTCGATGCTTTCAATGGAATGATGGGAAACATTCACAGCACTATCTCAACTATACAGAATGAGGTGTCAGGAATTCAGACATACACCTCAAATATGATCAAAGGTTTTGCCAGCGACAGGGTTACAATGGCCGATACGTTGGATAAATTCTTTGCCGAGGGCAGATCAAACCGTACTCAAAGTGAAAAAACCAGGATGCAGAATGAAAAGCTCAGAATCAAGGATTTTGATCATCTGATGAAGAACATTAACAAAGACCTCAAAAGTATCAACGACGAGGTTGCAAATGTTTTTAAAAACACCAACGACTTGATCGAGAAATACAAAACGAATCGCCAGGAAATGTCGGCTGAACTTAAAGCTGAATTAACAAAAAATCTCAACGAACGTGTTGAATATACTCAGGGTTTGCTTTCAGGTTTTCAAAATCGCCTGATGGGAATAGGCAAAGAGCGTCAACAAATGAGTGCCCAAATAAAAAAAGATCTATTACAGGGTAAATTGGACCTGACCCGGGGTGAAGCAGAAAGACATGAAAATTATACCTCGATTATGAATGGAATTCAAACTGCCATTCAAGGTATCCGAAAAGAAGTTTTTGAAATAAAGAAAACAACTTCCGGCATGATTGGTGGTTACGCAAGTGAGAGGAGCCTGGCCGCTGTGGAATGGGATAAGATGCAGGAGGCCATTGCACAGTTAAAAAATAGCGAACTTGTAAAACCTGTGAAAGAGGTTATGAAGAAAGCAGAAAAAAAGGCTGAGAAGAAAGCAGATGCGAAAATGGGAGCGCCAGTTGAAAAAGCGAAGAAAGAATCGGATGAACTCAAATCAGTCGAAAAAGTGAAAGAAGTACCTGTATCTTTGGTAACTGAGGAAATAGCAAAAGTAACTCCGGTTAAGGCAGTTGAACCTGTTGTGACCCTGACCTTGGAAGAAAGGATCATTGATTTTATCAATAAACACCCCAAAGGGGTCAGAATCTCGGAAATGGAAAAACCACTCGGAGAAACCAGAATGAAATTGGGATACTTAGCCAAAAATTTATTGGACGCCGGGAAAGTTCAAAAAATTGAAAATGTTTACTTTCCAATAAAATAAATTAAAACAAACCACAGTGTCGAAAAGGCTTGATGCAAGAATGTGCCATGTTTTTTCGACTCTATTTGTTTTTATTAATCCAATTGCCGCCATGAAGAAAAACCTCAAGTGTGCCTATTGCAGCGGAACCGGAAGAGATCCATTCGATCTGCTTTCTTTTAAAGCTTATTGTTTGTCATGCAATGGTACTGGTATTATTGAGGTGGAAGAACCATTTAAAGAGTGTGTGTTTTGTAAAGGTACCGGAAAAAATCCGCTTGGTGCCAGAGTGCACTGCATTGTATGTGGTGGAATTGGGATTAATCATTTTAAAAGCGATAAACATTGTAATCAATGCAATGGAACCGGCAAATCGGTGGATGGACTGCCTTGTACCCGCTGCAAGGGAAAAGGCTTTTATTAGTTGGGTATTTAAAATTTATGATTAGAAGTTGCAATGGTAAAGACGATAGATGAAAGATGTAGGTAACAACATAATAAAAAGTTTGCAAAAAAGACAGGAAGCCCTGACTAAATATGTGAAAAGAAAAGAAGATTTTTTACTTGCCAAAGAAAACATCATGAAAGAAATCAAGGAGGCAAGTATCCTTTGGAAAAAGACACTGGAACAAACGACGAATCGGGAATTTAAGTAAATAACAAATAATTATATCTACCATGAGTGATAATAACGTAATGAATACCGTACTTGAGCTGAAACCCATGTCGAATTTTGTTGAGACAGATTATATCAAAGACATTACAGGTCGTGGGCTCACCTATATCAAAGCAGGGTTTCCTGTTCATTTCAGGGGACCTTCCGGAACGGGCAAAACAACGGTGGCCATGCACCTGGCAAGTAAAATAGGAAGACCGGTAGTGATTATTCATGGCGATGCCGAGTATAAAACCTCTGATCTTATCGGCAGCGAGCAAGGATATAAATATAAAAAGCTGGACGATAAATTTATTCACACGGTACACAAGTATGAAGAGAATATGTCGAAACAGTGGGTGAACAATAGGCTGACAATTGCTGTTAAAAACGGGTTTACACTGATTTATGATGAATTTACCCGTTCTCGACCAGAGGCAAATAATATCCTCCTACCCATTCTTCAGGAACGAATGTTGAGCACTTCATCTGCTAAAGAAGAGGATTATTATATGAAGGTGCATCCTGAATTTCGGGCCATTTTCACCTCAAATCCAGAAGAATATGCCGGTGTTAATAGAACACAGGATGCCCTGCGCGACAGGATGGTTACCATGGATCTCGATCACTTTGATTATGAAACCGAGTTGAAGATTACCATGGCCAAGTCGAACCTTTCCCTTGAGGATACTGAAAAGATTGTCAAAATCGTCCGTGGATTGCGCGAATCCGGTAAAACAGAGTTTGATCCTACCATCCGGGGTTCAATAATGATTGCAAAAACGCTGGCCACACTGAACACAACACCTTCAGAATCAAAAGACATGTTCCGAAAAATTTGTCAGGACATCCTTACTTCCGAAACGAGCAGGATAGGCTCGAAAACCAATCAGGAAAGAGTGAAATTAATTGTAAACGAGTTAATTGAACAGTACACTTAAGTAAATTTCTACATCACTAAAATCGTATTATTATGCCCATTTCAAGCCAAATAAAGGGACTACAGAGCATTAAATCCATGCAAAATGTCAATAAATCTGGTATACCTAATAAGGAAGATTCGGATTTCATCAAGTTATATATTTACGAAAAAGAAAGAAGCCGGCTGAAAGGTGAAGAAATCAAAATTCTGCAAAGACTTGAGTTTATTCAGACCCGACTAAAAGAAATTCAAGAGTTCACCAATGAAAAATTAACCCCCAGAATTACACCTGAAGAAGATAAAATGAAAAAAAAACCTCAAAATGAGGCAGGTGATAAAAAATGGAAAACCATGTCGATTGACTATTAAAACAATAACTTATCATGGCAGAACCTTCACATTCAATAAACGCGACCGGCCTGGCTGACATTCTGGAAAGAGTGCTCGACAAAGGAATCGTTATTGCAGGCGATATCAAAATTCAGATTGCAGATATCGACCTGATAACCATTAAAATAAGGCTCCTTATTGCTTCGGTTGACAAAGCCATGGAAATGGGGATCAACTGGTGGCAGGAAGATACTTACCTGTCGACAAAAGCCAGGGAAAAGGAGCTGATGCAGCAACAAGAAACTTTAGAGGCCCGTTTGGAAAAGCTTGAGGCTGTTTCCAGGCAATCCTAATCACTGATAATTAAAATAGTAAGTAAAATGGAACACGACGACAGTAAGGAAAAAAAAGAGGAGTCTGGTTTTGACCTTTTCGGACTCGGAGGCTTGTTTAAAGGCATTGAAAAACTCGTGGACCTCGCTGGAAAACTCGAGGAATCAGGAGGTGTGAAAAAAGAAGGGGAAATCAACTTCGATCACATCAAAAAAGGGATGAAGGGCGTTTACGGTTTCACCATCAACACAGCCGGCGGAGGCTCTCCTAAAGTAGAAACTTTTGGGAATATTAAAAAAACACCAGAGGGTCCCAAAGTAGATGAAGAACGGGAACCCATAACAGACCTTTTTGATGAAAAGAATGAAATTGTAATAATTGCTGAAATGCCTGGTATAGAGCAGGATGATATTGTTATCGACCTGAAGGAAGATATCCTTGAATTTTCAGCAATAAGCAAAACCCGGAAATACAGAAAAGAATTGCTCCTACCCGTTAAAGCCGGTATTGAGAGCTTAAATCACAAATTTACAAATGGCATTCTTGAAATCAGAATTAAAAAGTAAACACCATGGCACTTGCTGGCTTAGAGAATCTGGATTTAAAACTCATCATTTTCGGAGGAAAGGGTGGTGTTGGAAAAACCAGTTGTGCTATTGCAACGGCCAAGGCTTTATCTGAAAATTTCAAAACATTGCTTATTTCCACCGATCCGGCACATTCGGTTTCGGATTGCCTTGAACAACAAATTGGGTTTAAGGTTGTTAAAATTGAAGGGACATCCAACCTATCTGCCATCGAGGTGGTGGCTGACGAAGCCCTGTCTGTATTCAAGACAGCTCACCAGAAAGAATTGAAAAAACTTCTGGAGACCTCCACAAATCTCGATAACGACGACATCGATGATATGCTGACTTTAACGATACCCGGTATTGACGAGGTGATGAGCTTTAAAACAATCATCGATTTTATCGAAGAAGGTGAATACGATAAATATGTGGTGGATACAGCACCTACAGGTCATGCTTTGCGCTTGATTTCTTCGCCAAAGCTACTGGATGAGTGGATAAAAGTGGCTGCCCGAATGAGATGGAAATATCGCTTTATGGTAACCAGCTTTTCCGGTTCTTATCACCAGGATGAGGTGGATACCTTTTTGCTAAATCTGAAAAAAACGGTTAAACGAATAGAAAATATCCTGAAGAATAATACCAAGAGTGAATTTATTCCGGTTTGTATCCCTGAAGCGATGGCCATCATGGAAACGAACAGGTTGCTCGCAGATCTGAGTACATCCGGAATAGTTGCACGTCAAATCATTGTGAACAATGTAATGGTTTCTGAAGGATGTGATTTTTGTATCGCAAGACGCGCCAGTCAGACCCCGTATCTGAACCAAATTAGTGAGATGTTCAGCGATTTCAACAGAGTTGAAGTCCCCTTGTTTGCTGAAGAGGTGAAAGGACATAAGGCTTTAAACCGATTGACTTCAGTGCTTTTTGGTCGAAACGTGGATGCTGATAAAGGTTGAAGGTTGATAAAAATTAAAAAATGAAATATTCAATTAAAAAGCTGCCTGCCGGTAGGCAGGGAGGTTTGGCCGTTGTCAAGAGAACTTTGCAACAATACAATCAATAAATCATGACCAATCGATGGAAGAACTAATATTACGCGTAAAAGAAGCCCTGGTCAAGGATGTGGGAAGGGCCATTGCCAGGGTCGATCCTGAAGACATGAAGTTGATTGGGGTCGAAAGTGGGGATGTGATTTTGATTGAAGGTAAACGGGCCACTCCTGTTAAGATCATGCCATGTTATCCTGAAGACAGAGGAAGAAAAATCATTCAAATGGATGGCATAACGCGTGAAAACGCCCAGGCCGGACTTGATGAAAAAGTGAAGATCGCTAAAACTACCTATCACCAGGCAGTAAAAATAAAACTGAGACCCGAATCCAAATCAAGTTCACTGTTTAAGGCCGATGATGCCAGGTATATAGGATCGCTCATCAATGGATTGTCAGTAACCAAAGGAGATAAAGTGAGGGCCACACTATTTGGTTCACGCTCGGTGGATTATACGGTAACAGGCACAAGTCCTGAAGGAGTGGTGCTCATCCATTCCAACACTACCATTCAGCTTGAATTGACTACGAAGGATGGAGTACAAAAACGCAAAATTTCTTACGAAGATATAGGCGGACTCGGACAGCAGGTTCAACGCATCAGGGAGATGATCGAACTTCCGTTAAAATATCCTGAAATATTCGAAAGGCTTGGTATTCAGCCACCAAAAGGGGTTTTTATGTATGGTCCCCCGGGAACAGGGAAAACTTTGATTGTAAGAGCTGTGGCTCATGAAACCGATGCTTATTTCATCAACATCTCTGGACCAGAGATCATGGGAAAATTTTACGGGGAAAGCGAAGGACGCATCCGGAAACTTTTTGAAGAAGCCCAGGCACATGCACCATCCATAATCTTTATTGATGAAATAGATGCCATTGCGCCCAAGCGAGAAGATATGGGCGGAGAAAAACAAGTGGAGAAAAGGGTGGTGGCCCAACTGCTTTCGCTGATGGATGGACTGGAGTCAAGGGGAAAGGTCATTGTGATTGGCGCGACCAATATTCCCAACGCCATCGATCCGGCCCTGAGAAGACCCGGACGATTCGACCGCGAGATCTCTATTTCAATCCCTGACAAAAAGGGCCGACTTGAAATTTTACTCATTCACACCAGGGGAATTCCTCTGTCGATGGATGTGGATTTGGAGAAACTGGCAGAAATCACCCACGGTTTTGTGGGTGCTGATCTGGAAGCCCTGGCCCGCGAGGCAGCCATGACAGCGTTGAGAAAAATACTACCTCAAATCGACTTCGAAATGGCAGAGATTCCATACGAAATTCTCATGTCGTTGGAAGTCACGATGGAGAATTTTACAGATGCCATGAAAGAGGTAGAGCCTTCAGCTATCAGAGAGGTGTTTGTTGAGGTTCCTGATGTAAAATGGGAAGACGTAGGTGGCCTTGAAGAAATTAAAAATGCATTGATGGAGACGGTAGAATGGCCATTAAAATATGCCGATCTTTTTAAAAAAGCAGACACCAAACCACCCAAAGGAATTATCCTGCACGGCAAACCAGGCACGGGAAAAACCTATTTGGCTAAAGCACTTGCCAGCGAAAGCGGTGTAAATTTTATTTCGGTTAAAGGGCCACAAATCCTTAGCCGCTACATCGGTGAATCGGAAAAAGGGGTTAGAGAACTTTTCAGGATGGCTAAACAAGCCTCACCCTGTATTTTGTTTCTTGATGAAATCGACAGTCTCACTCCCCGGCGAAGCGAAGACAGTTCAGGTTCGGGTATTATCGAACGGGTGATCGGACAGTTCCTTACCGAGATGGATGGCATCGAAGACTTGAAAGGAGTTATTGTGCTGGCAGCAACCAACAGGATCGATTTAATTGACCCGGCTTTGTTAAGAAGTGGCAGGTTCGACCTGATATTTGAATTGCCACTCCCTGATGTCTACACGAGAGAAAAAATATTTGGTATTCATACCCGAAATAAACCATTGGATAAAAAAGTAAACCTGAATAAACTGGCTTTGAAAACAGAAAGCCTTACAGGATCGGATATTGAATTTATTTGCCGTAAAGCAGCCATGCTCGCCATACGCGGCCTGCTCGATCAGAATAAAGGAAAATCATCTGAAACAATTGGGGAAATCAATATCCTTGGGAAGTATTTTGATGAAGCCATTGAATTGGTGGTTAAACAAAATGAATTAAAAAAATGACAGCAAAAGGAATATACATCTACGGGATTGTACCTAACCTGTACGGTCCAGATATTTTTAGGTCATTAGAAGGCTCTGGCGTTTATGCCATACCTTTTCATAATATATCAGCCATAGTTTCTGACAGATATGAAGTAAAAATTGAAAAGTTAAGCAGAGAATCGCTTGGGCATTTGCTTGTACATCATCAAAAAACGGTTGAAGAACTTCAGAAGAAGGGCTTTTCTATGATTATTCCCATGAGGCTTGGCAAAGTCATGCAAACGAAACAGGAAGTCATCAGAATATTGGCAAATGGTTTTGATTTAATCATGGCCACTCTTGGTAAAATAGAGAACCTGATCGAAATTGATCTGGTGGCCTCCTGGGCTGATTTTACCCAAATTCTTCATGAAATGGCAACCCATCCTGATATTATGGCCATGAAAGCTGAACTGCTAAAAAATTCGGATACTCTTACACAGATTGATCAGGTTTCGATAGGGATGTTGGTGCAAAAGCTTTTAAAAGGTAAAAATACAGCGGTTGAGTTGAATATTCAGCACCAGTTATCAGCGATTTGCAAGGATATAAAAGTACATGAGGTGATGGATGATCAAATGATTACCAACTCAGCTTTTTTAATTGGCCATAACAAACAGGAAAGATTTGAACAAATAGTGGTTAGTATTGACGAGGAATATCAGGGAAAGCTTAATTTTAAAATGGTAGGACCATTACCCTGTTATAGTTTTTTTACGTTGGATGTTGATGAGCTAAATCCTGAACAAGTGTTTAACGCTAAAGCCGAGCTTGGACTGAATGATTATACCACCGAAAGCGAAATAAAAAAAGCATACCTGGAAAAAGCAAAGTTATTCCATCCTGATATGCAGCTGCAAAATGGCGATAAAGAAAACTTTGACCGAATCAATAAAGCGTACCATACCCTGCTTAATTATTCTAATGCTGCCAGACAATCTTCCAAAGAAGAGCATATCTCGTTGGTAAAGGATGAAGTGATTGACAACCTAATACTTGTAAAAATAAAGGAATAATATGCAACGCGACGGAAAGTACATTTATTGCATCATTGCATCGGATTACGACATCAATCTCGGGCCGATAGGAA
>JAUYGX010000127.1 GCA_030690365.1 Bacteroidales bacterium | reverse complement strand
CGGTTATAATTCCCCTCCTTTGGAGGGGTGGCAGACGCAGTCTGACGGGGTGGTAAATTCCCCTCCCACGGAGGGGTGGCAGACGCAGTCTGACGGGGTGGTCAATTCCCCTCCCACGGAGGGGTGGCAGACGCAGTCTGACGGGGTGGTCAATTCCCCTCCCACGGAGGGGTGGCAGACGCAGTCTGACGGGGTGGTCAATTCCTTTCCTTCGGAAGACCATCATTCTAAGTCTGACAAAGTGGTCAAAAGAGCCAGTAAAAACTACTTTAACCTGCCTTACAACCCAAAACTTAAAGAGCGTGCTCGTGCATTAAGGCAAGCCGGAAATTTATCCGAGGTGCTATTCTGGAATCAGGTTAAAAACAAACAGTTCAAAGGCTATGATTTTGACAGACAAAAAATCATAGGGAACTATATTGTTGATTTCTATTGCAGCAATTGCCAGGTGGTAATTGAAATTGATGGAAGTAGTCATGATAATAAGCAAGAGTATGATGCAAAAAGAGATGCGTTTCTTCAATCGCTTGAGTTAACAGTTATTCATATCCCCGTTGAGGATGTATTACAGAAAATGGGTTCTGTTATGGAGATGCTTTATGACCACCCCGCCCTATCCGATACCCTTGCAAAGGAGGGGAACAAGGAGGGAAGTCTGGTGCTGGAATCGCCCGAAAGTTATGGCTTACCCGGCGTTAAGAAACAACCCGCAGGTGACAGAAAAGGCGGAGTGGTTTGGCATACACAAGGGAGTGGAAAATCTTTGTCGATGGTGTTTTTTACTGGGAAAATTGTCCTGGCACTCGACAACCCAACCATTGTGGTAATTACCGACCGCAACGACCTGGACGATCAGTTGTTCGACACTTTTGCAGCATCCAGGCAATTGCTGCGGCAACAGCCTGTGCAAGCTAACGACAGGAATCATTTAAAAGAACTATTGAAAGTGGCTTCCGGTGGTGTGGTTTTTACAACCATTCAAAAGTTTCAGCCCGATGAAGGCAATGTATATGAGTTGCTTTCCGACCGCAAAAATATTGTAGTGATTGCCGATGAAGCACACAGAACGCAATATGGCTTTAAAGCCAAAACCATTGATGATAAAGACCTTAAAGGAAATGTAGTTGGCAAAAAAATGGTTTATGGTTTTGCCAAATATATGCGTGATGCACTCCCCAATGCCACCTATTTGGGTTTTACCGGAACGCCCATCGAACATACCGATGTGAACACACCCGCCGTATTTGGCAACTATGTGGACGTTTACGATATCGCACAAGCAGTTGAGGACGGAGCTACCATTCGCATCTTTTACGAAAGCCGACTGGCAAAGGTGAATTTAAGCGATGAAGGCAGAAAACTGGTTGAAGAACTGGACGAAGAACTGAACAAAGAAGACCTCACCGATTCGCAGAAAGCCAAAGCCAAATGGACTCAGCTGGAAGCCCTCATCGGCAGCAAAGAACGTATCAGGACCGTGGCCAATGATATCATTACCCATTTCGAGCAACGACAAGAAGTATTTGATGGCAAAGGAATTATTGTGGCCATGTCGCGAAGGATTGCCGTAGAACTATATGAAGAAATCATCAAATTAAGACCCGAATGGCATTCCGATGAAACCAGTAACGGAGCAATAAAAGTGGTCATGACAGCGGCCTCCTCCGATGGTTCTGGAATCGCTAAATTTCACACCACCAAGCAGCAACGCCGGGAGATTGCCGACCGCATGAAAGACCCAAAAGACGAAATGAAACTGGTCATCGTAAGGGATATGTGGTTAACCGGATTTGACGTGCCATGTCTGCATACCATGTACATCGACAAACCCATGAAAGGTCACAACCTGATGCAAGCCATCGCCCGTGTGAACCGGGTATATCTGGACAAACCCGGCGGTTTGATTGTGGATTATCTGGGCATCGCCTCCGACCTCAAAAAAGCCTTGTCGTTTTATTCCGATTCGGGTGGCAAAGGAGATCCTGCCCTTGCCCAGGAACAAGCAGTGCAACTCATGCTCGAAAAACTGGAGATCGTTTCGAATATGTACCACGGTTTTCCCTATGAAGATTATTTTGAAGCGGACACCTCACGTAAACTTTCGTTGATACTGGGTGCAGAAGACCACATTTTAGGTCTGGATGATGGCAAAAAAAGATACATCAACGAGGTAACTGCCCTTTCTCAGGCTTTTGCCATCGCCATCCCACACGAAGCCGCCATGGACGTAAAGGAAGAAGTTTCATTCTTTCAGGCAGTAAAGGCTCGGCTGGCAAAATTCGATCGTACTGGTGGTGGTAAAACCGATGAAGAAATTGAAACCACCATCAAGCAAGTCATCGACAAGGCACTTGTCACCGAACAAGTAGTGGACGTTTTTGATGCAGCCGGATTGAAAAAACCGGATATTTCGATTCTTTCGGAAGAGTTTTTGCAGGAAATAAGGGGCATGGAGCACAAAAACATTTCCATCGAAGTGCTCAAAAAGCTGTTGGCAGACGAAATCCGATACAGAGGCAGGACAAACATCGTAAAAGAAAAATCGCTGTCGGAAATGCTTGAAACCGCCATCAGGAACTACCATACCAAAATCCTTACTGCCGCTGAAGTAATTGAGGAACTCATCTCCTTAAGCAAGAAGATCAAGGACATGGATCATGAGGCCGATGACATGCATCTGACCAAATTTGAGTACGCCTTCTATTCGGCTGTGGCCAACAACGACAGCGCCAAAGAGCTGATGCAAAAAGACAAACTCAGGGAGCTGGCTGTCATCCTCACCGAAAGAGTAAAACAAAACACCTCCATCGACTGGACAATCAAAGAAAACGTCAGAGCCAAACTGCGGGTCATCGTCAAACGTACCCTTCGCCAATACGGTTATCCTCCTGACATGCAGAAATTAGCCACGGATTTGGTGTTGAAACAGGCCGAAAGGATTGCTGAGGAGTTGGGGTGATGTGATTTTACAACAATGAAAGTAAAATGATGATCGTTTAATTCTCAAAACTTCTTTGCACACTTTGCGTATTAAAAACTTATCGCACTTTGCGTGAAACTTTTCCAGCTTGTCCATTTTCGGGAATTACTCAATTACTATGCTTTATCATACATGAATTTCAGGAATTGAAATCCCTGTACCAAAAAAAGCACTACAAGACGAAACATGGTTAACACCAAAAAAAATTGATAAAAAATTAATTTGAATTAATTATTATTTTACTTTTACAAAATTCTAAATTAAATTATCACAAAGTGTTATATATCAGCTAATCTGTCAAACAATTATCAATCTAAATTGATTTAGTAAATTTATTTACCTTGAAAAAAACGTCTCTCAACGATATTGCCAAAAGCCTAAACGTATCTAAAACGCTGGTTTCGTTTGTTTTAAATAATCATGGAGATAAGAATGGCATCAGTTCCAAAACACAGAAAATCGTGCTGGAGAAAGCCAAAGAAATGAACTACAAGCCAAATCACATGGCAAGAGGTTTACGGCTTGGTAAAACGCAAACACTCGGACTCATTGTAGCCGACATTTCAAATACGTTTTATGCCAAAATGGCCAAGAAAATCGAAGAAGTGGCAAATCAACATCACTACAATTTGATTTTCTGCAGCTCCGACGAAAATCCTGAAAAAGAAATTGAATTGATCAACATGCTGAAAGAACGACAGGTTGACGGGATTATCATTTCTACTACCCAAAAAAAAGGTGCCGTTTTTTCATGGCTTAAGAAGGAAAACTATCCTTTTGTTTTAATCGACCGGAAATTGCCGAAATTAATAACCAATTTTGCAGGTGTCGACAATTTTACCGGGGCCTACGAAGCCACTGAACAACTGATAAAAAATGGAGGCCGGAAAATCGGTTTGCTGAATATTTCACCCTCGTACTTAAGCACAATTGCAGACCGGGAACGCGGATACCGGAGCGCGCTTAAAGATCATGGGATGAGATGTAACAATAAATTAATCAGAACCATCGACTATGCTCACATACGGCCACAGGTAAGGGCAGTATTAAGTGAGTTACTGGAACCTCCATATAAAATCGACGCCCTGTTCTCGATTAATAATAACATAACGGTAGCCTGTATGGAATATCTGAATGAAATGAATATCAATATACCCCTGGATGTTGCCATGGTGAGTTTTGATGATATTGATTTATTTCGATTAAGTTGTCCTACCATAACCGCTGTTGCCCAACCTATTGAGGAAATAGGAGAATCTGCAGTAAATATTCTGTTGGATGAAATCAATGGCTTAACAACAGATAAAAAACAGGTACTATTACCCGTGAAACTGATAAAGAGAAGGTCTTGTGGGAGGGATGTTTAAAATGAAATAATCGAGTGGAAAATGCAATATAAATCTACCCTATGAAAAAAATTCTACTTATTCTAACTTTTTTACTTGTTGTTGTTTTGGGTGTTAAGGCTCAGGAACACACAGTTACCGGAAAGATCACCTCTGCGGAAGATGACCTGGGTTTGCCCGGAGTATCCATCATGATTAAAGGCACCCTGACGGGAACCGTTACCAATATAGAGGGTGATTTTTCACTATCCGGTGTTGTGGATACCGATACGCTGGCGGTTACTTATCTGGGGTATGCTCCGCAGGAAATACTCGTTGGATCGCAAAAAGTGATTAACGTGGTCATGCAGGTTACAATCAACGAATTAGGTGAGGTAGTTGTTACCGCTTTGGGCGTAAAACGCCAGCAACGCGAGATTGGCTATTCCACTCAGAAAATGGATGTCGACCTGGTTGTACAATCCAACACCCCCAACGTGCTCGATGCCATTGTTGGCAGATCGGCTGGTGTACAGGTTTCACAAGGCGACGGTGTGGATGGAGGTTCCACGCGAATTACCATCCGGGGAAACAGTAACCTTTCAGGTAATAACCAACCCTTAATTGTAATCGACAATGTTCCGATGGACAATACACCCGGCTTGGAAAATATTGGCAGGGGCACCGATTGGGGCAACCCGATTGGAGACATTAACCCGCTGGACATTGAAGACTATACCGTACTAAAAGGTGGCGCTGCTTCTGCCTTATATGGTTCAAGAGGGGCCAATGGTGTGATTTTAATTACCACCAAAAGGGGTAAGAAAGGAAAAGGCATAGGCGTGACATACAATTTTAGCCAAAAAATGATACAACCTTACCGTTTTAGAGAAGTTCAAAACACCTACGGGTTTGGAGGTCCGGTATCCTTTACATCCCCAGCTTTTCCCATGAATGGCGACACGGCACTACTCCCCAACTACGGAAACGGCAATTTAATCATCAACCAACAAGGAGGAACCTCCTCTACCACAGCAGAATTTGGATATTATGGTTCTGCGGTTTCGTGGGGACCAAAAATGGAAGGGCAGATGGTGAAATGGTGGGATGGCGAAATGCGGCCCTACTCACCTCAGCCGGATAATTATAAATCGAACTTTCATACCGGAACTACACAAACACATAACATTGCTGCATCAGGTGGTGGCGATGTAGGAACCATGCGCGTTTCCATCACCCGACAAGATCACAAAGCCGTTATTGACAACAGTGATTACGATCGCACCACCATCAACCTGGGAACTACTTTAAAAATATCTGATAAGGTAAGAGCTGATCTTTCATATTCCTATATTAACTATAACCGTCTGAATAGCCCGTTTTTGGGTGAAGATTATAATTCATTCAACAAAGGCTATCTGTATTCATGGCCAAGAAGTTACAAGGGATTAGAAAAAGAACATTATGCTTACGCTGATGGGTCACGGAATCCACAGGAAGGATATCCATACAATGATATAAATCCAGTTATATGGTGGAATTACTACAACAACAATACTACGCTGAAACGAGATCAATACCTGGGTGCACTTACACTAACCTATGACATCACCTCCTGGTTAAATATAGCTGGACGGTTAGGAAGGGATTTTACACTGGAACAATCTGAAATACGCAATAAACCAATTGATGTCATCGGGTTAAAGGAGGGTTATTATGGAAAAAGTATAAGTCGTACGTACTCTGATATTTTCGAAGCTTTTCTTACCGGAGAACAATCAAATATCTTCAATTCTAAAATAAACACTAAAGTCATGGTTGGAACCAGCCGATGGAATTATGATTACTACCGCATGAGCGGGCATTCAGGAACCTGGTATTACCCAAACATGTATATATTTGGCAATTATACCGAAACCAACTATACTACCAATGCAAACGGCGACACCATCGTTGACCGTTTGGGAGATTATATCAGCGATGTGGTGACAGGTGAAGCCATAAGCAAAAGAAGAAATAATTCGATATTCTCGTTTGTAAACTTTTCGTACGACAACTACCTTTTTGTAGAACTTACCGGAAGAAACGACTGGTCGTCTACCCTGCCCCCGGGTGCCAATTCGTACTTTTACCCATCAGTTTCCGTCAGTTTCATTGCTTCCGAAGCATTTCACCTTCAGGAGAATGTACCCTGGCTGAATTTCGTAAAACTACGTGGAGGTATTGCTCAAACAGCCACAGATACCGATCCTTATCAACTTGATTTTGATTACCAAACACATTTTTTTGGAGGAGAGCAAGCATCTACTTTTCCAGATACAATTCCGCCTTTTACCCTAACTCCACAACGTGTTAATGCCTATGAAGGAGGCATTAATCTGGGGTTTTTTGATAATCGAATAGATTTTGACTTTACTTACTATTATTCTTATTGCTACTCTCAGATACTCAGATTACCAGTAGCAACCTCATCAGGTGCCACCGATATTACCATTAACGAAGGTATACTTACAAACCAGGGATTTGAAATTGTACTGAATGTTGTCCCGATTCAAACACCAAATGTATTGTTCAAAACAGGCATTAATTTGTCGAGAAACAGAAACCATGTAGTAAGTCTTGGCCAGTATACCGATATATTTCCGATTGGAGATATATGGGAATTAAATGGACCCGAGATGGCTTTGCGCGAGGGTGATGAATATGGAACCATATACGGATATGATTATGTGTATAATGAAAATGGAGAACGTTTGGTAAACGATGAAGGCACAAAGTATTTGACAACCGATACCAGGGTCCCGATTGGAAATGCATCACCGGACTTTATTGGCGGCTGGTATACCGAACTGTATTACAAAGGATTTCGGTTAGGGACTTTAATCGACACAAAATGGGGAGGAGATATCTATTCCGGATCTTATGTTATTGGCCTTCAAACCGGCCAAAGCCCTGAAACTCTGATTGAGCGAGAGGGAGGTGGTTTGCCTTATACTGATCCTGCCGGTAATACCAGTAACATTGGAATTATCCTTGATGGCGTATACGAAGATGGAACTCCCAACGACAAGGTGGTTCATTATTATTATAAATATATGCCAAATGCCGGAGGTTGGGGAAAATTTCTTTCCACGCCTGGTATTGTTGAAAACACATGGGTAAAAATGCGGGAAATCTCCTTATCCTATTCATTCCCACAGAAATTTATCAATAAAACAAAGGTCTTCAAGGACCTGAAACTATCTATTGTGGGAAGAGATCTGTTTTACATTTATACCACACTGCCCGACAAAATTAATCCGGAAGGAATCATGGGTTCCGGTAATGCACAGGGATTTGAATGGGCTTCTATGCCGGGTTCCAGATCAATTACTTTTGGGATAAATGCCTCTTTTTAATTTTCAAAATATTCAACTGAGTTAATTAAAACACAGCACAATGTATAACACAAATCACATGAAATCATCACTGCCATATATCACTTTCGCGTTAATTCTCTCTCTGTTTTTTAATTCCTGCACCAAAGATTTCAAAGAAATAAATACCGATCCATATGTTTTTACCACTGCCAGTGATGGATCGCTGTTTAATGGTGTAATTGAGTCGTTGGTTCCAAGTGGAAACGAACAGATGTATATTAACAACGAAATATTGTACAAACAAACGCAGTTAGCAGCGTTAACCAAAGAGGCATGGGGAAATTTCACTATTGGAACAGAAAGTATGTGGAGCAATTATTATCATACCCTGCCCGCCATTCGCGAATTGGAAAAACGGTTTAAGCTACTGCCAGATTCAGCGGAAGCAAACAATATGAGAGCCATGCTGAAGATTGCACTTGCGTACAAAACCTTTAAAATGACCGATATTTTTGGAGATATGCCCTTTCTAGATGCTGGTTACGGGTATCAGGATTTAGAATATCTACGGCCAAAATTCGACTCGCAGGAATCCATCTACACCTTCTTGCTCGGCGAACTTAAATGGTGTGACGAAAACATTGATGTAACCGCCATTTCGGAAGAACCTTTCCCTACATTTTCCGGCTTCGACCCGCTATTTAGAGGAGATATGCTAAAATGGCAAAAATTCGCCAACTCATTACGATTGAGATATGCTTTGCGCATGAGCGAAAAAAAGCCCGACCTTGCAGGTGAGATTATAAAAGGAATTGTTGAAAATGAAAGGCCCATATTTCTGGGATATGATTTCACAACATACTTAGGTGAAAGTGCCTGTTTGTGGCCTGCTCAAATAGGGTTTAAAAACGTCGGTTTGAGCTGGTCATTCCTGGAACATGAAAACCTGCGCATGGGTTCCAATATCTGGCATCAGCTGTCGTACAACGACAGCATAGATGGCAGTGGAATTTTCGATCCCCGGGCTTACATCTTCTTTGAAACAAACAATGTGAGCAAGTGGGTGTCCTATCCACAAATTCCTGAAGCAAGTACACCTCCATCGGGTGGCATACCTTATGGTACTCAACGGGATGTGACAGGATCTTTTGGGATAAAGGGTGAAACCTGTATATATTCACCTTTCAATTATTTCTTTGCATGGGATGAAAATTTCATGCCCATTCCGTTAATTACCGGAGCTGAAATTAATTTTATTCTTGCAGAAGCCTATTTCAGGGGTATTGGCCTTCCTCAGGATCCAAATCAGGGAGAAAATGAATATATGAACGGCCTAAACGCTTCTGTTACCTGGTGGATGGAAGTGGCCAGTAAGTCAAAGTTACCTTCATCAGGAATGTCTTTTCCTGATCAAATTCAAATTCCACCTGGTTTAGGTCAGTCTACAGTACAAAGCGCCTTTGGATTTTGGAATGTCACCACCGACGAAGAAAAGCTGGCCTTTATTTATACTCAGCGGTGGCTGGATGCCTTCAGACAACCCATGGAAGCGTATGCTTTGTCGCGCCGGACAGGGATGACCCCAAGAGAAGGCGATCCTATCCATCATTACAGATTGCCTTATCCCCCGTCCGAAGTAGAATACAACACGGCCAACTGGGCTGAGGCTGTTGCCAATCAAGGAGGCGATTCGCCGGAAACCAAACTCTGGTGGATACCATAGAAAATATAAAATAGAAAAAAACCACTTATAATAAGTTCAAAATGAAGTACCTTTAATATAAATTAGTCACTACAAAAACCTTTTATCATGAAAAAAATCTACAAAGTATTCCGACTTACGCTGCTCTTCTTAATTTTTTTGCAGCCTGTATTTTTAATGTCCCAATCAAATCAGTACCTCCATTTCGATATGGTAGACGATTATGTAATACTTGAAGGAGCCGGCCAGTATATTCCAACCGGAAATGCACTGTCTATTACCGGATGGTTTTGGTGCGATGAGCTGGCCTATGGACAAGGTTATATGGGGTTCAGACTGGGTTCAGGTAATGGTGAATTTTACATGATTCAATTGAATAACGGCGTAATGGAATGTCGGTTAAGGACCACCACCGGACTTCATGAATATGTAGCACCTGCTAATACAGCAATTCCTCAGGTTTGGCAGCATTTTGCATGGGTTTACGATGGCAGTTCTGTACTGCTGTATGTTAATGGCACGCTTAAAGGCAGTTCTGCTGCTTCCGGTCTGTTTTCAAATCCCGATGTACCTTTTGGCATTGGCAAAAGTTTACTTGGGGGATACGATTTTGTTTACGGAGGAAGGATCGACGAGGTAAGCGTTTGGGACAAGGGATTGTCGCAAAGTGAAGTACAGGATATAATGGACAACGAGTTGACAGGCACTGAAGAAAACCTACAATTGTACTACAAGTTTAATCAGGGGGAACCCGGAGGTGATAACACTTCAATAACCCAGCTCATTTCTGAAACCGGATCCGGTGAAAGAAATGGTGAGTTAATGAATTTCGCCCTTACCGGAGCTACTTCCAACTTTAACGGCACCCTCGACCCTGGTTATCAGGCTATTTCCTTCCCTCAGATACCCCATCACCTGACAACTGATGCACCATTTGACCTAGTAGCCACGGCAACTTCAGGCCTGGAAGTATTTTTTGAAGTGATATCAGGCCCGGCAACCATTAACGGCAATACCGTAACCCTGACCGGTAGTCCCGGCCAGGTAGTTATTGAAGCTACCCAACCGGGAAATGGCACCTATGATCCGGCTAATCCGGTTTTAAATTCATTTATGGTTATTGATCCTTCAACTAATGTTCCTCAAATTGAAGAACTTAATCCGCTTGCAGGCAATGTACTGGTTCCTGAACTTGGATATATTCAACTGGCTGCCTTGGTAAACATCGAATATCCTGATTTGTTTTCGGTAACAAGTGTGCGGTTTAGCGTTAATGGGCAGGAATTGGATCCCACCGATTGGGGCGAAGGATACTATTCAGGATGGTGGCCCGTACCCGCCTATGGCAATTATGTGATAACCATTACAGCCACCAATAATTACGGCTACACAGCCACTAAAAATGTCAACATTAATGTCGTGAGTGCTGTTTCTGATATGGAAGTACTGGCCGTTGACGATGTATGGCTCAACCCGGGCAATACCTCGGAAGTGGTGGATGCAGAATTACCCAGCTATATGGGGGCTTTTGATCAAATAGTGGCTACTCTGGAAGTGAATTGCCCCGATGGTGGTTGCGGTGAATGGGACCGGGTTGCAAGCGTCGATGCAAGGGGTTACGATGGCAAATGGGTTGAAATTATCAGGTATATCACTCCTTATGGCGTAGCCTGTTCTCATACCATCGACCTGACAGATTATATGTCGATACTTCAGGGTAAGGTTTCTTTCAGGTTAAATTGCAGTACGCTGGACAATGGATACTTATACGACCTTAAATTTAACTTCAACGAAGGAAGGCCACAACATAATTACAGCCTGATTGACAATATTTGGTGGGATATTTATCCGTTTGGCGACTATGCCGATTTACAACCCGTGGAAAATGTGAACCATACCTTTGTGGAAAACGCAGCAGCAGCAAAATTGAAACTTATTTCGACAGGCCATGGCTGGGGCGACCTCAACACCTCAAACGCCGCCGAATTCTATGAAGCCACTCACCACGTATGGATAAACGGGGTAGAAACTTTCGAGCAACATAACTGGATCGACTGCAACCCCAACCCAGATGCATGTCAACCACAGAATGGAACCTGGTACTACGACCGTGCCGGATGGTGCCCGGGATCGATCGCCCCCTGGTTCGATTACAACTTAACACCCTATATTGCTGGTGAAACACTGGGATTGGGTTATGTTTTTTATGAAAATTATGTTGATTTATGCCATCCAAACAACCCCAATTGTGTAACCGGAGTTACTTGCGACGATTGCAGTGCCGGCTTTAACCCGGAGTTGAATGTAGCCTGTAATCTGGTTACCTTTGCTGACATGCCGATTGATGGCGGCGAAATTGTTTCAATTGACGAAAACTATTACAACCTTGGATCCTATATTTCACTGTTTCCGAACCCTTCCAATGGCTTGATGCAGCTTGAATTTCACGGAGAAACCACCTTTGAAAAAGCGAATGTTTGTGTTACCACCCTCACAGGCAACACGATCAATCAATTTGACTGGTATGGCGAAAAAACCACTCTGAACCTGACCAACCTTTCGAAAGGGTTTTATTTCGTAAAGATCCAAATAAATGACTTCACAGAAGTAAGGAAGGTGGTGATTCAGTAACTATCAGAGTTATAAAACGCAACAAGGTTTTAAGGCAAGAAACCTGTTCTTTTAAAACTGTGATAATAATTTAAATAATATTCCTGATCGAGGGCAAGCCTTAGAACTCTTCAAAAAAGTTCTAAGGCTTGCCAGTCAGGTGACTGCTTTAACTCATATCTACAATTTTATTGTGGAGGAAATGGACAGGTAAATAATTACTTTTATTTCTATATTCTACGCCTGGTGCGAGGGTTATTAATTCTTAATAAGTTTTTTAATCATTTCACCCTCGTCATTGCGGATTCTAATAAAATAGAGCCCAATTGTCAGATTACTGACATCAATAGCGTTGTGGTTGTTCTCCATTATTCTTCTTGAGATACATTCTCCATGCATATTGAATATTTCTACTATTGAAGGCCTGTCATGTAAACCATTGTTGATATGGAAAAAATCACTGGTCGGGTTAGGGTATATTACTAACTGATCTGTAATCGATTTAGAATTTAGAATAGAAACAGGTATGCCATTTTCATTTAATACCGCCAATCCTCCACCGAATGAGCCAATCCATTTTGTGTCACAATCATCAATTGTGATAGATATAAGAATATCATTCAAACCCGAATCATACGAGTTGAATGTAACCCATTCTGAGCCATTGAACTTTATTAAACCGCCACTACTCCAATTAGATGCACCGATCCACTTTGTATCATTATCATCAATGGCAATTATATCAATGTTGTCATATGGCAATTCTGAATTCGATGTGTTGTAAACAATCCAAGAAAAATCATCAAATTTTGCCAATCCTTGCGATGTTCCAAACCACTTATCCCCATTCATGTCAATTGCGATGGAGTTTATATAATCGTCTGGCAACCCGGAATTGGACGTGTTATAAACGGTCCAGTTTGTATCATCAAATTTTACAATTCCATAACCCCCAACGGAAATCCACTTATTTCCGTTATTATCAATGATTATGGCGTCTACATCATTGTCTGGCATTCCTGAATTGGTCGTGTTATAAATGGTCCAAATTGAATCATTAAACTTGACTAAACCATTAGGAGTTCCTATCCATTTATCACTATTACCTTCTATGGCCATTGATGTAATGTAGTTACCGGGCAAGTCAGAATTAAGTGTATTAAATACAGTCCAATTGATATTATCAAACTTTGCTAATCCTTCATTGGTTCCTAACCATTTATTTCCACTTTCGTCAATACATACAGTTAGCACATCATCTCCGGGTAAATCTGAATTTGATGCGTTAAAAGTGTGCCAGTTTACATCGTCAAATTTTGTTAAACCCTTTGAAGTACCAATCCACTTGCTCCAATTATTGTCAATTGCTGTCGAATTAACCCAATTGTCAGGTAATCCTGAATTAGATGTATTGTAAGGAGTCCAATTCATGTCGTTAAATTCAGCCAGTCCTTCATAAGTTCCCACCCATTTATTCCCATTGCCGTCAATCATGATTGTTCGAACATAATTGTCTGGCAGGCCTGAGTTACTAACCTGATAAATAGTCCAATTGGCATCGTCAAATTTTGCTAAACCATAGGTGGTAGCGATCCACTTCTCCCCGTTTTCGTTTACAGTAACTGCGTAAACAAAATTACTTGGCAATTCTGAATTAGCGGTATTAAAAACAGTCCAGTTTGTGTTGTCAAACTTTGCCAAGCCTCCTGAATTCTGAGTACCTATCCACTTGCATCCGTTTTCGTCAATTGCAATAGAATAAACCCAATTACTTGGTAATCCAGAATTTGAAGTATTGTAGACAGTCCAATTTATATCATCAAATTTTGCCATGCCATCGTAAGTAGCAATCCACTTATCCCCGTTTTCCTCAACGGCTATATCAAAAACCCACATATTTGGTAAGCCTGAATTTCCCGGATCATATGTAATCCAGTCCGTTCCATTAAATTTTGCCAATCCCCAGGAGGTGCCTATCCATAAAGTTCCATTTGATTCATTACTTATTGTGAAGATGTCATTCGATGGCAATCCGGAATTATTCATATTAAAGGTTGTCCAGGTTGTGTCAGCAATCTTAACTAATCCATTTGAAGTCCCAATCCATATACATCCATACCCGTCGATGGCAATTGAAGAAATCAGGTTGTGAGGTAATGGCGAATTTGCGGCAGTAAAATAGGTTAACATTTCCGAAGTTTTGTCAAATTTTACTAAACCGGCCGTTGTTCCAATCCAAACACTATTGTTATCTTCTGCTATTGCTGAAATGTTCTCACCGTTCGTGTAATTCATCCAAACAGGATTCTGTGCAATAGAAATACATATACATGTTGTCAAGGCTGTAACAAGAATAAATAATCTTTTCATAGGACTTACTTTTTTAATTTCTATTCATCCAATGGGTTGGATTCTGGGTTCTCAACTATATGTATAACGTTTTGCACACGAAGGTGGCGATTTCGAGGCACTTCACTGCCAATATACCGCATACCTTGATAGAAGCACAATCCCGCATGTTTTCGGGATGATTTAACAACTGAACTGCTACTTTTGGGAAGGTGCTGTTAGGCACAATTTTTATTGTCCCCAAGTTTATAAATATCATAATACTTTTTAACAAGTCCATTGATAAATCTTTTCAAATAGTTCTCACTCAAAAAGGAGTTCGACCAATTGTCGTAACGATGACATTGAACACCTAAATAGAAAAAGTATAAACTTACACCAAGCATTGGAATAAGTCGTTTTTCTTCTGCTTTTATTGATGTTACAGATTCATACCCTTTAATAAAACTGTCAACTTTAGGTTGATAATCTTTAGCTTCATATTTCTCAAGGTTGTGAAGCTGTAAAATATAGTAAGCAATATCTAAGCAAAGCCAACCGTTTCCGCAGAAATCGAAGTCGAAAATAGTTACCCGGTTGTCGGTGGTGATGTTTAGATTGTCAAACCAAATATCAAGATGAACAATTCCTTGTCTAATTTGCGAAATGTCAGCACATTCAAACTCCCTTAACAAGTATGTTTGAGCCGATCTCATAAAGTTCATTTCTTCTGTATCACTCTTCAAAAAGGCTGATACTTTTTTTAGTGAGTCAATAAGAATTACTTCGGGTGTATAGTCAATGCGATTTAATTTCTGATTATTGGTTATCTTATGAAGTCGTGCCATAAGTTGACCAATTTGAAAATGAGTTTGTTCTGAAATTATGTGTTGTTTTTCACCAGATGCAAATGTAAAAAGCACTGCAAATCTGTCACCTTCCGGGGCGTTTAGTGTTTGTATGTAGTTGCTTTCTTTGTCTGAAAGTGGATAGGAAATTGAAAGGGCATTTTCTTTTAGTTGATTCAGCAATTTAATTTCTTCATCAATCTCCGTTTTTGAACGCCAATTTAAACTATAAACTCTAAATACAAATTTGTCTATGTTGTCGGTTACCAGGTATGTGTCATTGATACCAGCTTTTATTAATTGGCATTTGGTGTCTTTGCTCAAGGAATATTTTTCCTGTAAAAACAGTCCTATATGTGTTGCTGAAAGATTAGAATTTGTTACTGGAAAATGTGTCATTGGTTTGTTTTGTTGTCTTTCGTAAAATTGTACCCAACATCTGTGAACCGACAATTGTCGCTTTGCCTATTATAAAGCCTTTGTTGTTAAAAATCCTTTTAGTATTCATTTAATTTCATCGTCACTATATTATCCAATCATAACCGTTTATAATTAGTTAAATCGGTTCTTTGTTTTCATTGCAAATGTATCATCGGGTGTTTGGCGGGGTAAATCTAGGGATTTATTTTAATGGTTTGATTTTTAGAGTCATTATTTTGGTGAATTATTTTTGGGCGATGTGGGGGTATAGAGATTGATCTTTCTTCTAAAATCTGCCGACACAGGTGCGATTACAAACAAACCTCCTTTGATGACTTTATTTCTGCAGCTGACTTTGGCACAACGACAGACAGCGCCAGTTTTGTTAACCTTTTGTCATACTCACCTTATCAAAATATTAAAGAGGAAATCAACTATCCTGTGATGTTGGTAGTTACATCCGAAAATGACGATCGTGTACCCCCTTTTCATTCGTATAAATTCGTGGCACGACTGCAAACCAGAGCCGCGCAAACCAATCCCGTCCTGCTTAAGGTCATGAAAGATGTGGGGCATTATGGATCTTTTACTCAGAGTTCACGAATTAAGGACAAAGCAGAAATTTTTGGGTTTATTATGAATGAATTGAAAGAATGACCTATCTTCACTAAATCATTCAGTTAAAGTACTTATCCTGCCTAAAAAGTGACAAAACAACTGTTTCAAACAAGGCCAGCCTGATCTGGAAACCGGATTTTGTAGAAGTAGCAGCCTCGGGCGATCTGGGATATACGTATGGCAAATACACTTATGGTATTCACCATGTGAAAAAGACAAATTTAATAGTATCTAAATTAGAAATTAATTAAAATTGTATTTTCGTAAAAATGGACTGAAGATTTATAAAATGTCAATAGAAAAATTAGAAAATAAGAAGCTGCTAAATGAGTTAGTCTCCTTGATTGCAAGGACAAAAACTCAAGTAATTTCAAACGTAAATAGCTCTTTAACATTGCTTTTCTGGCATGTCGGAAACCGAATTTTGACTCATATCCTACAAAACAAAAGAGCAGAATACGGAAAACAGAATGTCGTTACTGTGTCACGAGAATTAGTTGAAAAATTTGGAAAAAATTATGAAGAAAAAAATCTGTGGCGAATGATTCAATTCACTGAGAAATATCCTGAGATTGAAAAAGTCGTTACACTGTCACGACATTTATCATGGTCTCATTTTCTGGTACTTATCCCACTAAAAGACCAAAAAGCAAGGGATTTCTATGGAAATTTTGCATTCAAAAATTTAATAGGTGTTAGAGAATTAAGAAAACAAATCGAACAAAAATTTTTTGAACGAACAGAAAATGCCGACATCCAAATTTATAAAAGTAATATTATTGAGAGAGGTATTTTTAAAGACCCCTATTTCCTCGACTTTCTGGAATTAAAGGATGGTTATCTTGAAAATGACCTGGAAGCTGCAATTTTAAAGGAACTTGAATTATTCATTTTAGAATTAGGTAATGGATTTACATTTATTGAACGACAAAAACGGATGATAATTGACGGGGAAGACTTTAATTTGGATTTGTTGTTTTATCATCGAAAATTAAAAAGATTAGTAGCCATTGAACTTAAAATTGACAAGTTTAAAGCAAAGTATAAAGGTCAAATGGAATTGTACCTGAAATGGTTGGATAAATATGAAAAACATGAAGGAGAAAAACCTCCAATTGGACTGATTCTTTGTGCTATTACAAGTAAAGAACAAATTGAACTTCTGGAAATGCACAAAGATGGAATAATGGTAGCCGAATATTGGACAGAACTCCCTCCAAAGAAAATCTTAGAAGAAAAACTGCATCAAACATTAATTGAAGCACGTGAAAGAATTGCGAGAAAACAATTAAGAGAATAAAAACCACTGTGTATAAAAAAAGTAATGAAAAAAAATCAGCTGCTAACCCTTTTCATACTCCTTGTTTTCGTTTCGTGTAACGTGGATTCACAGAAAAAATCCACCGCGAAATGGAAAAATGAAATCTTAAAAACCGAGCAGGAATTTAACGACTATGCCCAAAAGGAAGGCATTCCAAAGGCATTTCTGGCCTTTGCTGCTGCCGAGGCCGTTCTGATGCGGAACGACAGTTTAATCGTTGGAAAAAGTGCGATAGCCAATTATTTCAACCAGAAAAAAACTGAATCAAGCCAAGCCAGCCTGGTCTGGAAACCGGATTTTGTAGAAGTAGCTGCCTCGGGCGATCTGGGATATACCTATGGCAAATACACCTACACCTCAACCGACTCCACCGGAAACGAACGTGTCTATACCGGTGTTTTTCACACGGTTTGGCGCAAACAATCCAATGGCCAATGGCGTTTTGTTTGGGATTAAACAAAGTTTTTCCATATAATTGGATAAATGAATACATCGCCATTTTGTGTATATAAGTCAGGTTGTAAAAAGTGAAATGTTATTGCTTTAATCAGTGGGAGGAGCTGAAAACAAAAATATTTTGTTTTGGATTTGAGGCTCAATACCACTTTGCCGGCGAAATTACCCACAACGGTAACCCTGCTAAATGTTATGCTTAAAGATGCCATCGGTTTTAATCAGGATATTAGCGGCTGGGGTGTATCCAATGTAGCCAATATGAATTACTTGTTTTATGGAGCCTATTCCTTTGATCAAAACCTTGGCACATGGGATGTGAGCAATGTAACAACTATGTTGGACATGTTTTGGTATGCCACACTTTCCGCTGCCAACTACAATGCATTGCTGACGGGATGGAACCAGCTTACATCGCAAAGCGGTGTAAGCTTCCATGCTGGTAATAGCAAATACACCGGTACAGCAGTTGCTACGCGCCAAAACATAGATATTACAGTGGAAGCATCCTGATAAAAACAAATCGCCTATCGGCACAGATATATTTGTAAAAGCATCAGGAATCCTTATTGAAAAGGCTTATAAAACTACAAAACCGAATCCATATCTTCCACCCTCATCCTTTTGATGGGAATACGTTTCGGGTCAGGCATGTTTTTTACAAATACCGATGGACTTACACCTGTTTGCTCTTTAAAGGCATTGATGAATGAGGTGCGGGAATTATAACCTACAATTTTTCCAACACCTTCTAAAGTCACTTCTTTTAAAGCTCCGGTATGGATCAATTTAACCGCTTCTTTAATGCGCACTTTTTTAATATAAGCTGAAAAATTGACACCACTAATCGTGTTTATTGCACTAGAAAGATAAGATCTGTTGGTGGAAATCGCCTCGGCAGCAGTGACGATATTGAACTCTGACGAAATAAAAGGCTTTTCTGACCTTAAATATTTTTCAAATTGCTCAAACAGTAATGCCGCATTACTCATTTCATCAGACAAATCATTGTTAACGCCATGTGGCGAAATTTGCGCACCCCATTTTTCAAACAGCTCAAAATACGCCAGGTTTTTAGCAACCAAATCTTTGTTCTGCTTTTTGATCCTCAATAAACCCATGATCAAAATCAAGGCAGCGAGTGTGCCACCAATCAAATAAGCGATTAAGTATTTCAGGCGGATATTTGTAATCGTAAGCTTGTCTGCCAACTGATTGTAATCGTGATTTGTAAGCATATTGATGTATGCTTTCTCCGATTTCTCCCCGGCTAAGGAATCATTCGTCTGAACATATTTATCCAGGTAGGCTTCAGCCAGATCAATATTCTGAAGCCGCAGATACGCTCTTGATAAAAGATGGAATACCCTGACCTCCGTTTCTGGTTCATTTAACTGATTTGACAGGAACAATTTCTCCGCCTCATTTAGGGAAGCCAGTGCTTCTTTAGGCTTGTTTTCTTCCAAAAGCAATTCGCTTTTAACGCTCAGAAATACCGCCAACTCGTGATAAAGGGAAAGCTTGCGGGCAATTTCCAGGCCGCTGGTCATGTGGGCTTTCGATTTTTTATCATCCTTTGCTAAAAAGTAAATATCTGCCAGCTCACTTTCCAGATAGGCTCCCATCATCGAATCGCGCAAGGTTTGATAAGGGCAGGAAAGTTTCTCCAAGGTTTTGTTGAAATACCGGGCAGCCTCAGGATAATTTCCCCTTTTCTTTTCAATTAAACCCAAATTATCATGGATGACATCGGCTCGCCATTTATTCCATTGATACAGATCGCCTTTGCGAACCATTATTTCACGGTAATATTTTTCAGCCGTATCGTACAAGCCGGAGGCATAATATAAATCGCCCAACAGATGCAAAACATCAACCAGGTCAGCTTCATTATCCAACTTTTTAAAAAGGTCTCTAGCCTTCAGCAGGTAAACCATGGAACTGTCGTACCCCCTGTCCGTCTTAAACCTATGGCTTTTGGAGATAAACAAAATGCCTTCTAATCGCTCCATATTTTCCTTTTTAGCAATCAAAATTCCTTCATCTAATAGTTGATAACACGACGAATCGGCGAATTTTGAATAAAATGAGATGAGCAAAAGGTAATACTCTGTATTCCTTTTTTTCAGGATGGGGAGCATGCGTTCGGTATAAATTTTCGCATTTTTAGTTGGCAAACGCTCAAAGGTTTCTGTTAAAAAATACATCGAATCCAACAGGGATTTTTGCGGCACATGGCGCAAACGGTCGATGCGCGAAAGTATCGTGTCCTGATCCTTAAGCCCTTGTGAAAATAGCCGGGCAGGCAGCAAAAAGATCAAAACCACCAAGGCAAATCCTGTTTTATTCATATAAACGCTTCTAAAAACCTAAAAATCTTGTCCAAATTCGTCAATTTTACCTTTTTGAACAAATTAAAACATTTTTTAGTTGAATTCAAAGTTAAATTTACAGATAATTAGGAAGTGAGAGTTTTTTATCAAGCCGCATGGTGCATGAAAAATAAAGTTTTTAGATACCGGAAATAAGGAACAACATAAAATTGTAAGGATGAAAAAATAATCAGATAAACCGGAATGATTAAATGGTGTATTCTTTGTAACCACAAAAAATAAAAAGATACTCATGAATAAATTATTAAAAGAAATAATAGGCCTATCCCCGAAAAAAATCGCACGAAACTTAGTTTTTATGTCTGCCGATATTGTGTATGGGCAAACAGCAACCTCCATTTGCCTTTTATAAGTTTGTTTCGATGCCGCTGAGCAAGCAGGTGATGGCCGCCCTTGCCCAAAAAGCGATCAGCAAACAGGATGGAATCTTATGGATAAATTGACAAAGTATTTTACAAATTCATCTATCATAAAACAATGAAAATGAAAAAATTCTACACACTAACCCTACTAATTGGCGTATTAATCTTTAGCGCGTATAGCCTGTTTGCTCAAACCTATTCCGGAGGAGCCGGCACTTCTGCCAATCCATACCAGATTGCCAACAAAACCGACCTCAAGTATCTGTCGGAACACTCCGGTGAATGGTCGAAGCATTTTAAACAGACGGCAAATATCACTTTTGATGCGGCTGATTTCCAAAGCGGCGGTGATTTTTATAATGGTGGTGAGGGGTTTATTCCGATAGGAACCTGGGATAATTTCTTCACAGGAAGTTACAATGGAAATGGATTTAAAATAATTAACTTGTTCATTAACAGGCCTTCGCAAGATTATGTTGGTTTCATTGGAATGATCGAACCATCTGGATCATTAAGTAACATTATAATGGAAAATGTAGATGTTACAGGTAAAGTGTGTGTTGGGGGAGTTGCTGGAAGAATGACAAGTATAATTGAGAATTGCCATGTAATTGACGGAAATGTGACTGGTGAAAGAGTAGTTGGTGGGCTTATGGGATATTCTAACAATCAGTCTTCATGTAGTATTTCCAAATGTTCTAGTGGAGCTACAGTATCGGGCTCTGGTGATGCAATTGGTGGGCTCATTGGTGCCACAGTAGAACCACCCTCCCAGTGTTTTAGTATAGGTGATGTTTCAGGTGGTAGTGAGGCTGGTGGTCTCATCGGCTCACTTTATATATATTCATCTGATAGTGAAATACTATCGAATTGTTACAGCAAAGGAAATGTTACCCGAAACTCTGGTACTTATGCCTCTTTTGGGGCTTTTATAGGGTATATAAATCAAGTGGGAAGTTTAACTATTGAAAATTGCTATAGTTTAGGCAGCGTTGACTGCGGAGGTGCAACAGATAAAGGATTTATTGGTGCAATAAATGAAAGTGGCGGTACCCCAACTTTTACTAATAACTTTTTTGACTCGGAAGTTTCCAATCAATCGTCGGCTACAGGGGCAACAGCTAAAACAACATCTCAAATGAAAACCCAAAGCACCTTTACCGACTGGGATTTTACAAATGTCTGGAAAATGGCTGGAGGCGACGGCGCTAATTATCCCGATTTAATAAATAATCCGGAGCTGTTCGAAACTCCCACAACACAGGCATCCAATATCAATTGCAGCAATGTTTATGCAACCCAAATGGATATTAGCTGGACCAACGGCGATGGCAGTAAGCGGGCCGTTTTTGCCAAAGCAGCAAGCTCTGGAACTACTACACCTATTGATGAAACGACCTACACGGCAAATGCCTCCTTCGGCAGCGGAACAGAAATCGCCACCGGTTGGTATTGTGTTTACAATGGCACCGGTTCAAGCGTCAGCATAACCAATTTAACAGCCAGTACCGATTACATTTTCCAGGTATTTGAATACAATGGATACAGCGGGAGTGAAATTTATTTAACAGATGAAGCAACGAATAACCCCAAAGTGCAGGCTACCAACAACACGCCGGTACCTAACTATGCCCTCGATTTTGACGGGACAAATGATTATGTGTCGGTTCCGGCAAATGCTTCGCTCAATATGTTTAATTCAAGCTTCACAATTGAAACCTGGGTGAAATCATCTTCAAACCACTCGAGTGCCTGGAAAATATTGTTGGAATATGGAAATTGGCAGATCGGTGGGTATCAATTATCTTCATACAACCAAAATGAAATTAAATTAGCTTTTTATGGCGAATCCTCAAGCGGTGCTACAGCGACATTTGATTGGACAGATGATAAGTGGCATCATATTGCCGGAGTATTTGACAATACAGCCAATAAACTAATAGTTTATATAGATGGTGTACAAAAACAAGAAGCTACGGAAAATAATGCACCTGGTAATGCTTCATTAAACTTGGGAATCGGGGCAAGAGGAAATGGAACTTATTTCGTGAATGCGGAAATGGACGAAGTCCGCATCTGGAATGTCGCCCGCACTCAGACCCAAATTCAGGAAAATATGTGTAAAAAACTTGCCGGCAATGAAAGCGGGCTGGTGGCTTATTATCAAATGACCAATGGAAGCGGTACAACACTCACCGATAATTCATTAAACAGCAATCACGGTACCTTAAACAATATGGACGATACTGATTGGGTTACATCCGGCGCTGCCATTGGCGACGCAAGTATTGCCGATTACAGCTCGCCATCAAGTGTAAATTTAGCTTCTTCTGATGGTGATGATGTTACCGTTGGCACAATAAGCGGCACACCCGATGGCGTTCAGATTTACCGCGTTGATGGTGCTCCAAACGTAACAACGCCTCCGGGTGATATGACGGAATTATATCCTGATCATTATTTCGGTGTATTTATTGCCGGGGGTACTTCGCCAACTTATACCTTAACTTACAATTACGATGGGCATCCCAGCGTAAGTAATGAAAACAATTTAGATCTGGCATACAGGGCAAATAATGCCGCAGCAAGCTGGATCGAAGGAAACGCTACATTAAACACAACGGCCAAAACACTTATTCTAGCCGATCAAACAGGATCGGAATATATTTTAGGAACTGAGACCATTTCTGTTCCTACAACACAAGCCACTAATATCGTCTTCAGCCAGGTTTATGCAACCCAAATGGATATTAGCTGGACCAACGGCAATGGCAGTAAGCGGGTTGTTTTTGCCAAAGCAGCGAACTCAGGAACTACTACACCTGTTGATGAAACGACCTACACGGCAAGCACAACCTTCGGCAGCGGAACTCAGATTGGCAGCACCGGCTGGTACTGCGTCTATAATGGCAGCGGGGCAAGTGTTAGCGTCACCGGGTTAACAGCCAATACCGATTATATTTTGCAGGTATTTGAGTATAATGGCAGCAGCGGAAGTGAACTTTATTTAACAGATGCAGCAACGAATAACCCCAAAGTGCAGGCAACCAGCAATGCCGCTGTTCCAACGCCCAACTATGCCCTCGATTTTGACGGGACGAATGATTATGTGGCAGTTCCCGCAGATGCTTCACTAAATATGGGGGGCTCAAGTTTTACTCTTGAAACCTGGGTGAAGTGTTCGGAAACTTTCAGCACTGAGGTGATTTTAATTGAATCCGGAACCTGGCAAACAGGGACCTATCAATTAACTGCGCCTACTTCCAGTAGTTTAAAAGTCATTTTTTATGGCAGAACATCAGATGGAGCAGTATATACAATTGATTGGACGGATGGCCAATGGCACCATATTGCCGGTGTGTTTGATAATGACGCCAATAAACTGATTTTATATATGGATGGGGTTAAGCTCACAGAGGTAACAGAAAATGAAGCGCCGGACGATGTAGATCGGCCACTTTATTTGGGTGCGCGAGGAAACGGCACCCTTTATTACAATGGACAAATGGACGAAGTCCGCATCTGGAATGTCGCCCGCACACAGACGGAAATCCAGGAAAATATGTGTAAAAAACTTGCCGGCAGTGAAAGCGGTTTAGAGGCCTATTATCAAATGACCAACGGAAGCGGCACAACGCTGAGCGATAATTCGTCAAACAGCAATAACGGCACTTTACAAAACATGGACGATGCAGATTGGGTGACATCCGGCGCGGCAATCGGTGATGCCAGTATTGCCGATTACAGTTCGCCATCAAGTGTAAATTTAGCTTCTTCTGATGGTGATGATGTTACCGTTGGCACAATTACCGACACACCCGATGGTGTTCAGATTTATCGCGTGGATGCTGCACCCAATGTAACAACGCCTCCGGGTGATATGGTGATATTATATCCCGATCATTATTTTGGCGTGTTTATAGCTGGTGGAACTTCACCAACTTACACCTTGACATATAACTACGATGGACATCAGGCTGTTACCGGTGAAGCTGATTTAGATCTGGCCTATCGGGCAAATAATGCTACAGCAAGCTGGACTGAAGGAAATGCAACACTGGATCAGGAAGCAAATACATTAACGCTCACCAATCAAAGTGGTACAGAATACATTCTGGGATCTGAATCCCTAACTTCTGCTCCAACAGCCCAACCCACAGATCTGGTGTTTTCAAATCAAATCAATACCGATCCCGACCCTGATGAGTATGATATTTTACTCAGTTGGACAGCCTCGGCTGATGCTGAAAGCTATATCGTTGTTCGCAATATCGGTTCTGCGCCCACATTCGAGCCTGCTAACGGCACTGAATATAGTGCAGGCGCCCAAACCGGCGGCTATGTGGTTTATTCGGGAGCTTCAACTTCAGCAACCGATGCCAACGTTTCAGCAGGCGACTATTATTACGAAGTATTTGCCTTTAACGGAAGCGGAAGCGGCACCAAATACTTAACCACCGATCCGCTCAACGGCCTTAGCATTGTATCGCTCGACGGAACGGAAACAATACCCGATTCGGGAAGCGATCCGGTGACGGGTAGTTTTCCCAATGCCGGTGTCAATATCACTTTTCCGGGTGGAACAAGCGGAACTGATTTAACAGTTACCAAAATCAACAGCCAACCCTCAGCCAATTTTCAGGGAAATGCCGGAGTGAAAGGAATGTCGCCCCTCTATTTTATTATCGAATCAACAAATGCTACTCCGGGCAGCTACACCATCGTGCTTGATTTTTCATCACTCAACCTAACGGAGGCCAAGTGGTTGCGATTTAAAGTAATGAAACGAGCCGATGGCAATGGTTATTGGAAAGACATCACCGGCGAACCGCACAACGGAACCATCGAAAGCCGCCAAACCGATGGTGTTTGGGGTAAGTTTACCATCAGCGGACTGACATCCTTTTCGGAATTTGGCGGTGGAGAAGGCGCTTTTACAGTAACCAGTGCAGCTGATGACGGTGCCAATACCTTGCGCGGAATCATTAACGATGCCGCCGTAGGAGATGATGATGTTATCGAATTTGATGTGGCCAGCATGGGAACCAATACGATTACGTTATCAACAACACTGGAAATAACCAAAAGCTTAACCCTGGTTGCTTTAGGCTCAGACGGTGGGATTATTCTTGATGGGGGCGATGCGGTCAGGGTGCTTGATATTGCCGACACCAAAACAGTAACGCTTAAAAACATGAAAATCCAGAATGGATATGACGATACAAGTTTGGCAGGCGGTATCTGGAACAACGGCAGTTTAACACTGATTAATTGTGTGATCTGGGATAATGTTGAGGATGGAGATGGAGCGGCAGGCGGTATCATTCAATATAGTGAAACAGGAGTTGATGATGAAAATGATGAATTGAATTTGATAAATTGCACTGTAACAAATAATACGGCAAATCCTTGGGCTAACTCCTCAACAGGTGGTTTGGTTTCATGGAACGGCACGGTCAATATATACAACACCATCATTTATGGCAATACAGGCGATTTGTATAGCGATGTTGATGAGGACATGACCATTGCCGAAGCTTACAATTCGTGTATCGGAAACTTAAGTGAATTAAATATTTCCGCAGGCAGCGGCAATATTTCAAGCGATCCGTTATTTGCCGGAGCAGCTGCCAATCCAACCCATCCTTATCTGATAGTAAGTGGCTCGCCCTGCAAGGATGCAGGAGACAATTCGTACAATACCCTGACCACTGATATCCGCGGTGAAAACAGGATTTACAATACAACAATTGACATGGGTGCGTATGAGTGGAATCCCGGCGATAGCTATACCCTGCTCATCTGGGATGGCTCGGCAAGCACCGATTGGGCTGCGGCTGCCAACTGGAATCCGGAACAAGTACCTGCCACCGATTTTAATGTGGAAATTCCCGATGTGGCCAACCACCCTGTAATAGCCAGTGGTATCGGTGCTTCGTGCAATGTCCTCACAGTCAATTCCGGTGCCACCCTCACGGTCAACTCCGGCGGTTCACTCATCACCAACGGAACCATCACCAACAACGGCACTATTACCAACGAACTGAACATCTCCGATGGAGAATACCACATTATTGCCTCACTTAACAACAACACCCTTTCGGGCTTGTTTACAGGTGATTACCTGCTCGAATGGAGTGAACCAAATCAGGAATGGGCATACCTTACCAGCACGGATGTACCGCTGGAACCTGTTAAAGGTTATTTTTTGTGGGGTATGGAAAAAACCACCACCCATACTTTCAGCGGCACACCCAACACAGGCAACCAGTCAGTTGCGCTTACTGCTTCGGGAAGTGGCGACAAGCAGGGCTTTAATCTGGTGGGAAATCCCTATCCTTCTTCCATCGACTGGAGCATGCTGGATGATACCTATGGCGCTGTTTATTACTGGAATCCGACAACAAGCGGATATGTGTCATGGAACAATGGCAGTGGCGCCGGCTCACAGTATGCTGCTCCCATGCAGGGATTTTTCGTTTACACCGGCAGTGCAGGTACGTTTTCACTCAGTAACAGCGTACGCACACACAATGGGGCGACGGGCTATTACAAAATCGGCCATAGCAAAACCCTAACCAAGGGGCTTGTACTTAAAACTTCCTGCGACAACTTTAGTGATGAATTACATCTGCAATTCGACGAAGCCACTGCCCCCACTTTTGAACTGGAACACGATGCCTGGAAACTGATGTCAAGCAATGAAAATGTTTCTCAGCTCTACAGCGAATGTCCCGATGGTCGGCTCAGCATCGATGTGCGACCGATGCAGCCAACCATTCAATTGGGCTTTACCAACAGTCAGGCAGGTGAATACCTCATTGGATTAAAAGAAATAGCCGGACTGGAAGGCGTATTACTCGAAGATACCCGGGAAAATATCTTTACTGACCTTAACCAAGGAGATTATTTGTTTTCATGGAATCCCACCGATGACGAACACCGCTTTTTGTTGCATTTAACCACATCCGGCTTGCCCGAAAAGAAAACAGCGGAATGTATAAGCATATACTATTATGGTAGAAAGTTATTCCTGAAACCCATGGGCGGTTCGCAACAAGGACTAATCACTGTTATGGATATAGCAGGTCATCAAGTGTTACGTAAAGATATAAACCTGAATGAACTTATTTCCATTGAATTACAGGTTTCCTCAGGAGTGTATCTGGCCCGTTTCAGCAATGCAGAGTATAGCGTGGTAAAGAAAATAATTGTGCAGTAAAACAACAACAACTCATTAGACAATTTTAACATTCACAAAAAGACAAAGAGATGAAAAGGAAAAAAATAGCAATAGCCACAATCATGATTATGACATTCAGTATATGCACAAACCTCAATGCCCAACCGCCCAACCCACCCGGAGATCCCGTAGCAAGCGGTGATCCTGTGGGTGGGGGCGCACCATTGGGCAGCGGGGTGTTTATTTTATTGGCTCTGGGCGCAGCTTATGGCGGGAAGAAAATTTACGAACTAAGGAAAGAACGGCTGGAAGAGTATTGACTGGGGACTGAGGGACAAGGGGACCTCAAACACAGAGGTATCGCGGATGTACTAACCATTGCGCCAGATTCATTACCTATTCGTCGACTCATCCAGCTTTTCTAACGACCTAATGGATTTCACTTTTCGGTGAGTAGGTTTAGAAATATATTGATTGTTCTCCGGCAAGTTGGTTTTATCGTCCACGTAAAGAGAAATCAAAACATATTCGTTGTTGAGCAACCCCAGTAGAGTTTTATCACTCCAAACATTGTCCTCCATTTTACGGCAGTTTACTCAACTCCATTCCGAAAAATCAAGTATTACAGGTTTGTTTGTTTTTTTTGCATACGCCATTCCTTCATCGTAATCGGGAAAGCGGTTCAGGTTGCGCGGACAATGAAATTCATCGTCCGAAATCGGAGTATTTGTCATTAAAGAGAGCAAGTAGAAATATCAATTGATTCAAGGTGCGGGACACCGTAATATTGATTAAAAAAACACAATTATTTACCTAATTTTGCCGCCTGATTGCTTAACCATCGGTTTTCACCTTCGATTTCTTATTTTGGAAGGTTCCGATGCCACAACAATCCCGTCCGGGAATCGTTCTTTTAAACTAAAACTTAAATCACCAACATTAAACTCTTATTAACTTAAACACACTCAAAATGAAAATTGGCTTCGTAGGACTAGGTAAAATGGGGTTCAATATGGCCCATCGGTTATTGAATCACCACCATGAGGTAGTGGCATGGAACAGGTCGGTGGAGAGTATTAATGAAATTGAAAAATTGGGAGCCATCGGGGCAAAATCAATCGCAGATTTGGTGAATAAATTGCCCGCACGCAAGGTGGTATGGATGATGGTACCCGCCGGGAAACCCGTTGATGACACCTTGGATGCGTTACTCGAACTGCTTTCCGAAAACGACATCGTAGTGGATGGAGGCAACTCCTTTTGGAGAGATACGCAAAAGCGTGCCGAAAAAGCAGCCGAAAAAGGTGTGATCTACCTGGACTGCGGAACCAGCGGTGGCGTATGGGGATTGCAAAACGGCTATTGCCTGATGTACGGCGGATTGAAAGAAGCGGCAGACTATGTCGATCCTGTATTTAAATCGCTGGCTCCCGAAAAAGGTGCCGTTTACTGTGGCCCCTCAGGAACAGGCCACATGGTAAAAATGGTTCACAACGGAATCGAATACGGGATGATGCAATCTTATGCTGAAGGCTTCGAAATCCTTGAAAAATCACCTTACGACATCGACCTGACCAAGGTTGCAGATGCCTGGCAGTACGGAAGTGTGGTTCGTTCGTGGCTTTTGGAACTGGCCGTTAGTGCTTTAAAGGAAGATCCAAAACTGGACCAACTCCAGGATTATGTTTCTGACAGTGGCGAAGGAAGATGGACCGTACAAACAGCCATGGATTTTGATGTTCCCGCGCATGTGATCACCGCTTCATTGTTTACCCGGTTCCAATCAAGGCAAAAGGAATCCTTTGCCATGAAGATGCTGGCCGCCCTTAGAAACCAGTTTGGCGGACATGCCATTAAAACCAAAGACCAGGAGGCAAAATGAACGAAAACGACAGCCTTATCTACGTAATTTTTGGCGCTTCGGGCGACCTCACGAAGAGAAAACTGGTCCCGGCGCTATATTCGCTGTTTGTCCAGAAACTGCTGCCGGAAAAATTTGCCCTGTTGGGTGCATCACGTTCGCAATTCACTGATGATGAATTCAGAACGGCCATGAAATCGGCCATCCTCGAATTTAAAGAAATCGACGACACCTCCGAAATTGATGCATTCGTTCAACAACTTCATTACACCTCCCTTAAATTTGATGATGGCGCCACCTATATTCCGTTAAAAGAACGGATTGAGAAATTGCGCGAACAAAATAATATCGGTGGAAACACCATTTTTTATCTGTCAACGCCACCCAGTTTATACGGGATTATTCCCCAACACCTGGCTTCCATCGGATTAAATAATCAGGACGGTGGCTGGAAACGCATAATCATCGAAAAGCCATTCGGGTACGACCTGGAATCGGCTATCAAACTTAAAGACCAGCTGTTGTGCGACTGGGGTGAGGAACAATTATTCAGGATCGACCATTATCTGGGTAAGGAAACCGTTCAAAACCTGCTTGTTACCCGATTCTCCAATGGAATATTTGAACCTTTATGGAACCGGAACTACATCCATCATGTTGAAATTACCTCCGCCGAAAGCATCGGTGTGGAACAGCGGGGTGGTTATTATGAAACCTCTGGTGCTTTACGCGACATGGTTCAAAACCATTTGCTACAGGTAGCTGCCATCACAGCCATGGAATCGCCCTCCTCGCTCGAACCCGGCGCCATTCGGAATGAAATATTAAAGGTGTTTCAGTCGCTGCGTCCTATCCGGAAAGAGGATGTTAAAACCAATGCAATCAGGGGGCAGTACCTGGCCTCTCACATAAAGGGCGAACCCATTCCGGGTTATCGCGAAGAAGAAGGAGTGAATCCGGATTCAGTTACCGAAACTTATGCCGCATTGAAATTTTACATCGATAATTGGCGTTGGGGAGGCGTACCATTTTACATACGCACAGGTAAACGATTGCCTACACGTGTTACAGAGGTGGTGATACATTTTAAGGCAACGCCCCATTTTCTCTTCTCTCGTGGTGCTCAAAATAATTCAAGCAATCAACTGGTTATCAGAATTCAACCCGACGAAGGAATCTTGTTGAAATTTGGCATGAAAACACCAGGTGCAGGGTTTGAAGTGCAGACGGTGAACATGGATTTTCACTACTCTGATCTTGCCCACCAACGCATCCCTTCAGCCTACGAGCGACTGATTTACGATTCCATCAAAGGGGATTCCACGTTGTTTGCCCGTACAGATGAAGTACTGGAAGCCTGGAAATTTCTGTCACCGGTAATCGATTGTTGGAAAAACGAACACGATGCGCCTTTGTATGGTTATCCGGCAGGAACCTGGGGACCCGAAAACGCCGACGATTTGATTGAAGACAAAAAAATAACCTGGCGTTATCCTTGTAAAAACCTGTCGGATGATGGCATTTATTGCGAACTGTAAATATGAGAAAGGTCATTAACATATTTGAAACGACGGACGAATTGTCGCAATTTGTTGCACAACAGCTAATTAAACAGATAGCGAATTTGTCCGAAGGTCAATTTTTTTCCATTGCATTATCGGGTGGATCGACACCAAAATCCTTATTCCGGTATTTGGCACTCAACTACCTGAAACAAATCGACTGGAAGAAATGGCTGGTATTTTGGGGAGATGAACGCTGTGTAGCACCCGAAAGCAATGAGAGCAACTACCGAATGGCCTGTGAGAGTTTACTTGATCTGGTGCCCGTTCCAAAAGAAAATATTTTTCGGATTTTAGGTGAAACCGACCCCGTTAAAGAGGCCATTCGCTATACTGAAACCGTAAAAAAACACCTCCCGTCAAGTCACGGAATACCGCAGTTCGATTACATCCTGCTCGGACTTGGCGAAGACGGGCACACGGCTTCTATTTTTCCTGATCAAATACAACTTTTTCAAAGTAACCGGTTTTTTGAGGTGGCCACCCATCCACAATCCGGACAAAAGCGGATTTCGGTCACAGGCAGCGTAATCAACCAGGCCAGGATGGTTTCGTTTATTGTTACCGGAGAGTCCAAGTCCGAAATGGTTGCCCGCATTCTGGAGAAAAAACCAGGTTGGGAACACCTTCCGGCATCGCTGGTTCATCCGGAAAACGGGCTTCTTTACTGGCTTCTTGATAAAAAAGCTGCACAAAATTTACATAAAACTGATAAATTGAACTAACATGAAAACGACGTTAACGAATACAGAAAGCTGGAAATCGCTTGAAAAACATTTTGACGAAATCGAGCATGTGTCGATAAAAACCCTGTTTGAAAACGATAAAAATCGTGGTCAGCAATTGGTGGTGAAAGACGAAGGAATCTACTTTGATTTTTCAAAACACAGAATTACCGGGGAAACCCTAAAATTGCTGTCTCAGTTGTTGGAAAACAGAGACTTTGACAATCAGCGCCAGGCCATGTTTAGTGGTGAAAAAATCAATATCACCGAAAAGCGTGCTGTGCTACATACGGCTTTGAGGGCTCCAAAAGGATCGACGATCCTGGTGGATGGTCGCAATGTGGTACCCGATGTACATGCCGTATTGGATAAAATGTCCGGTTTTGCCAACAAAATCAGAAACGGAGAATGGAAAGGACATTCGGGCAAAACCATCAAAACCATCATCAACATTGGAATTGGCGGATCAGATTTAGGTCCGGTGATGGCCTACGAAGCCCTGAAATATTTCAGTATCAGAAGCCTGGATTTCAGGTTTGTGTCCAATGTGGATGGAAGCGATTTCGCCGAAGCAGTAGAAGGATTGCGGGCCGACGAAACGCTGTTTATCATCTCATCCAAAACATTTACCACCCTCGAAACCATGGCCAATGCGCAAACAGCACGCCAATGGGCGCTGAAAAATCTGGGCGATGAATCGGCGATAGCCAAACATTTCGTGGCTGTTTCCACCAACGAAAAGGAAGTAACCAGGTTCGGCATCGACCCACAGAACATGTTTGGTTTCTGGGATTGGGTGGGTGGCCGTTACTCCATGAGCGCGGCCATCGGACTTTCGACCATGATCGCCATCGGGCCTGAAAATTACCACGAAATGCTGGCGGGCTTACACAAAATGGATGAACATTTCAGGACGGCTCCGGTTGAAAAAAACATCCCGGTCATCATGGCGCTGCTCGGCGTTTGGTACAACAATTTTTTTGGGGCAGAAACTCAGGCTGTTTTTCCCTATGATAAATACCTCCACCGCTTTCCTGCTTATTTACAACAGTTAACCATGGAAAGCATGGGAAAGCATGTTACAATCGGCGGGGACATAGTTGACTATCAAACCGGTGCCATTTATTGGGGAGAACCCGGTACCAACGGGCAACATTCGTTTTATCAGTTGATTCATCAGGGAACCAAATTGATTCCGGTTGATTTTATCGGATTTAAAGAATCGCTCAACCTTTTGCCACCGCATCAGGATTACCTGATTGCCAATATGATTGCACAAGGAGAGGCGCTGGCTTTTGGCAAAACGGCGGATGAAGTCCGGGCCGAAGGTGTTGCAGAAGAAATGGTGTCCCACAAGGTTTTTGTAGGCAACAGGCCCTCCTCCACTTTCTTTTTGGATAAGCTGAGCCCTGAAAACCTGGGGAAACTGGTAGCCATGTACGAGCATTGTGTTTTTGTTCAGGGTGTGATTTGGAATATCAATCCCTTCGACCAAATGGGTGTTGAACTGGGTAAAGTCCTGGCCCAAAACATTATTCCCGAGCTACAGAACGGCGAAAAACCCTTGCACCACGATAGTTCCACCAATGCCCTGATTGAGTTTTACAGAGAAAAATAGAAGAAAAGCATGAATACCTATTTACAAATTGGGACCAGCATCGTAATATTCGCCCTGATTTCCTATTCCATCGGAATCATCACCGAACAACGCATTAATCGCATCAATCGGCGGGTGATCACGTTCCTTACACTCGGGGTTTTGCTCGACATCACCGCCACCACATTTATGATCATCGGTTCTGACAAAGGGGGATTCACACTGCATGGTTTTATCGGTTATTCTTCTTTGCTGGGTATGTTGGTGGATGCTATCCTGATGTGGACGCGCATTGCGAAATCAGGAATTGGTGCTGAAGTCCCACAGAAACTTCATCTCTATTCCAGGTATGCATACATATGGTGGGTATTGGCTTTTATCACAGGTGGATTGTTGGTCGCCTTCTGATAGGATGGCGAATTTTTTACCAGACCAAGATAAGTCATTATAATGCTAAAATATTTTCAACCCGCCATATCCGGGCAAAAAATGAATATATTTGAATCAACAAAATATTAAAGACAACTATCTGTAATCGATTTATTAACTCTAACTCACGATGCCATGCCAACGATTATAAACCCGGAAGAACTCCATTTTCAATCAGATCCATCTGCACTTCCGCAATTTGACTTAAAAACACTTACACCACGGCTATTTAAAATGGTGGGATCAGAACACCTGTATTTCGACATCAGGAACCTGGATCCCGGGAAATACTCATTTCCGTACCATTTTCATCGCAATGCTGAGGAACTGATGATGGTTATTACGGGTTCGATGACACTTCGGACACCTGAAGGACTGAAAGAACTTCATCCAGGTGAACTGGTGTTTTTTGAAATGGGTGAAACCGGTGCCCACCAATTCTACAATCACACGGAAAGCCCTTGCACCTACCTTGATATCAGAACGAAAATGGGACTGGACGTATCAGAATATCCCGATTCCGGGAAAATTAACATTATTCCATACAGCGAACTGTACGAAAAATCGACGAAAGTGGGCTACAACAAAGGTGAGGAAAATGTTGAGACTATTTGGAAGAAGTTAAAGGACCAAACTTCAGAGAAATAGAATGTCAGCATAAAGGAATCCACTTATGGTTTTTATTCTAATTTTGCTCCTTAATCAATAGTCAATCACTTTATCTAAAAAAGTTTAATCCAAAAAAATCGCCATGAAACATGACAGAATATTTGCCATTGGTGATATTCATGGTTGCTTCGACACGCTTCAAACGCTGATTGAAGAAAAAATTAAACCTACTAAAAACGACCTGCTTGTATTTCTTGGCGATTATATCGATAAGGGAAGCAAAAGCAAACAGGTAATCGATTACATCATTGAGTTGCGCAATCAAGGATTTGAAGTAGTTACCCTGATGGGGAACCACGAAATCCTACTGCTGGAGGCACATACCAACAAAACCCGCATGTCGGTTTGGCTCGAAATCGGAGGATATGAAACTATGAGGAGCCTGGGTATCAAATCGCTACACCACATCAATCCGGTATACCTGGATTTCTTTAACCAGCTCGAATATTTTTACGAATACGACGGGTTTTTGTTCGTTCATGCCGGATTCAACGACAAAAACCCGGACCCATTCGAAGATAAATCGGTAATGGCCTGGATATGTAAAAAGAAATACAAAAACCCATTGCTTGCGGATAAAATCATCGTACACGGTCATTGTCCTGTATCGGTAACTTCGTGTAATAAACGAATTAGAAAAAACAAAAAAGTGATCGATATCGACACCGGTTGTGTTTACACTTATAAGGAAAACTATGGCGTACTCACCGCGCTGGAAGTAAAAACCATGGAAATTTTCTCTGCCGAAAGCACCCAATAATGCTTAAATAAATGAAAATAAAAAACGCCAGAAGCAGCTCGGTTGAAGGTCAGGCAAACAATCCCCTGCACGGAATAAAGCTGGAAGAAATGTTGGAATACATGGTGGCCAGATTTGGCTGGGAACACTTGGGCAGTGAAATCAATATTCGTTGTTTTAATGTGGATCCCTCCATCAAATCAAGTTTAAAATTCCTGAGACGTACTCCCTGGGCAAGGGCCGAATTTGAGCAGCTTTACCTCAAATCGGTTGAAAAGTAAATAGCCCTATTTTTGAAAAGTCAGCTTGGCTTTGCTTGATTTCAGTTGTTAATTTTTGTAATTTTCGCATTTTAAAGGTCAAAATTGAATTGATTTGTCAACCATTAACGCTATAAATCATGCTCGGACTAAGAACCACCATCTATCTGGTAGAAGATCTCGCCAAGGCAAAAGCCTGGTATAGCAAGGCTTTCAAAACAGAACCCTACTTTGATGAGTCCTTTTATGTGGGGTTTAACATCGGAGGCTATGAACTGGGACTGATGCCCAATGAGCACCCGGAAAAGCCAAAATGCGACAATGTACTTTCCTATTGGGGCGTTGAGGATATTGTATTGGAATATAAACACTTAATCGATCTCGGGGCTACCAAACATGAAGAACCTAATAATGTGGGCGGCGAACTCATGGTTGCTACGGTTTTTGACCCGTGGGGAAATGTGGTTGGCCTGATTTATAATCCTGAATTCAAATTGAAACAGGCTTGATGAGTACGAAAGATATGTTAATTGAAAATCTGGTATTTAAAGGAATAAACTTTAACAAAAACAAGATTGGGAAAGGCACCTACGAAGACTGCACCTTTGTAAATTGTGTCTTTAACGGATCTGATGTGTCAGGGATAATTTTTGTGAGTTGCCTTTTCGACCAATGCGATCTCAGTTTAATGAATACATCCGGGACTGCCTTTCGGGAAGTGAAATTTAAGGGTTGTAAGATGCTGGGGATACATTTTGAAGAATGTAACTTATTCCTGCTGGCCATGTACTTTAACAATTGTCAGATGAACCTCTCCAGTTTTTATAAGCTTAAACTCAAGAAAACCATTTTTAGAAATTGCAGTCTTCAGGAGGTAGATTTTGCTGAGGCTGATTTAACATCTGCCATTTTTGATAATTGCGACCTTAGTGGAGCGATGTTTGAACGAACAGTCCTTGAAAAAGCGGATCTCAGCACAGCATATAACTATACGCTGGATCCGGAAACCAACCGGATAAAAAAGGCAAAATTTTCGCAAGCCGGGTTGGGTGGGCTGCTGGGCAAATATGACATTTTGATAGAACGCTGATCTTATAGAACGCGGATATTTATGATTTTTATGATTTGCGCGGATAAAAAATAAAAAAAAGATCATAAAAAATCATAACAATCATGATAATCTGCGTTCTATCCCGTGCGTACGAAACAGGCGCTGATCTTTATGATTTTCGCGGATTCTAGATTTTATTATCTTTATCATACCAAAAGCTTCGTGAAATGGACAAGGAAAATTATAAACATACAGAACTCACTGAAGAGATTATTCAGGTTTTTTACAAAGTGTATAATTCGCTTGGATACGGATTTTTGGAAAAAGTATATGAAAATGCTATGGCCATCGAATTAACCAAAGCAGGATTGCATTTTGCTAAACAACAACCCATTAACGTGTATTATAACAATATTCAAATTGGCAGTTACTACGCCGACATAATTGTTGAGGATTTGGTAATTATCGAGCTAAAAGCCGCAGTAGGTCTTTGCGAAGAACACGAAGCACAGCTCACTAACTACTTGCGGGCGACCGAAATAGAAGTTGGACTTTTGTTTAATTTCGGGAAGACGCCACAGATTAAAAGAAAAGTGTTTTCGAATGTATATAAGTAATGTTGGCAAATTGATCTCCGTAATTCATAGGTCATAAAGAAAAAAATCATAACAGATCATAATGATCATGATAATCTGCGTTCTATCCCGTGCCTACGGGGTTCCAAAAAGATAGAACGCGGATATTTATGATTTTTATGATTTGCGCGGATAAAGAAAAAAATCATACCAGATCATAACAATCATGATAATCAGCGTTCTAATCAGATATAATTCGAATTGAAATCAAATTAACAAAATACAAAATGATACAAATTATTGAAGACTTACGTGAATCACTCCGGGAAAGTGCGGATGAAAAGACAAAAGAAAGTGCGCTGCGGTTTTTTAAAGAAGAAGTACATTTTTATGGTGTAAAATCCGCTGTCATTCATCAAATCAGCAAAGAGCATTTTAAACCCATTAAAAACAAACCCAAAGCCGAGATCTTTGAATTATGCGAAATCCTTTGGCAATCGGGCCTGATGGAAGAATCCATTGTAGCCTGCAACTGGTCGTACAACCTACGGAAACAATATGAACCATCTGATTTTAAACTCTTTGAAAAATGGGTTAATACTTACGTAACCAACTGGGCCTCGTGCGATACCTTTTGCAACCATACCGTTGGCACTTTTGTTGAAATGTATCCCCATTTTATTCATGAGCTTAAAACCTGGGCATGGTCGTCAAACAGATGGATGCGTCGTGCCGCCTCGGTTTCATTGATTATTCCGGCAAAAAAAGGGTTTTTTCTCAACGACATTTTTGAAATTGCCACTATCCTGTTGACAGATACCGATGACATGGTTCAGAAAGGCTATGGCTGGATGCTGAAAGTAGCCTGTCAGCAGCATGAACAAGAGGTATTTAACTTTGTTATGAAGCACAAAACCACCATGCCCCGCACCGCGTTGCGTTATGCCATCGAAAAAATGCCCGCGGAATTAAAAGCCACAGCAATGGCCAAATAAACCATTCAATCGACTTTCCTATTTTGCAACTCCCCAAATTTCGAATGGGAAGATTTTTCATCATTTCAGGAGTTTTCTGGTTTCAACATCATGCAAAATCTTCATCTGGTGAATTGCGATTTAAAGTGGTCAAATTCGACCACTTTAAATTTTGGATTATTGATCTGCTCCCATGTACCTAAATATTCCAGGGAATATCTGTTCCTCAACCAGTTTTTAATTATATCAGCAGCACGACTTTCGCTTTCCTTTGCGTTTGCCATGTCGGTCAATGAAATATAATCACTCTCATTGAAGTGAATAACGGTGATCTCAGTATTCTGTACTTTTATCTTAGCCATATCAATCCTGCAATTGCTTTAATTCATCAAACTCACCTCCGAGCTATCACAAAAATACCAAATGATGACCCGATAGTTATAAAAGTAGGTATGCGTAAGAGGCAAACCTAAAATAAGACGATGCAAAAGTGGCAGTATCCTGATATGTGATGTCCGGCTACCCATAATGCTTTTTTGTTGAATGATGGGATAAAAGTAGGTAAAAATTAAAATAGAATACAAAACAAAGAGATTATTTTTATTGTTTTATTTCCTGGGCCCTCTCAGGAAGGTATTAAGCCCCTATTAATCATGTATCTAAATGGGACTTTTTTGTTGACCCTCCGGCTTGGAAAAAATCCGGCGGGTCGATACAAAACATGATAGGTACAGAGCATCAGAATGATTAGATAATTAAAAACACAGTTATAGCAGTTATCTGACCAATGAGCAAAAAGTAGCTTAATTAAAATGCTGCCCGAATATTACCCAAAATTCACTAGGAACTGATAATAAGCATGTAAAAGATTTATCATTATCTTTTCCCTACTCTTTAGGGTAGGATAAAAACCCCCCTTTTCCCCCCTTGACAGGCATTGAATATCAATCCACCTTTGGGCATTATTTAATTTATCGGATTTAATGGAAATGAATAAGTCCACCAAAGCCTTGAAGAAAGAAGACTTTACGAGGCAAAAACAAATCAGGATTCGATAGTGATAGCATAAAGTAAACAACTAATAAGATAGAAAGGAGTTTGGCCTATGGAAACGTAATAATCAGGGAAGTAAAACCACCAATTTTCTATACCCAGCATTGAGACAGTAAAAACTAAAATCAATATTCAACTAGTTAAATCAATTATTTTATGTACCAATCATTAATCCAATTAAACATGAAAAAATATTTCTTATTCTTCCTCATTATTTTAACTGGCCTTTCGGGATTTTCTCAAAGGTTTGAGTTAAGCCTTAATTGGTAACCCTTCAAATCAATTCCACTTTCCAAAATATTACTGTATTCATGAACCGAATTGTTGTAGTTTGACCATTCTAACTTTCGCATTAAAATGGGATGAAAAAGATCCTGGCTACAGACAACAACGACAATAACCTGGTTTTAATCAAATCTATTTAGATTTCCTCCAAATTAGTGACCTCAGGTAGTTTACGTACTAAATATACCTAATTTTAGGCGTTAGAATAGTTATGGAATTATCGTAGCGTGTTATTTGATTAACCTACCCCATTAACATGAAGCATTTTATAAAAATACTTACTGCAACATTGATCGTGTTCACCATGCAGTTGTGCTTATATTCGCAAAGCAACATGGCCGGCGACACTCTCCCGAAACAAACCCGCAAAAGCACACTTAAAGAAGCCTTCCCGATGGATTCGCTTCAGCGGTCGCCTATGCTTAAAGCTTTCAAAGGATTTGGAATAGAATCTGTAACGGAAGCCTATCGCCTGAACCGGATTGCGGTGGACAGTGTATTACAGCATGATTCGCTCAGGCCCGATTTCTGGAGAATTTATGGCTACCAGGCCATGCACGTTTTTGTTCAGGCAAAAGAAAGTCCCCGAATGGCCCTGTCATTGTTTCTACCTCCGTTCATATTCCTTTTTCTGGTCCTGATTGTACCTTACCTGATAAAAACATTTCTGTTCAGACCCAAACTCGAAGATGCGGTAAAACCGGATAACGACCCCAATGCAACAGCCGAAGTTACTGACGAAGGTCATGAATCCGGGGAAAAATAAAAAAACAAAGTTCAATTCAATAAAGCTACAGTCGATGAGCGAACAATTTCCTTACGAAGTAAATGTCAGCGACGACAAAAAGCTGGCTACAGCGCTGAAACAGCGTATCAACAACTGGGCCAACGATATTCCGCACCATCCATACAAAAACCTGGGCGATAAAATTTCCATTACCGGGATATGGTATAAACCAGCCTACCCCATACGTGTACGCAGTCAGTATGAAGAACGATCGAAACACAAGGGGGAAGAACCCTTTACGGACCAGAAAATCCCCGAAAGGACCTATTTTAAACTCTCCGATTTTAACTCATGGGACATCAAACTCAAAGACATAGGTCAATTTGACAATAGCACAAAAAATTACTATCTAAATGGTTCGCAATATGTTGAGGCCTGCTATAAATGCAATGCCCGGGGCTGGATTACCTGTGTTCAATGCCAAGGCACCACCACGGTTACATGCCCTGTATGCCGGGGAGCCAAAAAGACAACCTGTTATTCGTGTAGTGGATCGGGGAAGGAGCAGTGTAGCAGTTGCGGTGGCCGGGGCTACAACACACGCCAGGTAAGCCACTCACGTCAGGTATATGTTTCAGAGGGCAATTACCGAACCGAAACCTACTACGAAACCGTTCGTGAAAGCTGCTATAGTTGTAGTGTCAGTGGTAGCAAAACTTGCTACAGGTGCAGTGGAACCGGCAAAATTACCTGTTCAGGGTGCAGTGGCAGAGGTTATGTTACCTGTCCTACCTGCCATGGAAGTGGCCGGAATACGTGTCCGGTATGTAATGGGCACACCAGGTTGATGCACCATTTTTATATCAAAAGGGACCTGGAATATACCGATAAACAAACCTGTGTAATTCATGGTGAAGTTTACAAAGCTTTTCCCCAGTTTCTGGATGAATATACTGAATATGAATCCTATAATGTATTTACCAACAAAGCTAAAAAAGTAAGCACCGGCCAACTTCCCGAAGGACATCACCTGAACCCCTTTATCAATAAATATATTGAGGAAGCTCATGACGACAACACTTCTTCGCATGTGATGCAATTCCAGCAGGTGGATGTGGATTGCATCGACACCTGGGAGTTAACTTACCAGTTTAAAGGAAAAGAATACAGAATGGTGTTTACCGGTAGTGATTATCATGTCATTCCGGGGCTCAGTCCCATTTATGAAGTAGCTTATAGTTTCTGGGATCGTGGGGTAAACGCCTCCCGGTGGTTTATGTTCTCCAGGGCTGCACGCCTTTTAAGTAAAGCACAGCATATTGATGTATTTGAAATTAAGGATCAGGTAGGTGTTTCCCTTGAAAAAGTCAGAAGAAAAATAGATCAATCCTATATCCTTGGAGCCAAAATCACAGCATTGTTGCTAGCATTCTTTGGCAGTTTTGTGGTTTACGGTTATTTTTCAGAAGTCAATTATGTTTTTGCTTATGCTGACTTCATCAACAATTCTGGCAACTTTTTGTATGATTATCACGCTTGGTCGCAAACCCTGATTTATCTGCTAATAACCTATTTAGGGTACAAGCTGGCAAAGACGCTGACGAAAAAATTCAGCTACCACCTCCCCTCTTCTTTGTTAAGAATCCTTTCCAGTGCTTTGATAACCATCCTGCTGGCAGCCCTTCTGACAGCCGTGTGGGGACTTCTCAATGCTACCGGGGCAACAGTAGCCATCACCTTTGCGGTGTGGCTGATATTAAAAATACTGAAAATCATTGTATTCGTACTTGGTTTTGCCATTGCCATTGTTGTTTTTCTCGCCAAAGCGCTGTGGAGCATCATATTGTGGATAGTGGGCTTATTTACCTAACCTGAACGATTGAAGTTGGCACCGTATTTTACTCACCAATAAAATCCGTATGTTCCGTTATATTTCCCATTAGTAATCCTGGTGACATTTAAGAGTGCCAGTTTTTTTATCCTGGTAATTATCGTATATTTGACCCACTTTCGCTCGAAAAAAGGATTATATGAAAAAAATTTTGGCCATTGACGACAATGAGAGCAACTTGATGCTAATAAAATCGAATATCATGTTAATGCTTTCTGATTGTGATGTAATGATGGTAAAATCGGGCGAAGAAGGCATTAAAATTGCCAGAGAAGAATTGCCCGATGCCATATTATTGGATATAGTTATGCCCGGAATGAACGGGTTTCAGGTGTGTGAAATATTAAAAAACGACCCAAAAACCAAACACATTCCCATCCTGTTGGTGTCGGCGTTAGGACACAATACAAGTGACCGGATTAAAGGATTAAACATGGGAGCTGAGGCGTTTATCACTAAACCTTTCGACAACACCGAACTCATCAGTCAGGTGAAGGTTTTGTTGCGCATTAAAAATGCAGAAGATTTGCTCAGGAAACAAAATAATAATCTGGAGATTTTCATCAAGAAACAAACCAAGGACTTTACTCTCAGCGAAACCCGGTTTTTGCAAATCACAGAATATGCCCAGGAATATTTTTGGGAGGTTGACGAAAACGGTAAATATACGTATGTGAGTGCCGTTATTGCAAAAATACTGGGTTTCGAGGATCATGATGTTATGGAAAGGAAGTACTTGTTCGACTTCCCTCAATTGATAAAAAATCCAAAGTCTGATAATACACTCCGGGAAATTTTCGGGAACAGAGCCAACTATAAAGCAATTGAATTACTTTGTGTTAACAAGGCAGGAAAGAAAATTTGGCTAATGGTCAGCGGATTTCCCATATACGATAAAGATTCCACCTTCCTTGGATACAGAGGTGTTACACAGGATATTACCTTGCGGCGGCAGGCAGAGGAAGATTTAAATAAAAGCCTCAAAATCAACCGTTCGTATCAGTTAAAACTAAAAAAATTAAATTCAGAACTGGTAAAGGCTGAGGAAAAAGAACGTCGGAGAATTGCAGAATACCTGCACGACGGCATTGGTCAGGTGTTGTCCATAACGCACTTTAACCTTTCATCGCTCAAAAACAAAAAGTTGCCCACTGATATTCAGCGGGTAATAAGCAACGCTACAACTTTCCTCAGCGACGCCATCAACCAATCCAGGTTGCTCACCTACGATTTAAGCCCCCCGGTTTTGTACGAACTGGGATTGGTACCGGCCATCAGGTGGAAACTGGAACAAATTAAAAACAACCACAACCTGCAAACAGAAATTGATGCTACTGAACCGAAAATTGCACTGAGCAGTCATAACCGGATTTTGCTGTACCGCATTATTTGTGAATTGCTTATCAATGTTATTAAACATGCACAGGCTGGTAGGATTACTGTTGAAATAAGCAACGATCTGCATTATCAGTATTTTTCGGTAACCGATGATGGACAGGGTTTTAAATATTCAACCAGCTCAAATAAAAGCGGTTATGGTTTGTTCAGTGTTAACGAACGGCTCGATACCATTCAGGGTCGGTTAGTCATAAAATCAGATGCGGGAAAGGGAACCACAGCCACAGTCATTCTTCCGATTAAAAAAAGTTAGTATATGCCAATAAAAATTCTTATCGCCGACGACCACCAGTTATTTCGTGAAGGGTTAATTACGCTGCTTTCCGAATCGCAGGAAATTGAAATACTGGCACAAACCGAAGATGGCCAGCAAACCATCGACAAAGCGAAAAAACTAAACCCCGATATTGTTATCATGGACATTGGCATGCCACTGATTAACGGCATCGAAGCCACCGGCATACTCCATATGGACGCTCCCGGCATCAAAGTAATTGCACTGACCATGCATGCTGAAAAACATTTTATTAAAGGCATGCTCGAAGCCGGAGCTTATGGTTATTTGTTTAAAAATTGTGCCTACGACGAATTAATTGAGGCCATTCATACGGTGTATTCCGGTAAAAAATACCTCAGCAACGATATTACTGAAGTCATCATTCACGACTACATCGGACAGGAAAAGGCCGCCCATTCAAATGAAACTCAGCTCTCGGAAAGAGAACAGGAAATACTCAAACTGATTGCAGAAGGCAAATCGAGCAGGGAAATTTCGGACACCCTTTTTATCAGTGTAAAAACGGTGGGAACCCATAAACAGCACATCCTCGAAAAGCTCAATTTAAACTCCACCGCCGATCTGGTAAAATACGCTATAAAAAAAGGACTGATCTCTTTGTGGTAAAGCACTTGTTTTAGCAATCAATTTCTAAAACTCTTTAACTAAACCCAAGAATCAGCATTTCGAACCCTGACATCAGCAAATTGCCTATTTATTTCCACATGTTATATACCTATATTTGTTCCAAATTTTAACACAAAGTGGTCGACTTTAAGAAAGCTGTCCTTATTACTGTGATTGGCCTGTTATTTTGTATGCCATCATCCGGCTATTGTCAGAACAACAACACGGCAGAGGTTCCTCTTATGCTAAGTATTCCTCCTGTTTCACTCATCAACTTTGCTGTTGATGGCGAGCAGGTTATTACCTATAGTTATTCTTTTTTAGAACCCAATAACGTGGAGCAGATCATCACTCCAAACACGGGTGACAACACTTGGTTAAATTACTCATCCATTGTAAATACGGGAGCAACAAATTATATTACCGCCAATATCAGTTCAGGAAGTTTGCCGGCTGATGTTACCCTGCGTGTTGTCATCAGTGAGGATGCAGGTTTTGGTTCCGGGGCAACGGGCACACCCATTGGGGAAATAACCCTCTCGAGCTACCCACAGAATATCATTGTCAATATAGGCAGCTGTTATACAGGATCCGGATCAAACAGGGGACACAGGCTTACTTATATCTGGGACAATCCGGAGAGCTATAATTACAGCAATAATTACGAAAATGGTCAGGCAATTGCGGTTACCTATACCATTACATCAACTGAATGAACAAAAAAGTATGAGATTACCTGTATTAAGGTATGGCATTGTTTTGACGGCTTTACTGTTTTCCATGCGATTGTGGTCGCAAACATGGGTAGCAGGTGAAGAAATCACCATTTCGGTTTGGAGCTATGCGCTTATCGACACCAACCATGCTCCGGTTACTTTGTCACTTATCCCTCCTTCGCCCGGTGCTCCGGCAGCACAGTCCTCCAACTCCGATTTGTTTGTAAGAATATCCTCAGTAGTACCCCGATACCGGAGTCGTGAAATTACGGCCAGGATTTCCGGTGGATCGGTACCCTCAGGAACCTATCTTACTCTGGTTTCGAATCCTGCCACCACTTCCAACAGCGGAGGCGATTTAGGTGCGCCTGTTTCATCACCCATCACCCTCAGTGCCACAGATAAATATCTGGTAACCAGTATTTCTACTTGCTATACCGGAACAGGATTCAACGATGGTTATCGAATGACTTTTACATGGGCACCCTTAAACCCTTCAGTAAATTATAGCCAGATACAGGCTGACACCTACAATATCACGGTAACCTTCACTCTCACCTCTATATACAATTAGAATACAGATAAAACCCATATCGGACTTCGCAAAGTGACATGATTGGGTTGAATAGCGTTTTTTCAGTTTTTCTGAGGCAGATTTCAGCAAAAGACTACCCATTCAACTGCTTGTTTATAGTTATATTTACATTTTGAAATAAAGTGAAGTGCTGCCTGTGTAAAACTTTGATTATGAATAATCCATCCATTAAAATGATGCTGACAGGAATCATTTTATGCTTCATCAATCACCTCAACGCCCAAGTATGGACCGCCGGAGACAACATTACCTTACAAGTATCAGAATTTGCATTGATAGAAACCAACCATGCCCCGGTGACATTGACTCTCGCTACTTCAACAGCGGGAGCCCCAGTGGGATCAGTTTCCAACTCCGATGTATTTGTTAAAATATCTTCCATCGTCCCCGGTGGCACCGACCGGGAGATCACAGCAAGAATCTCCAGCGGGACCGTTCCGGCTGGCACACAGCTTACACTGGTATCGGCAAACTGCACCACCACTAACAGTGGAGGCGCACTTGGGACAGCCATCACCACCCCCATCACATTATCATCTGTAGATCAGTTTATAGTAAGATATATCGCGACATGCTACACAGGGACAGGATACAACGATGGCTACCAGATGACTTTTACCTGGGCACCCCTGAACCCGGCAGCAAACTATAGTCAGATAGCTGCGGCCACCTACAATATAACGGTGGTCTTCACGCTTACTGCCCACGATGGCAATTAAAGTTCTTTCACGAGCATTTCGCAGATACCCTCCACAGCGAAAATAACCCACTTGAATGATCGGTTTTTATGAATCTAATTTCAGTTTTTATGAAGTGTATTTCAGTATGTAGCCTATAAATTCTGAAAAAATCGCTTTGTATCTTTGTTGGGTAGTAAAAATATATTATTTAATAACAAACTAAAATGAAAAAACTATTCTTTTTAATCGCAATGATGGGGGCGTTTTCGATACTCAGCGTAAATGTAAACGCTCAGGTAACATCAAACCAGGAATTAACCATGGGTATTCCTGAGGTTCTGCTTATTAACGCTGTTAATGCTTCAGGGGTTACCGGTGCTGTTTCTCTGGAACTAACCACCACAGTTGCCGGTACAGCCATTAGCGGTGGTACCGGGACAAGTTACGCCCAGCTATCCTCAATTGTTACTTCAACTCAAACCCGCAAGATGACAGCTTCGGTAACCGGGGTGCCCACGGGAACTGAACTATCGGTTGCAACCGCCGTACCAACAAATGCAAATTTTGCCGGAACAGTTGGAACAGGTACCGGCGCACTGGTACTTGGCGAAACAGCTGTAGATATCGCAACGGGAATTGGAAGTTGTTATACCGGAACTGCCGCAGGTGATGGTTATCAGCTGGATTATACCTGGGATGCAGGAGCTGCCGGTGCTTATGGAACCATTTTCGCAACCGGTGCTACTACCGCCACCGTGGTATTAACGCTATCAGCAGGCTACTAAACATGACGGCAATCGCTCATGATTAAAACAGGCTGCCAATTCGATTAGAGATGATTTATAAATGATATTTGATAACAATGTTGTAGGTACATGGGTTAATGATTGGGGGAAGTATTCATACTTCCCCTATTTTGTTGTTGTGGACAATTCCTTTCTCTGGCCTCTAATGATTCAATAACGAAAGAATATGCTTAGAATAAAAGTCGCTAAAAACTTGATTCATACGATAATTTTTAGTAATCTTGACAAATAATATAAAAGACAAAAACATGAGAACGATTCAACTTTTTTTTGCATCTTTTCTGATTACTCTTATACCCTTGATTTCTGTAGCATCCATTGAAGTAGTGGGGAGTCTGCGACATATTAACAAAGGAGAAAAAGGGGACGTGTACAAAGGGGAGATAAAAATTCAAAACAGCGGCACTACCGACCAGGAAGTAAAGATTTATCAAACTGATTTGCTTTACAATTACGAGGATTTTACCTATTACAACGACCCTGTCTCGCACGATCGCTCCAATGCCAACTGGATTCAATATAGTCCGAAAACGACCATCGTGGCGGGTAACTCAACCATGTACATTCAGTATGAGGTAACCATTCCTCAAAACGACACCATCACAGGTACTTACTGGAGTGTGTTGATGGTAGAAGGTGTTAATCCGATCGACCCCGCTCAGGAAGGGCAATTTAACATTAACACGGTTACACGCTATGCTATTCAAATAGTGACCGAAATAGCTGATGAGAGTAAAGGGAAACTGGAATTTTTGGAACCAAGTCTGATAAAAGAAGGTGACCACTTGTTTTTAGCTGTTGACATCATCAATACTGGCGACCATTATATCGTACCCGATGTCTCCATGGAATTGTTTAATGATGCCGGCGAATCGGTTAAAGTAATTATGGCAGCAAAAAAAGGGCTTTTCCCTGCTACTTCGGCACGCTACAGGTTCGACCTGGAGGGTATAGAAAGTGAAAAAACCTATCACACCGTAATAGTGGCCGCAGGTGAAGGGGACGATGTTTTTGGTTTGGAATACACCCTCTTTTTTTAATGCAGGGTCATACATTTGTACTTTTATAAATCGATCAGATAATAACATCTAACTCAAAAAAAAGAGAAATAAGTAGTTGGTTATTTGTAATAAATAAAGCATGTAAATGTGGAAATTTGTTTCAGTATTTACATCACTGTGGTTCATGTCATTGGCCATCTATGCAGGCAAAGGCGATTTAGAGATACAACTGGTTAATAACAACAAGATTGAACTTAACCCTGGTTCCAACTCCAACATGGCCATCATGTTGGTCAATAATACGGATTCAGATAAAGAGTTCCATCTTAAAATTACCACCCCGGACGGACTGAGTCAGCTTACAGATTATTCATCGGTTATCGTGGAAAGGGCCAGTAAAAAATTAAAAATTTTTAGTTTTTATGTGAACGAATCTACCGGGGTGGGCGATTATTCCATTGGCATCGAAGCATGGGACAAGTCGGAAAACAGTAAAATCGGAGAGATTCAAATTCCAGTGTATGTAAAACCCAAATACGCCATTCTAACCAGCGTAATGAAAGCGCCGGATTATGTTTTTTCGGGAGATACGCTGAGCGTGCAATTTATGGTACAAAATTTATCAAATACAAAGGTCAATATTGAGGCCACGATCATCAATGCAAAAATATCAGAAACCAAAAAGCTCGCGCTCGATCCGGGTTCATCGGTGTTTATTGGCGTATTTGTGACCACCGAAAAAGACATCATCCAATATACCCGAAAAGGGGTGAGCCTTTCAGCTACCATTGTGGAGAGTCCTGAAACAACAAGTGAAACCTCCTGTGTTTTCGATGTGATTCCTTCGGGCAAAATCAAATTCGATTCTTACAATAGGATACCCACCAAAATATCCGGTCTTTTTGTAACCAACAACCAAACCGGTGAAAGACTTTATGGCTATATGTTTGATATTACCGGGGCGGGGACCATTTCGTATAGAAAAAAAAGGGAGCTCGCGTTTCATTTCCGGGGACCCAACCGGCAGGGAAACCCCATTCTTGGCCAGACAGATGAGTACAACATCAAATATGTTTCGCCACATTCAAAAGCCGCAATAGGCGACAACAGCTACACCTTAACCGATTTAACCGAAGGATCGAGAAGCGGCCGGGGCCTTGAATATGAACACACCTTAAAAAAAATCAGCCTCGGTACCTTTATCAATTTCCCCAGGTTTTATCCCAACTTGCAACGGGTGGCCGCAGTGTATGGCGGTTATACTTTAGAAAAAAAGCTGAACATCAAATTGGGATACCTGAATAAGTTGTTTGTAACAGATAGTGCTGCTCAACTCTTTTCCCTTTCCGGTGAGGCCAGCCCGGTGAAGTGGGGGGACGTTAAATTTGAGTATGCCATGGGAATGTCCAATGGAAAAACCACCAAAGCCTATTCAACAGATTTGCGGGTGCATTTCTCACGTTACAGGATGTTTTTTGCCTACACCAAAGCCGATCAGGACTTCCCCGGGTATTTATCAAACTCGCAATATGTTTCATCGGGTGTGAATGCTTCTGTTTTCCGTAAAGTAGATTTAACGCTGAATTACAATTTAAACCATACCAATATTGCACTGGATACCATGTATGCCAATGCCCCGTTTAGCAGTAATTTGAGTTTTTCGGCGGGTTATGCCATCAATTTTAATCACAGCCTGAATATCGGAGCAAGTATGCGATCGAACGAGGATATGAGCCTGAAAAAAAAATTCAATTATAAGGAATATACGGCCCGCATTGGTTTTCGTAGCAGAATAAACCGCTTCGGGATCAACGCATACGGGGCCATGGGCAAAACAGAAAACCTACTTCCACTTAATGTGGGTGAGCTCACGAATGTGATCAATGCAAATTTATCGCTGCAATATAATGTAAACAAAAGTATATTTGTAAAAGGTTTTGTCAGTTACATGGGTGGGCAACAATATCTTACAGGCGGCCTGACCAATGTTTTTTATGGAGCTACCCTCGATGCCAATTGGAGAAGTAAGGTTAAAGTTTTATTTCAATATCAAAACGGTTACCAGGTGGAAGAATATTATCGCGACAGGAGTTTACTTGGTTTGCAGGCAAGCTACCTGATGCATCGCAACCATGAGGTGGCGATGGGCGTAGATTATGATCTCAGGAAAAACTCGCTGAACAATACCGTACTCAGTGCCAGCTTAAAGTACACTTATACCATCAATATTCCTGTTGCCCGGAAGGAGGATGTCGGGGGACTTCAGGGCAGGATCATAAATCATGGTGTTGATAATATTGAAGGAATTTTGCTTACCTTGGCAGGAAATATCGTATTTTCGGATAAAAATGGAGAATTTGACATTCCATTTGTAAAAACGGGAACACATTTTTTGTTTATGGACAATTCAAAATCAGGACTGAACACCATCGCCGAAACACCCGGGCCATATAAAATTGATATCCTGCCGGGTGAAAAAACCTATTTTGAAGTATCTTTAACAAAATCAGGAAAAATAACAGGTGCCATTGTGATTGAAGAAGATGAAAATAAGGATAAAAAGGGCTTTATTGCTGTAAAGGCAAAATTGGATAAGCTCATTATCGAAGTCAACAATGGCATCGAAACCTACCGTGTTTTTACCAATCAGGACGGGACGTTTGGTTTTAATGATCTCAGGCCCGGAGCATGGAAGCTGATTGTTTACGACCGCGGAATTCCGGCGGGATTCCAGTTGCTGACCAATGAATACAATATCAACCTGTCGTCCGCTGAAATCAAAAATGTGGAGATAGCTATCAGGAAAATTTCACGCAAAATTAAATTTCAAAAAAGCTGATCGCTTTTTTTGAAACAAACTAACTACGTTCATGAAAAAGACAATATTCACTTTCTGTATTTTATTACTTTTCGCAAGCAGTGCCCTGTACGCGCAAAACAGCCTCACTGTGAGTAAGAGAAGCCCCATTTACATGGATTTAACACCTTCATATAACGCCGGGCTTGCAAAAAAGGTAATCACCGACGAATCACAGTGGCTCAACTATACAACCCTCGTCCATCCGTCTGAGCCCAACATCTCGATCACGGTGGAGGTGGCTTCAGGGAGCATCCCCGAAGGCATGGAGCTGCAAATTGAAGCCAAACCCTATGTAGGCATGAGCAAAAGCAGACAGGGAACCCCCACCGGCAAAATAAGGGTTTCTAACAGGCCGCGTGTATTGATTGATAATATTAGCACCTGCTATACCGGGTCGGGCAGAAACGAGGGCCATCAGCTTATTTTTTCGTTTATTATAACCGACTACTCGAAAGTACGGTCAGGAATCAGCACCATTTATGTGCAATATACCATCACACAATAATTGACTTTATTTACAAAAAAAATCACTAACCAATGGGCGGAGTTAAAGAGTCACCAAGGCAAAGAATGATTTCGATGATGTATTTGGTATTGACCGCCTTATTGGCTTTAAATGTTTCCAAAGATGTCATCAATGCCTTTTTGGTGGTGAACGACAACATCGTTCAGACAAATGAAAACCTTTCTCAAAAACTGAATGAAATCTATGCCAATTTCGAAAAAAATTATCAGATAAACCAGATTAAGGTAAAGCCATACTGGGAAAAAGCCCTGGTAGCAAAAGCACTCTCCATGGAAATGGTTGATTATGTCCAAAACGTTCGGAATGAACTGATCGCTGCAACAGAAAAAGTGTCGATAGATTCTGCAAAACACATTTCTGTTAAACACATCAAAAAGAAAGACAACTATTTGGTACCCACCCGATACTTTATGGGAAGTTCGAATGATGGCTCCGATGGCGCTTCGAAGAAGTTAAAAGATAGAATCATCCTGTTTCGGCAGGAAATGCTCGCGTTGGTCGATCCGAGAAACCTGGAGAACGTCAACCTTGGCCTTGACACCGATGGCCCTTACTACAATGCAGATGGACAGGAGCAAAACTGGGAAACCCACTTTTTTTACAATACCATTGTAGCTGCCGATATTCCTATCCTGAACAAAATTATTTCGGATGTTTATAACGCCGAATACGACGTGGTTAACTTATTACACAAATCCATCGGACAAGGCGATTTTAAATTCGACAGAATAGAAGCCAAAGTGTTGCCGAAAAGTAATTTTGTATTTATTGGAGATGAGTATCAGGCTGAAATCATTGTAGCTGCTTACGATACCACCCAAAGCCCCGAAGTCTACTTCATGCAAGGTGTCGACTATCTTCCGGTAACAATGCATGGCCAAGCCACTTTGTTGGATAATGTACCCGGAAAAATAAATATCAACCTTCCGGCCCGGATGGAAGGGTTAAACAAATATGCCGGGTTTGTGAGGGCAAAAGCCAGTACCGGAGAAATAAACGATTATCACTTTAGTAATGAATACTATGTAGCCAGTGCTTCGTTCACCATTTCAGCTAAAAAAATGAACGTGTTTTATATTGGCGTTGACAATCCTGTTTCAATTGATATATCCGGCATCCCTAAAGAAAGTTTAACACCGACTATCTCCTGTGGCACCATCAAACCCGATCCTTCAAGCAACGATTGGGTGGTAAATGTTCCTGTAGGCTGTAACGACGCGGTTGTTACCCTTGCGACTAATATAAATGGTGTGCAAAAGTATTTGGGTTCAAAGACTTTCCGGGTAAAAAAACTACCCGATCCCGCGGCCACTATTGCCGGGAAAAACTCAGGTGTCATAAACCGCGATATTATGATCGCTGCCGGAGCCCTTGCTCCAAAAATGCCCAACGATTTTGAGTTTGATCATTCTTTCGTCATCAGCTCTTTCACCATGACCGTTCAGCGGGGCTTTAAAGTGTACAACCTCGAATCAAAGAACGCCTATTTAACAACCGAAATGATCGATCAAATAAAACAAACAAACCGGGGTCAGAGCGTAGTGTTCGAAAACATCATAGCCGGCGATCCCGATGGTATCGAACGAACACTTTCGCCCATTGTTTTGACGATAAATTAAAGAGTTCAGTCTAAAAAGGTGAATCATGAAAATAATTTATGCTATTTTTACCCATCAAACCACTTAAAATAAAGTTACAATGAACACATCAGAAAAAGTGTACAACACACTTAAAATTTCCAGCACTCCATTGAAAGCAGGAGAAATAGCCGATCAAAGCGGCATCGACAAAAAAGAGGTAGATAAAGCCATCAAAGTGCTGGTGAATGAGAATAAAATATCTTCACCAAAACGATGCTATTATCAAGCGTTGTAGGTAATGATCAGCTTACAGGAGAATAAAAACAACGGTATCCTTTACGGTATTTCCGAAGGCAGGATAACCGTACAAGAAATGTTGGGAGCCATTGATTATTGTCTGAATAACAAAGGATTACCACGAAACCTGCTCATCCTGGAAGATGCGCGGTTGGCACATCCCGAATTTTCACCCCAGGATTTATCCCTCATTGCAGAGAGGCAAAAAAGATTATTTCCCTTGTATCAATCAGTTCGGCACGCCGTCATTCACAACACCCCTGAAAACACAGCCCTCGCTATGATTTTCGATCAAAAACACACCTCCCCAAATTACAAACTAAATGTGTTTTCGACTGAAGAAGGTGCAATGAGCTGGTTAAAAAACCACTGAATTACCTCCCTCCCATTCCCTGTAAAAGGTATCCAAAAACGTCAACATATATTGATGTCGAGCCTCCGCAAGGCGCTTTCCCGTATCTGTATTCATCTTGTCTTTCAGCAAAAGCAATTTTTCGTAAAAATGGTTAATGGTGGTTGATTTGCCTTTTTTATACTCTTCTTTGGTCATATTTACCCTTGGCGGGAGCTGGGGATCGTACATCACATTTCCCTGGTATCCACCATAATTAAACGCGCGGGCAATGCCGATAGCTCCCATGGCATCCAACCGGTCGGCATCCTGAACCACATCCAGTTCAAGGGTTCGTTGCACCTCTCTACCAAAGGTGTTTTTAAACGAAATATCACGCACAATGGCTTCCACCTGGTCAATTACTTTTCGATCTACACCCTGATCAACAAGAAATTGACGGGTCATTTCAGGCCCCAGTGTTTCGTCACCACCATTAAATTTAGCATCGGCAATATCATGAAGCAACGCACCCAACTCAACAACAAGCCCATCAGCTCCTTCCGCCTTTCCAATGGTTTTAGCCAGTTTCCACACCCGGTAAATATGCCACCAGTCGTGACCACCTTCAGCATCACGAAGTTGATTTTTTACAAATTCGGTGGTGGCTTCTATCAATTGCCTGTTTGCATCATTCAGGGTCTCCATTTTCATCATATCCACTTATTATAGTCTTAGTTAACGCACTATTTAGAACGATTAAAATTATTTAAGCAAAGTTAAGGGTTTAAACCTGACGATTGTTTATTTTTGCAGCTTCGTTAACCATAAAAAATACAACATGAATTACGATATAATTGTGGTGGGAAGTGGTCCCGGAGGATATGTTGCTGCCATTCGCGCTTCACAGCTTGGCATGAAAACAGCCGTGGTTGAAAAAGCTGAAGTCGGCGGTATTTGCCTCAACTGGGGATGTATTCCAACAAAAGCCTTGTTAAAAAGCGCACAGGTGTTTAATTATGCCAGTCATGCCGCCGAATATGGCATTTCAATCAAAGGTAACGTAGAGGCTGACCTTCCTGAAATGGTAAAACGAAGTCGTGGTGTGGCTGATGGCATGAGCAAGGGAGTTCAATTTTTATTGAAAAAAAATAAAATAGACCTGATCAATGGTTTTGGAAAAGTGATGCCCGGCAAAAAGGTGTCGGTTACCGATGCTGACGGCAAGGTTACAGAATATAGTGCCAAACACATCATCCTGGCCACGGGAGCCCGTTCGCGTGAACTACCTAACCTTCCTCAGGATGGAAAAAAGATTATTGGCTACCGCGAAGCGATGGTGCTTGAAAAGAAACCCGAAAAAATGGTCGTTGTTGGCTCCGGGGCCATCGGTTCCGAATTTGCTTACTTCTTCAACAGCATCGGTGTGGAGGTTACACTGGTGGAGTTTTTACCCAACATCGTCCCTCTCGAAGACGAAGAAGTATCGAAAACCCTGGCCCGGGCCTTTAAGAAAGCAGGCATGAAAGTGATGGTTGATTCTTCGGTGGAAACCATTGACACCAAAGGCAAAAAGTGCAAAGTGACTATCAAAACAAAAAAAGGAACCGAAGAAATTGAAGTGGATATTGTTCTTTCCGCCGTCGGCATCGCGACCAACCTCGAAGGCATCGGCCTCGAAGAAACCGGTATTAAAACCGACAAAGGCAAGGTGGTTGTAGATGATTACTACCAGACCAACGTACCCGGATATTACGCCATTGGCGATATTGTACATGGACAGGCATTGGCACACGTTGCATCACACGAAGGCATTACCTGTGTTGAGAAAATCGCAGGACTCGATGTAGCGCCCATCGACTATAACAACATTCCGGCATGTACCTACACCAGCCCTGAAGTAGCCAGTGTAGGCTACACCGAAAAACAAGCCAAAGAAGCGGGATATGAGGTGAAGGCAGGTAAGTTTCCTTTCTCAGCCTCTGGAAAAGCCAGCGCTGCCGGAAAAAAAGATGGCTTTGTAAAGGTGGTTTTCGATGCCAAATACGGCGAATTTCTGGGTTGCCAGATGATCGGAGAAAACGTAACCGAAATGATTGCCGAAGTGGTGGTGGCCCGTAAACTGGAAACTACCGGACACGAGATCATTAATTCGGTGCATCCGCATCCCACCATGTCGGAAGCCATTATGGAAGCCGCTGCCGATGCTTACGGCGAAGTAATCCATTTATAATCTTGAAAAAATACCTAAAATCCTGCTTTCTCCGGAGAGCAGGATTTTCTATCACTAAAAAATGACTAAACATACACTTTTTGACCCCTGCCAACTGGGTGATCTTTCGCTTTCGAGCAGAATAGTGATGGCCCCGCTGACACGCGGAAGAGCTGCCAACAACGAAAACAAAGCCAACGACTTAATTGCTGAATATTATCGCCAACGGGCGACAGCCGGGTTGCTGATCACCGAAGGATCGCAGATTTCCAGACGAGCAGTGGGTTATCACAACACACCCGGTATTTACTCAAAAGCACAAATTGAAGGCTGGAAGTTAACCACCCGGGCTGTTCATCAGGCCGGAGGGAAAATATTTATCCAACTGTGGCACGTGGGACGGATTTCACACCCCGATTACCTGCAAGGACTGCGACCTTTAGCACCTTCGGCCATCGATCCGAAGATTACCATCCGCACTCCCAATGGTAAAAAGCCATCGGTGTTGCCACAGGAAATGACCCAACTGGAAATTCACCAGGTGGTGGCCGATTTTGCCCAGGCTGGCGCCAACGCGATGGAGGCCGGTTTCGACGGTGTGGAGATACATGCCTCCAACGGTTATCTGTTGCATCAGTTTTTTGCCCCGGCTTCCAATATAAGAATGGACGAGTATGGTGGAAATCCGGAAAACAGGTCACGCATCCTCTTCGAATTGCTGGATGCTTTAACGCAGAAAATGCCCGTCAATAGGATTGGAGTGAGGCTAAATCCTTCGGCACACGAAATCCAGGGACTCAACATTACAAAAGATACCTTGCCCACTTTCGATTACCTCATCGACCGGATGAACGACTATCCATTGGCATTCCTGCATTTGTCTGAACCCTATACCAATGTAAAAGACGTTCCCCATTCAGAACCTGAAATCGCCCGGCGCTACCGGCCCATCTACAAAGGCAACCTCATGATAAACAGAGGGTTTACAGCCGAGACAGCCATGAAGGTGCTCGACGAAGGACTGGCAGATCTGGTAGCGTTTGGTGTACCCTTTATCGCCAATCCCGACCTGGTTTACCGCATGCAAAACAATTTACCGCTGGCCATTGCTGAACCTTCCACCTATTATACTCCGGGAGCTGCCGGTTACACTGATTATCCTGCCCTGGATCAATAGCCGATCCAATAGATTTTCTTTTTATATTCGCTTCATACAAAAGATATCTGCCATGATGGAAAATATAATTCAGGACTTTATTGTGCTTTGGGTGGTAATCGACCCCATTGGCTCGGTACCGGTTTTTATTTCGCATACTACCCGCCTTACACCAACACAAAAAAAACAAACGGCACTTAAAGCCTCGATAACGGCCTTTTTCATCCTGTTGTTTTTTCTTTCGCTGGGGCAAATCATCCTGGATGCCATGGAGATCCCCCTTGAGTCGTTTCAGATTGCCGGCGGTCTGGTGTTGCTGTATTTTGCCTTTACCATGATTTTTGGCGAAAGCAAGCCGGAGAGCGAGATGAGCATGCAGGATAAAAAGGTAGATGTGGCCATTTTCCCGTTGGCAGTGCCTTCACTTGCCAGTCCGGGAGCTATGATGGCAGTAGTGTTGCTGACTGATAATTCCACCTTCAGCCTGATTGAACAGCTTCAGACAGTGGGCATCATGCTGGTTGTCATTGCAATTGCCTGGTTACTGCTAAGAGGAGCTGGTAAAATTCAGCAATGGATTGGCAATTCGGGGGCGGCAATAGTCAGTCGGATTATGGGACTGATCTTAGCCAGTGTAGCCCTCAACAGCATTCTGGAAGGAATCAAAATTTATTTCAAACTATAAATTCGGCTTTTACTTACTTATCCTGAATGAAATCTTGATCAGGAAAACGTTGGTGGGATTTACATCAATGAGGTGGTTCAGGTGATCGTTTAAAGTGAAATCTCCGTTGGGAGTATCGCCTGTCCTCCCTTGCGACCAAACCAGGTAAGCCGTTGATCCCGGGATGTATTCCCACCTTACCACAAAATTCGACCTGAATTCAAAAAAACTGAAATCAGGGTTTTCAAATGAAAAATCAATGGTTCCATCGCCTTTTTCAGAAACAGAATAGGTATCGGTTTGTGAATTGTATTCAATCTGGTCAGGAGAATAGACATGAAACTGATTTTTCACATCATAGTTACCGGCATCTATCACTTTTTTAAACTGATAATAATCGCCCGAAAACACGAAAGGTTGCCCCCAATATTGGATTGTCAGGTCCGGAGTAAGCGAATAGTCAATCCTGAAATCGGCACTGGCAATGTGCTGTTTCATGGAGGCTACCAGATATTGATCACGGTTGTTGACCCGGATGGTTTTCACGTACATGGCATATTGGTCGCCAAAATGGTAGCCAGGTTCCAACGAAACCTGTAGCGCATTTGTGATCTGATAATTAACCGATAAACTGGCATCATACCAGCCACCATAACCCTGGGTGCTATATCCGCCTTCGATCTCGGGTTCAAAAACCAGCTTTTTCCTGTCATCAGAACTCACCCCGAGCCAGGCACTCCAATTGCCCGGTGCGATTAACGCCGGTCCACCCCTCAGGGCAGGCCGGTCTACATCGTATCCGCTATAGTTGACCCCTGTATTAACACTCCAATAGTTTTTAAACCGGGCGCTCCAATAGGCACTTGCTCCCCAATATAAAAACCGCCCTGAAAAATCCCAACCGGCCCACTCTTCAATACCAATACTCAACGACCGGAAACTCCCAAAGGGTTCCCAAATTTCGTAGCCAAGCCAGGTAGCTTGTGTGATAAAGTCGGCTCTTCGAACAAACCCCTGGTCGTTCAATTCTAAACCAGGCGAAATGGCTGTGACCCTTTCACCAAAACGCCAGTGACCACCGCCAATCTTACTACCTTCAACACTGGCTCCCCATCCCGAGAGTATCCTCAGCGTTGAATCGAGCCGGTGGTGACCCACATCCGGGCGCTGATAATAACGCTGAGGAGCAGTCTGTAAATCAAGTATCGACTCCGGGGTGCCCTGAACGGTGGATGCAATCGTGTTGGCCCTGATGCGGTAATTTTTATCCTGCCAGTATTGTGCAAAATCAATACCTCCCGTGTAAGCCGCACGGGGCAGAAAATTTAATGCACTATCGTTGATAAACCGGTTGGTAGCGGTAAATATGCCTCCAATCGTGGTGTTCCCTTTATTGAAATCTTTTTGAACGCGCGCATTAAAGTAATTGGTAGCGGGTTCCACTATTTCCTTTCGGCGCAAGCCAAGAGAGTCGATTTGGGCAAATTCCTGGTTTGTCACGCTTTCAATCACGCCAATAGACCATCCGTTACGGGTTTTCCCAGACAATTTAAAAGCGCCTAAAATTCGGGTAAATTCAGGAACTTCCATGTATTCTTTATCTGTAATTTCTGGCCAATGCCGGGGTTGTCGGCCAATTCTGCGCGAATAGAATATCTTGTCCATACCCGTTGGTCCATTGCCATTGGAAATGGAAAAGTTAAAGATATTGCTTCCTTCTATAAAAAAAGGGCGTTTTTCCTGAAAATACGATTCAAAAGCCGAAAGATTTACCTCCGACGGATCGGCTTCAACCTGACCAAAATCAGGATTGATAGTGAAGTTAAGGGTAAGGTCGTTGGTAACCGCGATCTTCCCGTCTAAGCCCGCATTGTACTCCCAGGTTGTCCCCGTTTGAAATGGATCGCCATCAACCCGTTCGCTTTTCTTCAATCCGCCCATCAAATAAGGAACCAACTCTACTTCCTTCCTTGGTCGGATATTGCTGATGCCCTCCAGTTTACCCCACATGCCCACCCAGGAGGAGGATTCGTTTGGAACCATCTGCCATACCATAAACTCGTCATTATGAAAAAGTTGCCTCATGACTTCCAACCCCCACACCAGCTCATTGTCTGTATTTGAGAACCTGAGTTGATTGAATGGGATTTTCATTTCGGCCACCCATCCCGAGTCGGACGGACCCACTTTTACATACCAAACGGGATCCCAGGTATCGTCTGAATTCACATCGTTGGTAACGATTAAGTCGTTTTTAACGCCGGCGGCAGATACGCCAAAGGAGAAACCAGTGAGTCCGTCGTTGTAGCTATCGAAAGCGATTGCTACCCAATCGCCCTGAAAACTGTCGCGCCGGCCCAACCGCCTTTCAATCAGGTTAAAATCGTTGTAATTTACCATGATGGCCACGTACACGTTGTTGTCGTCGTAGATGATTTTAAAGGTGGTATTTTGGGTAGGCTTTGCAAACTCATAAGGGTCTTTCTGAGTGAAATCGCCGGTCCATTCCACCTGTGCCCAGGCTTCTTCATTTATGCGGCCATCAATGGCAGGTGCATCACCCGTTAATTTTTTGGTTGTATAGGTTCTCTTTTCCTGCGCAAAGCCATGCAAAGCGGTCATTAATAAGAGCCAAAGTATGATTGGTTTTAAATGCTCCATGTTCTTCTGAAAGGAAGCAAAAATAGGATTTTCATTTCAGAAGATCGAAATTCTTTACTCGTTTTTCAATAAAAGTATTTCTATTGACCCGCCGGGTTTTTTCCAACCCGGTGAAGACCCCCTCGCTCTTCTTCGTTTGAGCGAAGCGGTAACAAGCTTGCCTGCGGCAGGCAGGGACGCTGGAATATAAACCCCCTTTCATATTGTCTGATACATCCACCACCCTGCAAAAGGTACCTGTTTAAAGAATCTATGGTGTTTTCAATTTGCCTGTAGGTTAAAAACTCTTCGTATGAAAAGGGAAACAATTCATTAAGAAACTGTCTAAATTTTGTTTTAGGCTCCGTTAGGAGCCAAATATGGGTAGAAGAATCACTTCATTTGTTTATATCGTCCCATCCGGGACGAAATAAATTGGATTACATTTCTTCTTCTACCCATATGTTTTCCCTACGGGAAAAAATTTAGACAGTTTCTAAGTATACATTACAAATAAACGATAGTTTATATTAATAATGCAAACTTAAAAATATTTGTTATACGAAATATTCCCTACCTTTGGTGATGTTTTAGGTTAATCCGTCGGTATGAAACACTATAATCAAGGTTAAATTTGGAACAAATTAATAAATTTGCATCTTTGACAAAAAGCTAAATAAAATGGATTTACAAACTAGAAAATTAGAACTGATCCAAGAATTTATAAAAGTTCAAAGTGAAGAAGTGATTTCCCGAATTGAAAAAATTCTGAAAAAAGAAATCGTAAAGTCTGAAAAAAAAGGCTTCAAGCCAATGACAATTGAGGAATTTAATTCTCGAATCGACCAGTCGATGGAGGACTCTAATAATGGACGATTAATAGAAGCGAATGAATTAAAAGCCAAAATCGACAAATGGAATTAAAAATATTTTGGACTGATTTTTCTCACAAAGAGCTTGAAAAAATTTATGAATATTACCGGGAAAAGGCGGGAATCCAAATTGCTAAAAAACTTGTTGATGGAATTTTTAATGAAACGCTTAAATTAAAAAAGCAACCGAAAATCGGACAAGTAGAGGATCTTTTAAAAAACAGGAAAGAAGAATTCAGGTATTTAACGTTTAAAAATTACAAAATAATTTATTGGATGAATGATAAGGAAAATCGAGTTGAAATAATTGATGTTTTTGACACACGACAAAATCCAATAAAAATTGAACGAACAAAATAAAATACCAGCTGCCAATAATTAGCCTCCCCGTTTACCTCTTTAACCCACAGTTCCTCCGCACTTGCTTTCCACACCAAAAAAAATCTCCCGCAAGTCAATCGTCGGGATGATATTGCTATCTTGCACGCCAAATTTTTTACATTTAAAACGATATGAAACACCTTACTATAGCCTTGTTCCTGGTTTTAATCACCACTTCCATCCGGGCACAGGATGAAGAAACCACTCAAATCAAACTAATTTTCGACAACGCCCTTACCCGGCAGGAAGCCTATCACAACCTGGAATATTTGTGTACCGAAGCGCCCGACCGGTTAGTGGGATCGGAAAATTCTCTGAAGGCCATTGAATACATGAAACAGTATTTTAACGCATTGGGTGCTGACAGTGTTTACCTGCAGGAGTTCCACACCCCGGCATGGAAATGCGACTCATCATCCGTATGGATAATCCCCCAATCGGGGAAACCTGTGATGCTTCACACCGATGCACTGGGCCCGTCACCCGCTACTCCAATGGAGGGCATCATGGCTGAAGTGATTGAAGTAAAGAGCCTTGATGAAGTAGAAAAACTGGGTAAAGAGGTTATTTCAGGAAAGATTGTCTTCTACAACCGCAAATGGAACCCTGCTTTTATCCGCACCTTTGAAGGCTATGGCGATGCGGTGGATCAACGGGCACGTGGTCCTGAAAAGGCAGCTGAATATGGAGCGGTGGCTGTGATTGTCAGATCGGTAACCAACAGCACCGACCACTTCCCACACACCGGAAATACACACTACTCAAATAACAAGATACCTGCTGTTGCCATTAGTACACTTGATGCTGATTTGCTGAGTGAGCAATTACAAAAAGAACCAAAAACCACGGCAAAGGTGTATGTGGATTCCGAAGATATCCCTGAAACCATTACTTACAACCTGATTGCAGAGATAAAGGGAAAGGAAAAACCGGAAGAAATCATCGTGGTAGGTGGTCATATTGATAGTTGGTTTAATACACCTGGTGCACACGATGACGGAGCAGGGGTGGTAATGACCAGCGATGTACTTCGGATTTTCAAGGAACTGAATATCAACAACAAACGCACCATCCGGGCTGTGGTTTACATGGATGAAGAGTTATACCAGTCGGGGGGCAAAGCCTATGCCCTTATGGTGAAAAACAACGGCGAAAAACATTACCTTGCACTGGAAGCCGATGCAGGCGCCTTTACGCCCAGAATGTTCACCATAAATGCAAGTGAGGAAACCGTGGGCCGGATAGCTGCTTTCCTCCCTTACCTGAAACCCTATGGCATCGACGAAATCAAAGCCGGTTGGGGTGGCGTGGACATCGGGCCTTTAAAGGAACTGGGTGTACCCCTGATGGCCTACGGAACCGATTCGCAACGCTACTTCGACATGCACCACTCTGCCAACGATACATTCGACAAAATCAACCTGCGCGAACTTCAGCTTGGCTGCGGTTGTATCGCCACCATGATTTATTTGGTGGATAAATATGGCGTTGAGTAGATAGCTGAAATCGCGGAAATCTATTTTTATTCACTTTAAACCTGATTTCTTACAATTGACAAGTTTGCTATATTTTCAAATCTTAACCGGACGACGGCATTTGTTTTTGTAACCAACCTTAAGCATTTCTATTTGCACTACAAGCAGAAAATACGTTTGAGGGATATATCAATTCCAGGGATACTTCCATTTAAATCTTTAAAAATAAAACCATTTTTATGATAGGGTAAACTAAAAGATTTTTGTCTTTTGTCACAACACTTAATGCAATACGAAGCAACTACCCTTTCTTTTTTTTGTCTAAGTAAATATGATTTTTATCATGAGTATGTTCAAACTAAGATAAAAACTGAGTCTTTGTTTGAAAACCTTTTTTGTTTTAGTCAAATAGAAAATTACGATGAACTCATTGAAAAGGTATTTCTCGGGTTACTACAAACCCGGGGGAATAAAAGAATTACTTGTACTTGCACTGCCTATGATCATTTCAACAGCTTGCGATGGGGTAATGACCTTTACTGACCGGCTCTTTCTTGCGCGGGTTGGGTCAGAACAAATGAATGCAGCACTTGGCGGTGGGATTGCGTATCAGATGCTTATATTCTTCTTTGTGGGGTTAACCGGGTATTCAACAGCACTTGTTGCACAGTATTTTGGTGCTGGTGAAAAAGCCAATGCCAGAAATGCGGCTTTCCAGGCCATACTTATAACCATTATGGCATGGCCGGTTATACTGATTTTAAAACCGCTAACAATAGGCTATTTCCAATATATGCACATTCCTGAATCTCAGATCGGGTTACAGACAGATTATCTCAATATTCTGGTACTGGGTGGTATTTTTGGGATGATGCGCTATACATTGGGCTGTTATTTTGTTGGCATTGGAAAGACAAAGATTGTTATGCTGGCAACAGTTATAGCCATGTTAGTCAATGTTGTACTCGATTATATTCTTATACCAGGGAACCTGGGGTTGCCGGCCATGGGGGTGAAGGGTGCCGCACTTGCAACCATCTCCGGAGCTTTTGTGGCCATGGTGATATTGACCATTGCCTATTTTAGAGAAACCAACCATGCCCATTCATCGGCATTGAAATCGTTTCGTTTCAACTGGCCGATCATGAGAAAACTTATCTATTTTGGATCTCCGGCAGGGCTGGAGATGTTCCTTAATTTTTTGGCCTTCTCGGCAATGATCTCATTGTTCCACTCTAAAGGTGATGTGGCGGCTACAGCAACAACCATCATGTTTAACTGGGATATGGTTTCGTATATTCCTTTATTAGGGGTTGAAATTGCGGTTACAAGCCTTGTTGGGCGTTATATGGGAGCACAACAACCAAAAGTGGCCCACCATGCGGCCATATCGGGGATTAAAACAGGGATTTTTTATTCGTTTGTCATCCTGGTCTTATTTATCTTTATTCCAGAAATTTTGGTGAGGGTATTTCATCCCGAGGTTTCAACCCAAATATTTGAAGAAGCTGTACCCATTGCTGTACGAATGATTCAGATCGCATCGCTGTATGTGCTGGCCGAAGCGGTGATGGCTGCCTTAATAGGGGCTTTGCGTGGAGCTGGCGACACACACTTCACAATGATCGTTTCTGTTACCGCACATTGGCTGTTTGTACCTATGTTATATGTTTCATTGTATGTGTTCAATCTGTCAATTCAAGTCAGCTGGCTTGCATTGGTTTTTTTCTTCCTTCTGTTTTGCGGTGTACTCGTATTTCGCTTTAAAGGCGGAAAATGGATGAATATTAAGGTTATACATCCTTAATAATTTAATAGGGCTGTCCCTAAATGCAGCTTCAACTATTTAAGCTATTGGACCAGAGATAGAAAAAAAAACTCAGACAGAGTAATCACGCAATTTCATCAAACCTCCCTATTTACCAAAGATATAACCTACTCAGGCAATGAGGCAACTGCCATACAATGTAAAAAGGCCGCCTCTTTCTATTTGAGACAGCCTTGTTCTTCTAATTTATCGTTCCTTCTGTTTATCTTGTCACCAGTGCCCTTCGGGTGATTAATCCTTTAGGGGTGAGTACCTGGACCAGATAAAAGCCGGGATGGAGGTTCCCTACATTTATTTCATGCCGGTGGCTTCCTCCGGCTCCCTGATATACCACTTGCCCCAGAAGATCAACCATCCTGACATCAAGAATTGCTTCATCGGTTTTAACATGAAGCATGTTCTTTGCCGGATTTGGAAACAGAATTGCAGAATTGGATTCTTCCACATTAGCGATAGAAGTTCCGACTGTCGTATGGAAAAGGGTGATATTCGGGTAATATTCTACATTATAGCCATAAGTGGGCGGATTCATAGGGTCAAAAGGGTCTCCGTCTGTTTCAGCAGCTCGCGAACGGTAAATATTTGAATCGATTGAACTCATAAAAACCGGCCCAAAAATATACCCGACCTCATAGCTTTTGCTGGAATAAATCACAAGATTTCCGCCATTATATTTATAGGGATTGTCCAGCGTTATCAAAGTCTGGTTGGGGCCTTTGTCGAAGCTTAACATCCCGTCGAATACCATGGTGAAAACAGCAGGATCGATCCATTCATCATTAAATTGAGTTTGTTCGGTTTCACCCAACAAAATCTGAACATGAACGTCTTGCAAACTATCATCAAACTGATTATTGTACAGTATGGCTGTAATGGAGTCGCCACTCGTGCCGATTTCTTCAGGGTAGTAAATCGTTTGTGTAATGCTGTACATGTTGAAGAAATTGTAGGGAAGGAAATTCACTGGTATTTCACCAGAACCAATAGAAACCGGTACAATATTTTCAGGTTGAACAGTAATGTTCAGGTTTTTCGACTGGTTGTTTTCAGGTTTTTCATCCCCGGCAAATTCAACAACGGCATATAAGTAGCTGCTACCAATGTCTCCGGCATCAGGTTTCCACGACAGTTCATACTCTGTTTTTTCAGCAAATCCAATATTGGCACCTGCTATAGATGCCAGTTCTATACCCCCCTCTTTCATCAGTTTAACGGTATACTCACCCTGCGATAGCTTGCCACCATTAAGTACTTCAACAGAATAGGTATCTGCAACACCAGCCACAGGTGCTGCATTTCCATTAAAAGAACTGCATATCAGGTCATTATCAACCACGGATTCGATGCTGATATCATCGATCAGCCACCAGTTAATGGCATACGAGTTTCCTTCGTACCGGAAAGCAAACTGCATTTCGGTTGCACCGGAAGGAACACTGAAATAATATCTGAACTCATCCTGTGGGATGTCAATAGTACCCAGTGGTTGTTCCCAAAGCACCTGCCAGTTTGTGCCACTGTCAAAAGTAATATCCATCCCGATGACTTCGCCCCAATCCATCGCGTAGTTGATGAGATATTGCTTGTATTTAATTTGTAACTCGTTGTAACCATCAACAATTACCGGAGTGGAAATAAGCCGGCTCAGGCCCGCAGCCATACTAAACCCAAGGGCTAATTCGGGGGCTTCGCCACCGGCCATTTCAGAGTCGTTTACTGACCATGGTGGAGGTTGTTCAGCATCAAGAACCCATCCCGGAGGCAGCTGGCCCGTTGGATAGTCGAATCCTTCACTATAAATGGTTTGTTGCCCGAATGCGGAGCCACTTAAAAGCGCTAAGTGTGATAGAAAAACCAAAGCGAATAAAGGTGTAATCAATTTTTTCATGATGTAAAATTTAAATGATTCAATGATGGCAAAGTAAGCCCAAATAAATTCACAAGACAATTGGTGCTGAATGCTATTTTTGTTGAAATCGCTTTAGGTGCCAGCACGTATTGCCACTTTGGTGTCAACGCCTATTTTGTTCATTATTAGACATAAGAATCCCGTTTTCACCGATAAAGCTTTAGATTTGCAATGCTTATTGAAAGCATGTGAAAATGGCACGTAAAATTATCAACATATGTAATGTACATTGCAAAAAGGCCATGAAGTGTTCGCGGTGGTTATTCCTATTGTTAGTCATCAGTTCGTGCAGTCATCCGGCCACTTCGCACCAATCCGGCAATCCGATACATGCTCAGGACACCATAGTGCTCAACGAACAGCTTTTTAGCGATATTCATAAACTCATATACGAAAACCCTTTAAAAGCCAGGGCAAAAGTCTTTCAAATCCTAGATTCTCTGGATACAAACGATCTGATTATCAGGATAATCCTATTCAAGCACGCTGGTTCATCTTATGTTTTTGAAACTAATTATTCCGAAGCCATAAAATACTACAATAAGGCACTTTTGATTGCTGAAGACATTGAACTCTATCTGGAAATAGCCAATATAAATAATAATCTGGGTGTGATATCAAACGAAATAGGCAACTATAAGACGGCCTATATTCATTTTACGGAAGCATTGAACAATTATGATTTAGCTAAAAATCAGGATAAAAAGGTTGGTACCTATAACAATATCGGATTGGTATACCTTTACTTAAAAAATTATGAAAAAGCACTGACTTATTTCGACAAGGCACTGGACTCCACCATTCAGCCAAAGGACACGATACTCATTGTTTCGGTTTTAAATAACATTGCGTTGTGTTACAGTTCCGAAAACAAACCCGACAGCGCGCTCGAATATCTTGGCCGGGCCATCAGGCTTTCTGAACAAATTAACAATATGTACGGGTTGTGTATTTCATATCAATTAATGGGCAATGTTTACCTGACGCTTAATCAAACGGAGAAAGCCTCTGAAGCCTACTCGGTGAGCATCGGTTTAGCACAAAAGAAAAACTGGTCGTATCAGCTTGCTATATCCAGGATCGGAATTGCAAGGGTTTTACTGAGACTGGACAGAACCAGCGAAGCCTTAAAAATTGCTGATGATGTATTCGAAATGGCAGAGGCGCAAAACAGTCTGGTATTAAAAAGCGATGCCCACCAGGTACTTTCGGATATCTTCGGGAAAGCCGGTGACTACCAAAATAGCCTGAAACACTACCGTGAATACATAAAAGCCCAGGAGGAAGTGATAAACCAAACCGTGATTCACCAGGTCTACGATGTTGAATTAACCTACCTCAACCAGCTCAATAAAATGCAGGAACTGGAGATTGAGAAAAAAGAGTTGTCTCTTAGCAAAAAGAACAACTTACTGTTTTTTATGTCGTTGATATTTATACTGTTATTAATTGGTCTCTATCTGATATATCTAAACCACCGGCACAGGCAGAAGGTACGCTTTCAAAAAACCATCATTGAGTTAACTGAAAAAAAATCGAATGCGGCACTTGAAGCAGAAATTCAGGAAAGAAAACGAATAGGCCAGGATTTACATGACGGGTTAGGCCAAATGCTTTCGGTGGCCCGGCTAAACGTAAGTGCACTAAACCAGAAATCAGAAGTAACAAATGGTCGCCAATTGAGGCTCATCGAGTCGGCTATTTATAGCATTGATACGGCATTTAACGAACTCCGGCAAATTTCGCACAACCTTTCGCCTACCATTCTGGTTACAAAAGGATTGGAAGAAGCGGTTCAGGATATCGTACGCAGAATTAACGAAAGCAATAAAATCCTAATCAGTTGCGAAATATTCGGGCTACACCGGCAACTCAACAACCTGATCGAAAACACCCTTTACAGAGCCGTTCAGGAGCTTACAAATAATGTCATCAAACATGCAAATGCCACCTCCATCTCCATCCAAATCGTGCAAAATGAAGAGGAAATCACCCTGATGATTGAGGATAACGGACTTGGCTTTGACCTGAAAAAGGAGCGTCCACATTCGATATCGAGTGGAATCCAGAATATTCAATCCCGGGTCGAAAACCTTCATGGCACCATATTCATCGACAGCAAGAAAAACCGTGGTACCATTATTACCATTACCGTACCTTTAAATTATGTGGACTATGCAAGAACCAAAAATTAATCTTCTCATTATTGATGACCACCAGCTCATTATTGATGGCATCAAAGGATTGTTACAGGATGAAAGTGATATTGATCTCATTTTGGGGGCAAACAATTTGGTGCAGGCCATTAAAGTGGTAGCTGAGCATATTATTCAGGTGGCTTTGGTGGACATCAGTATGCCCGAAAATTCAGGGGTTGAAGTAACAAGGAAACTCAAAGAAATTTCACCCGAAACAAAAGTGCTGGCACTCACCATGCACGAAGACATTCAAAATATAACCGGCATGATAGAAGCAGGTGCTTCGGGCTACATCTTTAAACGCACCAGCATGGATGAGGTACTCGAGGCGATACGAACTGTTGCACGAAACGAAAAATATTTGAGCCGCAATGTGCAGGCCGTGCTGGTAGACAGTATGAAACACAAAAGCGACGTAACTCAAAATTCCACGGAGAAAGTAGTCAACCTTTCGGTGAGAGAGCGCGAGATACTGAGTTTGGTTGCCAGAGAATTTAATAACGAGGCGATAGCAAACAAACTATTTATCAGTGAACGGACCGTTGAAGCACATCGCCGGAATATATTTACAAAAACCAAAACCAAAACCATCGTTGGTCTGATGAAATTCGCCATGAAACACCACCTCATCGATTTTAATAACGAGTTGTAGCAAGCTGGGAACTTTCCGGTTGTTTAATAATAAAGTTTGGTATTTAATACCTCAACCATGCTTATTTAATTGCTTCAAGAGCTACCCTGGCCTTGAATTCGGCAGTAAACCTGTCTCCTGAAAACCTTCAGGAGTTGGCAAGTGTTCTTTTGGAATTTTTCATACACCAGAAATTCTAAAAGCAATCTTTTTCTGTCTGGTTTATGCAGATCGATTCGACACATTATCTATAAATCAAATGTAAAACCGATAAAATAATTTCGTAGATTTACCCCACCAAACA
>JAUYGX010000115.1 GCA_030690365.1 Bacteroidales bacterium | reverse complement strand
AACAGAATAGGATGATTATCTTTAGGTGGGCATACAATTAATGTTGCCTAGGGGAATTTCGTACTCCTATTCTGTCCCTATTTTCTTGTCTTAAATATAAATTATTTTAACTACTTATTCAATTTTGCAAACATACGAGGGTGACTCAGGGAAAGGTTGATTTGATCAATTGGTTGATGATGACCAGGTGGCTTTCGTTGAGGGCCACTTTTTTTAGTGTTCATCACCATAGATTTTTACTTCAGCATTTTTATCAGAAGTGATACAACCTCTGTACATGCCGGCTGTGTTAAACGGCATGGAAATATTTCCCGATGTATCGATGGCAATCACGCCCCCTTCTCCACCCATCGGTTTTAGCACATCAAAAATCATGTGCCGTGCTGCTTCATCCAGCGGCAGGTGTTTGTATTTCATCAAAGCATCTATTTGAAAGGCCACCACATTGCGAATAAAAAATTCTCCATGACCGGTGGCTGAAATGGCGCAACCGTTGTTGTCAGCATAAGTCCCCGCTCCGATAATGGGAGAATCGCCTACACGTCCTTTCATTTTGTAGGTCATTCCCCCGGTGGAGGTTCCTGCAGCCAGGTTTCCGTGCTTGTCGAGCGCCACGGCTCCGCAGGTTCCGAATTTTTCTTGGGTCGCTTTTTCCCGCGCTTTTAAGTAGCTGTTCCACCGGGCTTGGGTAAAGAAGTAGCTGCTGTCGACAAGTTCGATGCCCTGTTGTTCAGCGAATTTCTCGGCACCATCACCCATAAGCATTACATGAAGGCTTTTTTCCATTACCGCCCGGGCAGCTAAAATGGGGTTTTTGATGTGTTTTACACCGGCCACGGCACCGGCCATCAGGTTTTCTCCATTCATAATGGAAGCATCCATTTCGTTTACGCCTTCGGCTGTAAAAACAGCCCCTTTGCCGGCATTGAAAAGCGGTGAGTCTTCCATCACAATAATGGCAGCACAAACCGCATCCAGGCTGGTGCCGCCGTTTTTAAGTAGGTTCGAGCCTGCCTTTAGAGCCTCACCCAGTTTTTCCTGATATTGTTGTTCCAGTTCAGGAGTCATACTTTCTTTTATGATGGTGCCGGCACCTCCATGGATGGCCAGTGCCCAGGTGGGTTGTTTTGGAGCCGGGGATGGAGCACAGCCAAAAAGGATGAGGACAAGAAAGAGGTAAGATAATTTCTTCATGATGGGAGTATTTAACCCCAAATGTAGGAAAAAGCGTTAAATCAGATCGGAACCGGTAGTCAGGCTGTATCTCAGTTAAGTTGTGGCAACAATCCACTAACGACACTTTTAAAATCGTAAATTCCGAACATATCGGCGGCAGTGATGAGGATGATTTATAAATGTAACGTAATCTTGTTATAAACTTATTCAGAATTACTTTAAATTACCAAATTTTCCACCAACAATGTTAAAGCAACAATTTTTATTTTAAATTTGCCTTTCTAAGATAAGGGTTCTGAGCGCTTGCTCACCAAAAGTGTAAAATTAAATAAAGCAGACGAAAATACCTGAGATGATATTTTCTCTGATAAACAAATAGACGAAGAAATCAATTGTACCATTTGTTAAATGGACTTTGCGAACAAGAATTTCTGTGGCCAAATTTCGTTTTCTAAAGATTATTCGTAAATTTTAAAGGAATTTCTTTTATCCTGTTTATTTTGAATTAAATAAACAGGATTTAAAGAGGAAGGCTATACAGGTACGAGAATGAGCAGTTGAGTATAGTTGTACTTTGGTTAGAGTAAAGAACAGATTTCGGAGTAACGAAAGTTAACAAAATAAAATAGTTCCAATAATTAGGAAATAATGAACACAAAATCAATACATCTTATGAAAAAAATGAAGAATACTTTAAAGCTTATTTCGGTTATTTTTCTTTTGAGTTTGAGTACTAATCAAATTTATAGTCAGGAAATTACGCTGGATACCTCCAGATCAACGGAAGCGGTAAATGTCTACGCCGGAACAGATATTGCTCCAGGCTACCTCACCAAATGGACAAACAGTCTGCCCCCAACAATTGCAAACAGCATGGCTTATGAAGGGAACAACAAAATAACTATCACACCTTTATCCGGGATCAGCACACCAATAGAAGCACTTCTTGTAAAAGGAAATATTGGTTTAGCCGAAGTATTGGATTTTAACGAAGAAAGTGCCTCAATCAATTGGGGTAATACAAAGGGAATTGGGAAGTTGTTTTTTGCGACTTATGGACTCACAGTTAATAAAACAATAATGACTTTAAACGGTATTGATGGCTTTGTTGGGATTGGAACAGAAACACCTGCAAACAAGCTCCACATCAAAGGTAAAACCGGAGAAGCGACAGCCCTGTTTATTGAGCCTTCTGTATGGGATGACGGCACTGCACCTGGTGGTGGTGACGTTAGAACCACATTCAGCACCACAGGAGCCTATCTTTTGCTGGGAAATGCATCCCACGGTATAGGTGCAAAAATGCACCAGGGACTAATTTTTAGTACTGAATATGGCTATATATTTGATGATGGCTACTTAAAACTTGGCAAGGGAAATCCTCATTACGGAGATGTACTTACTTGTATTGATGCACAAGGAAACGCAAGATGGTCGCCAATTGAGATGCCAGACCCAAGCCCCTGGCTGCCCTGTGGAACCAGTGATATTCATTATAGTGAAGGAAATGTGGGGATTGGTACTGATAACACCGGTGGTTATAAGCTGGCTGTAAATGGAAATATCAACGCCAAACTCCTTAAAATCAGTGTAAATGTCCCGGCTTCAGACTATGTTTTCCAGGAAGATTACAAACTGATGCCTTTGTATGAACTGGAAAGGTTTGTCAATAAGAACCAACACCTTCCTGAGGTAAAATCTGCAAAGGAATTTAAGGAAGAGGGCTATAATGTGGGTGATATGGATGATGTGTTACTAAGAAAAGTGGAAGAACTCACCTTATATACCATTGAGCAACAAAAACAAATTGATGCGCAAAAGAAGTTGGTGGATGTGCTTATTCAGCAAGTGAAGGAACTAAATCAACAACTTGTTGAAAAAGACAATCAGTAGATTAATTCATGAAAAACACTTTCCAGATGTTTAAGTTAGTTTCAATTAAAAAACATAACAATGAATAAAGCCGGACTCACTTTTTTGTGTTTTATCCTGTTGTCTTCCATATTTGCCCAATCCCCGTTATCGGTCAAGTGGCTTAATAACTCGAAAGGATCGGGTTGGGATTTGGTGAGCGATATGGTCATTGACAATAAAAACAATGTTTATGTTGTTGGAAATTATAAAGATACAACCCATTCGGACAAGCGCATGTTCGGTAGCCAGGAAGATATTTTTATCGCGAAGTACAACAGTGATGGCGATAGTGTCTGGATGCACCAATTGAAATCAGACAATTACTGTCATATAAAAAGTATTGTCATTGGTGCCTCGGGGCAAAGTTTTATCAGTGGATACCAATACAATGCAGACAGCAGAGACTCGATCAGTTCAACAAAGAAAAACCTGACGAAGCTGTTCATTGATAAGTTGGACGAAAACGGGGAAAAAATCGAATTTGCAATAATAGAAGGCAATTTCAATACCATGCCCATACGTGTGGTTGAAAAAATTGACCGGGGCATCTTAGTCGGTGGTTCTTTTAGCACCCTCATTTATAACGATTCAACTTACAAAAGTGAAGGTAAAACCGACATCTTTTTATGGGCATTCGATCAAAAAGGAAAACCTGGAAACCTGTTACTTTTAAGGGGTTATGGAAAAAACACCTTGAACGACATTAAAATCGATCAGGAAGGCAATGTCTATCTTACCGGAGCCTTCGAAAGGGAATTACGAATCAACGACCAAGTGCTTAAATCAATCGGAAGAAGCGATTGCTACCTTGCAAAACTCAGTCCAGATCTTAAGGTTCAATACCTGAAACAACATGGCGGGATTTATACCGATTATGGCAAATCCCTTGAAGTGGACAGCCTGAACAATTTGATTGTTACCGGTTCATTCTCGGGACAGATGGTGACAGAAAGCCATGACACCCTGGTATCGAAAGGAAAACTGGATGTATTCATTATGAAATATAACCCTAAAGATACTGTGTCTAAATCCAATATATTCGTTCATTATTTTTATTTTTATTTTTCTACTTTTACCAAGCAAAAAGAAGGCTACTTTCAATTCGTTGAGCTGGAGCCTATCTAC
>JAUYGX010000015.1 GCA_030690365.1 Bacteroidales bacterium | reverse complement strand
AAAGTCCGGGATGAAGCCGAAGCTTGGGAGAAGGCTCGCAATGGGTTCGATAAGAAAATTAACTGGCAGTTTACCTCGGAGAAGGCTCGTATAAAACTCAAGAGACTTTATCCGTCATATGATCGTTGACGTGACACTAGGTTACTTTTTCCTGTACACTATTTTTAAAAGCTACCTTAGCTATACATTCAATGGTGTTGTTTTCTAAGAAATCACCCACAAAAATGTCTGTCATAAACCTCGCATTCAGTTCACTTTCAAGCTCTACAGCACTAATAGAATCCAAACCAAGGGAAAGAATTGGCTGTTCTGATTCAATTTGATGAGGATCGATGCCCAGCTTTGCACCCAGCCAGTTTTTAAGCCAGTCAATAATGTGACCAGCGACCAGGGTATCTGCATCTACAGTTTCTTCTTCCAGTATATGCTCCTCCCTTTGCCATGAAAAAACCAATCTCAGGTTATCCTCCTGATATAACTTCTTGCATTCAATCCGTTGGATCTTTCCACTCGTTGTTTTAGGCAGGCCCATCGGATAGATGACAACAATGGCATAAACCGAAATACCAAAATGTTCAGCAACTGCACTTTGTATGGCTCGCACAATTTCATCCTGGTTGAAGTTATTGATATGAACCCGTTTTATTTCCTGAACAACCACCAGTTGTTCACTGTTTTCATGCTCTATTGAAAAAACAGCACAACCATTCCCTTGCAACGCCGGATGACATTTATCAACCACGTTTTCGATATCGTTTGGAATCAAATTCACGCCTCTGATGATAATCAGTTCCTTCAACCTGCCGGTAATATACAATTGGTTATTGCTAAGAAATCCCAAATCACCGGTTCGCAGGCAGGGGCCTTTATGGTTATCCTTTGTAAAAGCATGGAAAACCTCAGCGGTTTCTTTTGGCTTATTCCAGTATCCTTTGCAAACGGAGTCATTCATTACCCAAACCTCCCCAACCATATTCTCCGACAGCAGAGCTTTTGTATTGGGGTCAACAATAAGGACTTCGGTGTGGTTCCAGGTTCTTCCGCACGACGAATAGCTGATCAGGTTGCGGAAGTCATACGCTTCTGCAACAACCTGATTCTCTAGCATTTTATTCCGATCAGCATAAAAATATCCCGGTTCTTCGGTTTGACTTATCCCGCTGACCATCAAGGTGGCTTCAGCAAGTCCATAACAGGGAAGAAACATCTCGTTTTTAAAATTCAGGGAGCTGAATTTATCTGCAAAGCTGCAAAGGGAATGCTCCCTGACAGGTTCCGAACCACAAAAAAGCACCTTTAACGAAGATAGATCCATGGTGTTGACATTGGGCTCTGTGATTTTTTCAACGCAGTAATCCAAGCCAAAATTGGGGCATCCTACAGTAGTTGCTTTGTAATTAGATATGGCCCGGAACCAAAGAGATGGATTTCGGATAAAATCGGTGGGTTGAATAATGATGGTAACCCCTCCAACAAAAATGGGTTGCAACAAGCATCCGATTAATCCCATATCGTGGAAAGGAGGCAACCAGGAAACCACTACCAGATTTCGGGTATGTTTAAAAGAATGTTTAATAATTTCAGAATTATGCAACAGGTTTTTCTGCATTACCATGATACCCTTAGGCCTGCCCACCGAACCGGAAGTATATTGCAGAAAAGCAATGTCATCAGGATGAACTTCAGGCAGAACATACGAGGGGTATTCAGTGTTTGAAATTTCTACATTGACAATGCTTTTAATGTGTGTACTGTGTTCTGAAGCCTCAAGCTGGTTTTCTACAAGTTCCCGGGTATCGTTTGAAGTCAGCACGCAAACAGGGTTTGAATCATCAACAATCGACCAGAATCTGCTATTGGGTTTATTTCTTTTTGGCAGGATGGTAGGAACAGCAATAATGCCTGAAAGAATACATCCCAGAAACGCAGTGATAAATTCAGCACCTCCCGGGATGGCAATTAAACACCGATCACCCTTTTTATGGTGCTCAAGCAATTGTTTTGACACTCCTATTGAATTATGAATGAGCTTCCTATAACTTAGGTTAGAGGTCTCTTCACAAGCTTCGTTTAGTTGAATGAAAACAGTTTTGTTCGGAGTCCTGGTAGCCCTATCAATAATTTTCTCGTTAAATGTAGTAATACAGTCGGCCTGAGCGCTTTGATAAATTCCCAACTTGTTCATAGCACAATCATATGGTGTACAAACAAATATAATGGGAAAGCCTGTTGTTGCTAGTAAGAAACTACCTGAACAGGAAAACAACGGGGGTGAACCATCCTAAATGCTGGTCCAAATAAAAAATACAAACGCGGATTTCAGGTTTCAAGCCATTTGCGAATCTGCGACGACCTGGTTTTACTCATGATAATCTTGTCCGGACTGGCCGGGGATGTTTTGATGCTGTAGCGTGAATTAAAAAACAAACCAATTTCCTTGATGTATTTTCGGTTGACGACATATTGCCGGTTCACCCGTTGGAAAAAACCAGGATCGAGTATATTTTCCAACTCTTCCAACGAATAATCGAGGCTGTATTTATCGTTGGTTGCAGTTACTCCATTTACGATGCCATGGTTAATATAGAAAAATGAAAACGACATGGTTTCAACCGGAATCAACCTGTCTTTGTAATGAACCAGAAACGATTTTTTATAATTTTTGTCGATCGGGAGAGTGAATTCCTCCAACAACCTTTTGAGTTTAATTACAGACACGCTTTCGTTTTTTTTATCGAGCGATTTGTACTGATCAATACCAAATTTTACAGTTTCTACACTCAGTGGTTTCAGGATGTAATCAATGCTGTTCACCTTAAACGCCTTGATGGCATATTCACTGTACGCGGTGGTAAAGATGACAGGGAACTCAATTTCTATTAACGAGAATATTTCAAATACATTGTTGTCAGAGAGTTGTATGTCAAAGAACCCCAAATCAGGGGCCTGGTTTTTCTTCAGCCATTGAAATAAATCCTTCACACTTTCAATAACCGCCAGGACCTCAATTTGGCTATCAATTTCATTGAGTATCGAAACAAGGTTGTTTGCAGCGGCATATTCGTCTTCAACAATGAGCACCTTCATATTCATTTCATTAGCTATTTTGATTTCTCGATTAATGGCAACCTCACAACAAATTTATTTTGAATTTTATTGATCACGATTTTCTGATCAGTTAAAATTTTATACCTCATACTCAGGTTTTGCAAGCCGATACCCAAACCCGATGAGTCGGATGCTTTAGGCAGGATATTGTTTTCGATCACAACACTTTTATTTTCAATAAATATCCTGATATTCACCGGAAACGCTTCGGAAAACTCATTGTGCTTCATGGCATTCTCAATAAGCATTTGAATGGTTAAAGGTGGTATCTGGTAGGTAAGATACTTGTCGGGAATATCGATTTCGGTTACAAACTTCTTATGAAATCTTTTAGTAAGAAGCCTGATATAGGAATGTGCAAAATCAAGTTCTACGTTGAGTTCCACCAGATCACGGTTGCTTTGTTCCAGGATGTATCTGTAAACAGAGGCCAGGTCGTCAACAAACTTCAGCCCCTCGTCTCTGGGTTCATTTCTGATGATACCACTCAGGGTATTCAGTGTATTAAAGAGGAAATGAGGCTTGATCTGGTCTTTTAAGGTAGTCAGCTGAATGGACAGGTTTTCCTCGATAAGCCGGGCATTGGTTAACTCCACAACCCTTTTTTTAACAATTAGCTTTAATAGATACGACAACAAAACTGCGGAAGGAATGAGGTATACATATTTCCACAAATAATACATATAGGTCGGGTGTTCACCAAAAGGATAACCCACAGTAAGACCGGCAAAGTACATGGATGCCTTCAACAAACCATAGGCAATCAACAGGTTATAGATCGTGGATATCGGGAAGGCGATGAACAACGGAGCCTTTTTGGGCAATAAATACCTTTTCCAGTAATAATTAAACACGGAAACCAACAAAATAGAAAACAAACACTGAAGAGTGTACCAGGTAATTTTATAGGCAATTTCAAGGGCTGTCCAATCGACTCCAAGACGATCATCGAAGTTGTTAAAAAACAACGAATAATACGGTAGGTTGCTTACCAACGTTAACAGCAATGAGGTTAAAACCAAAAAGGAAATCTCGTATTTTCGTGAATTTATTATATTCATATGAGCAGCATTGTATTGCATATATCAAAATAATTAACCGGATATCCTCATCAAAAATAAGGGATATATTTGATAATCATACTCACTTTTGGCAACTTATGTTTCACTCCGGGGCATGGCAGGTTAGGTTTTCAGAGAGTGAAATTTTGGGTGTACCTCTGATCATAAAAGCAACATCGGGATTAGAATTGTTCGAAAGGTAAATAATATAGTCTGCAAAAAGACATAGCCAATTTCACAAATGATTCTTATTCTTTAAATACTTTCAATAGTAAAGAGGCCCTTTCATGGATATTTAACTGAATCATATAAAGTCCTTTAGCCAGTTTTGAAAGGTCAACAACAATCGACCGAGCATTCTCCTGCTTAAAATTCAACTCTTTCATCTGTCCTGAAATGTTGGTGGCCAATACCCTTCGAATTAATGCAGGATTCTCAAACCCGATGGTTACCTGACCGGAAGCCGGATTTGGGTATGATGTTATCGAATAAGCGTTTGACACCGTTTCTACACCGACTGATAAATCACAAGGCTCACCCTCATTCGGATAATAGGTTGTTCCATTTAATGCATAACACATAAAAATATAGCCACATTCAAGCATGGGAGGAAAAGGTTCCAGAAAGCCACCTTCATGACCAATTCCTTCAATTAATTGAGGTGAACTTTGTTCTGACAGATTAAATACCTTCCGGTAAGAATCGCCAACCTGCACACTATCAATACTTGTAACAATGATATCTTCATGCCATTGATTCCAGGTAATGGGCAGGGTGTCTCCCACCGCCAAATCAAAGTCGTACAACAAGGCTTCAGTTTCATCCCATTGACGGATATAAATTTTGCGTTCTTCTTGTCGTATCAGTAAGTTAAACTCGTTGAAAGTCCATGATTCATTGCAATAGTCTGGAATGGGTGGAGAGTCGAACCATTGGTGTGTTACAACACCGCGTTTATAGAGTTTCTTATAAATCAAACCACCACTGGTTGAATCGCCATTCAGGTAATAAACATAATTTTGCTGTTCTACGCATGGAAGTCCATCAGCACAATCGGATATTTGCCTCCACTCCGGGTTGTTTGCGAAATAGGCTGGTATTTGAGCCCAGGCACTTAGAGCTAAAAGAGAAAAAATCAGGGTGGTAAGTGTTTTCATTTTCTTAATAGTTATGTTGGGTGTCGTTTTGATAAAATGGTAAAATGCCTATTCAAGAGAGTTATATTGTATACTCCTGTTTACAAATTTATGAATTATTTTGTTATATATTGTTCATATTATTTTGATGCTTAACAGTTTGTGGTTTAAAGTGTTGTAAAATTTACAAGAATAACTTTCTTGATTTGCGTCAAGTTCAAATATACAATAATCGTTGTTTAAATGAACAGAGAGACCCTTTCTCTTTTACCAACCTCAGCTATCGCTTAAGCTGCCTCAATCAAAATGAAAGTCGAGATAAAAACTAAAGACACTCCTTTTCTTCAACCAGTTGGATGATGGTTTGCACTGCTCCTTCCTCATCCGTCCCATCCACCCAATGCATTTCAGTGTCGCGCCTAAACCAGGTCATCTGGCGTTTGGCATATCGACGGGTGTTGGTCTTAATTTTCTCCACGGCGTGCTCCAGGGTCCATTCTCCCGACAGATACTGAAAAAGTTCTTTGTACCCGACAGTATTAAGTGAATTGAGGTTTCTGAGCGGAAACACGGATTTGGCCTCCTCAATCCATCCTGCCTTCAGCATTTGATCGGTACGCTGATGGATACGTTCGATCAAAACACTGCGGGGTAACTCAATTCCTATCTTCAGGATTTGGAAAGGCCGTTTCCGGGAAAGATTGAGTCTGAGCTGACTATAGGGTTTTCCGGTCTGCAAACAAACTTCGATACCACGCATTAACCTCATGCGGTTATTACGATCTACCACCTGATAATAATCCGGATCAAGATCCAGAAGCCAGGTACGCAGGCCTTCGATACCTTCTGTTTTAAACTTGTTGTCCAGTTGTTTACGCAAATCAGGATCGGGATCAGGAAGTTGATCGATGCCCTTGCAAACCGCATCCAGATACAACCCGGAACCACCCACCATGATCATAACATCGTGTTGCTGAAATTTACTTTTTAACAAATCCAACACCTCCTCCTCAAATTTCGATACATTGTACTCCTCCTGGATGGAAAGATTCCCTACAAAATGATGAGGTACGCCCTGCATTTCCTCCAAAGAAGGAGCCGCCGTCCCCAATGGGATTTCACGATAAAACTGGCGTGAATCGGCTGAAATCACTTCCGTATGGAAATGCTTCGCCAGTTTCAACGCCAACGAAGTTTTTCCCGAAGCGGTAGGTCCGGCTATCACCACAAGTAAGCCTTGTTTATTGGTTTGGAGTGCCATCGATGGGATCAGGAATGGGGATAATTTTTACCGGTGGATTGACCAGTTTCTTTAAATGAAGCTTTTTCTTCTTGCCTTCCTCAAGCAAAAAGGCATAGGCTTCCTCAAAATTGTTACCGATCACGCCATCGAGGATTGCTTCGCGGATCACCGATTTTAAATCACCAACGGTCTTCGATGGACTGAGGCCAAAAGTCTCCATAATGGCCTCACCAGTAACCGGAGGTTGCCAGTTGCGGATTTTATCCCTGGCTTCCACATCTTTGAGCTTCTGACGAACCAGCTGAAAATTCTTCAGATAGCGTTTTACCCTGGCTTCATTCTTAGAAGTGATATCAGCATCGCACAACATCATCAGATCGTCGATGTCGTCACCGGCATCAAAAAGCAGGCGGCGTATGGCCGAATCGGTTACTATTTCCTGCGCCAGCACGATGGGCCGCAAGTGTAGTTGCACCATCTTCTGAACATATTTTAGTTTTTCATTTTGAGGTAACTTGAGCTGCTTAAAAATGCCAGGTACCATTTTGGCCCCAATGAACTCATGTCCGTGAAAGGTCCAGCCTACTTTTGGCTCAAACCGTTTGGTAACGGGCTTGGCAATGTCGTGCAGGATAGCGCTCCAGCGGAGCCAGAGATTGTCCGATTTTTCAGACAAATTATCCAGCACTTCCAATGTATGATAAAAATTATCCTTGTGTGCCATGCCATTCACCGACTCAACACCTTTCAAGGCAACAAATTGCGGAAATATCAACCCTAAAATACCGGTTTCCTCAAGCAGTTTAAATCCAACCGAAGGCTTTGGAGACATCACTATCAGATTGAGTTCATCTAGTACACGTTCAGGAGAAACAATGCGGATGCGGTTTTTATTCCGCCCCAAAGCCTCAAAAGTATTTTTCTCAATGGTAAAATTCAACTGCGTTGCAAATCGGATGGCGCGCATCATCCTCAGGGGATCATCCGAAAAAGTGATATCAGGATCAAGGGGCGTACGTATAATCTTATTTTCAATATCCTGAATCCCGTTAAACGGATCGCGCAGATCGCCGAAATCCTTTGGTTGCAGGCTCAACGAAAGGGCATTAATGGTAAAGTCTCGCCGGTTCTGATCATCCGACAAACTGCCATCTTCAACGATGGGCTTGCGCGAGTTGGTTCGGTACGATTCACGACGTGCCCCTACAAACTCAATGATCCAATCACCTTGCCGCACCATGGCTGTACCAAAACTCTTAAAGTAACTTGCATGGGCACCCGAGCCCAATGCTTCGGCCACTTTTGATGCCACCGCAATACCGCTTCCCAACACCACCACATCCACATCTTTGGATGGCCGATCGAGGAGAATATCACGCACGAAACCACCAATCACAAACGATTTTACATTCATTTGTGCGCAAACCTGTGAAATGGTTTTGAAAAAACCGTGGTCTAAACGGTTGGCATAGTTTAACATGTTTGCAAAAGTAACAAAAAGTGACCTAAAGTTAAAAGTTAAACCCCGATAGTTATCGGGGTTTAACTTTTAACTTTTAACTTCCTTATTTATAATCACTCAAAAATATAAAAACCGAAGCAATTTTCCCGGAAGGGTTATGGCAGCATTCGTTGCCTTTGTATATTTGCCGGTTTAGATTCTAACCTGACAAAATGATATATTATGGCAAAAAGAACAATTGTCGCTTTACCTGGCGACGGTATTGGTAAAGCAGTTTTGGATGAGGCCATCCGGGTACTTGATGCAGCCGGATTTGAAGCTGATTATGTAGAAGGTGATATAGGATGGGAATTCTGGAAAAAAGAAGGCAATCCGCTTCCCGATCGCACCATTAAGTTGCTTGAAAAACATAAAATAGCCTTGTTTGGTGCTATTACCTCCAAACCAAAAGATGCTGCCTTTGAGGAGTTGTCACCGGAACTAAAGAAAAAAAACCTGGTGTATGCCTCACCAATTGTAGGATTGAGACAACATTTCAACCTGGATATCTGCATGAGGCCTTGTCGCACTTACACAGGTAATCCCTTGAATTTCATCCGCCGTGGAGTAGGCGATGCCATAGAAGAACCTATTGTTGACGTGGTTATTTTCCGCCAAAATACCGAAGGTCTTTATGGCGGTGTTGAGTGGTCGAATCCTCCCGTTCAGGTGTATGATGCACTCATGACCCATCCTAAATTTGTAAAAAACTTTGGGAAAACTCCAAAAGAGGAAATCTCCATTTCAACCCGTATTTTCACTAAAAAAGCAACTGAACGTATCCTACGCGCAGCTTTTGAACATGCTAAAAATTATGGTTATGAATCAGTTACTGTTTGTGAAAAGCCAAATGTAATCAGAGAAACATCGGGTATGATGTACAAAATGGCTCAACAAATGCAAAAGGCTGACTATCCAAACATTGCCTTGCATAACACCAACATCGATGCCCAAATGATGTGGCTCACCAAAAATCCTGAAGATTACGGTGTACTCGTGGCGGGAAATATGTTTGGCGATATTGCATCGGATGGTTTTGCCGGTTTGATTGGCGGACTTGGTTTTGCCTGTTCTGCTCAATTCAACGACAATGGAATCGGCGTTTTTGAACCCACACACGGTTCCGCACCCAAATATGCCGATTATCCTGTGTCGATTGTAAATCCCATCGCCATGATTGAATCGGCTTGTATGATGCTTGACTACATCGATGAAAAACCGATGGCTACAAAAATCCGCAAGGCGGTTGCCGAAGTAATTGCCGAAGGCAAAGTACGCACCTATGATATGATGAAAATGCGTGGCAAAGCCGATGTGGTTGAACATGGGGCCGCTTCTACAACACAAATGGCTGACGCCATCATTGCAAAGCTTTAATCGGTAAAAAAATCTAAAAAATAAAGTTATGGATAAAACTGTGCATGCCTTGTGGCCTGAACTCGACTGGATTCAGGACCAGAAATTAAGGGAACAGACCGCCAAAACCTGGGAATTGGCCCTCAACAGAAGTGTTCTAACACCTGAGGACCTCAACCGGATTCCATTTACATTGCTTTGCGGACCAAACCTCAAAGTTACTTTTATGGACCATAAACGGTCGGTGGTACATATCGCCAAAGACGCGGGTGATAAAATCAATGCCATGTATCATGGCGAATTGCCCGTAGATATTGATGTATTGGTGGCAGGAGCCATTTTAGCCGACGTGGGCAAATTGCTCGAATACGAACTCGACGATCAGGGCAAAGCCGTGCAGGGCACTTACGGGAAATACCTGCGTCATCCGTTTTCTGGTGTAAGCATGGCCGAAGAAGCCGGCGTTCCTGCTGCTGTCTGTCACATAATCGCAACACATGCCGGCGAAGGCAACATGGTAAAACGTACCACTGAGGCGTACCTCGTGCATCACGCCGACTTTATGACATTTTTACCGTTTAAGGAAAGGTTAATCGTTTAGGTTAATACGATGTTACAAAAAGCCTGAAATCCGTTTCGGGCTTTTTTTATATTTCCTTGTTGACAACCAAAGCATAGTAATCGTCTTCCAGCTGAAGATACCCATGCTCGTAGCAAAAATAGTACACGCGTTTTTCCTTGGTTTTATACACATGGGTAAAATACTTAAAATTGTACCCATGCTGTTCCAACTGTTGTTTTTTCACCTTGGATTTTCCGTCGGGAGTCAGCTCCTTTAGAATACTTCTGTTCCTGCGCAAGATGCTGTTGATATTCCTGACAAAAGTATCTGAGTCCCGGTTTTCACGGTTGTGGTAAGCATTTCGGCACTGGTCGTTGCAGAATTTCTTGTCGATACGTCCAAGGAGTTTGGTGCCACAATCCAAACAAAGATGTTCCATGATTTTGTTTTTGCACCAAAGTTAATAAAAAGTACCAGAAATAAAATACCATCCCGGTTTCATGAAATTTTCACAAAATCGCGGGATGGTCAGGTTGCATAACCTAAAAATTACTCCAACAAATTAATTTTTAATCCATTTCTTGGAGGTCTGTTCGCCATTAATGGCAACCGACAACAAATACATTCCTGATTTTAAATCAGTTATATCAATTTTACTTGTCTTCTGGGTCGAAACATAATTCATCAAAGTTTTTCCCTGCAAATCCAAAACGCGGATCACCGCTTCCTGATCGGCATTTACATACAGATAATCGGTGGCAGGTACAGGATAAACCTGAAAATTAATCTCCTGATTCACACTTTCCAGACCATTTAACTGATCGATTTCAAATCCATTCTCCAGGGTCAGATCATCCACCTGAACATCGTACACCCCAATGGGAAAGCCAGCCGGAACGCTGATGGACACCAAAAGTGAGGTATTATTCTGGATGGTAACATCCAAGGCATCAAAAGTGATTCCCGGATCGTCATGATTAATAAATAGAACAGTGGTTACACCTCCACTCCAATCGGTATCCATGCCAGCAATACTTAACTCTCCTACAAAATCAGGTTGAACATGATCGGGTGTAATCCCGGTAATGGCCGGATTCAGCACCCATTCACTCACCGAAAGGGTTGAGGTATAAATTACATCTCCGGAATTGTTTCCATTGCCATTGGCAGCGTTAAAAGCACCATAAAAGAATACGTCACCCGAAGCAGGTGCCGTCCAGTTCACAGTCCATGAAGCAGCACCTCCTGTGGGCGCAGTGCCTGTAGAAGTGTGGGTAACCGATTTACCACCATTTGACAGATGTGTACGGGTAGCATCGGTAATATTAAAAGTACCGGTTTTGTTGCCCGTGAGGTTCTCTGAAGTAAGTTCAAAACCAAATTTAACAACACCTTGATGAACACCACTGGTGGTGATTTGGTACGTTTCGCCCGGAGTATATCCTTCGGATGGAATGTTGGATGTGATCCACGCGGATTGAGGTGTGGCGGTTCCCGAATGACATTCGGTACAGGTGGCACCGCCATCGCCGGGCGAGCCGGTTTTCCCTCCGGGACTTCCTGATACATAACTAAATAGCACTAACGACAGTGGCAATGAGAGTACGATAAACAATTGATAGATTTTTTTCACTTTAACATTATTTAGATTGATTATATATAAGCACCAAAATAATGGCATTTCAACAAGATAACAATGCATTTTCAAAAAGAATAACAATTATTTAACACTTTCGATTTCCAGCCGGGTATTGAATTAAATTTTAGAGAAATATCTGAAAAATATTTTCGGTCCTACCGGAAAAACTGTAAAAACTATTGCGTAATTCCGTATATTTGTTTGCAATTAACCAGCACACAAATTATTAGGTTAAATAGTGATATACTGATATTTACATCATATTAAATTCGCCTGATCAACTTAAATAATCACAACCCAAAAAAATATTTCACATGAAAAATATGACACTTGCGCTGGGCATCATCTGGATGTTTACCGTTGGCGCATACGCCCAGAAAGCCACAAAATATACCATTAAATCGGGTCATATTGAATACAAGCTAACAGGAAACACAACAGGAACCAAAAGCGTGTGGTTCGACGATTACGGCGATAAATCTTTTGTTCGTACAAAAGCCAAATCGGTGACGAAAATGTTTGGCGTAACAAACGAATCCACAGAAAACAACATCGTGATTATGAACGGATCCATCGTCTACAACATCGATATGGCCACACTATCAGGTACCAAAATGGAGAATGATTTCTACGGTTTGAGCGAAGCATTGGTAAGCAAAATGTCGGATGCCGAACGCAAACAGTTTGGTAAAGACCTCCTAAACAACATGGGAGGCGAAATTGTGGGTACAGAAAAAATACTTGGCAAAACCTGTGAAGTGGTTAAACTGATGAACATTAAGGTTTGGATTTACGAAGGTGTAACACTTAAATCAGAAGGTAAAATCATGGGAATAGAGGCCAACGAAACAGCGGTTAAATTTGAAGAAAACATCCAAATACCTGCCGTTAAGTTTGAGCCTCCAAAAGAAGTGATCATTGAAGATGTAACGCAGATGACCAACGATTTAATGAGTGGAGACTATGATGAAAATGGGGAATATATAGGCCAAACAATACCATCAGGAAATGAAGAAGAATCGGACATTACTCCGGTGAACTATCCGTTTGAGGAATTTAAAAAAGTGGTGCTGGGTTTTAATCCCGAAGGATATACACGAGGTATGATTTTAAACCAGGAAGGGCAGCACTTTGCCCTTTACATGAAATCGATGGGTGAAATGGTGACTGTGCTGGCCACTGCCTCCGAAAATATAGAGAGCCAGGAAAGTGAGTTTGTTGGTTTTGAAGAATTTACACACCATGGCCGCACCATGCGCTACGGCATCCTCGAAGAAGACGGAAAAGCCAGCGATGCCTTGCTCATCAAATACAACAACCACGACATGTACATCATCCTGATGTCGTTGCCTGCAATCGACAAAAACACATTACTAAGTTGGTCGGATAATCTTGAATTTTAGCTTGTTATAGTAGCAGGAAATGAAATAACCCCAAAGCGGGATTTATTAAAATGAAGAACCCTTAATTGCGATCAATTAAGGGTTCTTTTATGTAGCGGGATCGAGAATTGAACTCGAGACCTCCGGGTTATGAATCCGACGCTCTAACCAACTGAGCTACCCCGCCGTTTTGAGGGTGCAAAAGTAAAAAAAAGGATTACTTAACCAACAATCCATGCTATTTTTTAATTGTGTTTCCATCATTTTTACAAAAAATCAGGCTTCCCGTACTCAAAACCCCATGGAAACCCTCATTTATTATCTTTGGCAAAAATTTTAAAATGAAAATCCTGTTGATACTTCTGTTGAGCTTTCTACTGATTATAGGTTTCACCCAAACACAGTCTGACGACCGGGGTTATCATACGCAGGTGGGCGATATAACTCCCGATTTGAGGCTTACACTAACCACCGGCGATACGCTACAGCTCAACAGCTTACATGGGAAAGTAGTGATGCTTCAGTTTACGGCCAGTTGGTGTTCCGTTTGCCGGAAAGAAATGCCGCATCTGGAAAGTGAAATCTGGCAGCCCAACAAAGACAAGGATTTCATCCTGATAGGTGTGGATTATGACGAACCATTGGATAAAGTGAAAGACTTTGTAAAGCAAATGAAAATTACCTACCCCATGGCCCTTGATCCGGGAGGTGAACATTTTAACGAGTTTGCCTATCCAAAAAGCGGGGTTACCCGAAATGTGGTAATCGATAAGGAAGGAAAAATTGTGTTTCTCACCCGATTATACGACCCCTCAGAATTCGATGAAATGAAAAGCGTGATTTCAGGATTGCTTAAGTAACCGGTACTTTTAAGGCTGGCTTAATTTCCAAATTAATTCTTTCGTGTGTAAACCTCAAAAGTGTAATCGAACTCATTTTGTGGATCACCGGTAACTTTTTCCTCCGAAACCAGCTCCCACTCCTCAACCGAAATCTCCGGAAAAAAAGTATCCGCATCGAAATCCTTTAGCACCCGTGTAATATACAAACGGTTGGCCTTCGGCATAAACTGCCTGTAAATGGACCCTCCGCCAATAATAAAATTCTCCTTATCGACTGGCATTTTTTCGATGGCTTCCTCAATGGTATAGACCATCACACACCCGTCGATGGTTTCACCCGGAACATCGGTAAGTACCATGTTCAACCGATTGGGAAGAGGTCGTCTGGGGAGCGAATAGTAAGTACGTTTGCCCATAATCACCGGGTTTCCTTCGGTAATTCGCTTAAAGCGTTTTAAATCAGCTGAAATATGCCACAGCAGGTCGTTGTCTTTTCCGATGGCATGGTTGGAGGCAATGGCTACAATAATGGAAATATTTTTTTGTTCTTTCATCAAAATCACAATTAACTAAACAGAAACTTCCCCTTTTATGTGGGGATGGGGTTGATAACCGATCAGTTCAAAATCCTCAAACTGAAATGAAAACAGGTCGTTTACAGCCGGGTTGATGTTCATCTGTGGAAGCCTACGTGGTTCACGGCTCAACTGAAGTTTAACCTGATCCATGTGATTCAAATAGATGTGTGCATCACCAAAAGTATGAACAAAATCACCTGGTTTTAAACCCGTTACCTGAGCCATCATCATGGTGAGTAGCGCATAGGAAGCAATGTTGAATGGCACACCTAAAAAGATGTCCGCACTGCGCTGATACAATTGACACGACAGCTTTCCGTCGGAAACATAAAACTGAAACCAGGCATGACAAGGTGGCAAGGCAGCCCTGCCCAGAGCTACGTTTTCAGAAAAAGTTTTCCCCGAAAGGGGCAGCACGCCCGGATTCCAGGCTGCAACGATGATGCGGCGGTTGTCGGGATTGATTTTTATCTGATGTACAGCTTCCTTGATCTGGTCGATACCTTCGCCATTCCAGTTCCGCCATTGAGCGCCATAAACAGGACCGAGATTTCCGTTTTCATCTGCCCAGCTATTCCAAATCTTTACGCCATGATCGTTCAGGTATTTTGTATTGGTATCGCCTGCCAAAAACCACAACAATTCATAAATAATGGATTTCAGGTGAAGTTTTTTGGTAGTAAGCATGGGGAAACCCTCCGCCAGGTCGAATCGCATCTGATGGCCAAACACCGAAAGGGTACCTGTTCCGGTGCGGTCGGTTTTTTGGTTTCCATGTTCGAGTACATGCGTTAGTAAATCTAAATATTGCTTCATAAATATAGTGTTCAAATCATCCACAAATAACCGATAGCAGGCATCTTTTCAGAATAATTTTCATGCCTGCAATTCAAAAATATGAACAACGTTTTTTTTCGGTTATATTTGCCAAAATTAACGTATTTCTCTAAAAACGGCACACAATGGGTATAAAGTTTAGAATTACCATCATGAACTTCCTGCAATTTTTCATCTGGGGAGCATGGCTAATCACAATTGGTGGATATTGGTTTCAGAACCGTCATTGGACAGGAACCGATTTTGGTGTTATTTTTTCCACTATGGGCATTGCTTCGCTGTTTATGCCGGCCATTGCAGGTATTATTGCCGACCGTTGGATAAATGCAGAAAAACTGCTGGGTATTTTTCACATCATAGGTGCCGCTGTGTTGTTTATGTTACCCAAGGTAAACGATCCAACGACTTTTTTTTGGGTGATGTTGCTGAACATGATTTTTTATATGCCTACCATTTCACTGGCGATTACAGTAGCCTATTCAGCCTTAAAAGGAGCAGGATTAGACGTTATCAAGAGTTATCCTCCCATCCGCGTTTTTGGGACCATTGGGTTTATTGTAGCAATGTGGACAGTGAGTTTGCTTAAATTTGAGACCTCAGCCATGCAGTTTTATGTTGCTTCGGGAGCTTCACTCACACTCGGAGTGTTTTCGTTTTCGTTACCTAAATGTGCTGTCAGTAAAGACGTTAGAAGCAAAAACCTGGTCGATATGCTAGGGTTAAAAGCATTTACCCTGTTCAAAAACACCAAAATGGCCATGTTCTTCATTTTCTCCATGTTGCTGGGAGCCTCTCTGCAACTGACCAATGCCTATGGAGATACCTTTTTGCACGATTTTGCGAAAATTCCGGCCTATTCCGATCTGCTCACCGTAAAGTATCCTGCCATCATCATGTCTATTTCACAGATGTCGGAGACTTTGTTTATACTGGCCATACCTTTTTTCCTGATGCGTTTTGGCATCAAAAAGGTTATGCTGATCAGCATGGTTGCGTGGGTATTGCGTTTTGCACTTTTTGGTTTTGGAAATCCGGCCGAAGCACTTTGGATGATTATCCTCTCGAACATTATTTACGGAATGGCTTTTGATTTCTTCAATATTTCGGGTTCACTTTTTGTGGAAACTCAAACTGATTCAAGCATCAGGGCCAGTGCGCAAGGTGTGTTCATGATGATGACCAACGGTTTTGGGGCTATTATTGGAAGTTGGAGCAGTGGGCTGATTATCGATAATTTCTTTAAAGACAGTACCGGACAATTTGAATGGCAGGGGATATGGCTCACCTTTGCTGCTTATTCATTGGTAGTGGCTATTTTGTTTGCCGTATTGTTCAGGCACAAACACAATCCGAAAGAAGTGGTAAACGTGGTACATTAAAAATTTTACGGGTTATAATAACCCATTAGCCAAGAGGTTTTCTTTTCTCCAATTCATCCCTTAATCGGGAGGCTTCTTCGTAGTTTTCCTTTTCGATGGCTACTTTCAGCATGTCATTTAACTGGTCTTCGGAATAATCAGCATACTTTCCCTTGTGTTTCACAGGCTCTTCCACAGGTGGTCCGGCCTCCGGATCATCACCAACAGGTTCATCATCCATCACGATGCCTGCTTCATCAAGTATGGCTTCATAAACGTAAATGGGGCAATTAAAGCGCAAGGCGATGGCCACCGCATCCGAAGTACGGCTGTCGATTTCGGTATTCACACCCAGGTGTTCGCAAACCAATACTGAAAAGAAAATACCTTCTTCAAATTTATTGATTAACACTTCCTGTACAGTGATCATAAAATGATCGGCAAAACTCTTGAATAAATCGTGGGTGAGCGGTCGTGCCGGTTTCATTTTCTCCAATTCCATGGCAATGGATTGTGCTTCGGCACCACCAATTATGATCGGAAGCCGTCGCTTTTCTCCCGGAGCTCCCAGTATAAGGGCATAAGCCCCTGTTTGCGACTGGCTGTATGACATTCCAACTATTTCGAGTCTTTTCTTCTTCATGACAAATTATAATGCTCAAAAATACGCAACCTAACCATTCAGGCTGAAAATTATTTTAAATATTATTGTGGCCTTTTATTAAACACTCAAACATACAGGTTGTTACATACCTAAACAAGCTACCTATCAACGGTTTAGATTGAATTTGCGACAAAGTTAAAGTTTTTTATCCAAATTAAACGATTATTTCTATTTTAGCCAATCCTTTCGCAATCGATTGAAATATATGTTTAATCTAAAATAATTACTGTTACTATGAAGAAAATCCTATCCCTAATGGCCTTATTTGCAGCACCTTTTTTAGCCACTGCAAGTGAGGCCGACCTTGTTATTCCTGAAGGAATAAAAAGCCAAACGATTCTCTATTATGGGTTCATTATCACCCTGGCTGGTCTTCTTTTTGGTTTTTATCAATTCACTCAGGTAAAAAAAATCAGAGCACACCAATCGATGTTGGATGTTGCCAAAGTCATTTTCGAGACCTCGAAAACCTATTTGATTCAACAAGGAAAATTTATTCTTATTTTATTTGCCTTTATAGGCACTGCGGTAGCATTTTATTTTGGCTTTTTATCCAAAGATGCGAATGGAGAAAACCTGTTTGGTGTTGCAGGGGTTTTAATGATTTTGGGTTGGACTGTTCTTGGAATCCTGGGCTCGTATGGTGTGGCCTGGTTTGGTATCAGGATGAACACCCTGGCCAACTCACGTATGGCCTTCGCCTCTCTGGAAAGAAAACCCATTAAACTTTTAAATATCCCGCTAAATGCCGGTATGAGCATTGGCGTGGTATTGATTTCGTTGGAACTCATTATGATGCTCATCATTCTGATGTTTGTTCCGGGAGAATATGCAGGGGCCAGCTTTATTGGTTTTGCCATTGGCGAATCGCTTGGTGCTTCTGCCCTTCGTATTGCCGGAGGTATCTTTACCAAAATTGCTGACATCGGATCCGACCTGATGAAGGTGATCTTCAAGATTGGTGAAGACGACCCACGCAACCCCGGTACCATTGCCGACTGTGTAGGCGACAACGCCGGTGACTCAGTTGGCCCGACAGCTGATGGTTTCGAAACCTACGGCGTAACCGGAGTAGCTTTGATTTCGTTTATTCTGCTGGCCATCACCGACGCCTCACTACAAGTTCAGTTGTTAACCTGGATTTTTGTCATGCGTATCTTAATGATCATCACCTCCATTGTTTCTTTCTGGATTAATGGTGCCATCACCCAGGCAAAATATGCACACGCTGACGAACTTGATTTTGAAGTACCATTAACCACCCTGGTATGGATCACCTCGATATTGTCGATGGTAGTTACTTTTGTGGCCAGCTATTTTCTGATTGGCAACCTGGCCAACAGTTTATGGATTCCATTGTCGATTATCATCAGTGCCGGTACGCTGGGTGCTGCCTTGATTCCTGAGTTCACCAAACTATTTACCAGCCCCAAATCAACACACGTAAACGAAGTAGTTGAAGCTTCCAAAGAAGGTGGCGCTTCGCTGAACATCCTTTCAGGATTGGTTGCCGGAAACTTCAGTGCTTTCTGGCAGGGAATGGTTTTCTTCTTCCTGATGTTCGTTGCGTACAAAGCATCGAATTACGGACTTGGCGACATCATGATTTATCCTTCCATTTTCGCCTTCGGTCTGGTGGCTTTTGGTATGTTGGGCATGGGCCCTGTTACTATTGCAGTAGATAGTTACGGGCCGGTTACCGACAATGCACAATCCATTTATGAGTTATCGTTGATTGAAGAAAACAAAGAAAAAGTAACTGTTGAAATCGAAAGGGATTTTGGATTTACTCCTGATTTTGAAAAATCGAAATACTATCTGGAAGCCAACGACGGAGCGGGTAATACCTTTAAAGCCACGGCTAAACCCGTGCTGATTGGTACGGCCGTTGTAGGAGCTACCACCATGATTTTCGCCTTGATTCTGGTGATTGAGCATACATTGGGCATCAAACCCGAACAGGTTCTCAACCTGCTGAACCCCTACACTATTTTTGGATTCCTGTTAGGTGGAGCAGTTATTTACTGGTTCTCAGGTGCCAGTATCCAGGCTGTAACCACGGGGGCAAGCCGCGCCGTGGCCTACATCAAACTCAACATCAACCTCGACCCCAACGCACCTAAAAAGGCGGATGTGGCCAAGTCGAAAGAAGTGGTTAAAATTTGTACCACCTATGCGCAAAAAGGGATGTTAAACATCTTCATTGCCATCTTTTCGTTTGCCCTGGCATTTGCTTTCCTTTCAGCCCCCGTTGACCTTACCGACGGAATGAGTGAAGCCGCAAAATTACTTGCCGTGGCTCCCGTTTCGCTGTTTGTAAGTTACCTGATTTCCATCGCCTTCTTCGGGTTGTATCAGGCCATATTTATGGCCAACGCCGGTGGTGCCTGGGACAATGCCAAAAAAGTGATTGAAGTGGATATGCAGGAAAAAGGAACCGATTTACATGCAGCTTCCGTTGTGGGCGATACTGTTGGTGATCCTTTTAAAGACACCTCTTCGGTGGCTTTGAACCCAATTATTAAGTTCACCACCCTGTTTGGGTTGTTGGCCATGGAAATTGCACTTTCACCCTCCTTCAGGTCGGTAGCCCCTTATTTCGGGTTAGCATTCCTGGCAGTAGCCCTATACTTTGTGTACAGGTCGTTCTACAAAATGAGAATTAAAAATTAAAGCCCACAAATACTTTATTTGGAGGGAAGCTGTGCAAATGGCTTCCCTTTTTTTTTGTAAACCCCGACAGGTGGCAATATCACATTGATCTGTGATATCATCAATTGTTTATTTTAATTTCTCATGTTAATTTAGCAAATTAATATTTACTAATCAACCAATTAAGTCGTTCTGGATGGGGTTCACTTTAGTGTTTCCTGGTCATCTCGAAGGGGGATATCCCCTAAGAACAGGTGTAAGTTCCCGGGGGATTTGTCTTCGCAGAACTACCGTTTCTCGTCACACCGCTCCGTTGGATTCTGTGCAAACGACAACTTTTTGCAAAACCGTGTATATTAGATTAATATATCAAAATGGAGCTAATCTTTCCTGGGGGATATCTCATCCGCCTACGGCTGATTTCGATATGACAGGTCGGTGATTTAGGTTTTGTCATCATACCAAGTGCGCCCGCCACATCACAATCGGGATTTTCGGAGGAGTTGGGTCTCAAGAGGACAACAAGGTTCATAAGTGCTCGATACAGTGCCGTAGGCACGACCGATATTGTAACCCTGGAATTTACAGGCTGTGTGAAAATTTAATTTTGGGTGCATTTTCTGGATTATTCTTTTTTAAGATGAGATTATAACTTTCAAAGATATTTTTTCGCTATTAGGTTTTATGGTGCATTGAGATGGTTATTTCATAAAAAAAA
>JAUYGX010000102.1 GCA_030690365.1 Bacteroidales bacterium | reverse complement strand
TGGTTTAAGGCGGAGATGGCAAATTGTTCTTTTAGTTGGATGCGCTCCACAGTCAGTTGCTCCAATTGCTCTACTTCTTTAAATAATTGGTTGACGGTTTCGACAATGGCTTTTTGTTCGGGGAGGGGAGGGAGAGAAATTACTGTATTTCTAATTTTTACTCTTGAAATATTTGGTTGTGCACCACCCTCACCTTGTTCAATAAAAGCTCTTTTCAGGGCTTTTAACAAGAGGTGCATATATAAATTATCAATACAAGAAAAACAAGTACAAGCACAGACCGCCTGATTAGTAGTCCCAGAAACACTTAACAATCCTGTTTTACCAATTGTTGCACCATACATAGCAATTAATACATCGCCAGGCTGGTTTAGTCTTAGAGACACTTCTTTTAATGCCAATTCTGAGATTTTTTCAGTCGAATCAAAATCAATTAGTCCATTATTTAATTCACCAGATTTAAACCAATTTATATTCCCCTCATAATAAATTGATTTTGATCTTGACGGTGTTGCACCTGCTCCCCAATCACCAATATCGCCCAATTTTACTAAAGACCAACCTAAAGGAGAATCTTTAGGTATCTCGTTGGGTTGAATTGGTGCTAATGGTATCTCTTTTTTTATTTTCTTTTCTTTTATCAATCTAGCTTTTTCTGCTTCGATTTGTTGCATAAGGACGGAAGCGGAATGGGACCCAGTACATAGCTCAGGATGAACGGCACGGAAATCCCGGGTAAGTTTGCCTTGAACCGCCAGTTGTAGTATCAACCCTTTAAGCTCTTTGGCATTTTTTGGGTGCAGGCTGAGTTCGTGAAAGTATTTAATTAGCTGCATCTTATTTCAGGGCTTGGTTCAGTACTTTCACTATTTCGTCTTGTATGGTGGTGATTTTGGCTTCGGTGGCTCGGTAGTTTTTCAACAACACTTCAGGGCTGGCCAGGTCATCAGCTTCCCTGTGGGGGTTTTTGATGTCGAGGTTGAAGTTCCGGGCTTTGATTTCTTCCACACTCACCTTCCAGGCATTGGGGCTTTCTTCGCGGTTGTTCCACCAGGCTTTTTCCAGGGCAAATTCGTTGATGTGGATGGGTTTACCCTTGTTGTAGCTTTTTACGCCCTCGGGGTAAGGATGCTCAAAGTACCAAATGTCCTGGGTAGGTGAACCTTTTTCGAAGAACAACAAATTGGTCTTGATGCCGGTATAGGGATTAAACACGCCATTGGGCAGGCGGACAATGGTATGCAGGTTGCATTTTTCGAGTAATTCTTCCTTGATGCGGGTTTTTACCCCTTCGCCAAACAAAGTACCATCGGGCAATACCACCGCGGCCCGTCCTCCTTCTTTCAACAGTTTTAGGATTAATACCAAAAACAAGTCGGCAGTCTCCTTGGTGCGGAACTTTTGCGGGAAATTGGTTTCGGTACCATCTTCCTCTACTCCGCCAAAGGGAGGATTGGTGAGGATGACATCTACCTTGTCCTTGCCGCTCCAATCGCTGTAAGGCTTGTTGAGGTAATTGTCTCTTCTCACGGTGGGTAGATTAAAGCCATGCAACATCAGGTTGGTGGTGCACAACAGGTGAGGAAGCGGTTTTTTTTCGATGCCCTTAATTGATTTTTGAAGGATTTCGGCCTCGGCAGGGTTGTTAACCTGGCTGCGCACATGTTCGATGCTACAGGTTAAAAAGCCCCCGGTGCCGCAGGCCGGATCGAGGATGGTTTCGCCCAGTTGCGGATTGGTGATGTCCACCATAAACTGTGTTACTGCTCTGGGAGTATAGTATTCACCTGAGGAACCAGCATTTTGCAACTCTTTCAGGATGGTTTCATACAGGTCGTTGAACAGGTGGCGTTCGGTGCTAATATTAAAATCAATTTTGTTCACGTTGTTGATCACCTGGCGGAACAAGGTTCCGTTTTTCATGTAGTTGTAAGTGTCTTCAAAAACCGAGCGAATAATGCGGGCTTGTGGTCCGATGGTGATGTCAATGTCTTTTAAAGCCGGAAACAGTTCATTGTTCACAAAGTCCATCAGGGCATCACCCGTTAAGCCTTCCTCATCCGAAGCCCAGTGCTGCCATTTCAGGTTTTCAGGGATGGGGCTCTGATAATCTTCGATGGTAATGGCCCATTCTTCTTCCTTGTCGGCAAATATTTTCATAAACAGCATCCACACCAGTTGTGAGATGCGTTGTGCATCACCATCCACACCGGTATCTTTCCGCATGATGTCGCGGATGGCTTTTATATTGGT
>JAUYGX010000014.1 GCA_030690365.1 Bacteroidales bacterium | reverse complement strand
TTTTTTTTATGAAATAACCATCTCAATGCACCATAAAACCTAATAGCGAAAAAATATCTTTGAAAGTTATAATCTCATCTTAAAAAAGAATAATCCAGAAAATGCACCCAAAATTAAATTTTCACACAGCCTGTAAATTCCGGGGTTACAATATCGGTCATACCTGACGGTATTGGGAGGCTCTTTTAATTATCGCAATTAACATAAAAGGAGGATTGTCATTCCGATTGAGCGGACGCCGGGAGCGAACAGAACACCTCTTTTGTCATTCCGATTAAGCGGACGCCGGGAGCGAACAGAGTACCTCTTTTGTCATTCCGATTGAGCGGACGCCAGGAGCGAACAGAGGAATCTGCTTTTCTCATTGATTTATAAAACCAAACGATTTTAATCGGCAGAGTTCGATATTTTGCTATATTTGAACTGATTTCTTAACTAAATTAGGCAATTACTATGAGCACCCCGATACACAGAAAACCGATCCGTTTTAACTCTGATGCCAAGAGAGTCATCGCTCGTTTCTTTTTCCCTGGTCCTGATACCCGGGTTCAGACCATTATACAAAAGGTGATTGATATGCCTGAGCAGGCAGCGAATTTGGTACTAAACGAAACCTTACGTGAATTCTCAACGCGTCACCGCAATATTTCTAAAATTTTTAATAAGCATTTTAGCCGTGTTAGCGACATCATGGGTGATCGAATAAGCAATTTGTCGCAACTTTCGGAGCAAAAAAGGCTGCTCATAGGCGCCTATTTTACCCATGAATATTCTATTGAATCGGCTGCCTTTTTCAATCCGTCAATGGTGGAAGACCCCGATCAATCAGGGCTTCAGCAGGGTGCGAAGCGGGTAATCATCAGCTTCAGGGCTACCGGAGAAGGGCATATTTCCTCCCTTGTATTTCGTGGTGGAATACTCGACAGTGAGAATAATTTGCATCTCAAACCCGTTGGCAGACTGGTTGATGAAGCCGAGGCCATCCGCAATTTTGTGTATCAAAAAGAAATTTTTTGCCAGAAGCTAGTCGAAATGCAAATTCAGGATGATGTGGTAACCAAGGTGATGGACAAGCTTCGTTTTGAATTCGATTACAATGAGTTACACAATGCTATCGGGCAAACCATGCAGGAGATAAATCCGGATAACCAGCAAAAAGCCATTCTGAAAACCATTTCCTGGTTGGCCGACTCACATTACGAAATTTCATTCTCGTTCGACACTGCCATCTCAGATCGGGTCATTTTTCCCATAGCTGCCGCCGAAAGCAATGGAATTGAAGATGCCCGGTTTGTAAGATTCACCAATGACGACGGAAGTGTTAAGTATTACGCTACTTACACGGCTTACAATGGCTTTACCATCATGCCCAAATTGATCGAAACGGTAGATTTTTATAAGTTCAAGATCATGCCGATTAATGGCGAGAATGCCCAAAACAAAGGAATGGCGCTTTTCCCCAGAAAAATAAATGGAAAATACGCCATGCTGGCACGACTCGACGGTATCAACAACTACATCATGTTTTCTGACGATATTAACTTATGGCATGACGCGATTATGATTCAGGAGCCTGGTTTCCCGTGGGAGTTTATTCAGATAGGAAATTGCGGATCGCCCATTGAGACAGAATACGGCTGGCTGGTGATAACGCATGGCGTGGGAACCATGCGCAAGTACAGCCTTGGAGCCGCTTTACTCGATTTGAACGATCCCACCAAGGTGATCGGACGTCTAAATGAGCCATTGCTTTCTCCTAATGAGGAAGAAAGGGAAGGTTATGTACCCAATGTAGTGTACTCATGCGGTTCCATCATCAGCAACCAGGAATTGGTGATTCCTTTTGCCATGTCGGATACCTCATCAACCTATGCATGTGCACCTTTAGAGGATTTGCTTGGTAGGCTGTTACCCGCAGAATATAAAAAGGGAACCTCGCTGAAGGTGGCAACCAAAGCATGTATTCTGATTGTGGAAGATGAGCTGATTAACCAGAAAATAATTTCAGCCATTCTAAAAACAGCAGGCTATGAGGTTGAGGTAGCACCTGATGGCATCGTGGCCCTGATGCAGATTGCCAAGAAAAAATTCGACCTCATACTCTCAGATATCAGCATGCCTCATTTTGACGGTTACCAGCTCCTGGAGTACATCAACGAAAACAAGATTGACATCCCCGTTGTGTTTCTGACAGGGCAAACCAGCATGGAAGATGAAATTAGGGGACTTAAATTGGGTGCTATTGAATACATTAAAAAGCCTGTTGACAGGGATTTGCTACTATTGAGGTTAGATAAAATTTTGAACCGATAATTTATTCAGGCAGTTTTAAATGGGGTTTGGTTATCAAATGCGAAAACAGGTAGGCAATCATGCTTTCTGCCCCCTGGTTTCGGTTTACATTCGTTTCTTCAAGACCATCATTACACCCATTGGTCTGGTCATCGTAGAGTGGCAGGTTCAGGTCGTTCAGACCCAAAAACCAGCTGAAACAGATCTTTAACTTATCTATATAATCCGGATTTTTGGTAGCCCTATAAGCACAATCATAAAGCCATACCATGGCCATGGCATCAATGGGTTGTTGTGCATATTGACTGCTGTCGTGGTGATGTGCCATCCACCAGGTTTTGTTGCCAATCAGCGTAAGCTGGCCGTTAATAATACATTTTGTTTCAAGAAACTCACGTGATTTGTCGGCTATATCAAGATATTCCGGTCTCTCCGTTAATTCGTAAGCCAGATACAAAGAGGCAGGAAGCAGGCCATTGTCATAGGTGATTGACGATTCGTACCAAGCCCAACTATTGTGGCTGTGGTCATAAAATTTTAGGAGTAGTTTGTCAGATAGTTCTGTCAGTAACTTCACATATTGTTCCTGGTCAGGGAATTTTTTAATGTAATGGTATAATCCAAAAATGCAGTTGGCATAGCCTCTGGCATGTTGAAGTTGATGAATATGGGGAATGGCTCTGAAAAACAAATCCATACCCATCTGAAAAAGAGAGTCGTTAGGTGAAAACCTAATCAGTGTCCCCAAAGCCCAGATGGCTCGTCCAAAGGCATCGTCTGAGCCAACTTCTTCAACCAATTGGCGATCATATGACAGGTAATTTCTAAATGAACCATTTTCGTTTTGCAAGAATGAAATATAGGATATATACTTATTTATAAGGGATACAAATTTTTTGTCCCCGGTTTGTCCGAAGGCCATTAAACAGACAATCAAAGCCCTTGTATTGTCATCCATACAGTAACCTGATTTAAAATCAGGTACACACCCATTTGCATGTTGAATAATACCGGTGTCATCGGTAAGTCTGTTTAAGTGTGTTATGTTAAGTTCCGGGAACACTATTTCAAATGGTTTTTTAAGTCCAATCACATCATGATATTCGTTGATGGCTTGTTCGAATGTTGAAATATACTTTAAGCCGATTTTAGGCCAGGAAATTGTTAATCCATAATCATAGGCTCGTTGACTCAGGTTTGTTAATTCTGAAGGGTCATCAAGCAATTCATTTACTATTCGGGCAAGTTGGTGATAGTCTTTAAAGTCGAACAATCGGCCCCGATTTTCAGCAAGTATTTCTTCTGCATGCCAATATGGGGTCGATATTACGGCAGAACCGCCGCCTACGGCATAACACAAAGTCCCACTTGTAATTTGAGCTTTATTCAGATAAGGAGTAACATAAATATCCGTTGCAAGCAGGTAGTTGGTCAATTCCTCTTCAGATACATAATTATTCAGGAATTCAACATGCTTATCCAGACTCAATTCATGAGTAAGCGCCTGAAGGTATTCCCGGTACTCTTCGCCTGCATGTTTTACTACATGGGGGTGGGTTTTACCCAGTACCACATATAAAACTTCAGGATGATTTTTTACTATATAAGGCAAAGCTTTTATAACGGTCTCGATGCCTTTACTGCGACCAATCAACCCAAAGGTCAGCAGGGTTTTGTGTCCTACCCAGGTTTCCGGCAGCACAATTGAAGACTTACCAATCCTCCCAAAATCCGGAACACCGTGCTCAATTTTTACAATCTTCGACCTGGGAATACTAAATACATCTGTCAGAAAATGAATGGCCAAAGCGTTCATGATTACTATCTTTTCAGAATAAGAGGCAATCTTTTTTAAGACTTCCTTTTGGTGAAAAGTTGGTTTTTGCAGAACGGTATGAAATGTGGAAACTACCGGAACCTTAAGTCGTTGCAGCAGGTTAAGTATCAATAATCCGCTATTTCCACCATAGATGCCGTATTCGTGTTGAAACAAACACAGGTCTGCCCCGGAATGGTTGATGTAGTTGGCAGCCTTTAAATAATCATCCGGTATTTGATCGTTGATGGTGAGTTTTACTATTTCAGGGTAATCATACTGTTGGTGATGGTCATTCATAGCAATGACCTCCACTTCAATTTCCAATCCATGATTGGTTGCTGCCATGATAATCGAATTAACCAAATTCTCAGTAAAAGTGGCAATTCCACATTTGCGGGGTGGGTAATTTCCGATACAGATGAGTTTCATTTTAATGAGATTAAAGCACAATCAAAGGGTATAACAGCATCATTTATACTGTTAACAATTTTCCCCGGACATAGTAGGGCTAAGTTAACAAAAATTGATCAACTCATTAAAATGATAAAAGAAATGTTTGTTGGCTGCATATTAAGAAACTGTCTAAATTTTGTTTTAAGGCAACTCTACACACAGATTTATATTCCCATAGCTGTGTATGATGAAATTGAAGCTGGAAAAGCAAAATGATTTTACAAAGATTTGTCCGCTAATATGTCAGTTTTAAAATAAAAAAAGCCCGTAAACATTTCGTTTACAGGCTTTTTTGTGGAGCTGGAGGGATTCGAACCCTCGTCCAAACAAGGAACAAACAGGCTTTCTACATGCTTAGGTTGTTATTGGTTTTCGAGTTTGGTAAGGGAACAAACACCCTGATCCTCGCCTTAGCTTCTTTATTTCGTAACGATGCCGAAGCACCATCGAAACTATCCTAAAATTACGTGCGACTCGATATCAGGCCGGAATTAGGCATCTCCACCTGCGAACCGTCTCGATCCAACGCCTTGCATCGGATTAAAGCTAATCTACTAAACTTCGATTATGCTGCGAGAGCAAAATTATTTTCGCCAATTAATTGTTTTGTGACACTGATTTACGAGCTTAATCACAAGGCTCGGCATGCTTACCGATTCACTACTCTTGCTGTCAAAACCGGTCAGCCCCAAAGTAATAAGAACGCTCCCAAAAGGTATGGCAAAGATAATACAAACTATCATCGCCTGTCGACTTATTCATCAATAATTATGCCCTATAATTCATGGAAGAGAGATTTGTAAAATTTAATTCACCGATTTCAAACGCCATCAGAGCAGGAAGAGAGGCTCCGATTAATTGATAATGATCGATATGGACGATTACATTTGGGCAACAAAAATATTTATACTCTTTATAAATTAGCCGTATATGTGTATTTACAATCGTTTTAAATCTATTAATCCGGCAGATGTTCGTATTTTCGTGCACCGATATTTAAATAGATAAATCCTAAAGATATGGCAAAAGTTAGAGGAGCAATAGTTGTTGACACAGAGGGCTGTAAAGGTTGTGGAGTTTGCGTTCCGGCCTGTCCCACCGACGTCATCCTGTTGGCAAATGAAGTGAATGGCAAGGGCTATCATTACGCATATATGGAAAACCCTGACGTATGCACCGGATGCAGTAACTGCGCAATTGTTTGTCCTGATGGTGTAATCACAGTTTATCGTGCAAAAGTAACAGCTTAATCGATTAAAATTTTTTTAACATGGGCGAATTAAAATTAATGAAGGGCAACGAAGCTTTGGCCGAAGCCGCGATCCGCGCGGGAGTAGACGGCTATTTCGGATACCCTATTACACCTCAGTCAGAGGTGATAGAATATTTAATGGCCGAAAAACCTTTCGAACGTACCGGCATGGTTGTTTTGCAGGCCGAGAGTGAGGTGGCTTCCATCAACATGCTGTATGGCGGTGGTGGAACCGGAAAAAAAGTAATGACTTCTTCTTCCAGCCCGGGCATCAGCCTGATGCAGGAAGGATTGTCGTACCTCGCCGGAGCTGAAATTCCATGTGTGGTAGCTAACGTGGTACGCGGAGGCCCAGGACTTGGCGATATCCAACCTGCACAAAGCGATTATTTTCAGTCGGTTAAAGGTGGTGGTCATGGCGACTACCGATTGCTTGTTCTGGCACCCTCCTCTGTACAGGAAATGTCGGACTTTGTTCCTTTGGCCTTCGATCTGGCTTTCAAATACCGAACACCGGCATTAATTGTTTCCGACGGCCTTATAGGCCAAATGATGGAAAAAGTAGAACTCTTCGATCAGATACCGCGTTTAACAGATGAAGAAGTAATAAAACGTCATCCCTGGGCCACCAATGGAAAACCAAAGGGAGGGGAGCGCCGGATTCTGACCTCGCTCGACTTGGATCCCCACAAACTCGAACGTCACAACTGGCATCTTCAGGAAAAGTACAAAACTATCGAAGAGAATGAAGTACGTTTCGAAATGCTGCATTGTGAAGATGCGGAGTATATCATCGTAGCCTATGGCTCAAGTGCACGTATTGCACAGAAATCCATCCAATTGGCCCGTGAAAAAGGTATTAAAGTCGGATTGCTTCGTCCCATTACCTTGTGGCCTTTCCCAAAAAAACCAATTGATGAATTGACCAAGAAGGGAGTTAAAGGTTTTCTGTCGGTGGAGATGAGTGCAGGTCAAATGATCGAGGATGTAAAATTGGTTGTTGAAGGACGTACCAAGGTGGAACATTTTGGTCGCTATGGTGGTGTAATTCATTCACCAGAACAAGTGTTGGAAGCATTGGAGCAAAAATTAATAGGAGGATAAGATATGTCAGAAATCACCTTACAAGATATTATTAAGCCCGAAAACCTGGTTTATAAAAAAACCAGTTTGATGACCGATAAGGCGCTGAGTTACTGCCCTGGTTGTGGCCATGGAACCACACATCGCCTCATCATGGAGGTTATTGAAGAGCTGGGACAGGAAAACGAAACCATTGGTGTTGCACCCGTAGGTTGTTCCGTTTTGGCCTATGAATTTATGAATGTGGACATGCAGGAAGCTGCACATGGACGTGCTCCGGCGTTGGCAACAGCCATCAAACGACTGTGGCCCAACAAAGTAGTTTTCACCTACCAGGGTGATGGCGACCTGGCAGCCATTGGAACGGCAGAGACCATTCATGCCTGTAACCGTGGTGAGCGAATCGTGATGGTTTTCATCAACAACGGCATCTATGGAATGACCGGTGGACAAATGGCCCCGACCACGTTACCCGGAATGAAAACAGCCACTTCACCTTATGGCAGAGATATTGCAACCATGGGTAATCCGCTGAAAATGACCGAGCTGGTGGCTACTTTACCCGGAACTTATTATGTTACGCGTCAATCGGTACAAACACCAGCCGCCGTTCGTAAAGCCAGGAAAGCCATCAAAAAAGCCTTTCAAAATCAATTGGATGGAAAACCGGGAGTCTCATTTATTGAAGTTGTATCCAACTGTAATTCAGGTTGGAAAATGGAGCCCGTTCAGTCTAATACCTGGATGGAAGAAAACATGTTTCCATTTTATCAACTTGGCGACCTTAAAGTGGATGGTAAACTCATCGACAAGTAGCAATAACAAAAAATCTCAAGAAAATGACAGAAGAAATCATCATAGCAGGATTTGGCGGACAGGGAGTACTTTCAATGGGTAAAATTCTAGCCTATTCCGGTATCATGCAGGATCAGGAAGTAAGCTGGCTGCCCTCATATGGCCCGGAGATGCGTGGCGGAACCGCCAACGTAGCCGTTATCGTAAGCGATGAACGAATTAGTTCCCCTACACTTACAGCTTTCGATACAGCCATTATCCTCAACCAGCAATCCATGGATAAATTTGAGCATTCGGTAAAGCCCGGGGGTGTACTTTTGTACGATCCCAACGGCATTATTCACCATCCAACCCGCAAGGACATCACCATTTACGAAGTTCAGGGAGCCAAATTGGCTGCTGAGATGGGGAATACCAAGATTTTTAATATGGTAGTTTTGGGTGCGTATCTAAAAGTAAAACCCATTGTTAAACTGGAGAATGTAATCAGAGGGCTGAAAAAATCATTGCCCGAAAGGTATCATAAACTCATTCCTTTGAATGAAGACGCCATTACTATGGGAATGAATAATGTAAATAAACTCTGACAGAAGTCTGTTTTTCGACAGATTTTGCTTTGTATTACTTTTTAAAATCTTAAATTCAGGTCTTTTTTTTAACGGACCTGAATTTTGTATTATTATTCATGTATATTTGCTGTAATTTTAATTTCAATAATACGCATATGAATACTGGAAAAGTGAAGTTTTTTAACACTTCCAAAGGCTTTGGTTTTATCATTGATGACGAAACCGGAAAAGAACATTTTGTTCACGTCTCAGGATTAATCGACAACATCCAAGATGATGATTTAGTAACATTTGAACTGAAGGAAGGAAAGAAAGGCTTGATGGCAGCTGATGTCAGAAGAGCTTAATGTCATACCCGAAAATCAAAATGACTTAGTCCCGCAATTGCGGGACTTTTTTTTGCCATGTAATTTGCAGGTTATTTGAGTAATCCATCACCGAAATCAGTCGTCCAATCTACCATTTTCTGCCGATCAGCATCCGATAATCTGGCTTCTGGATGGAGTGGGGGGTAGATAAAATAGGGCATATCGCCGCCACCTACCTCATCCGAAATTTCATCAAGCAACTTTAATTTTTTAGTAGTCTCCAATCCTTGCCAATCTGAGAAATTCAGGTGTTTTCTGCCTTCGCGGATATCTTTGTTGATTAAATACGAAACAGGCGCCACATAAGCATACCAGGGATACTTACTCTCGTTCGAATGACAATCGTAGCAGGCATTTCTCAGCATATCAGCCACTTCGGCAGGTACTTGGTTGTTTACGATCAAATCATTGGGATTGTTGGTTTTTGTCTCAGGCCGATTTGTCGGTATCACCTGTAAGACAAGTACAATAATCAGCAGTATCCAAAGAAACTTTTTCATTTTGTGGGGTTTAGTTTAAATAATTTGATTTGAATCAGTTTAAATCAAAGGTATACAATTTATTCAGATAGATATGAAAATTTTCAGATAAAGTGTTCACAGCAGGTAAAATTTTCAACCCTTTGATACTCAAAAGTTGATCGTACAAGTACTTTTTAAATTCGTTCTAAATACTTGTTTTACTGCAAATAAAGAGTTTAAATCAGTAATTTTGTTGTTTAAGTTTAATCAACATAGAATGATCAATATACAGTTGACGCACCCTCAAAGCATTGTGGTAATTGGGGGATCGAATGATATTCAGAAACCTGGTGGTAAGATTTTAAAAAATCTGATTGACGGGAAGTTTCCGGGTGAGCTCATGGTGCTCAACCCAAAGGAGGCACTGGTACAGGGTATAAAAAGTTATCAGGTGCCTGCTGATTTGCCCGATGTCGACCTGGCCATTATAGCCATTGCGGCAAAATATACACCCGAGGTAGTAGAGTTCCTCACTCAAAATAAAAAAACCCGTGCTTTCATCATTTTGTCGGCAGGGTTCAGTGAGGAAAGTCATGAAGGAAAAATTCTTGAAGATCGCGTTGTTGCTGCCATCAACAAGGTGGATGGAGCGTTGATTGGCCCCAACTGTGTCGGTATTTTAACACCTCAGCACCAGAGTATTTTTACCTATCCGATCCCAAAATTATCCCCAAAAGGATGTGATTTTATAAGCGGATCGGGTGCAACTGCCTGTTTTATAATGGAGGCGGGAATCCCCAATGGGTTGCAGTTTGCCAATGTTTATTCGGTTGGGAACTCGGCGCAACTTGGAGTAGAAGATATCCTTCAACACATGGATGAATATTTTGATCCCAAAACTGATTCCATGGTGAAGTTGCTTTATCTCGAAAACATCGAAAAGCCTGATTTGCTCCTTAAACATGCATCTTCTTTGATTAAAAAAGGGTGCCGGATTGCAGCTATAAAAGCCGGGTCGTCGGATGCAGGAAGTCGTGCTGCTTCTTCGCACACAGGTGCTTTGGCCAGCCCGGATGCCGCTGTGGATGCCTTGTTTAAAAAGGCGGGTATCGTACGTTGTTACGGACGTGAGGATATGATCAGTGTAGCTTCGGTTTTTATGTATCCTGAACTAAAAGGAAAAAACATCGCTATCATTACCCATGCAGGCGGGCCGGCCGTGATGCTCACCGATGCCCTTTCCAATGGTGGACTGGAAGTTCCAACTATCGCAGGGCAAAAAGCAGATGAACTGAAGACCAAGTTGTTTGCCGGATCATCGGTGACCAATCCCATTGATTTCCTTGCCACAGGTACAGCCGAACAATTGGGTTTTATCATTGATGCGGTCAATCAGGATTTCGACAGCATCGATGCCATGATTGTTATTTTTGGCACGCCGGGGTTGGCTCCGATTTTCGATGTGTACGATCTGTTACTGGATAAAATGAAGTCGTCCAAAAAACCCATTTATCCTGTATTACCTTCCATTCTTACGGCTGCTGATGAAGTAAAATCATTTATAGATGGGGGAGGCGTTTTCTTTCCCGATGAGGTTATCTTAGGCAATGCGTTGACAAGGGTTTATTTTGCTCCAAAACCAAGTGATTCATCACCAAATAAATACAATATCGACAAAACCACCATCCGCAATGTGATTGATGATGCCGACGACGGATATCTGTCTCCCGAAAAGGTACAACAACTGTTGGATGCGGCCGGTATTTCACGCGCAGTCGAGAAAGTGGTTTCTGAACCAGGTAATTTAAGTGCTGCTGTCGCAGAAGTGGGTTTTCCTCTGGTGATGAAAGTGGTGGGACCTGTACATAAATCGGATGTGGGTGGCGTAACACTCAACATAAAAACCATCGAAAAGGCCTCAGTGGAAATGAACCGGATGATGAAGATTGACGAGGCAACAGGTGTTTTGCTTCAACCGTTGCTAAGCGGTATTGAGCTGTTTTCCGGGGTTAAAAGAGAGGATAAATTCGGGCATATGATTCTCTTCGGTTTAGGTGGGATTTTCATTGAGGTGCTCAAGGACGTTCAAAAAATGCTGGCACCGGTTTCCGAAGGTGAAGTGTTAATTGCTATGACCAAGTTACGGGCATTTAAGCTCATCCAGGGTGTACGTGGTCAGGAGGGTGTAAATCAGGAATTATTTGCGCAGACAGTTGCAAAGCTCTCAGCATTGGTGGAGGTGGGTCCTGAAATTGCCGAATTGGATTTGAATCCGTTGCTCGGAACCTCCAAAAGTGTTGTTGCAGTGGACGCACGCATCCGCATCGAAAAATAAACCCTATGAAGAAAGCTGATGTTGTTTTTGCCCTTGGAATAGTGGCCCTTTTTTTACCTTTTTTTCTGAGCGAATCCCTGATGCAGTTCTACTTGTCGTTTAACCACGATCACGGACTGATCATGTCATTTATAAAATTTGCCTTGCTGGCTACCCTTGGGGAGGTGATCGGACTGAGAATAAAAACCGGGTACTTCACAAAAAAAGGGTTTGGCCTTGTGCCACGCATGATTGTTTGGGGAGTTCTCGGAATCACCATCAAAATGGCTTTCGTTATTTTTGCCACCGGTACACCTGCATTTATGGACTATTGTGGGTTTGATCATGCCGTTACAGCGTTTAAAGGTGCACTAACCTTCGATAAAGTATTGGTGGCTTTTTGTATCAGTGCCGCCATGAACCTGATTTATGCCCCGGTGATGATGACAATCCATAAAATTACGGATACCCATATTTTGCAAAATGGAGGAACCATGATGGGCTTTTTTAAACCCATCCAGGTTCGGAAAATATTTGTAAATTTGAATTGGGATGTGCAGTGGAACTTCGTTTTTAAAAAGACGATCCCATTTTTCTGGATTCCAGCGCATACCATTACATTTTTGTTGCTTCCGGACTTTCAGGTGCTGTTTGCTGCACTTTTGGGAATTGCACTTGGAACCATTCTGGCCGTGGCCGATATGACTGGAAATAAGATTAATTAAAATATATTCAATTACAGCAAATTAAAATATATGAAAAGTACACCAATTGATTATCAAATTGTAACGGAGAAAATAAAAGCCAGCGGATTAAAGTCGGTTGGCACCTCATCCATTCGTGAAATTAAAAAACTGGTGGATGAAATTGAAAAGGCCACCGGTGAGAAGTTTGTTCGCATGGAAATGGGCATTCCCGGACTTCCTCCTGAAAAGATCGGGGTGGAAGGTCAAATAGAAGCCCTGAAAAAAGGAGTTGCTGCAAAATATCCTGATATTCAGGGGATACCAGAGCTTAAAGAGAGTATTTCAACATTCATAAAACTGTTTATGGATGTGGATGTAAATGCTGAGTGTTGCCTGCCAACTGTAGGTTCTATGCAGGGTAGCTTCGCCTGCTACCTCATGCTGAGCCGTCTGTACAAAGAACGCGATACCACCCTTTTTATCGATCCCGGTTTTCCGGTGCACAAGCAGCAACACCGTGTGCTGGGTCGTAAATTCGAGAGTTTTGATGTGTACAATTACCGGGGTGAGAAATTGCGTGAAAAGCTTGAATCATACTTCAAAACAGGAAAAATCCACTCGGTATTGTACAGCAACCCCAACAATCCTTCATGGATTTGCTTTACTGAAGATGAGCTGAGAATCATTGGTGAACTGGCTACCAAATACGATGTAATCGTGATGGAAGACCTGGCATATTTTGGGATGGATTTCAGAAAAGATTATTCAAAACCGGGAGTGGCGCCCTTTCAGCCAACGGTGGCCCATTATACCAACAATTATGTGTTGTTTATTTCCAGCTCCAAGGTATTCAGTTATGCAGGCGAACGTATTGGTATGATGGTGATTTCCAACCACCTGTACAATGCACGGTATGAGGATCTGCTGGAGTTTTATCCATCGTCGCAATTTGGTTATGCCATGATTTTCGGGACTTTGTACCCCTTGAGTTCAGGAACCTCCCATTCGGCTCAATATGCCCTGACTGCTATGTTGAAGGCCGCCAACGAGGGTACATTTAACATTGTTGAATCGGTTCGGCAGTACGGCGATAAAGCCAAGGTGATGAAAAAATTGTTTACCGACAACGGTTTTGAAATTGTGTATGACACCGATATCGATCAACCCATCGCAGATGGGTTTTATTTCACCTTTTCTTATCCGGGCATGGATGCCTCCACCTTACTTAACGAATTGGTTTACTACGGAATAAGTGCCATTTCGTTACTGATAACCGGAAGCGAACGAATGGAGGGAATCAGGGCCTGTACCTCCTTGATACAACCCGAACAATTTGGCGACCTGGAAGCGAGACTGAAGAGATTTCACGCGGATCATTAAGTGTAAAAGGGACACGGATGACCCCGTATGAACCCCGATAAACATCGGGGGGCGCGGATGTAACAGATTTAACTCATGTTTTTTGTCATGAAATTTCGATGCCAAATTTTTGAACTTCTGCGAGAAAGTTAGCCTCATCGAAATCCATCTCAATTAATATGGGTTCAATTCTATCATCAATCTGTCTTCTTAATTTCCATAGTATTGGGTTAACTGAAAAATAGTCTCCTTTTACATTTTTTACAACAATCGCAACATCAATATCACTATCGTCCTGATTAGTATTTTTAGCGTATGAACCAAAAAGATATACATTCTCTAGTGTAACGATTAGTTAGTACATTAACTAATATTTGCTATCATTGCCTCATGGCACGAAAAGGACAACCAATAGAACTTACCATGGAGGAAAAGCAGGAGCTTCA
>JAUYGX010000093.1 GCA_030690365.1 Bacteroidales bacterium | reverse complement strand
GTGGAGGATAACCCCCCACCTGGTAGATAGGCTCCAGCTCAACGAATTGAAAGTAGCCTTCTTTTTGCTTGGTAAAAGTAGAAAAATAAAAATAAAAATAATGAACGAATATATTGGATTTAGACACAGTATCTTTAGGGGGATCAAGGGGGTGAAAAGGCTGTAAAAAAAGAAAAAACCCATGCATAGAGATAAAACTGATATAAAGACTAACTAAATAAAATAATGAGAATTCTAAAAATCCTTAAGCGATTCAAACGAAACCCCATGCTTTTGTTTGTTAACCTGCCTGGCCTGGCAATCGGGTTGGCTGCCTTTTTATTGCTAATGGTGTATGTTTTTCACGAAACCAGCTACGATCTGCATTTTGCCAATAAAAACCGTGTGGTTCGCCTTTACAATACCATTACCGAAGAAAGTTCCGTCGAAACCTATCCGATTTGCGCCAGAAAAGCCTACACAGAAATACCCCTGAAAATTCCTGAAATCGAGAAGGCCTGCCAAATATACAGGGGTTGGCAAACAACGGTTTCAAAAGGAGAATCCCAATACAGAATCGAAAACCTGCTCTATGTAGATCCCGAATTCTTTGAAGTATTTGGATTGGATCTATTGGAAGGAGAAAAAGGTGAGGTGTTATCGCAAAAAAATCAATTGGTATTAACAGAATCCCTGGCCAGGAAAATATTTGGAAAGGATCCTTGTATAGGTGAGATGGTTGTTATGGAAGGGGAAGATTATTCCGTTGTGGGCATCATCAGTGACTTGCCCAAAACAACACATTTTCAATTTGATGTGTTGACGAGCATGCAGACCATCAATCCTGATCTCTATATGGGAGGACTGGAATTCTTCACCTACTATTTATTGGCCGAAAACAGCAATGTGGAAGTGGTGGGGAGAAAAATCCGCCCCTTGAACAATGAAATTGTATCAGATATCTTTAATGCGGACAACGTCAAAATCAGTTCCGGCATCGAACCATTAACCAGGCTTCACCTGCACACAAAAGCCGACTTTGATTTATCACCGAAAGGCAGTATGGGTGAAATTGCGCTCATCGCTTCGTTGGCCGCCCTTATCCTGCTGATTGCCATTATCAATTTTATCAACCTGTATATTTTCCAGGGAGAAAAACGGCTGTTGGAAATTGGAATGCGGAAATCGTTTGGGGCCTCTCGTTCGAGGCTGCGTCAACTTTTTTACCTCGAAACGGCACTGCTTTGCCTGCTGGCTTTTGGACTGGCTTTTTTATTGGCCCGGGCCGGGTTATCCTATTTTTCGCATTTGATGAGGGTAGACTTATCTTTTGATGAAATCACTTCACCATACAGTATTGCCGCGATGATGATATTTCTGGCAGGACTGGTATTTGTCGCAGGAAGCTACCCGGCCCACTACCTGGCTAAACTCCCTGTAATAGATGCAATAAGAGGGGGCGTAAAAACCTTGACACGGAAAAAATGGCTTTCTGTATTATCGGTCATGGTTCAGTTCTTTATCAGTATTTTCCTTATCGTAAGCCTGTTGGTGCTCAATGCACAAATTTCGTACATGAAAAATATCCCGCTGGGTTTTAGTGCAGACCAGGTCATTGGCATCACTCATTTTAATACCCGATTAGGTCCCAAAGCAGTGGCCATTAAGCAGGAGCTGAAGAAGCTAACCTTTGTTCAAAACATTGGAACCAGCGGCCATTATATGGGTGGCGGGGTGAGCGGTCAGGGACTGTACAAATATGGCGAATCGGAGGAGACAAGCAGGAGTATAAATCAGTACAGGGTTCAGCCTGGCTTCTGCGAAACCATGCAATTGCAATTGGTGGATGGTCGGTTTTTTGAAGATACCCCTGAAGACGAAAGTGGCATGATCCTAAACGAAGCAGCCGTAAAAATGCTGGGACTGGAAAATCCGGTAGGACAGCTATTTATTATGAACGATGAGGAACCCCTAAAAATCATTGGTGTGGTAAAAGATTTCTATTACAACGAAAACGCCGGAAAGCTGATCCAGCCATTGTGTCTTACAGCCTATTCAAATGATGTCAATGTATTTTATTTGAAGATACAGGGCGATTTCAGCAAAGAAAAAAGGGAATCGGTAGCCCGTATTTTTAATGATTTCCTGCCCGACTATCAATTTAGCAGCTTTACCCTACAGAATCTTTTTAAGCATAAATATGCTGAAGAAGAGCGGTTTTTCAGTCTGGTGTTAAGTGGTACTTTATTGGCAATTTTTCTTAGTTTCATCGGGATGTTCGCCTTGTCGGTTTACAACGTGGAACGACGAACCAAGGAAATTGGAGTGAAAAAAGTGCATGGGAGCACCTCTGCACAGGTGGTTATAAAACTGCTTTCCGACATACTCATTTGGGTAATTATAGCCATGATACCCGCTTTCTTAGTGGCTTACATCGCCATGCGCCAGATATTGACCAATTTCGCCAACAAAATTGAACTAAGCCCGTTGTATTTCCTTTTTGGTGGAGTTATCGCACTGATTATCGCCACATTGGCCATCTCATTTAAAAGCATCAGTGCCGCCAACCAAAATCCGGTGGATAGTTTGAGGGACGAATAAGTCGGAAGCCAGACCCCGATAACCATCGAGGGAAGCCAGAAGATAATAGCATCTATTAAAACCCAATATCATTTTAAACGAACACTATCAAATAAAAGAGTAGGCCGCGACATTTTCCCCCTTTAGGTGGAATAAGGGGGTGAGTGAGCCACTTGAAATTGCGAAAAACTTACACCACAGGATTGCATATTGATCCTCAATCGAATCACTTATTTTCATAAAACAAATTTTATAAAATTGTATCATCCAAAACGGACAGTCATCCTTTACTGATAAAAATACCCAAACTGATACTTAATCTGATTGGGTTGATTGGAGAAATCGTCAGGTTACCAGGCATCAGAACTGAAATCTCTTTAACAAATCTCAGGATATTGACAATCAATAATTACTATTCAAATCAAAAAGCAAGAAACATGCTGGGAATACAGTTTACCCCTATTGGCGAGGCAGTGTCTGAGGTTGTCGACTGGTTCAGAAAAAATAAAATGCTGAAGGTCTGAACCTGTTATTTATGTAAGTTTGAAAAAAAAAAGAAATGATTATCAATTATGGAGCATCTACTTCCCGTTAGTACCAATAATCAACAAAGACTTCGGCATCACAGGTAAAACACTCTAATAATGAACAGGAAAATTCCAACATCAGCATTTGTAGTCTTTCTTATCAGCTTGTCCATCATTTTTTTCAGGATAATTGTTCCGCCTGTGGATGTTCTTTCATGGGATGTTTTCGGCTACTACCTGTATCTCCCAGCAAAGTTTATTTACCATGACCTGGCACTCACCGATCAATCATGGCTGTTTGCATTGATACAGAAATATGAACCAACGTCAACACTTTATCAGGCGCAAATGTTGGCCAATGGGAATTGGGTGATGAAATATTCCATGGGACTTGCCATTGTTTTTTCTCCATTTTTCCTGATTGGCCACGCAATTGCCTATATTACAGGATATCCCGCTGATGGGTTTTCGTTGCCTTATCAGTATTCAATAGCTGCAGGCGGAATCATTTTCGCCATTATAGGATTGATCTACCTGAGGAAGGTCCTGCTGCATTTTTTCAGTGAAAACATTTCAATTATTGTGTTCATCATGATTGTGGCCGGCACCAATTATTTCCAGCTCATCACCTTCGACGGAACCCTTCTTTCACATAATTTCCTGTTTACTTTCTATGCCATGCTGATCTGGTACACCATTAAATGGCACGAAAACCCCAAAATAATCACCTCCATTCTTATCGGTGGTTTATGCGGAATAATGATATTAATCCGTCCCTCGGATATGGTGTGCCTGCTGATTCCATTATTATGGAATATCAATAACAAGGAAACATTACTGAATAAGGTTACCCTGCTCAGGAGAAATTATGCTAAAGTCCTGCTTGCAGGCGCTGTGCTGATATTGGTAGGTCTGCCACAACTTATCTATTGGAAAATAATCACCGGACATTTCCTGTTTTATTCTTATAACAATCCGGGCGAAGGCTTTGAGTTTTTGTCACCCTATACAGCGAAATATCTTTTCAGTTTCCGCAAGGGATGGCTTATTTACACCCCTGTCATGGTCTTTGCGCTTGCAGGCTTCGTAAATCTTTACAGGAAGAAGAGGGCATTGTTCCCTGTAATCCTGATTTTCTTTTTAGTAAACCTGTATGTTATTTCAAGTTGGAGTTGTTGGTGGTATGCAGGTGGAAGTTACAGCTCGCGATCGTTGGTGCCTGCCTACACTTTATTGGCTTTGCCTTTGGGTTATTTTATTGAAGACATCATGCGAAAGAAGAAACTGAGCATCATTTTTTCAATAGTCGCTGTATGCTTGATCGTTTTAAATCTTTTTCAAACCTGGCAATTTGAAAATAAAATAATTTCTGCCGAGAGAATGACAATGAATTACTACTTTTCCGTTTTCGGGAAGACCTTTGTGGGCAAAGAGGATGAAAAGCTTTTGTTGGTTGAGCGCGGATTAGAGGCCACAGAACATTTCAGTCATGAAAAAGAGTACACAAGGAGAACACTTTATAACCGTGATTTTGAAGACGTTAGTGATACGGAATTGGTTTGCCATAGTGGTAAAGGCTCATTTAAAATGGACAGTATTATCCCATTCGCACCCGGACCAGATATCATGTATAAAGAAATCACTGCTTACGACCATGCATGGATACGGGCAGGAGCATGGATATATATACCCGTGAATTACTCAGAAGAATTGCCACTGTTGATCCTGACTTTCCATCACGATGGCAAGCCTTATAAATACAGGGCCGAAGAAATACCGGCAAAAAAAGTCTTATTTGGACAGTGGAACTACATAACCGCCGATTACCTTACTCCGGAAGTACGCGCAGTTGCAGACAACCTGAAGGTGTATATATGGCATCGGGGCAAAAACCAAATCTGGATTGATGATTTCTTTGTGGATGTTTATGAGCCAAAGTAAGAACGATATGAAATAGGCGAGTAAACCCCCATTTGTGGCGTGCGCTTAGCGATAGCATAACGTGTGACGATTACTGCCCTCCCTCTCGTCCTCGTTTGAGCGTAGCGGTAACGAGCCTGCCGCAGGCATGGAGACATGGAGGTATGAAATGCGCGCTAGTGGGATTTATTCTTTGCTACAAGACACAGACTTTCTGCAGGATGGAGACACAGGAACAAATTCCAACTAAATAGGTATTTGAATAGAAACAGCAAGATCATAATAAAAAGTTGATATATTTGCATCAAATGCCAATTTTTATGAGGAAAAAAGCAATAAACAGATTAAAAGCGGTTTTAGCTGAACAGGGCAAGACAAATAAATGGCTTGCTGAAGAACTAGATAAAAACGAAACGACTATTTCTCGATGGTGTACAAATGACATTCAACCTTCTATTGACAGTCTTGTGACAATCGCTTCACTCTTGAAAGTTGACGTTAAAGATTTAATTAATTCAACAAAAGATCAAAATATAATTCAATAAATACGATGAGCAGAACAGCAATATTAGAAACACTAATTCCAGAAGAAGACTTGAAGCTTGATTTACTAGCAAATTACGACAAGAGTGTTCCGCATATTATTAAATATATGGGGTCAAAAAGAAATATTTTAGATTTTGTTATTGAAGCAATTAATGATGCATATCAAGAAGGCAAATTGTGTGATTTATTTGGCGGGACAAGTATCCTATCAGGAGCATTAGGTAAGTTAATTCCCATACATTCCAACGACATACAAGAATACTCGGCAATACTCGCAAAAACATATTTATCGAACTACGAATGGAATAAATATCCATCAAATATTTTAGATGAAATTGTTGAAAAGGCTTCTAAATATATAAAATCTGTCAAAAAGAAATATCCTGATCTTGTGTTTTCCTATTCGGAAAATAAAACGATAAAAGAATTTGTAGAACTTGAAAAACAGCAACAAGAATTAATTAAATTTAATTTTGATAATTTATCGCACCATCTTTTCATTAAATATTATTCTGGAACTTATTGGTCATATCAACAATGCTTATGGATAGACGCACTACGCAAAGTTGCTGACGAATATGAAAATACATCCATTTATTACGTGATCCTCTCTAGTGTCACGTCAACGATCATATGACGGATAAAGTCTCTTGAGTTTTATACGAGCCTTCTCCGAGGTAAACTGCCAGTTAATTTTCTTAGCGAACCAATTGCGAGCCTTCTCCCAAGCTTCGGCTTCATCCCGGACTTTTTCAATCGACTCCATTCTCCGCCCAAGACATTGATTATTCAATACGTTAAGTTCAAT
>JAUYGX010000074.1 GCA_030690365.1 Bacteroidales bacterium | reverse complement strand
TGGCTCATATTGGCCAGAAACTCACTTTTCGTCTGGTTGTTTTTCTCCGCTTCTTTTTTGGCTATCAGGAGCTGCCGGGTGTATTTATCAAGTTCGATTCCGGTTTGCTCGATAATTTTGTTCTTTTCGATCAACAACTTGTTGGTATTGTTCTTGGAATGGAGGTAAAAGGACAAAAAAGCGACGATAATTAAAGTCAGAATAAATGCAACCACAAACAGCAGGTTGATGGTTTTCTGGCGTTTTATTTCGAGTAGTGAAATGGAAGCCTGTTGGTTTAAAGAATTAATTTGACTGGCCTGACGTTCACTATCAAAACTGATTTGTAGCCGTGCAATTTCTTTTTGGATGTTCAGATTTAAAATGGAATCATGATATTGATGAGCCAGTTGCAAATAGTCGAGTGCTTTTTTATAGCGGTTTTCGCGATATTCAATTTTATAAAGTGAGGTATAGGCTTCTACGATATTGTATTTGGAATTAATCTCTTTCGAAAGCATCAACCCCGGAATCAGGTGCTTTAATGCCTGGGCGTTTTGTCCCATTTCAAAATACAACTCTCCTAACTTGATATACGAATAAGCCAGGTTATTTTTTTCATTGAGTTTTTGGTTTATTTCAAGTGCTGATTGCAAGTATTCCAGCGCTTTTATATAATTACTATCTTTTTGAAACACGATTCCCAGATCGTTGTAACAAATGGCAATTCCCTTGTTGTTGTTAATTTCTTCATTCGCTTTCAGCGAACGAAAATAGTATTCTTTAGCCAGCGAATTTTGACCTCTCTCCTCATAAATATTGCCCATATTATTCAGGTTGATGGCAATTCCAAGCCTGTTGTTTAACCCGTTTTCTATTGCATAACTCTTTTTGAACAGCCTCTCAGCTTCATCAAGGTTTCCGATAGATTCCTGGATATTTCCCATGCTGTTGATGGCAACCGCCATGTTGGCGGAGTCGTGATGCGATTCGGCCAGGTTGAGTGCCTGAATGTGAAAACTCATCGATTTTTCATAATGATCAAGTCTCCGGTACACCACGCCAATGTTGTTGAGGATAATGGATTGGTGGTGGGTGTTATTTGATTTCTGCGCCAGAAGCAACGCGGTTTCATGAAGGCGTATAGCCAACAAATAATGCCCATTGTTTCGGTTGTTAACTCCCATTCTATCCAGCTTGTATGCTATTCTTTGGGCTTGTTGGGCATTATTTACCCAAGCGGTAATGACGCTTGTATTTCTATATTGCTCGTATGCAGGTTCGCTGAGTAGGCCCGTGCTGTCCAGATAAACGACCAGCACATAAAACGATTCGGCCCTCAGTGAATCGTTTGACGCATTCTTGTATTGGCTGATAAGCGAATCAACACCGGAAGACCCGGACTTGCCATATAACCACACACTTCCAAATACCATCAAAAAGGTTAGCGAAAGAACCAATACCTGACCATAAAACCGGTAAGTATGTTTGTAAGTTACCATCGTCGATATAGTAAGTTGGGAGTGACAATATTCAGCATACCAATGTACAAAAATAGTATACTTGTTTATAAACCTTTAAAACATAAATTTGTATTTCAGCATGCAAAACTAAACAATCAGATAATCAGTGTGATGTGTGATTATTTTTTGAATCGAAATCATTTGCTGATCAATAAAAGGAATCTAAAAAACCAATTAAAAGGATGTTTTATCCTCTCAGTTTGCATAATTGTAGGTTTGAATCGTGTGAAACTTCGCCAAAAAAAGTCTTTTAAGCCTTTCTTAAGTGTTTCCATATCTGCTTTTAGCCTGTCTTCTATACCTTTGCAGAAAAAAGTAAAAGATGATTTCAGCCACACATCGCTATGCCGCTGGTGTTGAGGTTTCTGCTCTATATTTTAATATCTCATAAGATTTAGAATGATACCTTTAATTATCTTTGAGATTTGATTAAAGTATTTAACCTGTATGCGATTACTTGTTGTAGAAGATGAAGCCTCCATCGCCAATTTTATCCGTGATGGATTGCAAGAAGAAGGTTTTACTGTAGATGTTGCCGACAATGGCAAAAAAGGCTTGCAATTGGCCATTGATTTTGTAAATGAATATGATGTTATTTTGCTCGACTGGATGCTTCCAGGACTCAGCGGCATTGAGATTTGCCGGCAGGTAAGGCAGGTAAACAAATTGGTACCCATCATTTTTCTTACAGCAAAAGATACTGTTGATGAAGTGGTGTTTGGCCTTGAGGCCGGGGCGAACGATTACATCCGAAAGCCTTTTTCGTTTGCGGAAATGCTGGCTCGCATCAAGGTGTTGATGCGCAAGAATGAGACGATGGAACTTATTTTCAATGTATCAGATATCGAGATGGATATCGAAAAACACCTGGTAACAAAGGATGGAAAGACTATAGAACTCACTCAAAGAGAGTTTTCGCTGTTGGAATATTTATTGCGAAATAAGGGAAAAGTTTGTCGCAGGACCAGTATCATTCAAAAGGTTTGGAATATTCATTTCGATTACGATACTTCGGTGATTGATGTGTATATAAATGCATTACGGAAAAAGTTGAATAGTACAGGAGAACAGTCGTTTATTACGACCATCCGGGGTGTGGGATATAAAATTGTAGATTAACATGTCGTTAAGATTTAAATACAGACTTGCCTTATTCAATACAATGGCCGTCGCCATTACAACAGCATTTGCATTTATAGCCATATATTGGGTGGTGTTCAAAGCCGCCTACTCGCATCTTGATAATGAAATAAACCACGAGCGATTTGAGGTGCTTTCGCTTCTTGATTATAAAAATGATTCCATCATAGTAAAAAACATGCCGCACTGGGATGAGGCAGAGCATCAGCATATTGAAGTGAATCCTACCTTTGTACAAATTAAAAATTCCAAAAGTATTGTTGTATTCCATTCTACAAATCTGGGTGAAGGCATGTCGTTACGAAGCCCGGAACACATGGAAGAATCATTTTATAATGGCGAATTAAACGGCCAGAAGATCCGAATGGGGGAGTTTCCTGTAATAAACAGGGAAGGTAAGCACCTTGGAATAATCACCGTTGCGGTTTCACAACGAGAGTCGATCGCTATCCTGAACAATTTAATTTGGGTGTTAATTATATCATTCCCACTGGTACTCATTATCCAGTTCCTTGCTTCCTCGGTGGCTGCTTCCAGAGGGATTAAACCGGTTCACCAGCTAATTAAAACGGCCTCTGGCATTACCGATTCAAGTATTAACAGGCGATTAACACTGCCTGTGCATCATGATGAGCTTTATGATTTGACCCTGACCATGAACGAATTGTTTTCCCGCATCGAAAAAAGTATGATCAGACAAAAGCAATTTACCAGCGATGCATCTCATGAAATACGTACTCCTTTGTCGGCTATACGCGGAACGCTGGAGGTGCTCATACGCCGGCAAAGGAACCATGAAATGTACGAAGAAAAAATTACTGATGTCATTACACAAGTCGATCGATTGAATGTTCTTTTGGATCAACTTTTACAATTGGCCCGCTTTGATTCGGAAACCAATCTTGTCGAATTAAACCCAATTGATTTGGTAAATCTGATTATAAACCGACGTAACAAATGGGCATTGGATGCTGTGTCCAGAAATATCACTATTCATTTGAATTTGCCTGAGAAGGCCATTGTTTTAGGCAATCGAATCTATTTGGAGCTAATGATGGATAATCTGATGAGTAATGCCATCAAGTATGGAAATGACAATGGAAATATTTTCCTGGTGTGGCTGCCAACAACAAATGCCTTATCCATTCAGGATGATGGAATAGGTATATCATCCGAACATCTGCCCAATATTTTTAACCGTTTTTATCGCACAGATGAATCCAGAAGCATCCTGGTGAAAGGAAATGGACTCGGTTTATCAATCGTTAAGAAAATGGCTCATTTGCAAAATATTACACTAAGTGCCGAGAGTGAGCTTAATAACGGTAGCACCTTTACACTGCATTTTCATGCCGATTTTTTATGCTGATTTTAGTAAGTATATAAAAGTGTTCTCATGGAAATGAGTTGCATCTTTGATTATCCAAAAATCAGGCTACCTGTTGATGATTTGAATGGCATACATATTTCCATAATAATTTTGATTCTCTGATTTTACGATCAGGATAAGTTTGGTTCCGTCCTTTGTTGAAAACACCCTGTATGTAAGTGCTTTAACATAATCATATCCGGTGGTGGTGTTCACACTGTTACTTTTCCGAACCATGAAAGGTTCAGCAACATATTTCGACTTATAATTTAGGTTTTCGTCATATACCAGTACCGCATCGGTATAATTATAACTGTCTTGCTTGGGGATAATATAATACTCCTGTTTAGCCGTATTTTGATTAAAGTCATGTATGTACTGATAGTTAAATACAAATTCACTTATGCTTACCACATCATCTCCTACAGCTTCAGGATCAATGGTAAGATATTTATCGGAATTGGAGAAAATTTGGGTTCCGCCATCTGAAATCCAGAGGTTTGTGTTGAAATCGCTTAGACTTTTGTCGTAAATAAGAAGAGGTTCAGCATCTGTAATCGAAAGTTTGACAAAATCACTATAGGAATTTTCTACCCCATAGATGTATTTTCCTGAAGGATGCAGTTTAACATCACTTATATCAGAATAGAAATCAGCAATTTCATAATTGGTTTTTATGTTGGTGTTTAGGTCGTAACTCACCATGTCGAAACTATTATAGTAATAGTCGATAAAAATATACAGCTTATTATCAGGAACAAAAACCAAACTTCCGATACCACCTTCAAGATAAACCTGGTCAGAAAGTTGCAGGGTTACCAAATCCATGGTTAAAAAGGTTTCGTTGCCATAAATGGCCAGTCGCGATTCATCATATGATATTGTAACTCTGTTGAAATTAGTATTTTCTGGTAAATCGATTCTCTCAAATGTTTTACCAGACACATCAAATATCTCAATAAAATGAGATTGCGAATTGGAATAAGGCAATAGATATAGTTTGTTGTAGTTTTCACTATAAGCAGCATCCAATATGTTATATTCCAGCCGCAGCTTTTCCTCCGGGTAATTTGAGATGTAAACCCCTATTTTAAGTTGGTCTCCCAGGCTGCTGGTCACCTGAAACTCGCCCTGGATACTATCTTTTGTCAGAAATTCACGTCTGATGGCAATTTCTAAACTGGCAGTTCCGGCAACGGCCAGACTGCCGGAATTATTATCAATTACCAAAAAATCGTCCTCGGTGCTTGCTGTCCATGTAATGGCTTTGTCGGAGATGTTAGTAAAACTAAACGCCACTAAGTTCTCATCATAATCTATACGGAGCTTGGTTGTGTTGGTGCGTAACGAGTAAATGTCATCGTTTTTCTTGCATCCATGCATTGATACTAAACCGATTACAATAATAGCAGCGATTAAAATGATTCTTGATTTTTCTGACTTCATTGGGGTTTGCTTTTTTAAATGAATTTTTATTTGATATGATAAAATTAATAAATTTGTAATTCAGTAATAAATAAACTTAAACAAATTCAAAAAAAAAATTTATGAAATCAAATTACCTTATTCTTTCCATTATTTTGTTGTTCGCAATTGCAGTTAACGGGCAGGAAAACGAACAAAATGCAACCATCCGCCCCGGCAAAGGAAATGTGAGTTTCGAGTTGGATTTTTTACCATTCAGCAGTGATGGCCCTATTCGTATGAATGCTTTGCGTGGCCGTTATTTTATTAGTGATCACATGGCGTTAAATGTCAATTTTAATTTCGATAACAAGAAGTTACATAACGAAGTTCCTTCTAGTTATGGCACCGGTTCGCTTTTCGATTCGGAGGATGGTAAATATACCGTATTTGGTTTAGGTGCAGGGCTCGAATATCATTTGTTAAATTCGAGGAGAGTTTCTCCTTACGTAGGGTTTAATGTTGCCTATGAATTAAAAAATTCTCATTATGAAAGTATTACGAATTATTATCAGGGATATCCTACATCAGAGTATACCGAAGTAAAAACAGAAATTGAGAATGCCTGGAGCGAATATAGTATGATAGGATACGATCAATATGGTAATCCGGTTTATAATTACGGCATGAGCCAACGCGGATACAACTCACTTAAAGTAAATGCTGTTTTAGGTGCTGATGTGTACATTATCAAGCATTTATATATGGGTGTTGAATTGGGATTGGGTGTCAATAGCATCAAATATAAAGAAGTTGTCATCAAAAAGGATGGTAATTTTGACCACAAATACCCGGAAGCCACAGACTTTGATTTTGGTTTGAATTTTAACAATGCCATCCGTTTGGGATTTTGGTTCTAGATGGGTATCCGGGCTGATTCATTGTAAATTACATCCTCCTTTGGAATAAACCCGACGGGTCGAAATCGAAGTTAGTAAAACCCGAACGAGGAAAAATTAAATAAAAAAAGTTCCTTTCGACTTTAGTCGAAAGGAACTTTTACTTTATTCAGAATAATCAGCCTGATTTCAGGAATACCTTAAATCCAGCGCACCAACGGAAAGTCCATTCGGTATTTCAGTAATTCATTTTTTGGGAACAGTCGGAAGGTGAAGTCGTAAATACCAGTATGATCAATCATCATCTCAACTCCGAAAGTCACTTTTCCGGGTTCACTCGCAGTCACCTTAAGTTCTTGTTTAAACTTGATGGTTTTAACTTCCTCATCTGATTTGTTTCCCATCAAAACCTCTATACCCAGATCGCTGGCCGCAAGCCCGGGAATATTGAGTTGTAGTTCAGCGATAAACATCTTACCAAATTCCAATGGCGACCGGCTGGTATCCGGAATTTTCACACTTTCAACAGTAATGTGATCCCAGGCTTTTTTCACTTTCTTTTTCCAACTAACAAGCTGGTAGGCAGGCGCATAATCGTCGGCAAAAATTTGATTGCGTCTTAAATACAAACTGCTGTAATACTGCTCATAATAATCTTCAAGCATGCGTTGCATGGTAAAATGCGGTGCCACCTGAGCGATGGTATTTTTGATATACGAAACCCATTTTGGAGAAAACCCCTGTTTGTTGCGGTCGTAATATACCTGAACAATATCGTTTTTAAGGGTTTGATAGATGATTTCAGCATCCAGTTCATCCTGATACTGTTGGTTGGCAAATGTTTTGGCTTCTTCGATGGCCCATCCTGCATCAGGTTTGTAACCTTCGGCCCACCAGCCATCCAGCACGCTGAAGTTCACCACACCATTCATAACCGCTTTTTCACCGCTGGTGCCAGAGGCTTCCAAAGGGCGGGTAGGCGTGTTTAGCCAAATATCCACGCTGCTGGTAAGCAACTTACCAAGAATCATATCATAGTTTTCAAGGAAAATAATTTTCCCCATGAACTCTTCTTTCTTTGAAATTTCGATGATTTTTTTGATCAAATCCTGGCCGGCTTTATCGTTGGGATGTGCTTTACCGGAAAAGATAAATACAACAGGTTTCTTTTTGTTGTTGACGATCTTCCCTAAAAGTTCCAGGTTCATAAACAGTAAATGAGCCCTTTTATAAGTGGCAAAACGTCGTGCAAAGCCAATAATCAGGGTTTGCTCGTTGATGTCTTTTAACGAATTCAGGATAACCTGTGGCGTTTCCTGCCGATGGGTGAGGTCCTTTTTTAGCTTCTCCCGGATCTGATTGATCAACTCCAGCTTCAGGTTTGTTTTTTTATCCCAGATAACCTGATCATCAACATCATAAATCTTTTCCCAATATTTTGCATCGGGTTGATTTTGTTCAAATCCTTCACCAAAATGAAGTTTGTAAAGCCGCTGCCATTCGGGGGCTGTCCAAGTAAAATAGTGAACTCCGTTGGTGACATATCCAATGTGAAGTTCCTCTGCAAAATATCCCGGATACAAGGGTTGGAACATCTCTCTTGAAACCCGGCCATGAATCCGGCTAACGCCATTTACTTCCTGCGAAAGTCTGGTAGCCAGCACACTCATACTAAATTTTTCGTTTGGATTATCAGATGAATACCGGCCAAGGCCCATAAAATCGTGCCAGCTAATTCTAAATTGTTCGCTGTAATGTGGCAAGTAAGTTCTGATCAGATGCTCCTCAAAGGTATCGTGTCCGGCAGGAACCGGCGTATGTGTGGTAAACAGGTTGGTGGCCCGCACCAGCTCCGAAGCCACTTCAAAATCAATCTTTGGGTTCTTCATCAGGTTCAGGATGCGTTCCAGTCCGATGAAAGCAGAGTGTCCTTCGTTGCTGTGGTAAATCGTCGGTTCCAATCCGATGCTTTCAATCATCCTCACACCACCAATACCAAGAATTAATTCCTGCTTAATTCGGTTTTCATTGTCGCCTCCATATAATTGATAGGTAATCGACCGGTCTTCAGCCGTGTTGTCTTCGGTATCGGTGTCCAGAAGATAAAGTGTAATCCGGCCAACATTTACCTGCCATACTTTAGCAGAAACATTCCTTCCCGGAAAGGCAAGCTGGATAATTACCCATTCTCCATTTGCATGCCTTACAGGCAGAATGGGTAGCTGAGTAAATTTTTGTGCAGTATATTCAGCTAACTGGTCGCCATAAACCGACATCGATTGTTTAAAATATCCATATCGATAGAGCAACCCGACCGCGATGAGGTTCTTGTTTGAGTCGCTGGCCTGTTTCAGATAATCACCCGCCAGAATTCCAAGACCACCGGAATAAATTTTCAGGCTGTTATGCAAACCATATTCCATGCTGAAGTAGGCCACCAGTTCTTCCGGCTTGTTTTTGGCCTCACGCAAATATTCCTCAAAGCGGGCATACACCTTATTTAATATATGCAGAAATGCTTCGTCGGCGGCGAGCTTTTCAATTTCATCTTTCGAAAGCGATTCGATCAGGTGAACCGGATTGTTTTCAAATTTTCTCCATTTTTCTTCATCAATACTGGCAAACAGTTGTGAAGCATCGTCGTTCCACGACCACCATAGGTTATAGGCCAGATCTTTAAGTGATTTTAAAGTTTTTGGCAAGATATTTTGTACCAGAATTTTTTTCCAAACCGGCTTATCTGAATAGGCCTGGGCTTTCAGCAGCAGGGTGTCGGTGGATGGGGCAGGAGGGAGTTTGCTTTTTCTCGACTCCGATCGATTGATGGCCTCGCTCCACGCCTCAAAATAATTGTTGATCATTGTCTGCCATTGAGCCTTTTCAAACAATTGCTTTAATTCGCTTCTGTTTTTGTCGGTATCGTATGTTCCTGAAAAAAATTCGATGGTGGAAGCTATTTGGGTAACTGCTTGGTCTGTCAAACCTTCGGGCCGCGAAATAACAGTAACAGATTTGTACTCGAGCGATGAATTTTTTACGGCCCAATCACCAAAACCGGCAAAAGCAGTGGTGAGCGTTGGAATATTAAAGGCAATGCTTTCGAGTGGAGTGTAGCCCCATGGTTCGTAATAAGATGGGAAAAGTGTTAAGTCGAAACCAATAAGAAAGTCATAATATTCCAAATTGATAACGCCGTCTTTTTTGTCGAGGTAAACGGGTGCAAACACGATATCAATCATGCATGATTCATCATTGCCAAGACCTTGTCGTTTTATTTCGTTTAAAATAGAATCGTGGTTTGGGTGAAAAAGTTTGTGTGTCAGGAATTTGTCATCCGGTGAACCATGGTTCTCCCGGTTTTGGTCTACGACTCCGTCATGATCAGCCGGAACTGCGATAAAGGCCACCACCTTTTTAGTCAGCTTTTTGCTGCTGTTTAGCTGCCCCAGGGCTTTTATAAAGAGATCGATACCTTTATTGGTGTATTCGTAACGGCCACTGGTCATTAACAGCAAGGTGTCTTCGGGATATGTTTTACCGGTTCGTTGGCTGGCAATTTCGAGGGCTTTGTTTCGGGCAGTGGTTTTTCTTTTTTGAAAATTCTTTTCATCCGGAATAAAACCCTCGTCAAAACCATTGGTGGTAATGATTTCGGGCATTCGGTCGAAAAACTGTTTGCATTCGCGGCTGGTAATTTCGCTCACGGTGGTGAGTACATCGGCTTCGCGTGCGGCGGTCGATTCCAGCGAATGTTGGGCCGATATGTTGAAATCGCGGGCCGTTTTCTCGGGTTGGTATTTATTAAGATTCTGGTACAAAAGTTGGCCATTTCCTGCAATGGAACGTCCAACTGCTGTAGCATGGGTAGTAAACACAGTACTGACTTTGTGATTGACATCCTTCAGATAAAGCACCCCGGCTCCTGTCATCCATTCATGAAAATGTGCCACGATGTTGTCCTTATCCTGTAATTGATGGTTGGTAAAGCTATTAATTACCTGGCCTGCTGCATACCCGAACATGGCGGCTTCGATATACGACCATTCCCCACGGATGGAATCCAGGTGGTATTTCTCCCAAAAGTGGGCGAAAATTTTGTCTTTTTCAGGGAATAATGGTGTAAAATCAATGAGGATCACATTTGGACTTCCCGGAATATTCCATTTACCGGTGCGTACTTTAAGCCCTTCCATAAAGGCAACAGCTTTCCACTCCGAAAAAAGCCCGGGTATTTCATTGAAATCAGGATTGGCAGTGGTTTTTTTCCACACATCGGGACCAATTACAACATAATTTTCGCCCAACTTCTGATCAGTTAGTCTTGCTTTTGTTGAAATGACGGTGTAAATGCCTCCGATTTTGTTGCAGATTTCCCAACTTGTTTCAAAGACAAAATCAGGAGAGATTATCGTTTTTTTAGTTAATTCCATTAATAAATATGTTTCGGTTTTTTGTAGCATTCTGCAATATTGCCTGCAAAAATACGAATAACCTGATTGTGAATTTGGACAATATAGGGTAATACCCCAAATGATGCCTTCAGGCTAAACAAGTTTTTTACACACAAACAATTAGAACAGAACAGCTTACTTAAGAAATGATTTCAATTTGGTTTCTACAATTCGCTGGTATTTCTTAATCTCGGTTTTATTAAATTTAGATACCTGAGATTGCAATTCCTGGAATTGCTTGTTGACCCGTACGCCCAGGTTGGGAATGATTTTGTCAACGAGTTCTTTTTCAGCATTTTTAAGCGCAATGGCCAGTGTTTCGATATCAATTTCCTTCACCAGCTTTTTGATGGCTGCATCCGACATGTTCTTCAGGTCGTCGAGGCTTACATCCCGGGTTTTTTGTACCTGCTTTTTAATTTTCCCCGAAGCTACATCCACTTTTTTTCTGGCTATTTTAACCGCTTTTTTTGTAACGGCTTCGGCTTCGCTTTTAAGTTCCTGCATTTCATTCTCAGGACTTTGCGCGCACTTTTCAACCTGAATCATGAAGTCGTTCAGCACATTCATATAGTTGATAAATGCCTCGTATGGCGTTCCGTAAGGATTGAAATATTTGTGTACATCTCCATCGGAAAACCACTTTGTACACATGTAATAAAAGTGGTCGGAAGTTTGCAGGTACGACCATACCTTTAATAAATAAGGATCTGTACAGTTTTTAATGGTTTCTTCCATGGCGTACAGTTTGCCAAAGGCTTCATCCTGTAAATCGTTGCCCAACCAAGCTGTAACATCCCGTTCTTCATCGGCCCAGGAGATAGGGTAGGGGACGTGGATAGCGCCTACCGGCTGAAGTTTTTCTCCCAATTCACTTGGTTTGGCAAAGTTGTATTTCCCGCTTTTTAGGATTTGACCAGGCAAGGCCTTCATAAAATCGAAAATACCTGTTTCCGACCATTGGTGTTCGCCAAAGGTTTCGTAATCCATAAACAAATTGATGACTTCATCTTTTTTATCCAGTTCGTCGAGCCATGTAACAAATTTATCAGCGGTAAGCGGATAACCTGACCAGCTCCTGTTGGAAAACCGGAAAGCAATGTCGTCGCTTAACCGATAATTTTTTAACAACAGTTTCAGTTCAGGACGGTTGGCACTGTTGTACATAAAATTTGGACTTCTCCAACCCAGCACGTGTTTGGCTCCTTCGGTGAGCATCAGCTTGAAGCCCATATCGGCCACCATTTTTCCAATGGCATCGCTGTATATAAGCTCCGTATTTCTAAAGGTGGTGGGTTTATAACCAAAAAGTTTTTCTATTTTATCGCTTTGTTTGGTCACCTGGCGTTCAAATTCCGACTTGCTGCGAAGCGATGCCAGCGAATGGGCATAGGTTTCGGTGAGAAACTCTACATTTCCGGTGTCGGCCAGTTTCTTAAAACTTTTTATCACATCAGGAGCATAGTTCTCAAGTTGTTCGAGGGCCATACCCGAAATAGAAAAGCTCACCTTGAAGGCCGATCCATATTCCTTTATCAGCTTTAGCAGCATGGCATTCATCGGTAAATATGATTTTTCTGCCACACGCTGCATGATAAACTCATTTTCGTGTTCGTCGAAGTAATTATGTTTAGCTCCAATATCGAAGAAGCGGTATGTGCGAAGGCGATAAGGCTGGTGTACCTGGAAATAAAAACAAATTGATTTCATCGTTGATTATTTTTGTCAGAAGGTGTTCCTTCGATGGTTGTAGTTATGACTATGATAGGGGTATTGATTTATATACGTTATTCACTTCAACGGCAGCGTTTTCCCACTTTAGGTTTTCAACTTCTACCTTGCCGTGTTTTATAAACATGGATGAAAGTGCGTTGTAATGGCACAATCCATAGATGGCATCGGCCATTCCATCCACATCCCAGTAATCCACTTTAAGCGCGTGCCGAAGAATTTCTGCTACACCGGATTGTTTGGAAATCACCACCGGAACATTCGACCGCATGGCTTCCAACGGAACAATTCCAAAGGGTTCTGATACCGATGGCATGACGAAAACATCGCTCAAAGCAAAAATCTGATCAATTTCACTTCCCTTCAGGAAACCGGTAAAGTGAAAACGGTGGGCGATACGCAACTGGGCAACACGTTCTATCATCCTGTTGAGCATGTCACCTGATCCACCCATCACAAAACGGACGTTTTTGTCCTTTTGCAGAATTTTATAGGCCGCCTCAATAAAATATTCAGGACCTTTCTGAAATGTGATCCGTCCCAAAAAGGTGACTATTTTTTCGTTCAGGGTTCTTTTGATTTCAGCCAGTTCGGTAAACAAGCTGGGCTCAACAGCGTTATGCACTGTAACCACCTTGCCGGGATCGATGCCGTAGCGCTCGATAACAATGTTGCGGGTTAGATTGCTAACGGTAATCACGCGATCGGCGGCCATCATGCCTTCGCGTTCAATGTCGTACACCTGTGTGTTGATGTTGGTGCCCGATCGGTCGAATTCGGTAGCGTGCATGTGGACAACCAGAGGTTTTCCGGAGGATTGTTTGGCCGCTACACCGGCAGGATACGTCAGCCAGTCGTGTGCATGGATGATGTCGTAGTCTTCATACAGTGCCAGGGCGGAGCCGATCATGGCATACCTGGCTACCTCTTCCATCAGGTTGGCACCGTATTTTCCTGAGAATTGATAGTCTTTTGAGAAAACATGGCTGGTATATTTTTCACCCGACTTCTTCTGATTAGAAATTTCACGAGCAAAATCTTCGGGTGCAACATATGGGATAATATTGGATCCTATTTCCATGTATTTTATTCTTTTCCAGTATTCCCGGTATTTCTCGTCCACCTGATCAAAGGGAATGTCACTGGCATTCACCAGCCTAACCGCCTCCTGATTTTCGTCACCATAGGCTTTTGGAACCACGAAAATGACTTCCGTACCATGTTTGGCCAATCCTTTGGTTAATCCAAAGCAGGCTGTTCCTAATCCTCCGGTAATATGTGGTGGAAATTCCCATCCAAACATCAATATTCTCATTTTTTCAGTCGTTTTATCGGTTGCAGATTGCCCATGTGTATACTTTTAGTTTGATTCATTCAGTTGATCCAGCATAAATTTGATTCTCAGAATTTCGGCCACACTCCAGGCCTGTGAGATGGCTCCGGCAGCTTTGTGCGGTGGATCGCCATCATAGACTTCCGAAATCGTCCCAATACCGGCTTCACTCATTACCTCTTCAAATCCGCGATACAGGTTTTCGATGGTTTCGATACCGCTTTTGCCATAAACCTTCAGATAAGCTTCGGCAAAAGCCCCGGCCAGCCAGGCCCACACACTTCCCTGGTGATAAGCCATATCGCGGTTGTTTGGATTGCCCCGGTACTCACCTTTATAATCGTTGCTTTTTGGTGATAACGACCGAAGTCCACGAGTGGTAAGTAAATCGTTTTTAACGATGTTGACAATTGATTTTGCCATTTGATTATTCAACGGGCTGTAGTGCATCGAGACCGCGAAAATCATGTTTGGACGTACATCCCAGTTTTTGCTTTCTTTCGTGGCAAAATCAGCCAGGTAGCCTTTTTCGTTCGACCAGAAGGTGTCGATAAATGATGTTTGTACCAATTCTGGTAACGAACCCCATTCTGCAATAAAGTCATTGTCTTCGGCTGCTTCGGCCAGTTCGAGGCTGAACATGAGTGCGTTATACCACAGTGCATTTACTTCAACGGCGTATCCTGTACGTGGTGTTACCGGTTTCCCGGAAACAATGGCATCCATCCACGTTAAAGCCTGTCCGGGTTCACCGGCCCACACCAATCCGTTTTCATGGATTTTGATATTGAAATGTGTTCCCTGTTTTAAATGACGAAGGATGTCCTTGATCACTGTACCATAATCCTTCCAGATGATGGCCTTTTTTTGCTGACGAATACTCAGTTGCTGGATGGCCCAGAAAAACCAAAGCGAAGTGTCAACCGAATGGAAAGAAACATCTTTCCCGTGGCCCACATTGGGGAACAAACCATCCGAAAGTTCATTGATTAGCGTATCGGTAACACTCTTAAACTGCTTATAGTCTTTTTGTGGGAGTGTAAGCCCCGGAAGTGCGATAAAAGTATCACGGCCCCAGCGTCCAAACCAGGGATAACCAGCCACTACTTCAGTTTTCTTGTTGTATTTGATGATAAACTCATCTCCGGCATTTGTCAAACAGTTTTCAAAACTATCACGCGGTGTGCGCTTCTTAACTTCAGACGCCCATTGCGAGGTAAGGGTTTCCGGATTTTTTTCTTCCAGTGCCACCGAAATCACAATAGATTCTCCTTTTTTAAGCTTGACGTCGAAATATCCCGGAACATACAGATCCTCCGTGCTTTCATACCCGCGTTCCAGTTCGCGGATGTATTGAATATTATAATACCAGTCGGGCACATGCGTGTAAACGGCAGGCTTCGAGAATTGCATGGTCACCTTGGAGTAACCCTTGTACATTTGCCAGCTGATGCCATTTTTAACCTCTTTGTATTTGGTATCGACCCAGGTGTTGACTTTCACCAGACTGTGAACATTGCGGTAGGCCAAAAAGGGCTTCAATCTGAAAGTTACAGTGTTGACAGATTCTTCGAGTTTATACTTTATGAATATTCTGTCTTCGTTCATGGCAAATATATACTCTTTGGTGAATACAATGTTGCCCATGCGGTACACCAGCTTTGGGTTTGGATCGGAAAAAAATTCACGCAGGTATTTATGCCCTTTTGGCTCATAAATACCGCCCGGGTACATTCTCATACTGGTATGGAACTCAAAATTATTGTCGATTACAGTCTCGTCAATCGACGAAAGCAACACATGGTTGTCATCGTCAATCAGCGGTTGAGGGGCAACCAGCAGTCCATGATATTTTCTTGTGTTGGTAGTGATGATGGTGGTACTGGCATAACTACCGGCACGGTTTGTACGTAACAATTCACGATCAAGTGAAAACTTCAGGTTAATCAATTGTGTCTTGTCAAAATGTATATAGCTCATTTTCTTTAGGTTACTGTATTAATCAAGAAAAAGTAGTTCCAATGCAAAAGTATAGCAATATAGGCAGAATTAACCTATTATGGCAATTTAACGCTAAAATAATATAAATTCAAATTTCATGTTGATATGGAACACTAACTCTTTAAATCGCCGTAATAGTGTGCCAAATATGGCTTTTTAGCATATTTTAGGTTTTAAAGGTGAATTTCAGTCTGATTTTAAATCGATTGCAACTAAAATTCAGCTCGGTTGCATTCATGTAATATTAGTTTATTTTTGTTCGATGCTGATTCTAACAGATCAATCAAAGCATTAACCAATTTTTAATGATGAATACAGTTCGAATTATTTTATTATCGCTGGTGTTAATATTTTGCCTTTCAGGCATTGCTCAGCAAAAAAGACCCATTTCACATGCTGATTATGATGGATGGAAAGAAATAGCCAATTATGCACTCAGCAACGATGGTAAAAAACTGCTCTATGAAATCAACCCGGAAAAAGGGGACGGCTGGTTGTTTTTTTATAACCTGATAAATCAAACAAAGGATTCGGTTGCCCGAGGGCAAAAATCAGTGTTTTCCCCGGAATCTTCTTTTGCAGTATATCGAATTGTACCTCAATTTGATACGGCTAGAAAAGCAAATTTGAAGAAGGTTAAAAAAGACAAAATGCCCAAGGATTCATTGGGTATTACCTGTTTTAATGACCACAGGCAATACCGGTTTCCAAAACTCAAACAGTTCGTAGTTCCTGAAAAATCTTCCAATTGGGTGGCTATATTGCTGGAAAGCACCCCGGCTGAAAAAATAGCTGATACCGCTGTCGCGGATACTGCTTTTGTGCAAACGAAAAAGGAAAAATCAGATAAAAAGAAAAAATCCAAGGGTGATTTGTTGGTTTTGCTAAATCCCATTACAGGCGATTCTGTTGCTTTTGAGCACATCACTCACTTTTCTATGTCTGAAAATGGGCTGGTCTGTGGCATGGTTCGCCTGTATGGCGACAGCATCGATTCGGTGCGGGTGAGTGTTTTTTCTACTCAGGACAGGATCGATCGTGAGCTATTAAACAGAGCAGGCTCCACTGCATCCATCTCAACAGATGAAAAAGGAACACAGGTGGCTTTTACGTTTTCGACGGATACCATAAAACAAAAAACTTATCAGTTGTATTATGCTGATTTAAAGAAAAATAAACTTGTTCTGGCAAGTGGAGATTCTTTGTCAAAAATAAAGACCGGCTGGGCGGTGAGCGAACACCAGTCGCCGTGGTTTAATGAGGCTGGCAGCGAGCTCTATTTTGGAACAGCACCTATTCCGGAACAACTTGCTAAGGATACCCTGACAGAAGATGAAAAAGTACGTCTCGATGTTTGGAATTGGCAGGACGACCGGTTGCAACCGCAACAACTCAAGGAACTCGATCGCGACAAAAAGCAGTCGTGGACAGCTGTATATTTCCCTAAAAACGGAAAGTTAATCCAGCTGGCAGACTATCAGAAGCCACAAATTATCATCGACAAAAAAGCCACGGGTAAGTACAGTCTGGCATCCAGCGATTTACCCTACAGACGAATGTCATCGTGGGATGCCGGGAATTACAGGGATTTTTACCTGGTGGACAGAGAAACCGGACTTTCTGAATTGATCCTGCAAAAAGCAAGTTCAATAGTTTCGCTGGCACCTGATCAAAAAAATGTGCTTTGGTACAACCTGTCCGACAGTACCTGGAATACCTACCAGGTTAAAAACAAAACCTCCCGTTGTTTAACGGCCTCACTTCAAGTCGCTTTTTATGATGAAAAGAATGATGTTCCTGACGAGGCCAACCCATACGGAATGGCTGGCTGGACCAAAGAAGGGAAAGCGGTGGTGTATGATCGCTTTGATCTTTGGTTGCTCGATCCTGAAGGGAAGGATTTGCCTCTGAATATCACCAAAGGATATGGACGGACACATCATCTACAGTACCGTTTTGAGAAACTTGATCGGGAGGCCAATACGCTTCCTGATAATATGCTGCTTTCGGCATTTGATATGAAAAGCAAAAATGCAGGATTTTCTGAAATCTCATTGTCTGCAACTTCTCAACCAACAGAACTGATTTTGGGGCCTTTTATGTTTAGCAGACCCGGCAAGGCAAAAAATGCAGATGTACTGCTCTGGAGGAAACAATCTTTCGATCTTTACCCCGATCTTTATACAAGCAACCTGAAATTTCAAAATATCGACAAAATAACCAACGCCAATCCACAAAAGCAACACCTGACATGGGGAAGTGTAGAGCTTGTTGACTGGACCAATTTCGGTGGCGATACAATGCCAGGCTTGTTGTATAAACCGGCTGATTTTGATCCTCAACAGAAGTATCCCATGATCGTATATTTCTACGAGCGTTATTCAGACGATCTGCATCGGTTCTATAGCCCCCGACCCATCAGATCCGTTATCAATTTTAGCTATTATACCAGCAATGGCTACCTTATTTTTATTCCGGACATTGTCTACAAAAATGGCTATCCGGGTCAAAGTGCCTATAATTGCATTGTGAGCGGAACTCAGGCCATGGTAGATAAATTCCCTTTTATCGACAGAACCAAACTGGGCATGCAGGGACAAAGCTGGGGTGGATATCAAACAGCGTACCTGGTTACCCAAACTAATATGTTTGCAGCCGCTATGGCGGGAGCGCCGGTAAGCAATATGACCAGTGCCTATGGTGGCATCCGTTGGGAAAGTGGCCTCAGCAGGGAGTTTCAGTATGAGCAAAGTCAAAGCAGGATTGGTGGTACACTTTGGGATGATTTGCCGCTTTATATACAGAATTCACCGGTATTTTTTGCCGACCGGGTGGAAACACCTCTGTTGATCATGCACAACGATGCTGATGGAGCCGTCCCCTGGTATCAGGGAATAGAATTGTTTAATGCTTTGCGCAGATTAAACAAACCCGTCTGGATGCTGGTGTACAATGGCGCACCACACAATTTAAAGAGGAGAGCTGATTGTGAAGACCTTACGGTGAGGATGCAGCAGTTTTTCGACCACTATTTAAAAGGTACACCAGAGCCTGTATGGATGAAAACAGGAGTTCCTGCATTACAAAAAGGAAAGTCGTTTGGTTTTGAACTGGAGAATTAAAAAATACGAAAATCGATGAAAAGTAGCAAATTTGATAAAAGTTATATTGAAATGGCCTTTGTCTGGGCCGGGAATTCCTACTGTAAACGCATGCAGGTAGGAGCACTCATTGTAAAAGAGAACATGATTATTTCTGATGGATACAACGGGACTCCTTCGGGTTTTGAAAACATTTGCGAAGATGAAAACTATGTTACTCATCCCTATGTGCTTCATGCAGAGGCAAATGCCATCACCAAGGTAGCCAAATCGCATAACAGCAGTAACGGAGCTACCTTGTATGTTACAGATTCTCCCTGTATTGAATGTGCCAAACTGATTATCCAGGCTGGTATAAAAAGGGTGGTTTACAGCCGTAAATACAGGATTACCGATGGTTTGGATCTCTTAATAAGAGCCGGAATTTTGGTTGAACAATTAGTGATATAGATTAATTTGGATGACTAAAAATTAAACTGCGCCAGAAACTGTAATCTGTTGGCATTTCCGGTAGAATTATCCTGTGTAAATAAATCTCCCCGGATAAATTCAATGCCAAAGACCATAGCTTCAATGGGCTGGAAAAAAAGATTAATCAAAGCGTAATTGCTATATTGAAAGTCATCTTTCGAAATCAGGTTTGTTTTTTCGAGGCCTACAAAGCTGTAAATCAGATTAGAATTCCATTTTTCGTTCCAGTAATGGGTGTAACCTACAAACCCCCCATAACTGTTTAACAGGTTCATCTGGTCGGGATTGATAACCAGAACACCGTTGTATCCGTTGCCCGACAAATCGCTGATGAAATTGGCAATCCCCTTTCCTGCAACGGTAAACACACTGAAATGATCTTTTTTTGTGGTGTTGAAGAGAGCGGAAAACGCTGCTCCATAACCCAATACGGCTTTTGGTTGATCCATACTGTTAAAATATCTTGTAACACTGGTCATACCTGAAAAGGTAACCGATCCCCACTTACCCGTTTTATAGATATTGGCAATAAATGATGGCACCGTTGAAAAAGGGGAATCTGAACTATCATAGGATGTGATATCTGTTCCCCTCATTTCGAGGGCCACCCCATATTTCCAACTATGATTGATTTTGTTAGTATATTTTATCATTGGATTACGAAGCGAGGGAGCACTGTTTGGCCCTTCAAAATCGATGGTTACAGGAACCACATCCGGATTACCGAAGGTGGTGTTGGTTTGTCCCAACAACAGGTTCTTGTATTGAATGTAAGCCTCTCGTAAACGAAAAACCGAATATTCCCCTGTATTTCCGCTGTAGAAATCACCTGATATTTTTCCGGAAATGCTGCCTATCGGGGTTTTGTAATTCATGTTGAAGTTCAACTGCGACTGACGGGCAGTCATATGATAACGGGTATGTTTTTCGTAAGAAGTTGGATGTATTGGTATCTCAGAGGTGGTAAAGTCATCGTAGTCGTTCAATCCGTTAAAATCGCAAATGGCGTTTAAGTTGATAAAACCATCGACAGAATAAGTGAATTTTACCTGTTTTTCATCGTTCTGTGAAAAAAGTAAATTCATCATAGTTAGCAAGGAAATTAGGATAAAAATTTTTTTCATAACATGAAGGTTTGAATGTGACTTTGATTAGTATTATTAATTCAAATATAGAAAAAAGCCTAGTTATTCATATTGCATATATTACTTTTAATTTTTAATCTCTGTTTTTGAAATTCCCTGATTACAATATAACTGTTGCTTAAACATAAAAGGTTTTTGTTACAGTCGGCTAAAGCCAGACTGCAAGGGATTGATTCTATTCAGGTTTATTCATTTACCTTGAATGTGTTTAATGGACATCCATTGCAGTCTGGCTTTAGCCGACTGCAAGTCGATCAAATTTACTCCTGAATTTCCAGGTATTTGTTTTCAATAACAAATATCCAACGAATTCTTTAAACGAATTTCCCAATTCTATCAACATCGAGGTGCTATAATAATATGCTGAATAGCAAAACTATATGGCGCATGGGTAAAGTTCTGTCGAACCAATTTCTGATAATTACTTTCAATAATTTTTTATTTGCAGATTTTTGTATCTTTACGGCACGTAAATCACCAACCATTTGAAGGAATGAAAGGGATAATAAAGGTCGTTATTTTTGTGCTAATCGTTTTTGCTTCAGGCAGTTTTAGTTCTTGTTCGAGAAAATCTACTGGTTTTGCCCACAGCCCATCCAGGGCTGCTAAAGGGTCTTCCTACGATCCGGTAGCTTCAAAGAATTATCCCATTCGGAAAAAATTTATTATCAACCAACGCAGAGCAGAAATTCTGGGCCATAAAAAACCTTCGTTGTAATCGATTGAAAATATTTTTTTGTGAACAACAGCTGATCATCCCCCACTAATTAAATGTAATATCTGTAGGTCGTCTCCTTCGTTAACGCGGGTCTCATCATATTGTGGTTTCCTGATAAGCAGCCCGTTTATTTTAATCACCATCATTTTGAAGGTAAACTTCTTGAGTTTCAGTATTTCGGAAATTGTAAGACTGTCGTAATCGAATGATTCTGGTCGGTTATTTAATGTAATGTTCATTTTACTTTTTTAATAAAATTTCTAAAACGGTATTGGCCTGCATGTTGGCAACAATTCCAACACGTGGTGCGAGAGGAGGCCGATCGTCCGAAATCTCATTGGTCTCATCTCCACAGATATACAGGTTATCTGATTTTCGGCAGTGAATAGAATTGCTATCACCCCATCCTGCCATACCAAGCCCAATCACCAGAGGTGTTTGAGGCAACTGTTCTAGCAGAGTTTCAATAATCATCTGTTTCATTTCCGCCTTGTCGAAGGCTTCTACAATTACATCACAATTTTTGTAGATATCGACAATATTTTGTTCGTCAAGGTGTATATCGCAAACTTTAATCTCTGTTGCCGGATTAATTAATTTAATATTATCACTCAGGCTCTGTACTTTTTTTTCGCCGATCTGATGGTAAAAGAAATACTGTCGGTTTAAATTTGTTTCGTCCACCACATCAAAATCGGCCAGAATGAGCCGGCCTACGCCCACCCTTGCCAGCGCAACGGCACAATTGGAGCCAAGTCCGCCACAGCCTGCGATGCCTACGGTTTTGTGTTTAAGCCTATCCTTTATTCCACTGAAGTTCATTGATGTCCATTTTGTACAAAAATAAGTGTTTTATGATGATGTGTGAATGACCCCTTCATTTTGAACCGCGACAGACCTTTCAGGTTTTTTCAATCTGAAAGCATAGAACTGGTTCTATCCAAATTAAGACTGATTATAAATATCGTTATGCTTTAATTTGCATATCTGATTATTAGGCTTTTTGCCCGGGTAGTGTACGATAATTTGTAATTTTGCAACTGTTGTCTTATATAGAATTTTGAACCAGTAAACATAGTTATGAGTATCGAAGAAATTAAAAATCAGCACACATTGATCGCAGAATGGAAGTATGATATTACTCCCGTCGACAAGGGCTATTCTGACAAATCACTTTACATCAATGTGTCGGATAATACGATACGGTCGAAGGATGTGCCGGCTGAAATGAAGGAAAAATTTATTGGTGGAAAGGGATATGGTTTGAAATATCTTTGGGATGCCACTAAACCCGACACCAAATGGAACGATCCTGAGAATGAAATTGTGATTTCCGGAGGGCCTATTTGTGGGATTACTCAGTATTCAGGAACCGGTAAATCGTTGGTGGTGAGTATATCTCCGCAAACCAACTCGGTAATGGACAGCAATGTGGGTGGTTATTTTGGACCATTTCTCAAGATTTCCGGATTCGATGCCATCGAAATTCAGGGAAAATCCGATAAGGAAATCATCATTTTTATTGATGGGGTAGTTGGCAAAGTGGAAATCCTGGAAGCTCCTGCTGAAGCCATCGACAGCCATGTGCTGGCAGAGCAGCTTACCGAAATGTATGCCGATGATGATAAAGACCGGAAAAATATCGCGGTTGTTTCGGCAGGTAAAGCCGCCGATCATTCGTTGATCGGAATGCTGAACTTTAGTTTCTTCGATTCAAAACGGAAACTGGTGCGCCTGAAACAAGCCGGACGTGGCGGTATTGGTACTGTATTCAGAAATAAAAAAATCAAAGCCATCGTCTGCAAAGTGCCCGGTGTAAAGGGTAACTTCAACAATGTGGTCGACCTGAAAGCCATCATGGAACGCGGTAAGACCTTTAACAAGGAGATGCGCGAACTGGACGATGCGCAATGTGAAATGAAGACGAAAGGCACGGCTCACCTCATGGAAATCATGAACGACTACGACCTGTTGCCTACCCACAATTACAAGTTCGGAAGCCATCCCGACATCAAAAAAATTGATTCGGAAGAATGGAAAAGCCGCTTTACACAAGGTGTGCCTGATGGATGCTGGATTGGTTGCAATATGTCGTGCGCCAAAGGTGTTGATAATTATGAATTGAGAACCGGTCCTTATGCCGGACAGAAAGTAATTGTAGATGGTCCGGAGTATGAAAATGCCGGTGGATTGGGCTCGAACTGCGGAATCTTTAACCCGGATTATATTATTGAAGCCAACTTTTATTGCGATACCTATGGCATCTGCACCATTTCGTGGGGAACCCTGATGGCCTTTGTTATGGAATGCTACGAAAATGGTATCCTGAACGAAGAGCGAACCGGTGGACTGAAACTGAATTTTGGAAATTCAGATTCAGCCATGGAAGTGATGCACCAACTGGCCCGTGGTGAGGGATTTGGACTCATTGCCGGACAAGGGGTGCGTAAGATGAAAGAACTTTTCGCTAAAAACGGATGGGGCGACGCTGCTTTCCTCCAGGATATCGGAATGGAAAACAAGGGATTGGAGTATTCAGAATACATCTCAAAAGAATCGCTCGCACAGCAAGGCGGTTTTGCCATGACCAACAAAGGCCCTCAGCACGATGAAGCCTGGCTCATTTTCATGGACATGGTCAACAACCAAATTCCTACCTTTGAAAATAAAGCTGAAGCACTTCACTATTTCCCCATGTTCCGCACCTGGTTTGGACTGATGGGTTTATGTAAATTGCCCTGGAATGATGTGGAACCGGTGAACAATGCCGAAACGGATGAACCTGCGAAAGTTCCTGAACACGTTGATAACTATGTAACTATCTACAACGCCGTTACCGGAAACAACATCGATAAACACGAAATTATCCGGCAGTCGGAGCGTGTATATAACTTTCAACGCGTGTTTAACCTCAGAAGGGGCTATGGCACACGGAAATATGATGCCCAGCCCTATCGTGCGGCCGGTCCTGTTACCATCGAAGAATATGAATCAAGAGCTGAACGTTACGATAAACAAATGAAGGAAATTATTGGTGTTGATCCTGTTGGAAAGACTACCGAAGAAAAACGCGATATTGTGCGTAAATTCCGCGAAAGTCAGTATGAAAAATTGCTGGATGCTGTTTATCAGAGAAGAGGTTGGACCAAAAACGGGGTTCCCAAAATAGCTCATCTGAAACAACTTGGGATGGATTTACCTGAGGTAATCGAAATGGTTACACCTTATCAGGAAAACTAAGAATAGTTGCAAACTTGATTAAAACATCCTCTGAATTTTCGGAGGATGTTTTGTTTAGATAATAGAATCACTAAAATTTAAATGATGTTTAATGTAAATGAATACTTTAGCGGAAATGTAAAATCGCTGGGTTTTGAGAATAAAGATGGTAAAGTGACCATTGGCGTAATGGCCGCCGGAGAATACGAATTTGGGACTTCCTCTGTTGAATATATGACTGTTACTTCGGGAAAAATGAAGGTGTTGTTACCCGGAAGCACCGAATGGAAAACCTACGGTGAATTTGAAACTTTTATCGTAGAAAAAGATACAAAATTTAAAGTAATTGTGGAAGACCAGACTTCTTATAAATGCGTTTATCGCTAGGCAGATACCGTTATTTTGAATCGAAATAAATTGCGGTTTTAAACCATTTCACGCCAAGTGAGACAAGGCCTTTTTATACATTTGCAGTCGATATGATTATGATTACATATCGACTACATAAACCAAAGACACATGAAGCCACCAAAAAGTTCAAAAAACGACGTTTTCCTGCGCTATAAACTTTGGCTGTCAGCGGTTTCTGGTGAAGGAATCATTGGAGAAGGAACGCATCTGCTTCTTCGCAAAATTGAAGAAATGGGTTCGCTAAAGGCTTCTGCTGAATTTCTTGGGATCAGCTATCGTAAGGCCTGGGGCGACATAAAAAAATCAGAAGAGCTTCTGGGCTACGATCTCACCGTAAAACGCAGAGGTGGCCTTGGAGGCGGACAATCGGACCTGACCACCAAAGCAAAAAATTTGCTCGAAGCCTATGATGCCTTGCATAAAAAAATGGACACCACCATTGAAGATGCCTATGCGGAATTTAAGGAAAAAACACAATAGAAATAACTAATATTCATTGATTTAGAGGCTAATTGGATAAAACCATAACAACTAAATAAACGAAAAATACATGAGAATACTCATTGGCATAGACGACACAGATAACAAAGAAAGCCGTGGAACGGGATACAATGCCCGGCAACTGGCGGCTGCCATTGAGATAAACGGTTTGGGTAAAGTGCGTGGGATTACGCGCCACCAATTGCTGGTTCATCCCGATATTCCATATACCTCACAAAATAGTTCTGCCTGTCTGGATGTGGATAGTAACGATCTGCGCGGACTAAAGGCATTTGCCCGTGATTTTATGTTGAGTGTTGGAGCCATTGGTTCGGATGTGGGACTGTGCATTGTGGAAAAAGAACGGGTGCCGGAAGAAATTATCCAGTGGGGCCTGGATGCCAAATCCATCGTGCTAAAAATAAATACAGCGATCGAGAAAGCCGAAAAACAAGACATTTACCTTGTAGGCCTTACCGGAACTCATGGTGGCGTCATCGGCGCCCTTGCCGGAGTTGGCCTGCGTGCCGGGGGCAACGATGGCCGCTTTATCTGGATTAACTCCGAAAAAAACCTCCGCGACATCGAACAGGGTGTTCACAATATCGAATTATTGCATCACATGGCGGGTATTGATGAGATTCAGTGCCACGGTGAAGTGGTTTCTAATCCTACCGACAGGGTTTGGCTAAATGGATGGGCCCGACCTGTTTTAAAAAATCACAAATCGGTTTTATTGGTTGATAAAGAATTAAATAACACAAATTATGAATGGAAATGTTCAGCAAAAGAGTCTGTCAGGCTCGTTTCTAACTAACCTGACGCTGGCCCGTGTATTCGAAGTGTTGTTGTTGCTAATGGCAGGAACACTGGCCATTGTGTTGCACGAGCGACTGAGGACCCCACTCAATATTCCAGGCCATCACGGTTTGGAATTTATGGCCATCCTGCTGGGGGCAAGGCTAAGCTCGAAACTGAAATGGGCATCTAGTATCTCCGCATTGGGCATCGGTGTATTTATCCTTTTCCCCGTGTTGGGATTTAAAGATCCGATGATGGGATTCAACTATATGTTGCCTTGTTTTGTGCTCGATCTGGCATACAATAGTGTGGGGCAGTTGAGTAAATACAAAAAACTGTTGCTCGTTGTTGCTGCAGGATTTGGCTATATGATGATTCCGTTGAGCCGATTGTTAACCACACTGGTTACAGGTTATCCCTATGCCTCGTTTATGAAACATGGCTTCCTGATGCCTGTAGTGTTATTCATGGTATTTGGACTTATGGGTGGTTTACTGGGTACCGGAATTTATCAGGTGGCCAAAAAAGGTCTGAGTAAATTTTAATTTTAGTGGGCGGTGCCATGATTTGGATACCGCCTTTTATTTGATTACCGTTATGCAAAATTATTCATATCGTTAAAGATGAAGAAATTACTTTTTACAATTGGGCTATTGTTGAGTCTTATGTGGGGATGTGAGAAGGCCAATGAAAACTTTATGCCTACGACCATAAAATTTCTAACTGGTGTTGGCTATGCTACCTCAGACACTGTTCTGGCTATGGGAGAGACCTTCAAGGTAGGAATCGAAGCTGAAAATCCCGAGGTAAATCTCACCAATTTTATTATCAGGATACAGGGTGAGCAACTTGAAACCTATCTCGACTCAGGCATGAATACCCCAAAATTACGTTTCGAGCGTATACTCACCAAAGGAATTCAAAATAATGAGAACTGGGTTTTTATCATCCGCGATAAAAAGGGTAAATCGGCTGAGATTAATCTAAAAGTTACCAGAGATACCGCTTCAGCTTTTGGAGATGTGAGGGATTTCCCTTTCGTAGTATTGGGTGCTCAAAATAATAACCAGACTGGAAGTTTCTTTTCACTGGAGAAAGATTCCACCTTTACTTTGAATGGTGGATTTCAAAACCAGGAACTGATTGATTTATGTTATTATTACGACTTTATCGATACTGATCGAAACACCATAGCTTCACCGGGTGCCAATATCGACGAATCAGTATTTCCGGGAAATCAGGGGTTAATTAACTGGGCGCTTCGTCGGACTTCCCGGTTTAAAAATGCAGAAATTTCTGAAACGGACTTTTTGAATGTTTCAAATGACAGTTTGTTGATTGCTGTTTATGGTCAATCGGAGGGTAACCGAAAAGCCAAGAACCTACAACCCGGAGATATCTATTCATTTAAAAATGACAACGGCAAGGTTGGCTTGTTCAGAGTGAATTCACTTGAAGGAACCGATGCCGGTAAGGTGAATATTTCAATAAAAGTTCAGGAGTAATGTGGAGAAAAATGAATAAAAGCAGTTTTGTCAAACCTATTGCGCTGTTTGTTTTCTTGTTTACAGTGGCCATTGCAGCTACCTATGGACAGGAAATCAATTATTCTGATACCCTGAATATTCCTCAAGTTGTTGTTACGGCCAACCGTGATGCCCGAAGCCTGGAAGATGTCCCCGGTCGGGTAACGGTTATAGATGCCAAAACCATCGAAGAACTTCCGGTTCAGAATGTGGACGAAATCCTTAAATCGGTTGCCAATGTGTATGTTAACCGGAGTTGGGGGATTTTTTCGCAAAACTCGAGTGTCACCATGCGTGGACTGGATGCCAGTGCCCGGGTATTGGTACTTCTGGATGGCGTACCGTTAAACAAGTCTGCCGGGGGTTCTGTCAACTGGCATTTAATACCTGTAAACAACATCAATAAAATTGAGGTAATAAAAGGACCCGCTTCAACCATTTACGGCAACAATGCTATGGCAGGTGTTATCAACATCATCACTAAAAATCCGGCGAAGAAATTTCAGGGAGAGGCTTCTTTGCTGGGCGGTAGCTATACTAGTTTCGGTGGCAACCTGGATTTATCTGGTACAAATGTGAAGAATGACAAAGGTTTTTTATGGAGCATGAATTCCTTCTACCGCCGGGGAGATGGCTATTATCTGGCTTCGGAGGATACCCGGGATTCAATTTCTGCAAAAGCCTTTTTAAGGGAATTTAATGTGGGTGGTAAGCTCGGATATCAAATTAACGCGAACCAGAAAGTGGATTTGGACGTGCATTTTTACGATGATCAGCGGGGTCAGGGCAGAAAGGTGTACGAAGACCTGGGTGATTATATGTCGGTGAATACCACCTATCTGCGTGCCAGTTACCAGGGAGCTTTTGATAAAACCGTGGTCAACGCACTGGCGTTTTATCAATTGGAAAACGAGTTTAAACAAACTGAATCGGTGAGTGCCAACAGTGGCAAGTATAAGTTAAGTGAAAGAGATTCCCGCAAAGATGATATTGGCTTGTGGTTAAGTGCCACTACCCGTTTGTCGGACCGGCAAATACTAACCTATGGTATTGATCTTAAGCGTGGTACTGCAAATGTAGTGGACACCTACCGAACCTCTACGGATGTATTAACTTATGAAGGGATTCTGGATTTTTACGGCATTTTTCTTCAGGATGAATACAAGTTTGCCCAAAATAAGCTGGAGCTTGTGGTTGGAGCCAGAATGGATTTTGCCACCTATTCCAGAGGGAAACTCATTGTTGAAAACCCCACCACCAATACCGGTTTTGTTGATCCTTTCGACCAGATTTTTGACGAAAACAGATGGAGTTCGTTTAGCCCGAAAATCGCCTTGAATTTCAAATTGTCGGAATCGCACAGTGTTTATGTGTCCTGGTCCAAAGGATTTATGCCCCCCAAACTCGACGATCTTTCCAAATCAGGCAAAATCAACAAAGGTTTCAAACTGGCCAATCCCGAATTGGGACCTGAATACCTGACCAATTATGAGGCAGGAGTAACCCTGAAATTTTTCAATAAACTGACCATCGAACCATCGGTATATTATTCTGTTGGAAAGGATTTTCAATATTTTGTCGGAACGGGCGATTCTATAGATACGGGCAGCGGCGACCTTAAACCGATATACCAACGAAGGAATATTTCAAATGTGGAAGTGCTTGGCGCAGAGATTTCGACCACCTTTTTATTGTTGAAAAACCTGGTCTTCAATGCCAATTATAGTTTCAACAATTCTACAATAACAAAATTTAACCGACCAGCGGATTACGACAAGGATCTCACCGGCAAATACCTGATTGAAGTCCCAAAACACATGGTTTACCTCAGCTTAGGCTGGAAAAATAAATATTTTAATAGCCTGCTTTCGTACAACTACCTGAGCAGTCAGTGGTACGACGATGAAAATACCACCTCCATCGATCCCTACCATACCATCGACTGGCAGATTGCCAAATCATTTGCAAAACGCTATCAGGTTTCTTTAACTGTGCAGAATATTCTTGATACAGAATACATCGACCGAAAGGGATATTTAAATCCCGGAAGGTTTATTACGTTGGAAATCAAATACAAATTTTAATTATAGGTCATTTTTATAAAATTATCGATCATGAAGAAAAATTACTTTATTACAACAATCTCAATGTTGGCATTTATCGTGGCCATGCAGTTTAATCTGGTGGCACAGGACACCCTCGTTCAATGGACATTCCCCACCGAATCAGGTTTGGCCGATGGCGGGAGTATCGAAGCAAACCTATTGCAGGAAATTGAAACAGCAGGGGGTACCAGTGCCATTCAGTTTAAAAACGGAGCCACCACCAAAGCTGCCCAGGCTACAGAATGGGAGAATGGAAACGATGCAAAAAAATGGAAAGTGGGCTTTGAAACAACCGGATATTCCAACATCAAATTGTATTCGAAAATCTCATCTGGTGGTCAAAACCCTGGCCCAAGGGATTTTAAAGTGCAATATAAAGTTGGAAGCGGTTCATGGACCGATGTGCAGAATTCTACTTTTCAAACGGCTAACGACTGGACCACAGGAGCAATATCTGATCTTCCATTGCCAAATGAATGTAATAACCAAAACGATGTTCAAATCCGGTGGATCATGACCTCGGATACAGCCAGCGATGGAACTGTTGTGGTGGCTGAAGGCATTTCGAAAATTGATGACATCTTTATCGTCGGTGATTTGAGCAGTGGTGAAAGCGAAATTTCATTTAATCAGACTGTTAACTTATTTCCAAATCCGGCAAACGATTATTTTACCATTGAAACAAGTCAGTATTCAAACGTGATTTTAATTGACATTACCGGCAAACAGATACTTTCCATGGAAGTCAATGGCACTGCAATAGTCAATGTGTCAGAGTATAAAAGCGGGGTATACTTTTTGATGGTAACCGACGTTAATTCAGGATCAGCCATTACCAAGAAAATGATGATCAAATAGAGAAATGCCACAGATTCACAGATATTTCGATCTGTAATTGTCTGTAAATCTGTGGAAATTACTAACTAACATAACTATGATAAAATTCGAAGAAGCTTTCGAAATCGTTCAAAATGCTGCCAATCGAACCCTGAAAACCGAAAGGGTTCATTTTACCGACTCGATGGGCCGAATATTGGCCGAGGACATTTTTTCTGATATAAACATGCCTCCGTTTGATAAGTCGGCCATGGATGGTTTTGCCTGTCGCAAACAGGATATCAACAACGAACTGGAGATGATTGAAGTACTTCAAGCAGGGAGTATTCCGAAGAATAAAGTTGGTGAAAACCAGTGCATTAAAATAATGACCGGAGCGATCATCCCGGAAGGTGCAGATTGCGTCCTCATGGTGGAATACACCGAAGAAACTCCCGATGGAAAAGTACGATACACCAAAAGATCGACCAATTCCAACATTTGCTATTTCGCCGAAGATATTAAAAAAGGGGGGCTGGTTCTGACCAAGGGAATTGAAATCAAGCCACAGCACATTGCCGTGATGGCTTCAGTAGGCGCGGTGCTGCCGTTGGTATCTATGAAACCCAGGATAGGCATTATTTCAACTGGTGATGAATTGGTTGAACCTGAATACATTCCGGCTTCGTCGCAAATCCGAAACAGCAATGGTTATCAATTGATAGCGCAGGTTGTGAGGGCCGGAGTACTTCCCCATTACTATGGAATAACTGAGGATACAAGAGAAGCTACTTTCAATGTGATCACAAAAGCGCTCAACGAATGCGATATTGTTCTGTTAACAGGTGGTGTTTCGATGGGGGCTTTTGATTTTGTACCAGAGATTATGATTGAAACCGGAGTAGATATAAAATTCAGATCAATCGCTGTTCAACCTGGAAAACCTACTATTTTCGGGACTTTTCAGGAAAACACCTTTATTTTTGGATTGCCCGGAAATCCGGTGTCGTCGTATACCCAGTTCGAGTTGCTGGTTCGTCCGCTGATTTCTAAGTTGATGAACAACTGTCATCTTCCAAAAAGCATTAAAATTCCCATGGGAGTGGAATACACCAGAAGAAAATCGGAAAGAAAATCGTTTATTCCCATCACAATATCCCCGGACGGAAAGGTTTATCCGGTTGAATATCATGGTTCAGCGCATATTCATTCTTATGTATTTGCCGATGGAATTGTCTCCATCGAAATAGGGAAAGAAAAATTAGAAATAGGAGAATTGGTGGATGTACGACAAATTTAACAGAAGGATCAATTACCTGCGGATTTCAGTCACCGACAGGTGTAACCTGCGTTGTACCTATTGTATGCCGGAATGTGGGATAAAACTGCTCGATCATGCACAAATTATTTCCTACGAGGAAATTGTGGAAGTAGTGAAGGCGAGTGTGGCCATGGGTGTTGATAAGGTGCGCATTACAGGCGGGGAGCCTTTGGTAAGGAAGGGAATTGTTGATCTGGTACGCATGATTGCAGAAATTCCGGGAATTAAGGATCTCGGTATGACCACCAATGGTGTGCTGCTGAAAAAATATGCCGCTGATTTGAAGGCTGCAGGTCTGACTCGTGTGAATGTGAGCCTGGACACCATTAACCCGGATAAGTTTCATGAGATTACCCGTTTGGGAGATGTGAATCAGGTTTTGGAAGGAATTGCTGAAGCACAAAGGGTTAAGCTATGTCCGGTAAAAATTAATTGTGTCATACAGAAATCATCACTAGAACCTGATGCCTTGGGTGTTGCCGAATATTGTAAGCAGAACAATCTTCAGATCAGGTACATCCGTCAAATGGATTTAAACCTGGGTCATTTTTCAGTGGTGGAAGGTGGGGAAGGGGGTGATTGTTCCATATGTAACCGACTGAGGTTGACTGCCGATGGCAAGATAAAACCTTGTTTGTTTAACAATCTTGAATACAGCATACGCGATTTGGGAATCGAAGGCGCTCTGAATATGGCCCTTAAGCACAAACCTAAATGCGGCTCTGTAAACACAATGGGGACATTTTATAATATTGGGGGATAAAGAAGCAATCCAGTGGTATAATTTGTTTTATAGACATGTAAATCCTTTTAAAATAATAGGACGGTGCTCCGCACCTTGAAAAATGCATGTTTGATTTCTATAAATATTGGCGGTACTCCGTACCTGTTGGTTCATCTTGAAATGAAATTGTTGTTTATTTGACAAATTGCCGATGTAGAAGATAGAGCATATTTATCAATTTTGGTTGGTTAGAATTTGCATTTTGCTCTCTTTAGAAATAAATTTCTTTGCATTCATAGCAATTTGAGGTGCAGCGCACCGATAATATTTATAGCCAAACAAATATCGAGAGATTCAAGGTGCAGCGCACCGCAATATTGTTTCAAAAGAAACCAATGAATTTTTGTAACTTCGCAAAACTAAAAGATAAATTCCATGGGTGACACCTATGTCCAAGCCTACTTTCATCTTGTGTTCGCGGTGAAAAACCGCGATGCATTGATAGGGAAATCCTGGAAAGATGAATTGGAAATGTTCATAACAGGTGTTGTGCAAAACTTAGGACATAAGCTTATGGCAGTAGGTTCAATGCCAGATCATATTCATATATTTATTGGCTATCAATTGAATCAAACCATTCCCGATTTAGTTGAAGAAATAAAAACATCCAGCAACCATTGGATTAAGAATAAAAAGTTCACGAACGTCAAGTTCAGTTGGCAAAATGGTTACGGTGCTTTTACGCATTCGCATTCTCAAATAGATATTGTTGCTAAATACGTTTTAAATCAAGAAAAACACCATCATAAAACATCATTCAGGGAAGAATATATTAATATGCTTGAAGAATTTCAGGTTGCATATAAAAATGAATATCTATTTGATTTTTTTGATGATGTTATCACCTGGGATTCATAGGACGGTGCACCGCACCTTTCCAAGCGGAATATTGTTTTTCTATAAATAGGACGGTACTTCGTACCTTTTGAATTGTCCTGAATACAGATGTATTTGTATATAAGTCAGGTTGTAAAATTTAAGTGTTATAGCTTTAATCAATACGATACGCAGAGTACAAAGATATGTCGTAGTTTTGTATCTGGATCTAAGGTGCAGAGCACCGATAATATTTATAGCCTGTTAATATGTTTATCTTTAAGGTGCAGCGCACCGCAATATTATTATTTGAAATGATATGTGTGAATTTTGATGATATGAGCAACCGGTTATCATAAGCAGTTACACAATAAACTATTTAACTTGAGAATTTAATGAATAAACTAAGTCATACCAACACCGAAGGCAAAGCCAACATGGTAGATGTAGGCCACAAACCCAATCAACTGCGTACCGCGAAAGCAGAGGGCTTTATTAGGCTGAATGCTGAAACCATCCACCTCATCCGGGAAAACCAAATGAAAAAAGGTGATGTCCTCACCATTGCTGAAATTGCAGGCATCCAGGGGGCCAAGCGAACCAGTGAACTCATCCCTTTGTGTCACCCCATCCAACTCACCAAAGTAGATGTAAAAGCTTCCCTGGAGAACAATGGTGTCCGGATCAACTGCCTGGCGAGATGCATCGGGCAAACCGGTGTGGAAATGGAAGCCCTGAATGGCGTAAGTGTTGGACTGCTTACCATCTACGATATGTGTAAAGCCGTTGATAAAGAAATGGTTATCACTGAGATAAAACTCATTGAAAAGTCTAAGGAAGACATTCATTTTTAAACACAATCCGGCAAATAAGTGGTAAATTTGCACCCAACTTTTTCTCTACGAACCAAAAGAAAATGACAATACAAACCATCAAAGTACTCAGTACCAATATTTCTGTAAAAAAAGGAACCGTTAAAAAACCCATCGATCACATCAAGCTCAACCACCATGGGGTGATGGGTGATGCCCATGCAGGCAGCTGGCACCGTCAGGTGAGCATGCTGGGGGTGGAGAGTTTTAATAAGTTTTCAAAGGAAGCCGGTCGCAAAATTGAATACGGTGAATTTGCCGAGAACATCACCACCGAAGGAATGGAAATATTTAAAACCACTCCGCTCGACAGGTTTTTAAACCAGGATATAGAACTGGAAGTCACACAAATAGGTAAACATTGTCATGGTGATTCCTGTGCCATCTTTCGTGAAGTGGGTAACTGTGTGATGCCGAAAGAAGGCATCTTTGTTCGTGTACTTCACGGAGGTGACCTCAAAGCCGGTGATGTGCTTGAATATCATCCAAAGATTTTTAGTACATTGATTATCACCCTCAGCGACCGTGCCAGCAGCGGTGAATATGAAGACCGAAGCGGCCCCAGGGTGAAAGAGCTACTGGAAACCTTCTTCGAGATGAACCGTTTCCACTATGATATCACCAATGTGATTATTCCGGATGACGCAAAGCAATTGGATCAACTTGTGTCGAAGGCCAAGGATAAATACGACTTTGTTTTTACCACGGGGGGAACCGGAATTGGGCCTCGTGATATCACTGTAGATGTGATAAAACCATTGTTAGACAAAGAAATTCCCGGCATTATGGACATGATTCGTATGAAATACGGAATGGAAAAGCCCAATGCCCTCATCAGCCGCAGCATTGCCGGACTGATTGGCAACACCATGGTTTTTACCCTGCCGGGAAGTGTAAAAGCAGTGAATGAGTATCTGGCAGAAATCACCAAAGTATTACGACACCTGGTTTTAATGCTATATAGTATAGATTCGCATTGATTTAACTTTGCCAAAGTTCATGCGTAAAAAAAACCGGCTTTAATTACTAAGCCGGTTTTTTTATGCTTATTGAAAGGGTTAATCCTCCATAAAAGGATATTTGTAGCTTACCGGAGGAACAAAACATTCCTTGATGGTTCGCGGACTTACCCACCTCAACAAATTCAGTTTTGAACCCGCTTTGTCGTTGGTTCCAGAACCCCTGGCCCCGCCAAAAGGCTGCATGTTCACAATGGCTCCGGTGGGTTTATCGTTGATATAGAAATTTCCTGCGGCATGTTTCAGCTTCTCCATCACATGTTCAATAACAAATCGGTCCTTGGAGAAAACCGATCCCGTAAGGGCATAAATGGAGGTGTTGTCGACCAGTTCGATCGTTTCCTCAAATTTGGTGTGGTCGTAAACGTAAATGGTGAGTATGGGTCCGAAGAGTTCCTCCTCCATGGTCACATAATGCGGATCTTTGGTCAGGATGATGGTAGGTTCGATAAAATAACCCACCGATTTGTCATAATTTCCACCAAACAAGATTTCAACTTCCTTGTCTTTTTTTGCAGCATCAATAAAACCAGCCAATTTGTCAAACGAGGCTTCATCGATTACGGCATTTACGAAATTGGAGAAATTTTCCACCGGGCCCATTTTCATGGTATCCATGTCGCATTTTATCTCTTCCAAAACTTTATCCCACAAGTTGTCAGGGATATAAGCTCTTGAAGCCGCCGAGCATTTTTGTCCCTGATATTCAAATGCCCCGCGTGTGAGCGCGGTAGCCACCTGACTTGCATTGGCCGATTCGTGCATCAGAACAAAATTCTTTCCTCCGGTTTCGCCAACAATGCGCGGGTAGGAGCGGTATTTATGAATGTTGTTGCCAATTTCCTTCCAGATATTTTGAAAAACTGAAGTCGATCCGGTAAAGTGAATGCCTGCAAAATCACGGTGTGAGAAAATCACTTTGCCGGCGGTTGGCCCGGAGACAAACACCAGGTTGATCACCCCATCCGGTAAACCGGCCTCCATGAAAATTTCCATGATGATGGCGGCCGAGTAAATCTGTGCATTTGAGGGTTTCCACACGATGGTGTTGCCCATCAATGCCGGGGCAGAAGGCAGGTTGCCGGCGATGGCCGTGAAGTTAAAAGGGGTGAGGGCAAATACAAACCCTTCGAGTCCGCGCTGCTCGGTCCTATTCCAGATTAAAGCATCCGAAGCCGGTTGTTCGTTATAAATCTCGGCCATGTATTGGACGTTGAAACGTAGAAAATCAGCGAGCTCACAGGCGGCATCAATCTCCGCCTGATGAACGGATTTCGACTGTCCAAGCATGGTGGCGGCATTGATCCTGGCACGGTAAGGGCCGGAAATCATGCCGGCTGCTTTCAGGAAAATGGAGGCGCGTTGTTTCCACGACATCGAAGCCCAATGTTCGCGTGCAGCCAGAGCGGCGTCGATGGCTTGCTGAACATGAGTTTCTGTTCCCCGACTGTAATAACCCAGCAATTTTTGATGGTCGTGAGGAGGCGAAATTTTTATTTTGTTGTCGGTACGCACCTCTTGTCCGTTGATAATCATAGGAATATCAACCTCTAACGACTTGGCACATTCAAGTGCTTCGAGGATACTGGCCCTTTCGGGAGAACCGGATTTGTAAGATAATACGGGCTCGTTTTCGGCCGGCGGAACGAAATATAAACTCTTTTGCATGTAATTTAATCTTATAGGTTCAAAAATGGTTCGTTATGTAGCGCTAAACATAACGGAGTGCAAAAGTAGGACTATTCGTCAGAATGTCAGCGAAAAGAAATGTTTTTTTGTGAAAATAAACCTGAAAATTTTGCAGATAAACTGTGCCAGCAAATTAAGAAAAAACTAATCTGATTTTTGCGATTCATAAAATGCTTCTTCAGACGGGAAGTTTAATTTCTGCCGGGCTACCTCCTGCGAAAAGGTATAATAGGTTACCTCACCGGTGGCACATAAAACGCCTTCCGAATTGGTAAGACTTACTTCTACATCGGCCAGATTTCGGCGCATGCCCTTCAGTTTTGCTCTGAGGGTAATTTCTCCCTGGTTGACATACACTGTTTTCAGGTATCTTATATTTAATCCGGATGTTACTCCGGCTGTTTTGAGCGTTACCTGAACCAGCCACGAACCAATTTCATCCATCAGTGTGGCCTGGATGCCGCCATGCAATATCTGGTGAAAACCTTGGAGGAACCCACGGGGTTGCCACACCGAAACGACTTCATCGCCTTCCTTGGTGAAGGTCATCTGAAGGCCATGATCATTTTTGGGTGAGCATCCAAAACAATGGTATCCTGGCATTTCTGCATATGGGTTGACTATTTTTGTCATTATTTCAATTCGCCGTTTTTGTATTTTTCCTTTTTCACTACTTTCCCTGATTCATTAAAGTAAAGCCATTCGCCATCCTTTTTTCCGGCTTTGTACTGACCACTTTTTTTGGTGATGCCGTTCTCGAAATACTCTACATATTCGCCATTGGCCACATTGTTTACAAAATTCTGTCGGCTGCGAAGCGTGTCATTGGAGTAGTATGTTTTTTGTAAACCGTCAAACTCGCCGTTGCGGTAGTTATATTCGGCTACCATTTTTGCATTTTCGTCGTACCATTTGGCAACCCCGTCTTTTTGTCCGAGGCGGTAATTGCTTTCTTCCTGAATACCACCTCTTTCGTAATAGACTTCTTTTTTACCATCCAACAATCCCATGGAATAGTGTTCAATCAATGCAGGTTTGCCACCCAGCCGGAACTCGGTGTACTTGCCATCCAACGAGTCGTTGGTGTAGCTGGCTTGAAGTTCGATATAACCTCGCTGGTTCATTTTGAGATGCAGTCCGTTTTTTAGGCCGTTTTTAAATTCTTCGATGATATAAATCTGACCTGTAGGAAAGTAGGAAATCCAGTTGCCTGTTTTTTTATAATCCTGATAATGCCCGGTAATGTTGGTGCCACCGATTTCGACATCTAAAAAACCATCTTTGATGGTATCGGAAATGGCTGGTGGGGTGCTTTGGGACCAGGCCGTAGTTACAATGAAAAGTGTAAATAGGAATGAAATAGTTTTTTTCATGAGATTCTTCATTTAACAAACAGTGCCTTTTTCAGTAACCTGAGAAGCCAGCTGTTTTAATTTCTTATAAGTGACGACAAAGGTAGGGCATTCGATTAAACAAATGCTAGGATTATTTAAAACGGCAAGGCTCTTTCTAAGTGTTACAATATCGCGGTGTTTGATATCTTTATAAAAAAATTTCAATCATCCGACAGACAAAATCCTTAGATTCAAACAATTGCTTGATATCATGTTGGACGTCTATATAAAACTCATAAGATAATGGCAAGTAGCTTGATATTTTCGTGTGGAAGAGGTGGGCAGGTTTATGAAAAATCCTGAGTCAATAACGATGACTTTGCCATTTCCTGATGCGACAAGGTAGTTATAGATTGTTGCCGGTTGGAGGTTCCCAACCGGTACAATATGGTTTTTCACGGCTTCAGAAAGGTATATTGAATCGGTAAAAATCAGAGGTTGGTAGTTGCTGTCTGATTTCATCCACCAGACTTTTGAATCAGCCGGGGAATCTGTAGCCCAGAAAAGTATAATCCCTGTCTGGCTGATGCTGTCATAAGTCAGGTTGAAAATGACCGGCCCGGACAGCGCAGACCGATCAGCGTCGCAGATTGGTCTGAGATTCTGTCCCCACATGCTGCTGATGTGGGTTAGCAATCCGCATAAGATCGCCAGAAAAATTGGTTTATTTTTCTGAAATCCAAAAAAGATAGGCACTGGTTCCATCCTCTGTAAATAAGTATTTCCTGTCGGGGGTGCATATTTTTCCACCGTTATTCTTGTCCGGAAAAACCCAACCAGGCCCGCCAATCCACCAGTTGTTAGAAGCCCCGGAGTGTCCCTGTCCGATTGTGACCGGATAGTTATTTCCATTTATTGTTATGGTGCCTGTAAATGCAAAATTAAGTTCATAAGGCAAAGGACTAATACTGTTTATTGTGCATGCTGCATTGGATACATTGGAATCAAACCAGTTGGATACATGATCGGATCCTTTACGTCCGGCTTTTACAAGTAGTTGCAATCCGCCATGACTCGCACCTGATGTAACCCCACTCCATGGTTGGCCCGAGGTAATCGAATAGTTGCCATCCCAGCTATAACTTATGGCCGGGCTAAATTGCTCGGGCCATATTTCCAGGTAATTATCATGCCGGGTTACATCAACAAATTCCTCGTCCGTGTTGTCGTTTTTTTTACAACCAATGATGACAACCATGCTAAGTAAAACTGTAAGAAACAAATTTGATTTTTTCATACTGATTCATTTTAGTTGTTTATTCATCGGAGAGAGGTTTAATTTTCTTTAACATAGAAAAGATGAACGATGTCTTCATCACAGTAAAGAATGTATTTCTTGTCCGGAGTGTATATCTCTTCGTAGGGTTTATTATCCGGAAAGGTCCAACCTGGCCCACCTATCCACCAGTTGTTAAAAGCGCCGCTATGTCCCTGGCCTGCAGTAAACGGATAGGAATCACCATTGATTGTTATAGTGCCTGTAAACGCAAAATTCAACTTTTCAGGCCATACGGTATTTTTGTCGGCTACGATAGAGATGGCATTGGATGCATTAGATTTAAACCAGCTGGCAGGAGAGTCGGAATCCTTGCGGCCGGCCTTTGCCAAAATCTCTATCCCGCTATGGTAACCCTCTGATGAAACCCCGCCCCATGGCTGTCCCGAGGTGATTTTATGGTTGCCGCTATAAGAATAGCCAAAGGCAGGGCTAAACTGATCTGGCAAAATCTGAAAGTAGTTGTCATGCTGAGTCGTGTCAAGCGGTGTTTCTTCCGTTGAATCGTCTTTTTTACATCCTGCAATCATTACTGTCATGACCAGGATCATCATAAGAATACTGGAATTTTTCATAAGATTCATTTATTGAGTTAGAAAATTTTTTAGTTATTTCTCATTTTTCAGGCATCTTACCGAGTATCCTGTTCCTTTATCGTCGGTCAGGGGCCAGATCGAAATCGACTGAAAAACAAACTGTTGATACACGCCTTCTGTGTGAGTATATTCGGATACAGAGGATGTCCAGAAGTTGGCATAGACCTTCAGGGCGTAATAATGACCCGGATAACTGTCGGGAATCCTGCACCCTGCTGCCAGGGCTGCAAACCCACTCCCGTTGAAGGCTCCATAATTCGGGGAGTCCCAATGAGCCGTACCGGATTCTTTCATCGTGCCGCCAGCTACCCAGTAGCCGCCGAGGTGATTGATCAGTTTATTCCATTCGGCTGTATCAGGCAGGTGCCAGCCTTCGGGGCAAACTTTTCCCGAAGTGGCAAAATCATACAACCTGCCGTACACAGCAGCATTGGCTTCGTCGTCGTTGTATGCCCAGCTTCCGGCCGTATCAAGATTCAGGTTCTCGGCCATCCAGGTTTGCGTTCCGATCTCGATGGTCTTGTAAATCTTCCCATCCCGGTGATCGAGCAACAGTCCCGGATTGGAGCCGCTGTTCTGGATACAGCGAATGGATAAACCATACGACTCATCCAACTCATCATTGTTGGAGATATCACTTTCTTCGTTATCCATCCAAACCGAATAACCGTACCCGGGAGTCGGAGCTACACTTGAACTCCAGAAACCGGCATAGGTTCCCAGGTCACCTTCAAACGTGCCAGTCCCGCTTCGGGAACCTCCCGGCAATGCAGTAAAACTGCTTGAGTTATTTGCACCACTGTTGGGATATGTCCAGTGGGTTGTTCCCTTTTCCTTCATTTTCCCACCGGCAACTGTCCATCCGCCCAGGAAATTGATCAGAGCATTGTACTCATCGTTTGTAGGAACGTGAAAACCCTCCGGGCAGAGGTTTCGGGAATCGTGGGCTGCCTGCCAGTTGTACAAACGACCATATTCCTTCACATGCTGAGAATCATTGTTGTAATCGCACCAGGCGCCATGCGTGGTTTTGTCCCATTCCGGGTTGCTGGTGATGTAAGGAATTGAGTCTCCATTGCTGTAATGCAAAGCCTTCATGTTTTCGCGAAGCCATCCCTGATCGCCGATGGAAATGAGGTTATAGGCATTATTATCGAAATCGTAAACAGTCCCAATGGCGTCAGTTCCCAGAAGAGGAGGCTCCGGTTCTGTAGTCTTTTTGCAACCGATGGAAAGGAAAATAATGAAGCTCATGTAAAGTGAAAAAGTCCATGCATTAAAATTATTTGTTTGAAGAACTTTCATATCATTATATTTTAGAGATTTAATGACTAAGACAATCTTTCTGCGCTGTCATCATTTTTTTTATCTTTTCCTCAAATTCCCTTTTAACCGAACTTTTTAACATCACCTCAGCTTTCCCATAATCATATTCCAACTCTTCCCTGTACATCGCCAGGATTAATGTCTTGATCGATTTCCATTTAGTGATTGCATGATTAATCATCATGCTGCATTTTTCTTTTCCCATACTACCATCAATAATCATTAGATGAACCGGAATATCAGCAACAGCGTTGGCCCAATTTCCTTCTGATGAATCCAGCACCACATGGAAACCATCAATCTGTTCCAGCACCATTTTCAGGCTTTCGCGGTAGGTTGTATGCTGATCGATGAGGACAATATTAATCACTGTATCCAGTTAAAAGTCAGTGCTGTAAAACTAATAACCTCAACAGGGATGTTTGTCCGGGGATCTATTGGATTCGGAAAGGGATAACCTGTATTTTATCTCGGGGGAAACCCTGAGAACCTGGTAAGAGGGCTAGAGTACGCTATAGTATTGATTTTTGATAGCCCACATGATCAAACCGGCGACATTTTTCACACCAGCCTTCAGAAAGATATTGGAACGGTGGGTCTCAACCGTCTTAACGGAAATGTAAAGTCGTTCAGAGATTTCCTGGGAAGTCAGTCCCTGACAGACCAGGGCGATGATTTCGATCTCTCTGTCGGTCAACTGGTCGTATCCTGCCGCATGATTCGTGTATCGAAAAGCCATTTTTTGCAGAATATCCTGGCTGAAGTAATTTCCACCCTGATGGACGGCCCGTATGGCCTGTTCCAATTCAAACTTATTGGCTTTTTTCAGGACGAATCCTTTCGCCCCGGCATGGATCATCCGGGTATAATGACCCGTATCGGAAAACATGCTGAGTGCAATAACCTTGAGATCCGGCCTAAATAAAAGCGCCTTTTCAGTGAGCTCAATCCCGTTAATTCCCGGCATTTCAATATCCATCAACACCATGTCGATCGGGATATGATTCAGTATTTCCAGAAAACGGAAACCATCGGAGGTATCGTGTACCACTTGAAAACCTTCCACCTGATTTAATACCAGCGTCAACCCTTCGCGAAACAGATCGTGGTCATCAATAACTGCAATTTGAATATCCATCATGTTAGAATTAAATGGGTAAAGCCATCATGGTTTTTGTTCCTTTATTCTGAGCACTTTCAATGACCACACTACCGCCAAACGATTTCATCCTTTGTCTGATATTATATAATCCCATACCCCCATGATGCTTCATGTCTGTATTGAATCCTTTTCCATTGTCGGAATAGGTTATATACAATATCCTGTTGCTGGAGGTAATGGTGAGTGAGATGTGGGTGGCACTGGCATGTTTCATCGTATTGTTAAACAACTCGGTGATGCACCGGTAAATTGTCAATTCCTTTTTCAGATCAAACCGCCCGTTAAACCCGGAGGTAAAGCTTACTTTTAACCGATCGTTTTTATCCAGAGGTGCTATAAAGCTGTTCAATGCAGGGACCAAGCCAAATTGCTCAAGGACGTGGGGACTGATATTTTGTGAAATGCGCGACACTTCATCGATAGCGTCAGAGATCACCTCCCGGAGCTTTTTTTGAATCGTTGGTTTTTCGATCGGTCTGGCATCCAGAAATGCCTGAAAATAATGGTTGATGGCTGATAATACAGGCCCCAGCCCGTCGTGAAGATCACGTGCAATGCGTTTCTGTTCCTGTATCTCTGTTTCTGCCACGGCTTCCATCAGCTTTTGGCGGATGACTCCTTTCCTCTTCAACCTGAAGTAAAAAAAGCCCACAATGAATGCAACAAGCAGGCTGATTGTGATGAAGACCAAAAGGATAAGCTGTCTTCGGCGAAATTCGTTTTTTTCTTTTTCTTTTTTTATTTTTTGTTCTTTGACCAATAAATCATATTTCGCAGATTGTTCGTTGATTTGCATGTTTATCCTGTCCTTAAAAAAATCGGATTGAAGTTGATTGCTAATTTTCAGAAGTTCAAAGGCCTCCTTGTAATTCCCCATCTGTTGACAAATCCTGGCAAACTGGCTGTACAACCTCAGGTAAAGATTCCTGTTTTGTTCAATTTCACTCATATCCATTGCATCCCCAATGGCTTTCAAAGCTGATCCGAATTTCTTTTCGCCGATATAAATATTGCTCTGGTTAATCAATGCACTCATCGCGTGGAATGGCATTCCGGCTTCCTTAAAGATCTCCACTGATTTTAAAGACAACTCCAATGCCTTCTCATATTCTTTCTTCCTCATAAACTGAAAACTTAGCTCATTTTGTGCTGCGGCCAGATTGGGCTTGCTGTTAATTTTTTCGGATAGTTTAATACATAAGTCCGAATACTTTAAAACGGAGTCCGAATAGCTTATGCGGGGATAACCCCATTCATTATACAAAGCGGCAAGGCGGTTGTAGGCATATGCCCTGTTTTCATCTGACAGGGTTGGGTTGTCATAAAGCAATTCATTCAACATCGAAGTTCCTTTGGCATATTCCTGCTTTTGCCGATATGCTTCGCATAAATTTATGGTGCAAAGGTGTGATTTCTCCGAATTCTCAGGAAGCCTGTTAATATCATCCATCAGCAACGGGATTGCTTTATCGGGCATAGATCTTTCTAGGTACTTTGAAGAGGAGTAAAGAAGCGAATCAATCAATGATAAAGAATCCGGTGCCGAATACATCTGGTTTTCAATGGTAAAATATCTTTTTTTATCAGAACGGATCATGCAAAATCTTAAGAAACTGATCCGGGCTTTTTGGATGGCTGAATAATCCTTCATAGATGAAGCAAGTTTCTTCAGCTCTATATTTGCCTTTATGCTATCTGTTCTTACCGCTGCAAGTGCATGGTAATAAATAGAATCAAACTCATTTGAAGGGACGGCGTTTTGGCTGACTAACTTTTCAGTCAGGATCAGACAAAGCAATATTACGACATTTCTTATGAGGCGCATTACAATGGGTTTGTTTTTAAGGTTGTGTTCATTCGCAACTTTTTTTTTGCAATAACGGCAGTTAGTATAGAAACCTGAGGCGACAAACGGGCGAAGGGTAAAATTAGAAATTATTTGAATACAACCAACATGCTAACGAAGGAGTTTATTGCATTGATAAAGCAATTCCTTTGATTCTTGACTTGATCCTAAATCTGTTAGTTAAAAGCAAGTTGTAAGATCATCCCTAAAACAGAACAGGCCGATAGAGGGCTCTACCGACCTGATTCAACCAAAACCAAATTTTCAATTACAATGATGTCGTTTGTTTCAAACACCTCGTTAGGAATTCCAATAGCCATGCCAAAAATGGTAGTTGTTTGAAAAAGCGACAAGTAAGGAAAAGTTCAGGCTGGAATCCGGAGAGTTAAATCCGATTCCGAACAATAAACCATCCTATTTCGTAATTTTTTACGAAAACGGAAATTCGGAGATGAGTTGAAAATCAATGAACACATGCTTTTCGGAGTGGGCTCTTGCTTTGCGTTTTTTGCATTTCCTCTGCGAACTTTGCGTGATATATAACAACCTTATCAATCAACCATTTGTACGCCCTAAAAAATTGCGATGAATTAATTCAGTACCTCTCCGTAAAGATCGAAAAAATCAGCTCTTTGTATTTTCACCTGGTAAAAATTTCCTATTTTTAGATCCAGGAGGTTCGCATCCATCATCACTTCATTGTCTACTTCAGGAGAATCGAAAGCCGTCCTTCCCACGTAGTAGTCGTTTTCTTTTCTGTCGATGATAACGCGAAAAGTCTGTCCTACTTTTTCCTGATTGAGGGCCAGGCTGATGTTTTGTTGTAATTCCATCAAACGGGCTTTTCTGTCTTCTTTTACTTCTTCGGGTACATCGTCCACCAGCAGGTTGGCTGAAGTACCCTCTTCGGGTGAGTACGTAAAAACTCCCAGGCGATCAAAACGATAACCTTCTACAAAATCCATCAGTTCCTGAAACTCTTCTTCGGTTTCACCCGGAAAACCGACGATCAGCGTAGTCCGCATGGCGATTCCGGGGACCTCTTTCTTTATTTTGTTTAGTAAATCAACTGTTTTTTGTCCACCCAAACCACGTTTCATTGAGCGCAAAATACGGCTGTTGATGTGTTGCAAGGGCATGTCGAGATAGGAGCAGACCTTGGGTTTTTCGCGCATGGTTTTCAGCAATCCCACCGGGAAATTGGCCGGATAGGTGTAATGCATCCGAATCCATTCAATGCCTTCTACTTTGGAAATTTCCTCCAGCAATTCGGGGAGTACCCGTTTGCCATAAATATCGAGCCCATACCAGGTGAGGTCCTGCGCTATCAGCAACAGCTCTTTAACACCCTGAGCAGCCAGATATTCAACTTCGTTTACAAGGTCCTCCATCTTGATGGATTGATGTTGCCCCCGGATGAGCGGGATGGCACAAAAGGCACAATTGCGGTTGCATCCTTCCGAAATTTTCAGGTAGGCAAAATGTTTAGGTGTGGTCAGGAGTCGCTGTCCGTAAAGTTCGTGTCGATAATCAACATCCAGTGTTTTTAGGATGGCACTTAGATCGGAAGTGCCAAAAAAACCATCAACCTCCGGCAATTCTTCGGTTAAGTCTTTCTTGTATCGCTGTGAAAGGCATCCGGTTACGAAAACTTTTTTTGTCTTTCCATTGGCCTTCATTTCCAAGGCATTCAATATTGTGTCAACGGATTCTTCCTTGGCATCGTTGATAAAACCACAGGTGTTGATGATAATAATATCGGTGGGATTAAGTCCGTCATGCTCAATGTGGTACCGGCTTTCAAGCTGTTTCATCATCACTTCCGAGTCGACAAGATTTTTGGAACATCCAAGCGTGATGACGTTTACTTTTTGTTTTGAGATCATTGGTAGTAGATTTAGTACTGTTTGAGAAGGACAAGGAATTATCCAAAAAGGCTTTCAACAAAGGACTTTCTGTTGAAGATTTGCAGGTCCTGCATTTTTTCGCCCACGCCAATATATTTTACAGGAATTTTAAATGTATCTGAGATGCCAATCACCACGCCCCCTTTGGCAGTTCCATCTAACTTGGTTAGAGCCAGTGCATTAACTTCGGTAGCAGCAATAAAATGTTTGGCTTGTTCGATGGCATTTTGCCCGGTGGAGGCATCCAGCACCAGCAGGATTTCGTGTGGCGCATCCGGAATGAGTTTTTGCATCACGCGTTTAATTTTGGTGAGCTCATTCATCAGGTTGACCTTGTTGTGCAGACGTCCGGCTGTGTCGATGATGACCACATCCTTTTGTTGCGCAATGGCCGATTTAAGGGTATCGAAAGCTACTGAAGCCGGATCGGCATCCATTCCCTGGCTGACGATGGGTACACCTACACGTTCGGACCAGATGGTAAGCTGATCGACGGCAGCGGCACGGAAGGTGTCGCTGGCTCCCAGGATTACGGATTTTCCGGCTTTTTTAAAATTGTAGGCCAATTTTCCGATGGTGGTGGTTTTGCCAACTCCATTCACCCCAACCACCATGATGACATAGGGTTTTTTATTGGCCGGAATATCAAAATCTTCTCCGTCACTGGTATTGTTTTCCAATAGAAGTGCCTCAATTTCTTCACGCAACAAGACATTTAACTCAGCTGTTCCCAGATATTTATCACGTTCAACCCGTTCTTCGATCCGCTTAATAATTTTTAAGGTGGTTTGCACGCCCACATCCGACATCACCAGAGCCTCTTCCAGGTTGTCCAACACATCATCGTCTACCCTTGATTTACCTGCAATAGCCTTGGTAAGTTTATTGAAAACATTCTGCTTGGTTTTCTCCAGGCCTTTTTCCAGGTCTTCTTTTTGCTGTTTTTTTGAAAAAATTGAAAATAGGCCCATGTTGAGATTTTAGTTGACAGATGTGTGGTGAAAATCGCGGCAAAAGTAATGATAAATGCACAAACTAAAAAAGCTCTTTCCCTGAGTTAAGGGAAAAAGCTTCCTGATAATCTAATCAGATTGTCGTTATGATTTATTGGCGAAGTACTCTTGTACTTTGTCAGAGGGGATAATTTCTTCTTTAAAAGAATAGGCACCACTTCTGGCGGTCCTGGTCAGTTTTATAACTTTAGCAAAATCCTTTGCTGATGATTGAAGGGATGCAACTACTTTCTTAGCCATGATCTAAATTATTTAATTTCTCTGTGAACAGTCATTTTTTTTAGGATCGGGTTGAATTTTTTCAACTCGAGTCTTTCAGGTGTATTTTTTTTGTTTTTGGTAGTAATATACCGGGATGTTCCGGGCATACCGCTGTTTTTGTGCTCGGTACACTCCATGATCACCTGAATTCTTGCGTCTTTGCTCTTTTTAGCCATGTCAAACTCACTTTAAATTTTGGTCGGCAAAAATAGAAAATATTTGCCTAAACTGCAACCGTTTTGTTAAAAAATCACGGATTAAATTTATTTTCAATCTTCATGATAAAAATTCGTCGTTGAACTACTTGATATTTAGTATTTTGCCAGAATCATGTTTCAAGTACCCGATTTAGCCAATGATGGCTTTTAAATAAGGTGAAATCCCTGCAAAGAAAAACTCCACAGCAATCACCATCACAATCAACCCCATGAGTTTCATCATGATTTTATTGCCGATATCGCCTAATAATTTGGTGATGCCAACGGCTCCGAACAGTGTGATCATCAGCACCACCGAAACCAGTACGATGGATAAAATCACCAGTCCTTTGTTGGCCAGGGTATGACTTTCGCCCATCAGTACAATGGCGTTGGTAATGGCTCCCGGGCCTGCAATCATGGGGATTCCCAGCGGAGTAACGGAGATATCGTTCACGTACTTTTCAGCATCTTTGGCGCTTAATTTCATCGGGCTTAAACGTGCATTTAGCATGTCGTACCCCATGATAAAGAACAAAACCCCGCCCACGACTTTCAATCCGGCTACCGAAATACCAAAAAAGTGAAATAAGTATTCGCCTGCAAAGGCAAACAAAATGAGTACCAGTGTGGCGGTTAAAACGGCTTTAAACGCTGTTTTGCGACGTTCCTTTTTCGATAACTGTGAAGTCATCGTTAAAAAAACGGGCATGATGCCCATTGGGTTCATCAGTGTGAAAAACGAAGTAAAATAGAGTAGGGTAAGGGTGAAGTAGCTCATGGTATTCGATTAGATCAAGGTAAAGTAAGGCACATGTTAAAGTGTCGCAATCTTTTTTTCAACCGTTTGAATAATGTCGTCTCTCGTTTCCTTTGCCTCACGGGCAAGTTCAGCGGCTTTCTTCAGAAGTTCGCCTGTAAAGGTTTTGTCGTCAATCCCTGAGGCGTTGATTTTAACGTTGAGCCATGCACCTTCCACGGCAGTGAGGGCACACAAAGCTCCTACTCCGGCATCTGAAACAGAATTGGGGTTTCCGGTTTCGGCCATGGCTTTCATCACCTCAAAGGAGTTGAAGGCTGTTTGCATCACCTTAAAAGGAATCTCCATGGCATATTTAGAGGCGTTTTGGATGGTTTCGGCACGGAATATTTTTTCTTCCTCGGTTTTTTTTTGCAAACCAAAGGCATCCATAATTTTGTTGAAGGCCCTGGTGTCTTCATCCACCAGATGCAGCAATTCGTATTTGTATTTCTGGCCCTTTTCGGCCCATTGCGAAAACTCTTCCCAACGGTCGTCCCAGCCACGTTTGTGGGCACTCAGGTTGGCCACCATGGTTCCCAAAGAAACTCCCAAAACACCCACGTAGGCTGCGATGGATCCTCCTCCCGGAGCGGGTGATTCTGAAGCCGTTTCGTTGGCAAAAGCCGTCAGGGTCATGTCCACCAGCTTTTTGGTGTGGTCTTCAAGCAAAAACTCTATGATGCGTTCTCTGGGGTTAAAGGGTTTTAAATCATCCAATCCCATGGATTTGATGGCAATTTTGATGAGTTCCTCATTTTCGACACCTACCGAGCGTTGTTGTTTCATAAGGAAGTATTTTCCTGCATCCAACATGGCTTGTAGGGGGATGAGTCCGACCAGTTCGGAACCGGTTACCCTGATACCGCGTTCGCCGGCTTTTTTACATACTTCATCAAAGGCTACGTGTACAGGCGTGATGCTGATGTTGGTGAGGTTCATGCTGATCTGGGCCACACCATATTCTTCGATGAACCAACCAATGGCTTTCACCGATTTCAGGGTTCCGGGAATCATCACAGGATTCCCTTTTTCGTCTTTTACTATTTTTCCGGTAACGGGATTTCCTTCTCTCATGGTTCTGCCACGCTCACGAACGTCGAAGGCGATGGAGTTGGCCCGACGGGTGGAGGTAGTGTTAAGGTTAACATTAAATGCAACCAGAAAATCGCGTGCACTCACGGCAGTGGCACCCGTTCCGGCTACACGGCTGTTAAATTCGGCAGGGCCAAAATCGGGTTTCCAGGTCGGGTTTTTTAGTTTTTCAGGCAGTCCCTCATATTCACCAGCCCGACAATTGGCCAGATTCTTGCGAACAGGCTGAAAAGCAGCGTTTTCGTAACAATAAACCGGAATTCCCAGTTCTTCTCCAATGCGTTGAGCCAGCTTGCGGGCATACACCACAGTTTCCTCCATGGTGATATTGGCGATGGGAACCAACGGGCATACATCGGTGGCCCCAAAACGGGGATGTTCGCCCTTGTGGTGACGCATGTCGATTACTTCAGCAGCTTTTTTAACAGCCTGAACAGCTGCTTCGATTACTTCGTCGGGAGTACCCACGAAAGTGACTACTGTGCGGTTGGTGGCAGCACCCGGATCAACATCCAGTAAAGTAACTCCTTCTGCCTTTTCAATAACATCTGTTATCTGTTTTATAACCGCCATGTCGCGGCCTTCGCTGAAATTTGGAACACATTCGATAAGCTGTTTCATACCTGAAGTTTTATAATTTTTTGAAGGGGCAAAATTACGAAAAAGCAGCAGAAAGCCTTGCATTTATTTGAAGGAAACGGGGAAAGATTGCTATCTGAATGCGGGTGAATCTTTTATTAATTCTGTATCAGAAATGAGACTTTCCCGGATTTGGAAAAGGTTAGTTCCGCATCTAACCCTTCGATTTGGCTTGAAAAAAACAGACTTTTAATAAATTATATAATTTTGTACCCTTACTTTATTCAACTAAAAACGCTAAAAATGAAAATCTCAAATGTTGTTATTACCGGAACCGGGAGT
>JAUYGX010000065.1 GCA_030690365.1 Bacteroidales bacterium | reverse complement strand
CCGTTCATAATTAGCTAAATCGGTTTCTTTCTACTTCATTGTAGTTGGTTTATCGGGTGTTTGGTGGGGTAAACCTAGGGATTTATTTTATCGGTTTGAATTTTAGAGTAGTTTTTTTTTGTGATTTACTTTTGGAGAGTTGGGTAGGTGGATCTTACACCGCTGCCTGGTTTTTTGGGCTCAACTGAGGCATGTATGCTATTATGTTGATGCCTGTAATTTTTATCTCTTTGTCAATAAATTAAATAATTCCTCGTTAATATAATAATTTCCAGTCCCTAATTTGTCTTTTCGCAACATCTTATCCTCAGCCAATTTATTTAAATAATTTGCTGCTGTTATTCTTGAAACCCCCAAATCATTTACGACAAATTCAATCTTTGTATAGGGATGTTTAAATAAATTGTTCAATAAATCCTGACTGTAAAATTTGTAATTTTCCCGGAGTCTGTGCTTATGATTAAGCATTAACTCCTTAATTTTAATAATCAATTCTATCGTCTCTTTAGCAGTTTGTTCAACTCCATCTATCATAAACAACAACCACTCCTCCCATAAATTCTCCTCTCGAACTTTTTGCAAAAGCCGGTAATAATCAGGTTTGTGTTTGATTATGTAATTACTCAAATATAGAATCGGCAACGATTGGAGTTTTTCCAAAATCAAGTATAGTATGTTTATGATCCTGCCAGTTCTGCCATTTCCGTCATAAAATGGGTGAATACTCTCAAATTGAAAATGAATAATTGCCATCTTAATCAATGTGTCGCAATCTTGCATTTCTGAATCATTTATGTATCGCTCTAAATTATCCATTAGTCCAATTATTTCAGCATAATCTTGAGGTGGTGTGTAAATAGTCTCACCAGTAGCAGCATTTATTAAGGCCGTACCAGGCAATTTTCTGAATCCGGCCTTATTATCCTCTAATGCTTCTTGAATCTGCAGAATACTATTGTTTGTCAGTAGTCCGGTCGTTGTGATAAGTTCAAATCCTTTTTTTAGTGCTGAAATATAATTCTGGACTTCCTTTGCTTGAAGCGATTTAAAAGCATCAAGATTCAATGCTGATTTGTATAAATCATCATGAGTTGTAATTATATTTTCAATCGCAGAACTGTCTTTAGCTTCTTGTAATCCAAGTGTGTTAATCAGAATATTTTGATTTGGGATTGTTGATGCAATTCCTTTTAACTCAGCCAAAGCAGCATGTGCTGCAGGTAAAGCTTTTAATACTTTTTTAGTTTCTAAGTCAATGCTTAACGGTAATTCAATTAATCCCCAAGTTTTCATTTGTAAAGAATATTTAAAAATCTATACAAAGATAATTTATTCTGTAAAGAAATCGACAAAATCTTTACATTTAAAAATATATCTATATAGAATTTGTCAAAATCCATGCGCAGTGCCGGGTCTTTGCATTGGTGGTAACATCCGCATACCACCAATTGTCGCGATTCTATTATATTGGCTTCGTTGTTTAAATTTCTTTTAGAATTCTTTTAGTCTCATTTTCACTATATTATCCAATTAGTACCGTTTACAATTAACCACTAAGTCGGGTTCTTTCTACTTCAATGTAAAAAGATCATCTGATGATGGGATGGTAAATCCGGGGAATTAATTTATCGGTTTGATTTTTAGGGTCGGTTTTTTGGTGAATTGTTTTTTGTGAGATGGGGAGTTCTAAGTTTCATTCAAAATGTTTGACAATCTTGCATCCTCGTTACCGCTGCGCTCAAACGAGGACGAGAGAGGAGTAACGAAATGGAGTTGATACAGTTGTGATTCAGAACTTTTCCAAAACTTGAAACTTTGGAAAAGTTTTTTACCTTTAAAAAACGATATTCCTCAACCGTTCAAGTTGTTCCTTGGTAAGTCCCGGACGAGCTTCTTTTTCAAGGCTGTTTCTCACCATGAAATAGATTCTGGCCGACTTAGCCAGGATATCCAGTGTATCAAAACATTCTTCCAGGCTGGTAGATACCGAAAAAGCACCGTGTTTTTCCCAGATGGCGACCTGGTGGTTGGCTAGTTTCTGTGTGGTTAGTTCTGCAATGGCAGCACTTCCGGGAAGTGCGAAAGGTACAAACCCAACCCCTCCCGGAACAAACATCACCGTTTCGGGATGCATGCTCCAAAGGAGATTGTTCAATGCGGTTTCGTTACAAAATTGTGGAATGTGGGTGAGGGCAATGAGTTCGGTTACATGGGTGTGCATTACTACCCTGGCCGTGGATGCGCTGTTGACCAGCATGTTGTGAATGGTTAAATGAGCGGCCAGTTCGCTGGTGGGTTCTGCCTGTTGGGCGTGTTTATTTCGGTGAATAACCTGAAAATTTTGGCCTTTCGGTCCAATTTGGATAAAGAGCGTATTTCGTTTTGGGTTTTTAGCCATGTTACGCATCCGGCTACCTTTGATGGAGATCAAAAAGATCTGGTTGGCCAGAGCAGGAAATTCTTGCTCCAAAGGATAGATTTGCTCCTTGGATGCAACGGCTTTTGCCGAAAGGCGGACAGAAAAATTTCCGGCATTTTTTTCAGCCCAACCTCTTTTCCAGAGATAGCCTGCCACTTGTTTGATTTCAGAAAAAAGTGAGTTGTGCTCTTTGTACATGACTTTACTTCCAATTTATCGACCGTTTATAAACGGATACATCTTATATTGTGTGGCTTTTTAATTATTTTATTTTCAATGATTTCCCGCTTTCAAAGTTCAGCAATAAATAAGTTGAAATCAACAAAAATGCCTTTTACAGAGAAAACCTGACTTCCCACTCCCCACTCCCCACTCCCCACTTTCAACTTTCAACTTTTAACTTTTAACTTTTAACTTCCCCTTACACAGGCTGATTCTTATGCGTATTCACCCACCAACCAATCGTAACGCAAGTTACAAAGAAAAGAAACAGCGCCGTCAGGTTGGGTAAAATATCCATCAGACCGGCGTTGCGGAGAAAAATATCATAATACCCGTTGAGTGACCAGTTGAGCGGCGAGAGTTTGGTAACCACCTGCATCACATCGCTCATCATAAAGACGGGTACCCAAACTCCTCCAATGGCAGCCAGTATGACTACCGATATAGAACCAAAAATAGATGATTGTTCCAGCGTCCCGGCAATGGTGCCTACCAGGATGCCATATCCGGTGGCTGCCAGGGCAATGGTTGCAGTGAGCACAAACAAGGCAAGGTAATGATGCCCCGGATTGAGCTGAGGCAAACCCAGTAATGGGAGCAGATATATCCCGATGACCAGCATGAGCAAGGCTTGCAGGATGATCACCATAAAATAGGTGGTTACTTTTCCCATGATCATGGCCAAATCAGATCCAGGCATGGTGCGTAGCCTGAGCGAAACACCGCTTTCTCTTTCTTTAATCAGGTTGCCGGCCAAAGGAATTACCACAAAAAACATGGCGAAAACCGCCCAGGCCGGTACATTGTGTTGTACCGAATTCGGAATGGCCACGTGTTGATCGGTGGCGGCATATTGTTCGTTGATATTCACCAAACGCGAAAAAACACCTTGCTTTTTTAGTTTGATGTCGAGCATGTCTTCGAAAACCCGTGAGTAAACTCCAAAAAGCACCTTTGCTTCCACCATGGAGGAATATTCCTGCAAAGCACTAATGATGGCCTGTTTAAAAGAGTTCTTGGTAATCGGATCGAAAAACACATCGATGGAAGCAGGAAGGGATGGGGAAACAGGGTCGGAACCGAAAATGCCGGATTGCTCCTCAGGAAGCTGTTGGAGCATCCTGTATTTGATGTTTTCGCGGATGGTTTGGCTGGCGTTTGGCCGAATCATGATACCAATCTGAAAATTCCCTGCTGCCACCTGTTCGCGTAAAGCGCTTTCGGTGAGTACTTTCCCCTTCAGGCTATCAATAACATGGAAAAATTTCGAGTGTTTTAAACCATCGACTATATTGATCCCAAAGGTGTCGGCATCCTGGTTTACCACTAAAACGGATAATTTTTTCTCCTCCAGCACCTTAAAGGTGGAATCCTGCAACATGGTCATGATGAGTACCAGCGCGGCAGGCATAATGAACAACATGGCCAAGCCTGCTCTGTCGCGTAGCAACAACAAGGTTTCTTTATAAGTAGAGGCGGTATATTTTATCAGAAAAAGCCACATTTTTTTCGATGTTAGTCTCGTAGTTTACGTCCGGTAAGCTGAAGAAATAGATCTTCAAGGTTTTCGCAGCCAGCATGGCCTCTAATTAATTCGGCAGGAATACCAACTGCCATCAATTTTCCATAATCGATCACAGCGATTCGGGAACAAAGATTTTCGGCTTCGTTCATGTGATGCGAAGTGTACAGAATGGTGGTTCCCTGCTGATTGATTTCGCGGAGAAATTCCAAAATCACGTTTCTGGAATGTACATCAATGCCAACGGTAGGTTCGTCCAGAAAAAGAATCTTTGGTTGATGAAGAATTCCGGCAATCAGATTAATCCTGCGTTTCATACCGCCCGAGAAGTTGCCAATGCGGTGATTTTTCCGGTCGGTCAATCCAAAACGCCGGAGGTAGTTTTCCACGTTGTCCTTCAGCGATTTACCTGTAAGTCCATACATCTGCCCAAAATAAAGCAGGTTTTCACGCGCCGTTAACTTATCGAAAAGGGCGATTTCCTGTGGCACCACACCGATCAATTGTTTTACCTGGTCGGGATGCGATTTCATCGACAATCCATCAATGGAAACACTTCCGGCAGTAGCTGAAATAAGTCCGCAAAGAATGGATAGGGTGGTGGTTTTCCCTGCACCATTGGGTCCGAGCAAACCAAATATTTCGCCTTGCGCGATCGACAAATTCAGGTGATCCACTGCATTGACCTCAGCATGGGGATAACGCTTAATCAATCCCCTGATTTCGATGAAATCCAGTTTGTTTGTCACGATATGGCCTGTTTAAGTTTCTTAAAAAAGGCTTCTTCCCGGTCGGCGATGACGAGTAATAGATCAGCCGCTTTATCGTAGCTTTCATCCAGGGAGTTGCGGTTTTTTACGATTCTTCCCGTAATCACGGCAAATTCGCGCCATAGATCGCCAATGCCGGAAAGTTCAATGGATAAATCGCGCAGTACCGGTTTGTTGAGAATTTGTGCCGCTTCCTGCAAAAAAGCCCCATACATAAACCTGAATCCGGCACCACCGGTACCAATTTCTTCCTGTGCCCGCACGATTTGTCCGGTGTAAGAGGCTGCTTTGCGGACACCGAGTTTGCGGGGATAATTTCTCACCTTTCGGGATAAATACCGGATGCCCCGAACACCAAACAACGGAATCGGGATGGTGAGCATATCCTTACAGGTTTGTTTGATGCCTTTGAGGATGGCTTCTTCGAGGTGGATATTTTTTGGAATATTTTTTATCCAGTACATGTGACCATTGGGGGCAAAAAGGCCCTTTGCATACCTGACCCGCAGCAGCTCATCGTAGGTGAGCTGCTCGTAGCCTTCCATCACCGGATCGCTGATTTGATAGGTGTTGTTTTCTTTACGGAAGGCCACCAGGTTATGTGCATTAAAATGAAAGCGGTAAGCATCAGGAAAATAAGAAAGGTTGTAAACGCCCACCAGCATGCCTGTTGGAATTCCCGTGTTTAGATTATTATCCAGGGCTTCCATGGCTTTTTTTGGATTTCTGAATTTTTTTCTTTCAAAAGAAATGCCCAGTCGCCGGGAGGTGCGTTTGAAAATGATTCCAGGCAGCGGCCTGAAAGAGGTAACCGGGATTCCGCCAACTTTTAGAAACGGCATGTGCGAAAAAAACAATCCCGAGCCAATCCCAAACACCATAGGCTCGCTCAGGTTGATTCCATAAAAACGAAGTAAATTCGACACAACTCCATTTTCACAGTGGGCCGATTGTTTATGTTGAAATTCGATGGGATGATCCATTCGTTATTTTTCTGATTTGAGAAGGTTAGTTTCGATGAGTTGCTCTTTAGTAACGTTGAAGACACGGGCATATTTCTCCAGTGTTTCTTCTGTGAGTCGGGCAAAAATTTTGGGTTTCAAATGCCGCTTCGCCGTCCATCGCCATATTCCCATGTATTTGGCTACCAGCCCGATGTCCATGATATTTTTTTCGATGTAATATGCCAGCGGACTCAATTCGCCCGAGAGTACCTTATTGCGGGCATTTTCAACTTTTTCGTTTACCTGATCCCAGGCTTCCTTCATGACTTCATTTTTCGGGTTCCAGCCCACCGACTGAATGGTGGTGTAGTTGCCATTTTCATCCAGCGAATAAATGGGTTCGCGTAGTTTTCCCTGCAACATATTGGCATCATCCTGAGGTACATCTTTGGCTTTCAATCGAGTGGGTTTTTTGTTGGTTTAGATAAAAAGATGGACAAATCTGCTTCGGCTATTTGCTGTCCATTTACCCGTGTGGTAGCATGAACGACCATCGCACCAAGCAGTTGGTTAATCAGATCTATCGTAGTGATCAGCTGTTCGTTCACTTTTGGCAGCCTTTCAATTTTAAGTCGTTTAACGGCACCGATAAATCCAACTTCCGGTTTTTTGTCGTGCTGTTGAGCCTCGTATCCGGCACGAAGAGCCACTGTTTGGGCCATGTTTTCAATGATTCCGGGTTCCTGTAAAAAGCCATCCCCGACAAAAATATTATCAGACAGAACCTTCAGAGTTGAAGTAGTGGATTTTTCATCAGAAAGCAACAGCCCGTCCACCATCATCATGGGATGACGCTGAGGAATCAGGCGTTCAGTTTGTTCTTTTCCGAATATCAGGTAATCGAGGTTCATTGCTGTAAATTGAGCGTTCAAAAATAGGAAAAAAAAGGACGGGGGATGGGGTGGTGCTTGTTGTTAAATTGTTTGATTTATTGTGGTGATGATCATTAGGTGCGTTTTTAGATTTGAAAATTGAAGAGTTCAGGTAATGAAACATCCATAGTGCGAGACAGAACAAATATTGTACTAAGTGTTGGATTGATTCTGGCAGTTTCTATTCGAGCGATTTGACTAATCGAAATTCCTGATTCAAATGCAAGTTGATTCTGGGTGAACCCTTTGTTGTTTCTTATTTTCTTCAATTGAATGGCAAATGCTTCAAGACCTTGTTTGTCAAAAATCAATTTCCGATCTTTTTCACGCGCCATTTTCATGGACGAAAGATTGAAAATATTTAAAAAATAATTATAGCACATGTGCTATAATTGAAATTTTAATTTAGCTTTGCCATGTATTAATCTACTATAACCAACAGTCAAAATTGTATTGAAATGAAGAAAACACACTTAAAAAGTTATTTAACAGGATGTTTATTGCTGATTTCGATGATTGCTTTCAGCCAGGATATAGCTTTTAGCTACGATGCCGCTGGAAACAGAACAAGTAGAATAGTGATAAACAAAGAGATCAAGACAACACTTGCCGATTCAATCCTGCCTGAAGCTTCCTATAAACAGGTGAATCTGGATTTGAGTACACTCAATATCTCGATTTACCCTAATCCTGCAACTGATGAAATACACATAGAGTGTATTGAGGCTGAGGAGGATAATAATGCTAAAGCTTTTCTTTTTTCGTCGAACGGTACTTTATTGACATCTTTCACTATTAACGAACCTGCTGAGACCTTTCACATGGAGAATTATTCACCTGGAATATATTATCTGAAGGTTCGATTTAACTCGATTGTTGAGTCTTGGAAAATAGTAAAAAATTGATTTGGAGATCGTTTCTGTTAAGAATAAGCAAGTAATTATTAATCTAAATACACCCTTAACATGAGAGCAATTGTTTTATTTCTGCTATTGATGCATATTTCGATAGGTAACATCGTGTTTGCCCAAAAAAGCACACTTGAAAAAATAGATGAGAGTAATCTTGTAGGAACCATTCCCGGCGAAATGGGTGTTTCTCCTACCGGTGAATTAATTTACAGCATTCCATTAGATATACCTACAGGACGTGCCGGAATGACACCGGATATAGGGCTGGTTTATAATAGTCGCAATGAGGGAAATATTTTAGGCAAAGGTTGGTCTGTTACTGGTTTTTCTGCCATTACACGTGCAAACCCTTCTGTTTACTATAATGGCTTTGCCGATAACATTGACTTTGAAGGAGACGAATACCTATTAGATGGAGCGCATTTAATTAAAGTTGGTGAAAATGGCGGAATTACCGAATACCGTAAAGAAACCGATTTTTCGACAAAAATTGAAATGCTAACTGGGTCTCATGGCACCTATTTTAAAGTGTATGAAAAGAGTGGCCTAATCATGGAGTATGGGAACTCCCCAAATAGCCGACATATTAATTCACAGAACAACCCTGATTTACTGCCGATTGCCTGGCACATTTGCCAAATTGGTGACCGAATGGGGAACATTACGCTTTACAATTATGATGCAATTCCTTCCACCGGTGAAATACACCCAACTGAAGTCTCGTACTCGGGTCATGAAGGCAAGAGTTCCGGACATACTAAGGTCAAATTCGAATACGACACAGAAGAATTGAGCTCCAATTTACAAAGAACAACTTTTTTTGAAATTTTAGTTTCAAGTTACCCCGGTTTTCAACCCTATTTCGTCACCAACTCATGGTTACTCAAATCAATTCGCATTACCAACGAACTAAACAAGCCAATACGCGACTATGAATTTGGCTATTTTGAGAACAAAGGAGTTTGTGGCGAATATTTTATCGAAAAAATAGATTTAGCTACTTATTCGGGAAATGAAAAAGTATATATCAATCCTACCCGTTTTGATTGGGCGTTTTATTCTCCAAAATATGAACCATTTGCTAATAACGAACAACCCGATTATATTAAGGCCATAACTCAAACCACTTCCATTGGTCTTGACCTGACAGGTGATGGCAAAGACGAGATCGCCACGTTTAAAATCAAACAGAATGATCCGGGCAACATGACGGATATCGATTTGGTAGTGACGATATATTTTGACGATTTAAAGCGAACAATCGACATTCCTGTCGCACGTGTAGTTTACAGCATCAATCAGTTAAAAGCAATTGATTACAACATGGATGGGGATGACGAACTCCTTTTTGTAGATGATCAAGGATTGAAGATTTACGATTACGATAAAGTAAGCAATACCATGAACCAGGTGTATTTTTATCCATATCAGGTTTCATGTTTCCCGGGCGATTTTACCGGCGATGGAATAAATGATATACTGGTGGTTTCTAATACCTACTGCAAAGTACTTGAAGGTCATTATACTTCTTCAAGCAACTCCTTTACTTTTGTGCCAAACACTGCTATACTTGCAATCACCGATAAAAGACAAATAGAAAATGTTGGCGATTTTAACGGAGATGGGGTTATGGAAATTATTTGGAAATCTTATCCTAATTACATTTACAAAATTTACTCGTTCTCCTCCGAAAACGGTTTCGAATCAGGTGGTGAGTTAAATATTGCTAACTATTCAACTACAACCTCGCAGGTAGCATATTTTAACGACTTTAACAACGATGGAAAAACAGACATTTGTTATTTAATGAAAGGTACCAACAATGTACTTCACAAAACTTTGTATTTTTCGTACGGAGCCTATTTTATTGAAAAAGATGGTGTTGGAGTGCTGAATGGTCAGATACCTTCACTAGTTGAGGACTTTAACCTGGACGGACGAGCTGACTTTATGTACTTGTCCTCCGGATACAGCAACTGGAAATTAAACTTTAAGTATACCCAACCCGATGGCATTTCCACGGAAGGTGGTTTTGGCTCTGAAATTCCCATTGAAATGGATCACGATGGCCTTGAATGGCTTTCTGCCGATGTGGATGGAAATGGCGTAAGGGATTTCGTTTTCCTTTACTCAAAAAAACATTTAATTCCTCCGAGTCAGAAACTTCCCAGTTATGGGGTACTTAATATATTCAGCTACAAGGATACGGGTATAGGGCTGGATGTGATCCAGTCGGCTATCAATGGGCTTGGTGTAAAAACTACGGCAACCTTCGCGGGAATTCCGAATCTTGGAGCAACAAACCACCAGTTTCCCATTTCTAATACAAGGTTAAAAGCGACATTGGTTTCAGAAATTTATACTGTTGGCGACAACCAACAGAAATGGAATAGAAAAACATACACTTTTAACAACCCCGTATCTCATTTACAGGGCAGGGGCTATCTCGGCTTTATGCAAACAAAAGTAGTCACGTGGCCTGAACAACTTACTACCATTACGAACTTTAGCCTGATATCGAAAAACGACAAGTACTATTCACTAGTGTCACGTCACAGATAATATGACGTAATTGAAAAAAAGTGTATCTTAGCAAAAAAAAAGCTATGAACACTTACA
>JAUYGX010000080.1 GCA_030690365.1 Bacteroidales bacterium | reverse complement strand
ATAGGATGATTATCTTTAGGTGGGCATACAATTAATGTTGCCTAGGGGAATTTCGTACTCCTATTCTGTCCCTATTTTCTTGTCTTAAATATAAATTATTTTAACTACTTATTCAATTTTGCAAACATACGAGGGGACTTTAGATAGTTCATTGATTTTCAACGAATCCCCTTAAGGGGTAAGGGGTAAATGAGTTGAAAATCAAAGAGCACATACTTTTCGGAGTGCACTCAATATTTATATTCAAGTGTAGGAAATTCTTCAGAAAGTGAAAGTGTTATTGAGACAGATGCATTACCAGGATACTAATATGACAGCGTAGTGGCATACTACGCTGAGGGGGAGCAACCTGTCAGGTTTACATTTGACGAAGGACAAAAATACTAAGGAGAAGGAGTTCTTTTGGAGCTCCTTCAACTTTTTTTATAGGTCATTATGCCTTTAAAACCCCATCTATGAAATTCATTTTTCTTTTCTTGAAAAAACCATTCTGATTCCTGAGTTTGTTCTTTAAATCTGAAAATGTTCGTCTATTGCATTAGTTGTATTGGGTCAATATAATCATACCAAATAAAAATACCCTACTTTTCTTTTTTTGAGGTCTTGATATACATTGAATAACCTATTTGAAATTGACTGAAATTACTGTTGGTATTATTTAATTCATGATTAAATCTATATCGAACGAATATTTTACCCTCATCTGAAGGCCAATAATACGCATCAATACCTACAGTATTGAACCAGTTATTACCCTCGACAAGCTCATTATTCAATAGAGAGTTGTATCCAAACTTATCAGAATCATATAAAAAATATTGTCTGGTTAATTTATCACTTAATGTAATATTCAATCTTTTTTCCGGGTAAAAAATGAATTTTACTTCGGGCCCTAACAGAAAAGAGTTTAAAGGAGAATCAATAAATACACTCTCACCATTACTTACCAAAGTATCAATAACCCTTGAATACCCAAAATTTGCATGAAAGTTTAGTTCAAGATCAAATTTTAAAGGCTGGCTTTCCAACAGGTAAAAGTTAAGATTGCTGCCAATTTGAAATATCTGATACCTATAAACTTGCAGCGCATCAAGATAATAAACTGTTGAATATGGATTTGCAGTATCTTGTGTAGGGGTAGTATAAGTATTCAATTTCAGATATTTATACTTATTCTCAAGTTTCGATTGAGTAAATTCAAAATCAATAAACGAAAAAAATGAATGACCAGCTCTGAAGCCTTGACACCTCTTGGTGTTAATTGGAATTCTCTTTTCCAGTTCAAGTTGCACCAGTCCATTTGGGGTATCCTCACCAAAACCCACAGCATCAGTAAACACCTTGAACTCAAGCAATTTCGCATTTGAAGATTTATGAAGATTAATTGTCTGGTTTTTTACTAATTCGACTTCTCCATTTGCCGGACTATAATCCCGCGTACCTTGTTTAGGTACACTATTATAAGCAATTACATCCCCCAATTTTACATGCCCTGCTTTTCCTGATTTACTATTGTCAATAAATAATTTATTTCGTTGAAGGTCTTTCAAATTTGTCAATGAAGATATACCAATTGAAAAAATATTACTAAATCCATACATCTCCCCATTCTTAATCCTAAAATCGTTTGATCCTTGCTGATCCTGATAAAGCAATTGATATGATTTTATTGCTTCGACAAGAATCTTGTTAGCTGAATCCAATTTTACTTTTTCAGTAACCAATTGTCTTTCTAAAACATCAATCTCTTTTGATATTTCGATTGAATCAGTAGTGCTTTCACCCACCAGAACTATCTTTTTGTCTGTCATTTCCTTTCCTTTTTCTATTACGATATTTTCGGCACGATGAACAGAATTTTCTGCATTTATTACTGAATTCTTTGCGATTACAAAGGCACTTTGGGTGGCGGTTATTTTAGCACGAGAGATGAAGGGGCCTGATTTTTCCTTAACCTCACCATACACTTTAATTTGCTCAATAAATCCGTCTTTAAAAACAATATAACAATTACTTGGAGTTAAATAGTACCTAGTTAAACTATCTTTTCCTTTTGTATCATGAGTAAACACTGGTATTGCGTCTTTAAGTTTTATGGTTGCAATGACCGGGCCATCCATTTCCTCATTAAACAGGTTCGCGACTATCTCAATAAAGGCCATATTAAGATTGCTACTAATCGTAGCAATTATTTTTTTGGGTATTGAATCATTGATTTCTTTATATGCTGATTGTATAAAAGAAGACAATACTTCTCTATTTAATGAATAGGAGCTATAATTTGGAATTTGTTCTGGTTTATTTAATTGTTTGAATGAATACTTATATCCATCCGTAATTTTCTCAACCGATATTTCTAAAATATTACTGTTAATACTCATAAGCGTTTTGGCTTTTTGTGCAAACAGCGAAGAATTGATCAGAATAAATGCAAAAGTAAATAGTAGTTTTTTCATGGTAATTGGGTGTTTGTTAGTTATTGAATAAAAAATTTAAACAAAGTAGTTTTATTGTTGTTCGTCAGAAATTAATCAGCAAAAAATAATTTATGAAAAATTCATCGTCTTAGGTTAGATTAACATATCTTATCAAAGATAATCAATATACATAACCAAATTCCATTATCGAGGTGTTAATGAATTGTTAATTATTTTACTTTTCATGGAATTACTTTAGAAAAGTTAAACAATTCAGACTTGGCTTTATCCTTTCTCGGGAAATAGATAAATAGAATAGAGTTGTACTCACATTGGTATGTAGTGGAATTTCTTTGAAATTTATACAGATCCATATTTGCAGCACCATCCAAGCGGGAGTGGAACAAGATGGTTGAGAAGTTCTTTGAGTTGCACGCAAGGTAAATGTGACACGCTGGAGTAAATTTAAGCACTAATATTTATATTCAAGTGTAGGAAATTCTTCAGAAAGTGAAAGTGTTATTGAGACGGATGCATTACCAGGATACTAATATGACAGCGTAGTGGCATACTACGCTGAGGGGGATAACTTTATTGGGTACCTTGAGTTATTTTTCTACTGCATAAATCTTCTTAACAGTATTTCTGCTGTCAAATAGAGTTAACAAATAAATTGCTGTCAAATGGATAAAATTTTGATTTCTCCAAATACGACTATCAGAATAGGTTAAGCACCAACATTTGTATTCAAGTGCCTAAAAAATTTCAGAACCTGAAAGTGTTGTTGAAACAGATGCGTTATAAACCAGAATACAGATATGACAGCGTAGTGGCATATTACGCTGAGGTGTTGAAGAAACCATTAAAACATTAACCCTGAATAGATACATGAACAATTCGTTGTTCTAGTTCATGAATATTGTCATTAAAAATTTTAATCAAATCAAAATTAAGCTCATCTGCATACTTCCTGAAAGCTGTATTATAGAAATTTCTAATAATAAAATCCATGAACATATTTGGAGTAATTGGCCCAACTACTGGGATTCTGCAATTATCATATTGTCCAAAGGTAAGATGAGATGATGGGTGATGCATTGGCATGAAATTACCTGGATCATAATCGAATCTTATAGGGACTGTGACTATGTTTTTAAAAAGCATATCTGCATAAATATAATCTAATTCGTATATCTCGCTATTATTCTGAAACTCTGTTAAATCTGGAGAAGGAAAAAAAGCAAGCCTTGATTTTTGTAAATTATCTTCATGATCAAATGAATACATTAATTGAATCAATGCCCCATCAATCATTTTCAAGTTAAAATTCTTCTCATCATTTAAAATAGAATAAATTTCTTGATAGGGTAAGTTTTTTAAAGCTATTGATAAATCATGATTTCCAGAAATGTATATTTCTCCATCTTTTTCCGATGGAAAATTTTGTTCTTCACATAGGTTAACAGATATCAGAGCCGATGTAATTCTCATTATTTGATTCAATACATCTACTCTTTTCATTTTAATATTATTTTCCTTAAATCATTGATTAATTCATCCGATAAATCTTCCTTTTGTATTCTTCCTTCGTTTAGATCACGTATCAACTCCTTCAAATTTGTCATGTTTTTTTGAATACGACCTTTCTCCTGAGTTGACATGTCTCTATTAACTAAATTCATATGATTTCTCTCAGGTTCAGTAGGGTATTTAAAAGACAAACTAAAACTATGCTTAAGAACTTGATTATATTCTTTAACCAATTCGTCCATTTTATCACCATAACCGCAAACCCTCACCCATGCTTTACTTCTTGTCATTGCAGTAAACAGCATGTTTCTTTTTTTTGCAAGTTCTAGTCCGTTATAACAATATTGAGAATTTATTACATAAACCATGGAAGCTTCATTACCTTTCGCTCGGTAGATACCTGTAAAAGTAACGCTATCAGATTGAGTGAAAATATCTGGTGACGTTGAAACACCAGCCAAGGTCGAATTAATTCCTCTATCAAATAATTTTTGACGAAAAAGGCCAACCACGGTTTTAGTTGTTAAAGGATCTGGATTTATTACCATTATATCTTCTGGTCTCAACTCATCTTTATTAATATTCTTTTCAATTTGATCTACAATGTAATTAATTTGTTTATCATTATCTTTAAACGATTTAAAAATAATCAGATCATCAACTTCCGAATGATTCGATAAAAAATCAGGACTAGTGTCGCTTGACCTTTTAAGCACGACATCTTTCCCGTCAACTAGTTCGCCTTCAATAACCCGATATCCAATATCATTCCATAAGGTAGAATTGTCAAACATTTGTACGATATTTCCATTGTATATTCCAAAACCTAACGCATGTGCAGCGGTTAATATTTCTAAAGAATTTCGATAGCATTTGTAAAGAATTATATCCTGCTTTGCTTCAAACGATTTGTTTATTAAATTTACTAATGGTTTCCCCAATTCATCATTACCAAAAATAACTTCCGGCGATTCCATTGTTTTGGTATTCAAACTTTGTAATTCATCATAAGCATATACTAATCTCTTAGGCTCTTTTAAAATATTATAGCAGATTCTTATGAACTCCTTTGAAAAATCTTGAGCCTCATCTATAACAATCAGATCATATTTAGGGAAAAACTCTTTAACTTCACGCAAAGCCTTTTCACAAACAATATCAAACTCTTTTCCATAAACTGTAGTTAGTTTTTTAGCTCCTATAAAGTCAACAAATTCAATGTTATGATCCTTACAAAAGTTAAAATACACACCTCCTTCAACAGATGAAGTTCCCCAAGCATGAATAATATCAATATTCTTCCAATTTGGTTCATCATTTATGTTTTCATAGCTAAATTGAGTAATAAATCTTTTGAATTGTTCCTTTAACGAGCGACTATTAAACGTTACAGCAATTTTCCAGTCAGGGTTTTTAGCATGCAAATATGCAACCTTTAAGGCCAAGACAATTGTCTTTCCTGACCCCGCCAATCCTCTGATTCTTTGAACTCCTTCTACTGTCTCAATAACCGCTGAACTTTGAAGTCGATCTAAATTTGCAATAGAATCTTCTAACTTTTTTAATATCGCTCCACGGGAATTTGGCTGTTTTACATAATCCCTCGGAGTACTTCTTCTAATTGTAGTGATTGACTGTAGTATGGATAATAATTTACTATAATACTCATTTCGATCCCACGAAAGAGTCTCTAGGTAACTTTTCATTTCAGCATCTGTAATAATGCATGGATAACCCTCTTTTGGTTGAAACCCTTTGATATTCCAAGCTGGACAATATGTTACTGTATTGATTTCAACCACCAATTTTCTTTTTGATGTGAGCTCTGAATTTTGGATCAGTTTAGAGGTTAGCTTAGTAAAGTTTTCATCTTGTACATCTGAATAGTCAGGATAACTATTGACACCTTCTTCAATATTAAAAACAACTAGCCCTTTCTCCTTTGTAACCAGAAGAGCATCAATCTGATATCCTCCATTTGAAGTGCCAATAATTGGATAACCGATGTATAACGTTCCTTCATAGTAATCCTTTACCTCCTCGAAGAAACGAGCTAGTCGCCTCGAAGAGACAGGTTTATTCTTAAGATCTCCTCTTACAATGTTTAATGCCATAGCTTTAATATTAGAGTGTAAAAATAGCAAATAATGGTCAACTTTAATTAAATGCCTAACTCATAAGTTTGATTGTTGTCCCCACTGAACTTACATATTTTTAGTTCGAAATTACCGACGGATTACACCCCCTCAACCAGTCCTCTCTATGAACATAGCGGTAATGAGGACACCAGTTGAATGCTGGAAAACAAAACAATCAACCATTTTTGTACGAATATGTCAGATGATGGATTTTCGACTAAGAACTAAAACCACACTTGTTTCTTGACCATAAAAGCTCCATTTCATATCCCAAACCAATTCACTTTTAACTTAAGCTCACTTTTAACTCCCCCTACTTCCCGATACCCACTCTCGCTGGTACCGACAGATGTCCCTGCACCAACATCCATTTTCCATCCAATTTCTCGAGCACACCGGTAAAACGCATGCCCTCGTATTTGCGGGCTTGCTCTTTATAAATAAAATTATAATTCAGGGTTTCGGCAAACCAGGCCGTATTTCCTGTGCAATTTACCTTGATATACTGATCGGTAACAGAAATATAGGTATCGCTGATTTGTGAAAACTGGTCCTTGATGGCGTTCTTAATATTAATCCAACCCACCAGGCGATCGTCGGTATCGGTTCCATACAGAATAATGTCAGATTCGGGAGACCATATTTGCTGAATCAGATTAAAATCCTGCTTTTCGTTCGCTATGATGTACTGTTCCAATACGGTTTCCACAGCCAGTTGTTCATCCTTAAGATTGATTACATTATCGCAATCCTGACAGGCCGTAAAAAGCATGGCAAGAAAGATGAATGGGAATAAATAAATCGTTTTCATAATAATCAGTTTTTTAGTTCCGGTTTCTTTGCCGACAAGATACGAAATTTTGAGCGAAAAACGCATGTATTGAGTAATTTAGAAACGTTCCATAAATTCCACCCAAAATATCATAATGATCAGTAAATAAATAATTTAAAAAAACTATTTTGTAGTTACGGCAAATAGTTGTAAAATTGCAGCCATTTTAAACCAATGATTTTCCTTAGTAAATGAGTGATCGAATAGGACTAAAAAACAGGCTTCAAAGGATGGGGCTTATAGCACTGATTTTATTCAGTATAAGTTACTTAGGTATTGCCCAACACTCCCTCGACAGCGAGGTTGACGGTATGGAAGAATGGCAGGAAGAAATCGCTCAGGAGGAATTTAAGGCAGGTGATATGATCATCGAGCACATCACCGATGCTTATGAATGGCACATTATTACCCTGGGTCATACCCATATTACGGTACCGCTCCCCGTCATGCTGTACGATAAAGGAGAATTTCACTTTTTTATGTCCTCCGCTTTGCATCACAACCACGGAAACCATATGGGATATTTTGTCTCTAAAGAAGGGTTTAATTCTGGTAAACTGGTGCGGAAGGAGGCCTCAGGAGAAGAAGTCCGTCCGACACTTGATTTTTCGTTTACAAAAAATGTAATGGCTATTTTCTTTAGCATGTTCCTGCTGGGATGGATTTTTATCTCGGTAGCCAACAGCTACAAGAAACGCAAAGGGAAAGCCCCCAAGGGATTACAATCGTTGCTCGAACCCATCATCCTGTTTGTACGCGACGACATTGCCCGTTCCTCCATTGGTGAAAAACGATACGAAAGATATACACCTTTTTTGTTGACGATTTTCTTTTTTATCCTCATCAACAACCTGTTGGGTATAATTCCCTTTTTTCCGGGAGGGGCCAACATTACCGGAAACATTGGCGTAACCGGCGTTCTGGCGGCTTTTACATTCATCATCACCACCTATAGTGCCAACAAAAACTATTGGGTACATATTGTAAATGCTCCCGGTGTTCCCTGGTGGCTAAAAATCCCGGTGCCGTTGATGCCTATTGTTGAAATTATGGGTGTGTTTACCAAACCCTTCGTACTCATGGTACGTCTCTTTGCCAACATGAGTGCAGGCCATATTATCATCCTGGGATTCGTCAGCCTGATCTTTATATTTGGGGAAATCAGCCAGGGACTGGGATATGGAGTTTCCATTGTTTCAGTAGGATTCTCCATTTTCATGGATGTACTCGAAATACTGGTAGCCTTTATCCAGGCTTATGTTTTTACCTTGTTGTCGGCCCTGTATTTTGGGATGGCCACAGAAGAAGCACATCATTAAACAGAAACCATTAATCACTAAATAACAAATAGAAATTATGGACTTATTAGCAATTTTACTTCAGGTAGCAGCCGATTTAGCACCTTACGCAAAAATGGGTGCTGGTCTGGGTGCCGGTATTGCAGCCATTGGCGCAGGTATTGGTATTGGACAAATCGGTCGCGGTGCTGTTGAAGCTATTGCCCGTCAGCCCGAGGCTGTAGGCGATATCCGCTCCAACATGATTGTTGCTGCTGCACTGATAGAAGGTGTTGCCTTCTTTGCAATCGTGGTTTGTTTGCTGGTTGTATTTTTATAATCGTAAACAACAACAAATTTATTATGCCACAGCGGTTGGCTGTGGCATAATAAACTCATTAAAAGGTAATTAATTAAAAAGTAGAGAATATGTCGTTGATCAATCCCGGATTCGGACTGGTTATTTGGATGACCCTGGCATTTTTAGTGTTATTGTTTATCCTGGGCAAATTTGCCTGGAAACCAATCATGGCTGCGTTAAAGGAACGTGAGGATTCTATCGAAAATGCCTTGCTTGCAGCAGAAAAAGCCCAACAAGCCATGCACGAACTAAAAGCCGGTAATGAGAAGCTCATGCTGGAAGCACAGATAGAACGTGATACCATTTTGAAAGAAGCCCGTAAGCTGAAGGATTCCATTTTAAATGATGCCCGCGAGAAATCAGCAATGGAGGCTAAAAATATCCTTCACAATGCCCGCGAGCAAATCACCAGTGATAAAAACGCGGCCCTGGCCGAAATCAAAAGTACCATTGCTTCGTATTCCATCGATATTGCAGAGAAAATCCTGCGTGAAGAGCTGAAAGATAAAAGCCGCCAGATGACTTACGCCGAAAAATTACTCAAAGAAACCAGCCTAAACTAAGAAACTACTGTCATGCGAATCAAATTGTTATCAAGAAGATATGCTCAGGCGGTATTCGATTTAGCTGAGGATCTCAAGGCAGTCGAAAGGGTACACAAAGACCTTAAACTGGTACAACAGGTTTTTAACGAAAACCGTCAGCTCAGAGCTGTAATCAACAATCCTGTGCTCGACACGTATAAAAAGGTGAAGGTGCTGAAGGAGATCTTCAAAAACGATCTCCACGAACTAACCCTCCGGTTTTTATTGCTCATCACCCGCAAAGGTCGCGAAAGGTACATACTACCCATTTGTGAGTCGTACGACGAAATCTTTAATGCCTATAAAAATATCCTTTCGGTGAAGTTGACCACTGCCGTGGAAGCAGACGCTCAACTCAGGAAAGAAGTGATTGCCAAAATGGGCCTGGCTACCAAGATGAACATCGAATTGGAAGAAAAAACAGAAGAAGATCTGGTGGGCGGTTTTGTACTGCATTTTAAAGATTATCAGTACGATGCAAGCATCATCACACAATTAAATAAATTAAGATCAGCGTTTTCGCATGAACATTATATCAAGAAATTTTAAAAAAGAAAATAGATAGACTATGGCAGACATTAAACCAGCTGAAGTATCAGCCATTCTTCGCAAAGAACTTGCAGGTTACGAATCGGAAGCTGCATTAGAAGAAGTGGGTTCCATTCTCCAGATCGGAGACGGAATCGCCCGTGTTTACGGCCTATCAAATGTGGAAGCCGGTGAATTGGTTGAGTTTGAAAAAACCGGCCTCAAGGGAATTGTACTCAACCTGGAAGAAGACAACGTAGGGATTGTACTGCTGGGAGAAACCTCCGACCTGAACGAAGGCGATATCGTAAAACGTACACGCCTCATCGCCTCCATCAACGTTGGCGAAGGCCTTCTGGGTCGTGTGGTGAATACTTTGGGTGAGCCCATCGACGGTAAAGGCCCCGTGCAGGGAAAAACCTATGAGATGCCCCTGGAGCGTAAAGCACCCGGTGTAATCTACCGTCAGCCGGTAAACGAACCGCTGCAAACAGGTATTAAAGCCATCGATGCCATGATTCCCATCGGACGTGGTCAGCGCGAGCTCATCATCGGCGACCGCCAAACAGGTAAAACCGCCATCGCCATCGATACCATCATCAATCAAAAGGAATTCTTCGAAAAAGGAGAACCCGTTTATTGTATCTATGTAGCCTCTGGACAGAAAAGTTCAACAGTTGCAAACATTCAGCAGATTCTGGAAGATAATGGTGCCATGGCCTACACCACCATCGTAATGGCTTCGGCCAGCGATCCTGCTGCCATGCAATTCTATGCTCCTTTTGCAGGTGCTGCCATTGGCGAGTTCTTCCGCGATACAGGCCGGCCGGCATTGGTTATCTACGACGACTTAAGTAAACAGGCTGTGGCTTATCGCGAAGTTTCATTGCTGCTGCGTCGCCCCCCGGGACGTGAAGCCTATCCGGGTGACGTTTTCTATCTTCACTCACGTCTGCTCGAACGATCGGCCAAAATCATCAATGCCGACGACATCGCCCGTAACATGAACGATGTTCCTGAAAGCATCAAATCCATCGTCAAAGGAGGAGGATCGCTTACCGCTTTGCCCATTATCGAAACCCAGGCAGGAGACGTAAGTGCCTATATACCAACCAACGTGATTTCAATTACCGACGGTCAGATATTTTTGGAAAACGACCTCTTCAATTCGGGTATCCGACCCGCTATCAACGTAGGTATTTCAGTATCACGCGTGGGAGGTAACGCTCAGATCAAATCCATGAAAAAGGTGGCCGGTACCCTGAAACTCGACCAGGCTCAATACCGCGAGTTGGAAGCATTTTCGAAATTTGGTTCCGACCTCGATCCCGCCACCATGGCGGTACTCGAAAAAGGAAAACGAAATGTGGAAATTCTGAAACAACCCCAATATTCTCCATTAAGAGTTGAACAACAGGTGGCTATTATTTTCTGTGGATCGCAGAACCTGCTGGCAAAAGTTCCTGTGGATAAAATCATCGATTTCCAGGCACAGTTCCTCATGAACATGGAAGACCACCACAAAGAAACATTGAAATTGTTGGCTCAGGGAAAATACACAGACGAAATTACTGAAACACTGACAAAAGTTGCCGCAGAAGTGGCCCGTCAGTATTATAAATAAACACCCACACATTAAACTATGGCCAGTCTTAAAGATGTAAGGGTAAGGATAGCCTCTGTTAAAAGCACCAGGCAGATTACAAGTGCCATGAAGATGGTGTCGGCATCTAAGCTGCGGCGTGCTCAGTATGCCATTCAAAACATGCGTCCCTACGCTAAAAAACTGCTCGAAATCATGCAGGACATTAGCATGGATATGGATAGCTCCGATGAAGGTAAATTTGCCAATGAAAGAACTGAAAATTCCATCCTGATTGTCCCTGTTACTTCAAACAGAGGACTTTGTGGTGCTTTCAACTCCTCGGTGGTAAAAGAAAGCCTGTTGCTTATCCGGCACCAGTACGCAGCACAATACAAGGCTGGCAATGTGGACTTTTATTGCATCGGTAAAAAAGGTGCCGACGGGTTGAATTCTGCCGGCATTAAACCCACAGTGATAAATACAGAGATTTTCGACCACCTGAAATTTAACGATGCGGTGGTGATAGCTGAGGAAATGATGCAATTGTTTCTGGATAAGAAATACGACAAAATTATCATTGTCTACAATCAGTTTAAAAACGCGGCCTCACAGATTCTTCAGGTGGAACAACTGTTGCCGGTGATGAAAAAAACCGAAGAGGTTTCAACTAATAAAACTGAAACCAAGGCTAATTACATTTTTGAACCGGGTAAACAGGAAATCCTGGAAGCCATTGTTCCAAAAACCATTAAGGTACAACTGTACAAAGCATTACTCGACAGTTACGCTGCTGAACACGGAGCCCGTATGACCGCCATGCACAAAGCCACCGAAAATGCCGATGAATTGCTTAAAAACCTTAAGCTTTCTTACAACAAGGCGCGTCAGGCAGCCATCACCAACGAAATTCTGGAGATAGTAGGTGGTGCTGAAGCACAAAACGGATAGCCATTCGTATTCTCTAATAAAGAATCAGGTCAGGGAATTTTCTTTGGCCTTTTTTTTTGGCTGAGTGACACCCTGAAATATTGTACCTTTGCTAACACCAATATTTAATTTTGTGATCAGCAGCAACCTTATACGCGAGAAAACAGCTCAACTTGTTGAAGAATTGACGGATATACGTCATCATCTGCACCAGCATCCTGAGCTCAGCTTTCATGAAAAGGAAACCGCTGCCTACATCAGTAATCTTCTGACAAGCTGGGGAATTGACCATCAAACAGGAATTGCGGGACATGGGATTGTTGGTGTGATAAAAGGCCAAAATTCTGAAAAAATCACTATTGCCCTGCGTGCCGACATGGATGCATTGCCCATTACGGAAGTCAACGAAGTTTCCTACAAATCAATGAATGTTGGCACCATGCATGCCTGTGGCCACGATGTGCACATGACCTGTCTGCTGGGAGCCATCAAATTACTCAACAGTTTAAAAGCCGATTTCAACGGAAGTGTAAAATTCATTTTCCAACCGGCCGAAGAATCGATTCCGGGTGGAGCAAAGCCAATGATTGCCGAAGGAGTACTAAAAAATCCACTGGTGGAAATGATCTTGGGCCAGCATGTATTTCCTGAAATTGAAGCCGGAAAAATAGGATTAAAATCAGGTGTTTACATGGCTTCATCCGACGAAATCAACCTGACTATCAGAGGAAAAGGGGGCCATGGAGCCATCCCCGATAAAATAAACGATACCGTGCTGGCCATGGCTCAGATTATTGTGTCCATGCAACAAATTGTTTCCCGGAAAATTCCGGCCCGTATCCCGGCTGTTTTATCATTTGGCAAAGTCATCGCCAATGGAGCACACAACGTAATTCCTTCTGAAGTAATTGTAAAGGGGACCTTCCGCACCTTTGATGAAGAATGGCGAGCCGCGGCACATCAGATCATTAAGGATATTGCACATCACACAGCAGAAGCCTTCGGAGTAACCTGCGAGGTGGTGATCGACAAAGGCTATCCGGTGGTGGTGAACGATCCCGTAGAAACCGGGTTGGTACGTGAAGCAGCTGTTGAATTTTTGGGTGAGGAAAATGTCGTGGATTTGGATATTCGCACCACAGCAGAAGATTTTGGCTATTTCCTGCAAGAAGTTCCGGGTTGTTTCTACCGGCTTGGGACCGGAAATCAGGCGCTCAATATTGCTTCAAATTTGCACACCAACACCTTCGACATCGACGAAAAGGCCCTCGAAACAGGTACCGGACTCATGACCTGGCTGGCCTTACAACGACTACTATAATAAAACACTGCATATGCTGGTTGGAGATAAATCGTATCAAACCGTATGGATGGAAGGGACTTCTGTCTTTATGATAGAGCAGAACCTGCTTCCTTTTGAATTTAAAATCCATGAATGTCGCACCTATTGGGATACCTGTATGGCCATCACCGAGATGGTGATCCGTGGTGCAGGAGCCATTGGGGCGGCGGCCGGGTTTGCGATGGCACAAGCTTTTTTGATGGAAAAGGATAAACACCGTTTCACCAACATCCGCGAAGCCCGCCAGGACATCGAATCGACGCGGCCTACGGCCAAGAACCTTTTTTATGCTGTGGACCGGGTTTACCGGGCGGGGCTCATCTCGCCAGAATATGCATTGGTAGAAGCCCAAAAGGTAGCCCGTCAGGATGAATCAGATTCAAAACGGATTGGGGAAATTGGAAGTACCCTGATACTTAAAAAAGCCAATGTGCTTACCCACTGCAATGCAGGGTGGCTGGCTTTTGTGGATTATGGAACTGCATTGGCTCCCATCTATCTGGCAAACCGCCAGGGCAAGGAAGTTTTTGTGTATGTGGACGAAACCCGTCCGCGCGGACAAGGAGCCCGGCTCACGGCCTGGGAACTTTTCAATGCCAATATCCCACATGTCATCATTCCGGATAATGCTGCGGCCACCCTGATGTCAGCCGGAAAAATTGACATGGTGATAGTGGGTGCCGACCGCATCGCTGCCAATGGCGATGTAGCCAATAAAATAGGCACTTTCGGACGCGCTATCCTGGCCAGAGAATTTGGAATCCCTTTTTATGTGGCGGCTCCAACTTCAACTTTTGATATGGAGTGCAAAACCGGAAAAAGTATTCCCATCGAAGAGCGTAGTCAGGACGAAGTGTTGTACCAAACCGGAACCGATTCCAATGGCAATCTGGTAAAAGTATTGGTGTGTTCACCGGGATCAGAGGCTTATAATCCTGCTTTTGATGTTACCCCGGCCAAATACATCACCGGCATCATCACCGAAAAAGGTCTGGTAAAAGCACATCATGCATCTATTAAGAAGCTGATAGAAGAGCAATAACGATCTTTTCTCTGCGTCTCCGCGTCTTAGCGGTTAATTTATTCCACCGCAGAGACGCAAAGGCGCAAAGAATAATTAAATTTGTAAATCAAAACTGCTAGAGTCATGAATAAAAACCTGTTGAACGCCTTGTCTGGAGAAATTTTAGATGCATCAATTGAAATTCACAGAGAGTTGGGGCCAGGATTACTCGAATCTGTTTATGAATATTGTCTGTTTGAGGAATTGAGTCTTAGAAGGATAAATGTCGAAAGTCAGGTACAACTTCCTCTATTTTACAAAGGAAAGTTGCTTCCGAAAGAATTTAGGATTGACATTCTTGTTGAAAAAGAAATTATTATTGAAATTAAAGCAGTTGAAACGATTCTTCCAGTCCATCTGGCTCAAATAATTTCTTATCTTAGATTGGCTAATAAAAGCCTTGGCTTTTTAATTAATTTTAATGTTCCCTTATTAAAGCAAGGGTTTAAAAGAGTAGTTAATAATTTTTAGGCCCCCTTTCTCCGCGTCTCCGCGACTTAGCGGTTAATTTATTCCACCGCAGAGGCGCAAAGACGCAAAGAATACATAGATTTGTACAAAAAAAAGAATGGCCTACGAATATGCATATCCTCGCCCGGCGCTCACCGTTGATGCCTTAATATTATGTAAAGCAACAACAGAAACCCAAATCCTGCTTATCCAGCGGAAGCATCCACCTTTTGAAAATTTATGGGCCTTGCCCGGCGGATTTATAGAAATGGACGAAACTCTGGAACAGGCCGTAGTGAGGGAATTACAGGAAGAAACCGGCCTGGTTTGTGAAAATCTACAGCAGTTTAAAAGCTATAGTGCGGTGGACCGAGATCCACGTGGCAGAACCATTTCGGTGGTTTTTTGGGAGGTACTAATGGAGATCCCCGAAATAACTGCCGGAGATGATGCAGAAAAAGCACAGTGGTTTCCGGTTGATCGACTTCCGGAACTTGCATTTGATCATGCGGAAATTGTAGAGGAGTTTTGCTCCAAATATTAATTAATTACAAGTTGGAGTAAGGCTTTAACAGTCAACTTATTTTCAAAAAATATTTTTAATCCTATTACCAAAAGTAATATTGGTAACATATTGCTATTTCTAGTAGAATAAGCGTCAACTTAACGTTGAAAATAATTCGCAGGTTCTTTGAATAAAACATTTGTAACTTACCCCGGAATTATCAATTGCTGATTTTATTCCGGGTAACAATGTACAAGAAAACACCACCTAAAATTGCCTTCACCACTTTCCCCTCTCTTTCAATCCATTTTATTACTTTTGCCACTTAACTTTAGCTGAAAATCCCTATGAAAAAATTGATCTTTGTATTCACCTTATTTTTAAGCATTCAACTGATGGCTCAGACACAAAAACCCGAAACACTGGTGATTATCCATACCTCGATGGGTGATATCACCGCCAAATTATACAACGACACGCCTCAACACCGCGATAACTTTATAAAACTGGTAAAAGAAGGCTGGTACAATGGATCTCCTTTTCACCGGGTAATCAAACAGTTTATGATTCAGGGTGGCGGTAATAAAGATGGCCGTCAGGATCCGGGTTATACGGTTCCTGCTGAAATTTTCCCCAACCATTTTCATAAAAAAGGTGCCCTGGCTGCTGCACGTATGCCCGATCACGTAAATGTATTGAAAGCTTCCTCAGGATCACAATTTTATATTGTAGAGGGCCAGGTAGTTCCACCATCAACCCTTCAACAATTTGCTTCCAGATCGGGTTTTAGCTATACCGATGACATGAAAAAAGCCTATGAAACAATTGGCGGAACTCCTCATCTGGATGGTGCTTATACCGTTTTTGGTGAAGTGGTTGACGGTATGGATGTGATCGACAAAATTGCTGCTGTACAAACCGGTGCTGGCGATGTTCCTGTAGTACCTGTAACCATGACCATCGAAATACTGGAGTAATTTAGCCTAATTAAAAAGTGTAGTTCGCGATGAAAGAAAAAATCTCAACACTGCTTTCGCAGGTAGAGGCCTTTAATGCTTCCAGCCTGGAAGAGCTGGAAGCATTCAGAATCAAATATTTAAGTAAGAAAGGACTGATCCCGGCATTGTTTGATGATTTTAGAACAGTGGCTCCTGAAATCCGCAAAGAAATGGGACAGTTGCTCAATGCATTGAAAAATACGGCTCAGGAGCGCATTGTCGCTTTACGCGAAAACATGGAAGTTGCCACACAAGAAACTAAATCCGACAAAGATTTAACTTTGCCTTCCATGGCCAGTCTTGGAACAAGGCATCCGCTTTCCATTGTCCGCAGCGAGATCATCGATATTTTTGCCCGCATTGGCTTTACCATTTCCGAAGGACCAGAGATTGAAGATGACTTTCACAATTTTACAGCCCTGAATTTCCCTGAAGAACATCCGGCACGCGATATGCAGGATACTTTCTTCATCGAGAAAAATCCCGACCTGGCTTTACGTACACATACTTCCTCGGTACAGGTGCGTGTGATGGAGAAAAACCAGCCTCCCATCCGTACCATTTCTCCCGGACGTGTTTTCCGCAACGAAGCAATCTCGGCTCGGGCACATTGTATCTTTCATCAGGTGGAAGGCCTGTACGTCGACACGAATGTATCCTTTGCCGACTTGAAACAAACCCTTTTCTATTTTGCCAAAGAGCTTTTTGGCGAACACACCCAAATCAGGTTCCGTCCCTCCTATTTCCCTTTTACAGAACCCTCTGCCGAAATGGATGTGTCGTGCAATATCTGTGGCGGATCGGGTTGCAACATCTGTAAATATACTGGTTGGGTCGAAATACTGGGTTGCGGCATGGTGGATCCTGCGGTACTTGAGGCTTGTCATATCAACAGCGAAAAATATACCGGTTTTGCTTTCGGAATGGGCATCGAACGCATTACCATGCTGAAGTACCAAATCAACGACCTGAGGTTGTTTTTTGAAAACGATGTACGGTTTTTGAGGCAGTTTAAATCGGCTTTTTAGGTTTCCACCGCAGAGACGCGGAGACGCAGAGAAAGAATCACCTTTGCGACTTAGTGACTTAGCGGTAAACATTCACCGCAGAGAAGCGGAGACGCAGAGAAAAAATAATCTTCGCGCCTTAGCGACTTAGCGGTAAAATATCCACCGCAGAGACGCAGAGACGCAGAGAAAAAATAAACTTCGCGCCTTAGCGACTTAGCGGAAAAATATACACCGCAGAGACGCGGAGACGCAGAGAAAAAATAATCTTCGCGCCTTAGCGACTTAGCGGTAAAATATCCACCGCAGAGACGCGGAGACGCAGAGAAAAAATAATCTTCGCGCCATAGAAACTTAGCGGTAAATATCCACCGCAGAGACGCGGAGACGCAGAGAAAGAATCACCTTTGCGACTTAGTGACTTAGCGGTAAACATTCACCGCA
>JAUYGX010000058.1 GCA_030690365.1 Bacteroidales bacterium | reverse complement strand
CATGAATCATGATTCTGCATCAGTTGTATTGGAATACAAATTGGAAACCGAAATGCCGGCCACAATTAGTATTCATGACATGAAAGGGGTGAGGATAAAAAGCGTGAACACCGCCGGGCAACGGGATCAGCTAACTTTTATCACCCGTGATTGGGTTCCCGGAGTTTATGTAGCCAGTCTGAAAGTGAACGGGAAATTGATAGAAAGTGTTAAATTTACCGTGGTAAACTAACGCTATCTATTTTGTCGTTTCTCTCCCTCTGCGGAGGAGTGACCTTCCTACCGTAGGCAGGAATCTCCAAAGCACAAGAGTATCTCATTTCCTGGGGGATTTCTCCGCTCCTTCGTCGGTACCAATGACAACTTTTTGTAAAATGCTGTATATTATGTTGGTGTAAAAATGGAGGTTATCAATTCCTGGGGGATATCTCTTCCGCAAAAAGCGGATTTCGATATGACAGGTCGGTGCTTTGGGTTTTGTCATCATACTATGTGCGCCCCCCATTTCCGGGGGTCTTTTTACTCGAAATGACAGGTCTGTTTTTGGGGTGTGGTATTGGGTTTGTTGTGTAAGGTTTGTTTTTTTTGTTTGAGATGAATCGTCTGACAGTGAATGCCAGAAATGGGCAATTCCTGCACCCGGTTCATGTTGAGTAATGAAGATTCAAGTTAGAAACACATGAATTCATGATTCACCCCCGGTTCTCTACCTCCCGAATATCCACCAGATTATTCATCAGCGCATAAACGGTTAAACCACTTACCGTTTTGATGCCCAGCTTTTTGGTTATGTTTTTGCGGTGGGTCATTACGGTATGAACACTTAAAAACAACTTGTCGGCAATTTCCTGATTGGTATGGCCCAGACAAACCTGTTTGAGCAACTCAATTTCACGGTTACTCAGGGTTTGGCTTTTTTTAGCCGGTTTCTCCAGGTTGTTGCCTATAATTTTCTTCAAGCCTTCAAGCAGGTCGAATTTGCCTTCATCGCGGTTCAGTTGGTAGGCAAAGCGACTTTTTATATTATCGGGGGCTTTGGTGGATAGCAACCCCACCAGTTTGATATCTGGTTCCTGCTGAAAGGTTTTTACCACCGAAAGAAGCTGGCTTTCAACCGCGTGGGGATCTATGATGATCATATCGGGTTTATGGCTCAATATTTTATCCGTAAGGTGATGTTCCGATCCATGATAAACCTGCTCTACAAAAACGCCATGCAGTTCACCGACAAGGACTTCTATTCCTGCTGCCAGCAAAAAAGCCTGTTCGATTATCACGATTTTTATTGTCTTCACCATGGTCTACGCGCGTTTTTTTATGGTTCGTTCCATTTCTTCCACCTTCGGAACCAGGATGGTATCTTCGATGCGTGCATGTTCGTTGAGGTCTTTCTCCAAAATAAACAGCTCATGCAGAATGGTAAAGCACAGGTTTTGGTCGGTGGTAGGAGGGAGGTATTTGATGATAATATTCTTCAGATCGAACAATTTTTCCTCCACATTTTCATGTTCTTCTTCATAATCGGTGATGGAGTAAGTATTTACCTGTTGCAGCAAGGCATCGGATGTGGTTCCTGTGGCAATGGCGGCTTCCAGTTGAAGTACGTAAGGATATACCACTTTTTCTTCACGCTCAATATGCTTTGTCAGTTCTTTTTTGTATTCCACAAAAAAGTTCATAAGCAATTGATAAGCCGTCTTGTGGTCGGATGAAGTTTCCGTGAGCCGGTTAATTAGCAAAGCGATATATGGAAGGCGTTCGTTGAGATAATTCTTGTGGGTTTCTTTCAGATAGCTTATGAGCAAACCTACCGGGAAAGATTTTAAGTGCCTGTCGGCAAAATACCGTGGATCGTGAAACGTGTTCAGGATGGTGATTAAAAAATCGCTATTGAGTTGTTGTGATGTACAAATCTCGTCGATGGTATCTTCCCCGAAACCCAGTTTAATTCCAAAGCGGTTGATCACCGGAATCAGGTTGTGGTCGTGGTGAAGGACATCGGCCAGTTTCATGTCTTTTTCTATGAGCATGAGCGTAGTTTTTAATGATATAAAAGTAGTTATTTTCCGGTTTTATATTTTAAGCGTTTTTCGGGTGATCAGAAAAAGGCTCACACCCACTGCCACCAATATCAGTATCAGGGTAATGTACAGGTTGCTGATAAAATAGATAGATACACCAATGGTAACCCACAACACAGCAATGGCTTTGACTTTTGCCTGCATGGGAATTCCTTTATTATGGCGGAAATTCGCAATGTATGGTCCCAGTACGCGGTTATTGATAAGCCAATGGTGGAACCGTTCTGAGCCATTATTATAACAGGCTGCTCCTAAAAGAAGGAACACCGTGGTAGGCAACAAAGGCACAAAAATGCCAATAACACCAAGCGCAACAAACACGCTTCCGGCAATGTTCCAAACCGGTTTACTGATGTGCCTCAAAAGTCGGATAAAGGTATTCTTATCTGCTTTCATCCGGCACCTCTTTCTTTGGCAGTAACTGCTGAGTTAGTATCCTGTTGATAGTCATTTGTAGTGTGTTGTCGTGTTGAAATAGGGGTAGTCCGGAATAAAGATTGCGGGTTTCAAAAGCATGTTGAAGGTTGAAATTTTTTTGTGAATCGCAATAGGCCATTTTTTCCTTCATCAGTTTATTGGCCAGATAGAGTTGTTCCGTTTGCCCGGGAGTTGGTATAAAGGCGGCTTTCTTCTGCAAAAAGGCCAAATCCATCAAAGTACTGTACCCCGGACGGCTGATCACCAATCCGGCACCAGCTATAAATCCGGCTATTTGGCTGTCGTTGGCATGCGATAAAAAGCGTACATTGCCTTGCTGATAATCCTCTGTATTTTCAGGTTGACCTTTGATAATCAGTATTTTTAAGTCTAATGACAAAGCCTGTTTGGTGAGCTTGTTTTCGAGCAGTGTACGTTGGGGTTCCGGTCCGGAAATGAGAACAACGATATCGTAACCCGGATGTCCGGGAGAACAATTAATCTGCGCAAAGCGACTCAACAGTCCGACATAGATTTGTTTGGCTTTGATATTTATTGGAGGATGCGAAAGAATTCCGCTCAGGTTCGGCGACCTTTCAATATCAGGAATCCACACCTCATTATAACGGTTCAAATATGTATTGATATTAGAATCAATGAAGCTTTTAAAGAGCTGTTGCCATCCATTTGTTTGGATATGAAGCTGATGTGTTACAAATATGGAATAAACCCCTGGAATGCTTAATTCGTATCGGTTGTCAGAAATCACGATACCCGCCTGATATTTTTTTACGATCCTTTGCAGATGATTCCTTGCATCCCTGGCTTTCTTCATCATCAGGGGATAATTAGTCATTAAAACCAGTGGCATTAAGGCCCCGTATTTGGGATATTTTAGCGTATAACCCGGAAGTTCTTCAAAAATACCTTCTGGAAATCTTTGTTTTAAGAACGCCAACGGACGGTTATCGGCAGCAATAACGACCCTGGCGCCAAACCTCAACAACAGTTCAATCACAGGAACCATGCGTGTTGCATGACCTAATCCCCAATCCAAAGGGCAAACCACCACTGTTTTTTGAGTTTCGTGCATGTGGCAAAAATAATCAAACCCATCACACCTAAAAATTTATCATGCAAACCTGTAGAATAACAAAAAATTGATAATTTTGGTCGGATGGAACCCAACCTGCTTTCATATCAAATGGCGCTTACTTTAATCCCCGGTGTGGGCGATGTTAATGGCAAACGATTGGTGGCTTATTGTGGCGGAGCCGAAGCTGTTTTTCACGAAAGCAGGACGGCGTTGTTAAAAATTCCGGGAATTGGTCAGAATACGGTCAACAGCATTGTAAGTCAGCAGGTGTTTCACCTCGTGGAAAAGGAAATACTCTTTATTGAAAAAAATGAGGTAGAACCACTTTTTTTTACCGATAAAAACTACCCGCAACGGTTGTAAAATTGTGAAGATGGCCCCATGTTGATGTATTATAAAGGAACAACCAATTTGAATGCTTCCAGGATGATCGCTTTTGTGGGTACCCGAAAAGCTACGGATTATGGGCGTGAACGATGCGAGGAAATTATTTCCGATTTAAAGGTGAAGGATGTGGTGGTGGTAAGCGGATTGGCCTATGGCATCGACAGCTGCGCGCACCGCAAGTCGGTGGAATGTGGCATTGATACCATTGGGGTGATGGGTCACGGGCTGGATCGGATTTATCCCTTTCAGCACCAAAAACTGGCCATGAGTATGTTGGAAAATGGAGGACTGTTGACCGAATTTCCTTCGGGGACCAATCCTGACAGAGAAAATTTTCCCAAGCGAAACCGGATTGTGGCCGGCATGTGCGATGCCGTGATAGTAATTGAATCGGGCATAAAAGGAGGAGCCATGATTACCGCAACCCTCGCCAACTCCTATAACCGCGATGCTTTTGCCGTTCCGGGACGTACCAACGATGAATATTCCAAAGGGTGCAATATGCTCATCAAGTCGAACAGGGCTGCATTGGCCGAATCTGCAAAGGATATTTCGTACATCATGGGTTGGGACGATCGAACGACAAAGGTAAAATCGCAGACGAGCCTGTTTTTGGAGCTTACTGGGGAGGAGAAAAAACTCCTTTCATTGCTGAATTCGAAAACGGCAGTGGGTATGGATCAACTGATTGCCAAATCGGCCATGACACCTTCAAAGGTGGCCAGTACGCTGCTAAACCTCGAATTCGAGGGACTTGTGAAAAGTCTTCCTGGCAAATTGTATAAGATAATTGCCTGATTATTTTTGGGTTAGTCGCAACGATACTCCCTTTATAATTAAGGTGACACCAATAATGAGGTACCCAATGGCGATAAATACGAGCAACCGGATGTCAGAAGTAATGAATCCAAAAAAGAACAACCCATTGAAAAAAGTGGAGATAAATAGTCCTGTGCTGTTGTCGATAAATCCATTTTTACGCATTTTCCCCATCCCGACAAAAAAGCCCATGGTTATTCCGCATATGATGCTGGCCAATGGATAAGTGTAAAGGAATAGATCGAAATTGTGAATCTGATCAGGCACGCCGATGATGCCATATGAATACAGAACCACGGCAATGGTGGAAAATCCCAAACTGATAAAAATAGAGTAAATAATCCCCTCAAGCGGACCGAGAAAACTCTTCATTTTGTAAAATACCGATTTTAAAACAAGGAATTTGGCGAATTCAGAACTAAAGGCGACCACTACGAATACAAAAAAGGCCATTCGCCTCATATTTCTATAATTTCCATGCCATTGCAACTCAATTAAATAGTTTGTGATAATCAACAGCACCACACTTAACATCCCTAAGATAACCGCATTGCGAATGTTCTTCAAGCTATTGATTGAAAATTTGAACCTTAAATAGGTAATAAATAACAATATAAGAATTGGTGAGACTGCATATGAAAAGTAAGTAATAAGTGTCATAGAACGGGTTTTTATGGGAATTCGGTTCAAATATAAGAATTGTTTGTAATTTTAATGCGTTTATCAGAAAAAGATTAATATTAAATTAATATGTGAAACCGCTTGCAATTCAAAAACTTGCGACAAAAGCAGTGGTTGTAATCTAAATTTTTGGTGCAATATTTCTTTAAAAAAAAGTAAAAATGACTCAAATCAATGAATGATCCGTCGTTGAAAGGATTGGTTCTCCGTTCTACCGGAAGCTGGTATTCTGTTCTTACCGATGATGGCCGCATCGTTGATTGCAGGTTAAAGGGCCTGTTCAGGATGAAAGGCATTCGCACCACAAACCCGATTGCAGTGGGCGATCGCGTGGAAATTGAACTCCAGGTAAACGAAGAAACAGGAACCATCATCCGCATCGGCGAGCGGAAAAATCACCTGATCCGCAAAGCAACCAACCTTTCAAAAGCTACCCATATAATTGCGGCCAACATCGATCAGATGCTGGTGATTGTTTCCCTGGTAAAACCCCGCACATCTACCGGGTTTATCGACCGGTTACTGGTTACTGCCGAAGCTTATCACATCCCGGCCTTTCTGGTGTTTAATAAACTGGATTTGTACGACATGGAAAACCTGGATCATCTGAACGAATTGGTAACATTTTACCGCTCCATTGGATATCCATGTTTGATTACCTCGGTAGTTGATCAATTGCATAAAACTGAGTTTCAGGAATTGCTTACCGGTAAGGTTTCCCTGCTTTCGGGCCATTCAGGAGTAGGTAAATCGGCACTCATCAACATGGTCGACAATGAGTTGGATTTAAAAACAGGACTGATTTCATCCTTTCATGAAAAGGGGATGCATACCACCACATTTGCCGAAATGTTTCCATTGAAGTTTGGTGGTGCGGTAATCGACACTCCCGGCATAAAGGAATTTGGATTGGTTGAATTTGAAAGATCGGAGCTCGGACAGCGGTTTCCGGAGTTCCGGGCTTTGATGGATGAGTGTAAGTTTAACAACTGCATTCATGCAGATGAACCCGGCTGTGCAGTAAAAGCCGCTCTCGAAAGGGGAGATTTAAAGCCCTTCAGGTATACCAATTATTTAAACATGCTGAGCGAATTATTCACATAGCTGTCTGAATTTTTAGAAAATCTAACCCAAAATATTAGTTTTGCACCATGATTGCCAAACAACTGATAAATGAAGACGTTTTACCCTTGTTGCTCACCGACACCGTGGACGAGGCACTTAAGCGCATGGACGAATATAAGGTGTGGCATTATCCGGTGGTTGATGGCGGTACATTTATCGGTGTGGTGATCGAAAAAGAACTCTTTAACTTAACCGATTTGGCTCGCAACCTTAAATCTGAAGAGGTTCATTTTGAAGATTTTTATGTAGAAGACACTTCCGTTGCTCTCGAAGTTTTAAACGTCGTTGTAAAACAAAAGTTGTCGTTAACACCAGTGATTGATCGCGAAAACCATTATTTAGGTTCCATTTTACCTACCGATTTAATCATGTTTTTTGCGCGCAACCTGTCGGTAGATAATCCCGGTGGAGTAATTGTTTTGTTGCTGAGTGAAAATGACTACAGCTTAACTGAAATTTCAAATATCGTAGAATCAAACGATGCCAAAGTATTAAGTGTGCTTCTTGAAAGCAATCCTGATTCCACCCAGCTAAAGATCATTATTAAGGTGAGTGTGCTGAATATCGGACCAATACTTAAAACATTCGATCGATACGGATATTTGGTTGATGCCTCTTATGGTCAGGATATTAGCCAGGAAGATGTAAAGGAAAACTACGATTCGTTAATGAACTACCTTAAGCTGTAAATATGCGGGTCGTTTTCGCAACACTTTCTGTACTTTTTTTATTTGGTTGCAGCATTGCATTTGCAGATACCATAAGCGACAGCACCACGGGTGGTAAATTGGAGGTTAAATCCATCACCTTGTCGGGAAACAAAATTACCCGTGATAACATTGTATTTCGTGAGCTTGAATTTTTTGTTGGCAGGTCGTATGCCCCGGCCGAGCTGGATAGTTTGATGATAAAAAGCCGGCAAAATCTTCTGAACAGGTCATTGTTTAATTTTGTAACCATCACCAAAACAGTTGATAATGGGTTTTGGGAAGTCCATATTTCTATGATCGAGCGCTGGTACATCTGGCCCATACCGATTTTTCAGTTTGCCGATCGCAACCTGAATGCGTGGCTCGAAAAAGGGGACCTGAACAGGTTAAACTATGGTGTTAACCTGCGTGTTGAAAATTTCAGGGGCCGCATGGAGGTGCTTAATCTGGTTGCTCAAACAGGTTATGACATGATTATCGCCAGCCGCTGGACTACACCATACCTGGATAAAAAGCAAGTTACCGGGATATCACTACAGGGAGGTATGCAATACAACCATGAGGTGGCGTTCACGACTGAAGATACGAAACACTTATTCTATCGTTCAACGCTTGATTTTGCAAGCAAATACTTCTTTGGAGGCGTAAATGTTACTTTCAGGCCTAAATACAATTATCTGCACGACATTGGCCTGAGTTTCTCTCATTATATTTTTCAGGATTCGCTTCTAAAGCTGAACCCCGACTTTTCGAATACTACCAAACCAACATTTTTAAGCCTGGCCTATACCTTTAAACTTGATTTCCGCGACTTCAAACCCTATCCATTGGATGGATTTTATTTTGATATCCAGATTCGAAAACTCGGACTTGGAATTGTGTCGAAAGACGTTGATTTACTTTGGGTAAGTACTACCTTCGACCAATACATCCCCTTGTTTAAACGCTGGTATTTTGCGTATAATTTTTCTACAAAGTTATCGGGCGATAAAAACAGACCTTATTTTTTGTCGACGGGTTTTGGTTACAATGATTTGGAAGTCAGGGGTTATGAACTCTATGTGATTGATGCGCAAAATATTGGTTTGTGGCGGTCGAATTTTAAATTTGAAATCATCCCGCAAAGGACCTATCAGATTCCATGGATTAAATCAAAAAAATTCAGTGATATTTTTTTCGCACTGTATGCCAACCTGTTCTTTGATATGGGTTATGCCAGCAATTTTCAATACTACGACCAAAATCCACTGGTCAACCAACTGCTTTGGGGAACGGGTGTGGGCATCGATTTTGTTACCTATTATGATGTCGTCATTCGCATCGAAGCAGCCGTAAACAAGCAGAAAAAGTCAGGTATATTTATCAATCTGGTGGCTCCCATCTAGCCAGCCAATGGCCGTTAAAAAACGTTAATTATAGGCTGTTTCAGTGCATTAACTCCCAATCCGCCTTTGCTACTCTGGATTTTAAATTACTTTTGTGTGCTTAAAATACCTCAAAATGAAAATTGCACTTTTCGGTAAGGGATACAACCATCAGCATCAGGAGTACCTGCAGATTTTGATTGATGAGTTGTATCGCTCAGAATTTGAAGTGCTCTTTTACGAACCCTATTTGCAATCCATTATCGATCAGCTAAAATTTCCATCGCCACCCAAAACGTTTACCAATTATCATGAGGTTAAAAGTGGTGTGGATATGTTGTTTTCGGTAGGAGGCGATGGTACCATCCTGGATACAGTACCTTTTGTACGCGATTCAGGGGTGCCTATATTGGGAATTAACCTGGGCAGGATGGGGTTTCTTTCGAGTATTTCGAAAAACGAAATTGTGGAGGCTGTTCAAAATGTACGCCGTGGAGATTATTTGTTGGACAAACGTACATTACTGCAACTGGATGCACCCCGGGATTTATTTGGCGAATTAAACTTTGCACTCAACGACCTCACCATCTACCGCAATGCCAATGCGGCCCTGATTGTAATTCATGTTTTTGTGGACGACATCTTTTTGAATTCGTACTACGGCGATGGTTTGATTGTGGCTACACCAACCGGATCCACAGCCTATTCATTAAGTGTGGGTGGTCCCATCCTGGTGCCAGGATCGCAGAATTTTATTATTTCGCCCATTGCATCCCACAATTTAACCGTTCGTCCTATTGTGATCCATGACTCCAGCACCATAAAAATTCAAATTGAAGGAAGAGAGGAGAAGTATCTGATGAACCTGGATTCACGCAATTCAGCCATTGGAAAAACCGACGAGATTGTCATTCATAAATGCGATTTTCAGATTAATCTTGTCAGGATGCCAAATAAAAATTTCTTCTCCACCATTCGCGATAAATTATTTTGGGGAGTAGATTATCGAAAACAGGGAACGAATTATTATACCTGATACTAAATGATAAGATATTGAGTTTGATATACAGAAATGCCGTGGCCGTAAGGCAAATTGAAACATAAGTTTCAGTGGCAGTAACTAAAAAAAGGACTATTTTTGGCGCTCAAAATCAGTATGGAACGAAATACATTAAAACCGGGAAGATTGAACTATTTCAGTAAAACATTATTTGGAGTTATTATTTTGCTTTTTGCCTTTAGTGCACAGGCTCAGAACCTCGAAATAGGTTTGTTTGGAGGTGGATCGTATTATTTGGGAGAGCTTAATCCCGGAATGCCCTTTGCACAAACGCAAGCTTCGTATGGGATTTCGGGTCGTTATTACAAAGGCTCCAGATGGTCGTACAGGCTAAGCTATTACCGTGGCAAAGTAACGGGTTCCGATGAAAAATATGGCGGGGTTACCGACCGCGATTTGAGCTTTGTATCCGACCTGAACGATTTTGCCCTGGTAGCCGAGTTTAATTTCTGGCCCTATTTTACAGGCAGCAAGATGGAGTATTTTACCCCCTATATTTTTGGTGGGATTGGTTTTTTTACCTTTTCCCCCAAAACACCAGGTGGTGTGAAATTACAACCGCAGGGAACAGAAGGTCAAAATGCAGGATTCGACGGACGAAGTCCATACAATCAATATAGCCTTTCCATTCCATTTGGTTTTGGATTTAAGTATAGCCTGTCGAAGCGGGTCGGGATTAATCTGGAATGGGGTATGCGTAAAACTTTTACCGATTATGTGGATGATATTAGCACTACCTATGCTGATAATCCTGATATAATTGCCGATCCTACACAGACACATAGTGCCTGGCAACAGCGGGGTGAAGAAAAGAATTTCGATTGGGTGGCCTATGCAGGTGTCACCATCAGCTATAAATTCGACTTGTACAGTAAAAAACGATGCAACAGTCTAAAGTGGTAAATGCAGGGGATTATGGAAAGCATAAAAGATAAGATCTGTTTGGATAGAATGCCACAGCATGTTGCCATTATTATGGATGGCAATGGAAGATGGGCATTGAAGCAAGGTCTGGATAGGGTAAAAGGTCACCACGAAGGCGTTGAATCGGTACGCGAAATTACCGAAGCCGCCGTTGAGCTGGGCATAAAATACCTGACTCTTTATACTTTTTCCACCGAAAACTGGAACCGCCCAAAGGATGAAGTAGATGCCTTGATGAATTTATTTGTCGAGACCATTGTAAGCGAGTTGGATACACTGAATAAAAATGATGTAAGCCTGAACGCCATTGGCGACTTGAAAAGCCTGCCACCTGAAAACTATGGCCGTTTGATGGATACCATCGAAAAAACCGCTTCCAATTCGCGCATGGTGCTTACACTGGCCATGAGCTACAGTGCCCGTTGGGAAATTGTTGAAGCCGCCCGTCAGTTGGCGGTTCTGGTTGCTGAAAAGCAACTGAAACCCGAAGAAATTAATGAGCAGATGTTTGCCGGATATCTGTCTACCAAAGGCATTCCCGACCCAGAATTGGTAATCCGCACCAGCGGCGAGCTTCGCATAAGTAACTATTTGCTGTGGCAGGTGGCTTATGCCGAGTTTTATTTTACACCCACTTTGTGGCCGGAATTTAGAAAAGATGATTTTTACCATGCAATTGTAGAATACCAGATTCGCGAACGCAGGTTTGGTATGACCAGTGAGCAATTAAAAGCTAAATAGTTTGATGATTAAAGTAGTTGGAAAAATAGCGGTAATTTGTCTGATGATCGGCCTTGTGCTGATTAATGGTAAGGCATATGCGCAAATCAGCCTGGGCAGCGATTTATCAAAGATAAATTATGAAAAACCGGTAGAATATATCATCGGCGGCGTTGAAGTAACAGGCGTCCAGTATCTGGATAAGAATGTCATCATCATGCTATCGGAACTCGAGGTAGGCAAGAGGGTGAAAATCCCGGGTGATGAAATTACGAGCGCCATTCGTAAACTCTGGGAACAGGGCATGTTCGATAATATTAGCATCACCGCTACCAGCATCAAGGGAAACAGCATCTTCCTGAGTCTCAATCTTCAGGAGCGCCCGCGTTTGTCTAAGTTTTCATTCGATGGTATCAGAAAAACCGAAGCCGACGATATCCGCGAAAAAATTAACCTCACCCGTGGCGATATTGTTACCGATCACCTCATGATCCGGACAAAAAATATTATCAAGGATTTCTATGCCGACAAAGGATTTCTGAATTCTGAAGTTACCGTTGAAGAAAAAGCAGACAAGAAAAGTGAAAATTTTGTCGATCTGTTGATTACCATCAAAAAAAACAGAAAAGTTAAAATCAAAGAAATCAACATACATGGTAACAAAGAGCTAAACAATGAAGCCATCAGATCAGCCATGAAAGAAACCAAATCCAGGGGCGTATTCCGGCCGCTCGATAGTCTGGGGCCTTTGGTGGTTGATGTGGCCGAATCTTCCATAAAGCTAAAGTTCGGGCAGGTAGAAAATCATTTTATTGATTATTATAAAGAAAATATCCGCGTCAACCTTTTCAAAGGATCTAAATATATCGAATCAAACTTTCAGGACGACCTGAAACTCATTATTGCCAAATACAACAAAAAAGGATACCGTGATGCCCACATCACAAGCGATTCGGTTTACAAGCTTGATAATGAAAATCTGGTCATCGATATCAACATTGATGAAGGCAATAAGTATTACTTCCGCAATATTACCTGGGTGGGAAATACTGTTTATCCATCCGCCTTTTTAAATGCCATTTTAGGCATTCAAAAAGGTGATGTGTACAACAAGGAACTCCTCGAAACCAACCTACAGTATAACCCCAATGGGTTTGACGTGAGTTCGCAGTATATGGACAATGGATATCTGTTTTTTAATGCGCAACCCATTGAAACTCATGTTGAGAATGATTCCATCGACATGGAAATCAGAATTTATGAGGGAAAACAGGCGCGTATAAATGAGGTTACGGTTAAAGGCAACCTGAAAACCAACGACCATGTTATTATTCGTGAACTTTACACCCGGCCCGGCCAGTTGTTCAGCCGATCGGATATTATCCGTACCACCCGTGAGCTGGCCAATCTGGGTTATTTTAATGCCGAAACCATTACTCCGAACATCAACCCAAATCCCGCCGATGGAACGGTAGATATCGAATATCAGGTGGAAGAAACCTCTGCCGATCAAATTGAACTTTCGGGTGGCTGGGGATATGGGCGTATTATTGGAACCATTGGGTTGAGTTTCAATAATTTCTCGTTAAATAATTTCTTTAAAAAGGACGCCTGGAAACCGATACCTTCCGGTGATGGTCAAAAACTGGCGCTTAAATTCCAAACCTACGGTAAGCAATATTTAAGCTGGAATGTTTCGTTTACCGAACCCTGGCTTGGAGGTAAAAAACCAAACGCACTCACAGTCTCGTATTATCATTCTATTTATACCAACGGCAAGGCAAAGTCCGATTCACTCAGATCTTCCTTTATTATCAACGGAATTACAGTAGGTATTGGAAAACGGCTCAAATGGCCTGATGACTTTTTCACGCTATATCAGGGTGTAAATATTCAATTGTATAACCTGACCAATTACAGTTCCATTTTCTACATCGGTGATGGTAATGGCAATTTCAATAACCTGAGCTACGAAATCATTCTGGGCCGCAATTCTATCGACCAGCCCATTTATCCCCGTCGCGGATCCGATCTGTCGCTTGGTCTTGAATTAACCCCTCCCTATTCTGCATTTTCCAATAAAGACTATTCGCAGCTTAACGACAACGAAAAATACAAATGGATAGAATATCACAAATGGAAGTTAAAAGCCTATTGGTATTTTGAATTAATGGATAAGCTGGTACTGGCTTCCAAGTTCCGTTTTGGATATCTGGGTGACTATAACAACGATTTGGGAGTAACACCCTTCGAGCGTTTCTATCTGGGAGGCGACGGACTATCGGGATACAATAACTTTGATGGTCGCGAGGTCATTGGGATGCGTGGTTATACCAACGAATCTATTACACCTTATTACTATGAGAATACAAACATAGGTGGTACAGTATTTACCCGTTACTCTTTAGAACTTCGTTATCCATTGTCGCTGGCACCTACCTCCACTATTTATGCGTTAACTTTTGTTGAAGCAGGTAACTCCTGGTTGGGCTCGCAAGGCTTCGATCCATTTGATGTAAAACGATCTGCAGGGGTTGGTATCCGGGTATTCTTACCAATGTTCGGGATGCTGGGGCTCGACTGGGCTTATGGTTTCGATCCTATACCAGGTATTCCAACCGCCAATGGCAGCCATTTCCATTTTTCGCTTAACCAGTCGCTTGATTAATCAGTTTTTGGCAGTATTTTTGTAACTGACTTGAAAATAAATAACAAACTTATGAAAAAGATAAAAGTAATATGGGCCGGACTTTTTCTGGGTGCACTGATGCTCACAGGAATAAGCAATGCCAGTGCCCAGAACCAGAAGTATGCTTATGTAGATACAGAATACATACTCTCTAATATTCCTGAATATCAGGATGCCCAGGATGAACTGGATGAAATGTCAAAAAAATGGCAAAAAGAAATAGAGACCAACTATTCGCAGGTAAGCGAGCTGTACAAAAAGTATCAGGCCGAATCGGTATTGTTGCCCGAAGATGTGAAAAAGAAGCGCGAAGACGAAATCGTTAAAAAAGAACAAGAAGTAAAAGACCTTCAACGTAAGTATTTCGGACCTGAAGGCGATCTTTTTAAAAAACGTCAGGAACTGGTAAAACCCATTCAGGAAAAAGTGTACAATGCCATAGAGACCATCTCCGGAACCCGCAATTATTCGTTTGTTTTTGATAAAGCCGGCGGAACAACCATTTTGTACACCAATCCGGAATATGATATCAGTGATGATGTTTTGGACGAGGTTGGCACTGTGATGCAAACCGTGAAACGCGACCAACGTACAAGAGGCGAAAATTAACTTGAATGTCTTGTTAATATTTCATAATTATACCATTCCACCTCATTAGTAGTGTGGTGGAATTGTGATTTTTTATTATGTTTGCCGCCTGAAATCAGATTAATTTTAACCACACTTATCGCATAAAAAATGAAATCGTTAAAAAAAGCACTGGCATTATTGTCTTTAATCGCGCTGATCTCCTTTACGGGAATGGCACAAACTGGCGCAAAATTTGGTTACATCGACTCCAACGAGATCCTCTCGTTAATGCCTGAAACAGATTCTTTACAGAAAGAGTTGAAAGCCTATGCTGATTACCTTGATCAGCAGATGAGTACCATGGGCATGGAGTATCAAACTAAAGTAGCTTCCTATCAGGATAATGTGGCCACTATGTCTGATTTAATTCGCCAAACCAAAGAAAAGGAAATCACTGATTTACAGGCCCGTATCCAGGCTTTTCAACAATCCGCCGATCAGGATTTAGGTGCCAAACAGGCAGAACTTTTTAACCCTCTTATCGAGAAAGTTAAAAAAGCCATCGCTGATGTAGCCCGCGAAAATAACTACAACTATATTTTTGATGTAGGAACCGGCGCCCTCGTTTTTTATGAAAATGGCGATAACGTATTGCCTTTGGTAAAAACCAAGCTGGGTATAAAGTAAGAAATCTGTTTTGAAGTAGGCGCACGTTATTCTGATACTGAAGAAGCGCTTCACAAATCAAAAATAGCATTAAAAGGAAAAGGCTGTTTCAAATTCTGGAACAGCCTTTTTCTGGTTTTAAAAATCGCCAATGAAAACAGTAGCCACCACCAATTTATTTATCTTTGTGAATTGCCAACATATTTTATAGACATGTCGGAAACAAAGAATATTAAATCAAAACAGATTGTTCTTGAACAGGTGCTGGATGATAAAAATCCCATGCTCCGGAAAATGATTCCGGGCTTTGTTTTGTCGTACCTCAAACGCATCATTCATGTGGAAGAGGTAAATGGCTACCTTGCCCGGCATGGCCATTTAAATGGCATTGACTTTATCGATGCGGTACTCAACGAAATGAACGTGAAGTTGGAAGTTACCGGGTTGGAAAATATTCCCGAAAAGGACAGTTGTATTATTGCTTCAAATCATCCATTGGGTGGGTTGGATGGCATTGCCCTCATGCTGGCCGTAAGCAGGGTTCGTAAGGATATTAAAGCACCGGTAAACGATATTCTGATGAATATCAAAAACCTGGAAGAATTGTTTATCCCAATCAATAAACATGGTAGCAACGCTCAGAATGTTCAAATAATTAACGATACCTTTGCCTCTGATCAAATCATCTGCTATTTTCCTTACGGTCTGGTTTCGCGGAAGCGGGGCAACAAAATCATGGACCTGGATTGGAAAAGCACTTTCGTTACAAAAGCCAGAAGGTTTAAACGCGATATTATCCCAACTTTTATTGGTGGCCGAAACTCGAATTTTTTTTATAACCTATCGAATTTCCGTAAAAAACTGGGCATCAAGGCGAATATTGAAATGCTATACCTCGTCGACGAGTTTGAAAAGCAGCGCGGTCAAACGATTACCATACATTTTGGTAAACCTATTCCCTGGCAATCGCTGGATAAAAAAAACACACCTGCTGTTTGGGCCGAACAGATCAGGAAATATGTTTACTCTATGGCCAATGGTAATACGGCCTCCTTTAATTCGATTTTAACTTCGTAATAAAAACTCTATTATGGTTTCAATGAAAACGATTATTCCACCTGTTGCCAAGCAGTTAATGATCGACGAGCTCAGTCAGGAACGGTTTTTGCGCAAAGCCAATAATGGTCAAAATGAGATTTATCTGGTTAACGATAAAAACTCACCCAACATTTTACGTGAAATCGGTCGATTGCGTGAGGTAACTTTTCGTGATGCCGGTGGGGGAACAGGGAAAGAAATCGATATAGACGAATACGATGTAGGAGAACATGCCTTCGAGCAAATGATTGTGTGGGATCCATCGGAAAAAGAAATTGTTGGGGGCTACCGGTACGTGCATTGTAAAAATCTGTTTATTGATGAAAATGGCCTTGTTCATTCTCCCACGGCCAACCTTTTTAAGTATTCGCAAAAATTTATCAAAGAATATTTCCCCTATACTATCGAACTGGGACGCTCGTTTGTACAGCCTTATTATCAGCCCACCTACAATCTGCGCCGTGGAATGTATGCACTGGATAACCTCTGGGACGGCCTCGGAGCCTTGCTTATTGATAACAAAGATGTGAAGTTTTTGTTTGGAAAGGTGACCATGTACCTCGATTTCGATCGGTTTGCCCGCGATTTGATCCTGTTTTTTATGCAGAAGTATTTTCCGGATCCTGATAAACTGATTTATCCTCATGAACCCTTGCCCATGATGACCGATGAAAAAATTCTGGATAGTATCTTTACCGGCTACAACTACGAAGAAAATTATAAGATTCTTGTTCAGAAAGTACGCAAATTAGGTGAGAATATTCCTCCGCTGGTAAATGCGTATATGAATTTGTCTGCCACCATGAAAAGCTTTGGAACAGCCTTAAACGACCACTTTGGGGAGGTAGAAGAAACCGGAATCCTCATGACCATCGAAGATATATTTCCCGTAAAGGTTGAACGTCATCTTACAACCTACAAAAAACAATAGCCACCATGATTATTCAATATGCCGACTTTGTAATGTCGAACACCGATGTACGTTTGTGTCCGAAACCCGACAAACCGGAATATGCCTTTATTGGCCGTTCAAATGTGGGGAAGTCGTCGTTGATTAATATGATCACGGGTCGCCGAAAGCTGGCAAAAATCTCGGGAACACCGGGTAAGACCATTACCATCAACCATTTCGTTATCAATGCTTCCTGGTATTTGGTGGATTTACCAGGCTACGGTTTTGCCAAAAGGTCGAAATCAGAAAGAGATAAGTGGGAAAAAATGATCCGCAACTACCTGCTTAAGCGCGAAAACCTGGTTTCAGTTTTTGTTTTAATTGACGTAAGGCACGAACCCCAGAAAAACGATCTGGAGTTTATGGAATGGCTGGCCATGTCGCAAATTCCGTTTACACTGGTGTTTACCAAGGCAGATAAGCTTAAAACAATGCAGCTTTCGAATAACCGGGAGGCTTATCAAAACAAACTACTCGAAGAGTGGGAAGAATTGCCTCCCATGATGGTTACTTCTGCCGAAGTAGGCGACGGACGCGATGAACTGCTTGGATACATCGATAACCTGAATGCGTTGTATCATCAACAAAAAAAGCCGGAAAATAATTAAATTTCCCGGCTTTTTTAATGACAGTAGTAACTATTCCATTTCTACAAGAGCTTGATTTTTAGAAACCAGGTCACCTGAATTGACATACAGTTTTTTAATGCTGCCCGAATAAGGAGCCTGTACCAAGTTTCGCATTTTCATGGCTTCGAGTATCAGCAGTGTGTCGCCTTCTTTTACTTTCTTGCCTTCTTTCACAAATACTTCCACAATGGTGCCCGGAATAAAGGCCCTCATAATGTTGAGGTTGGTTTCCACATACGGAACCCGCTTTTTAAACTTTTCGGTCAACAGTGTACGGTACTTAACCCCATCAATGTTTATGGTAGTATATCTGATTTTTTTATCGTCGTTTTTATCCATGATGCAGCATTTTAAAATGGAGGAATACCATGTTTTTTCGCAGGTAACATCACATGTTTGTCCTTTGAGATGTCGAGAGCGTGCATAATAATTTTACGCGTTTCGTTGGGTTCGATTACCGCGTCAATATAGCCATAAGCAGCAGCTACATAAGGATTTGCAAACTTCTCCTTGTATTCTTTAACCTTTAGTTTACGCATTTCTTCAGGATCTTTTGCCGTAGAGATTTCCTTGCGGAAGATAATGTTGGCAGCTCCTTCGGGACCCATCACCGCAATTTCGGCCGTTGGCCATGCAAATACAAAGTCGGCACGCAGGTGATGCGAACACATGGCAATATATCCACCGCCGTATGCTTTGCGGGTAATTAGCGTAATTTTTGGAACCGTGGCTTCAGAGTAAGCATACAAAACCTTTGCCCCATGACGTATTACACCGGCATGTTCCTGATCAACACCCGGCAAATAACCCGGCAGGTCGACCAGTGTAAACAAAGGAATGTTAAACGAATCGCAATAGCGGATAAAGCGGGCTGCCTTATTTGATGAGTCCACATCAAGCACGCCAGCCAGATACAGTGGTTGATTGGCCACAATACCAATGGTTTCGCCATTGATGCGGGAAAATCCAATCACAATATTTTTGGCAAAAAGCTCCTGTACTTCAAGAAACTCAGAATCATCAACGATGGCTTTTATTACATTGCGTACATCATAGGGTTGTTTTGGATCGGAGGGCATGGCCTCATCCATTTTATAACGCTTGGTTTTAGGCGATTTCTTTGGGAATTTTTCTGCCTTGTTGATGTTATTCCAGGGGATGAAGCTTGCCAGTTGTTTAATCTGGCTGAAACAATCTTCCTCACTTTCGGCATAAAAATGTGCTACGCCTGTGGTTTCGCAATGTACTTTTGCGCCACCTAAGGCTTCCATTGAGATTTCCTCGCCCAAAACAGTTTTAATTACTTCAGGACCGGTGATGAACATCTTGGTGATTTTCTCAACGGTAAATACAAAGTCTGTAAGTGCGGGAGAGTATACAGCACCACCGGCGCAAGGCCCGAGGATAACAGAAATTTGAGGTATAACTCCGGAGGCCAGGGTGTTTCTGAAGAAAATTTCTCCATATCCCGCCAATGAATTAACCCCTTCCTGAATACGCGCACCACCAGAGTCGTTGATCCCTATCAGGGGAACTTTCAACTTGAGGGCGTGATCCATAATTTTGGTAATTTTTTTAGCATGCGCCCATCCCAACGAACCACCTGCAACGGTAAAGTCCTGAGCATAGATACATACCGGATGGCCGCTTAAAGTACCTGTTCCTGTGACTACACCATCACCGGGCAGGTATTTTTTGTCCATATCAAAATCTTTTGCGGCATGTTCAACAAACAAGTCATACTCATAAAAAGATTTGGGGTCGAGTAAGGCAATAATCCTTTCCCGTGCAGTGAGCTTTCCAATCGCTTTTTGCTTTTCGATCGCTTTTTCACCACCACCACTTAACGCATTTTTCATGCGTTTTTTTAGGTCGATTGATTTTTCTTTGATGCCCATAACATTTATTTTGGGGTTAACAAAAAAAGAGACAAGTCATGCTTCAAAGCGTGGTATCTTTTCGGATTAACTTATCTCTTACAATGCAAAAGTAGCTGAAATTACCAAAATTGCAACTTATTTTTTTGCCAGACCTTTTGATAATTGATGTTATCTTTGTCGCAATCGTTGTAAATGTAGGAAAATGAATGTTGAAAAGTTGCGTATATTCTGTCTAAATATGCCTGGTGTTACCGAAGGTTTCCCATTTGATGAAACTACGCTCGTATTTAAGGTCATGGGAAAGATGTTTGCCCTGATGAATTTGGACGGTCAATTGAGCATGAACCTGAAGTGCGATCCGGAAGAAGCGATTGATTTACGCGAACGTTATTCCTATGTATTGCCGGGTTATCATATGAATAAGGCGCTGTGGAATACCGTGATGATCGATGAAATGACTCCTGAGCAATTACTTTTCAAATGGATTGCCAACAGCTATGCCCTGGTCGTTGAAAAGCTGCCCAAGAAAGACAGAGAGGCTCTCTCCCGATTATCAAATGGTTAGCCCTTTCAGGGCATCATTAATGGCCTTGGTAAGTACATTTTTTGTTTTAGCACCTACCAGTTTGGTTACAATTTTGCCATCTTTAAAAATAATGATGGTAGGAATGCTCCTGATCCCCAGTTCTGAAGCTGTCCTCTTGTGTATATCAATATTTATTTTGCTGATGGTGGCCTTGTCGTGCATCAATTCTGCAACTTCATTCACGATGGGTCCCTGAATTTTACAAGGCATACACCAGGGAGCCCAAAAATCGACCAGTGTAACGCCTTTTTGGATGGTTTTCTTAAAGGTGGCATCGGTTAATTCGAGTAAATGGGAACTGTTGGGAGTTTGGTCCATGTTTTTGAGCAGTTTGTACTTTTTATAAAAGGCTGCTATCAGCAGAATCAGTAAAACGGCAACAGGTATCCAAAAATAATAGTTCATAGTCATTTAATTGTAATTGGCTGCAAAGATAGAGGTATTAGTTATATGGAAAAACCTGTATTTGTTATTTAGGTTCCTTAATAAATTGGGTGTTAAAAGTCAGAAAAACTGAATGATACAGATGTGGACTCAAACTTAAAATTCAACTGTTATTTTCTGAACACCACCCGTGTAATTCCGGCACCACCCTGGTCGATGGGAGCATCTGCAAAATGGGCTATTTCGTCCACACTTTGCAGGTATTCGCGGATGATTTCACGCAAGATGCCAAAGCCTTTTCCATGAAGGATGTCCACCTCGTGCATGCTGAGCAGAATGGCGTCGTCGATGTATTTATGCAATTCCGATTGGGCCTCGTCTGCCCGTTTTCCTCTTAAATCGATGGAGGTACTAAAATTGGCTACCTTTTCATTCAGTTCGTTGATGATGCTTTTGTAACCACTTCTTCGTTGGGTAGCTTGTTGTTTTGGTTTGGGTACCACCTCCAGTTTTTTTAAGGATGTTTTCAACCTTACATCATTCACGTTCAGTATGGCGGAGTCGCCTTTTAATTCAATAAGTTCACCTGTGATGTCAGCATCCTGGATGCGCACAAAATCACCAATTACAGGAGTTCTCCGGTTAATTTCCGGAAGAACGGCCTCCGGTTTTGATTTTCTTTTCTTACGTTTTACCAAATCCGAAACCACCGGTTGTTTGTCGTCCAGGTCTTCTTCGGCTATTTTCACCTTAGTTTGTTCCAGGAGCTCCCGCAATTCGCGAGTTTTGCTTTTGTCTGCTTCCGCTTCCCTGATCTCCCTGATGGTTTTTTCGATGGCCTTGTTTGAATTGGTGATGATATTGACTGCTTTTTCCTGTGCTTCTTTCAGTATCTGTTTCCTCGATTTTTGAAGTTCTTCGTAAAGTGTATCATACTTTTCAACCAGTTGTATGAGGTTTTCGTCGGCAGCATCTAGTTTCTGCTGTTGCTTTTCCAGTCCCAGCTTATCGATTTCGAGCTGTTGAAGTTGCTCATCGAAGCGGACATGTTTCCCACCGCTTTTGTTTTTGGCGGCATTGAGTACATGATCGGGGAATCCAATTTTACGTGCGATTTCAAAGGCAAACGAGCTTCCCGGTCGACCGGTTTGAAGCATGAACAGCGGCTGCATCAGATTGGAATCGAATAACATGGCTCCATTTACAAGGCCTTTGGTACGTTCGGCCAGTAGCTTTAGGTTTGTGTAATGGGTGGTAATTACACCAAAAGCCTGCTTCCTGTTCAGATCTTCCAAAGTAGCCTCGGCAATAGCTCCGCCCAATTGAGGTTCGGTGCCGGTGCCAAATTCGTCGATCAAGATAAGCGTGTTTTTGTTGGCATTTTTCATGAAGAACTTCATGTTCAACAGGTGCGAGCTATAAGTACTCAGATCGTTTTCGAGCGATTGTTCATCACCGATATCAATAAAAAGCTGCCTGAAAAGCCTGAACCGACTGTCGGGGGAGGCCGATACCGGAAACCCGCACTGCAACATATATTGCAATAGTCCGGTGGTTTTTAAACACACTGATTTACCTCCGGCATTGGGACCTGAGATTACTAAAATACGCTGATCGTCCGACAATTGAAGATCCAAAGGAACGATGGTTTTATGTTGTTCCAGGTGCAACAAATACAGCAGTGGGTGGATGGCTTTTTTTAGTTCCATGCCATTATCCTGACCGATAATAGGGCGAAGTGCCTTAATTTTGATGGAGAAAAGTGCTTTGGCCCGTATAAAGTCGATGACACCCAAAAACCAGATGGCATGGCTGATTTCCTGAATGTGCGGTCGCAACAAATCGGTGTAATTGGTTAATATTTTGATGATTTCCCTACGTTCATCACCCTCCAGTTTTCGCAAAGCGTTGTTGATTTCGAAGGAAGCCGTTGCTTCGACAAAAACGGTTTGTCCTGAAGCCGATTCATCATGTATTACACCACCCAGGGCTCTTTTGTCGGCGGCATGAAGCGGAATCACGGATCTCCCGTTGCGGATGGTGATGTCGCTGTTTTCAGGCACCCAGCCTGCCCTTTTTGCCAGGTCGAAGGCCTTTTTGGTTTCTTTCAGAACCTGACGTTGATTTCGGGCGATTTCTTTCCTGATGGCAGCCAGCTCGGCCGAAGCCTGATCCTTTATATTGGCTTTGTTGTCGATAATTTCATCGGCACGCGATCCTAAAAAGGACGGCACAAATACCTCTTTTGCAAGTGATTTAAGTTCAGGGTATTCTGCTTCCGGCGTATTAGTAAAGTAGATTTTGATCTCCTCCAGGGTGATAAGCACCGCCTTCAAATTGAATAAAGTCTCCTGATCCAGATACGTTCCCGGTGTAACAACCTGGGCCAACTCCTGACGAACATCGAAATAATCCTGTGCAGGAAATGGTTTTCCGGTAGTGGAAAGTTTGATGAACTCCATCACCTGATCCAGCATGCGGTTAATGACCTCTGGTTGGAACGAAAATTTTATTTTCTCAACCATATTGGCACCCATCGTGCTGATGCACAATTTGGAAATATGGTCGCGAATTCGGTCGAAACCGATTTTCTGTTCAAAATGTTCAGGATAAATATTCATCTTTGCAAAGGTAGAAAATGCCATGAAGTTTTTTACATTGTACTTTTGCGAAATGAAATTTCTCAAAAGATGTTTTTATTGGCCTTTTGGTTAAAAATGATCATTCGAATTAGAAAATATGTCAACACATTAAAAATTTCGCAATTTTTGTATTTGAAAAAGTAATTGTTAATCGATGAAAAGTAACTATGTCCAGTAATTCGATCCAGTACCAATGCGTTGGTTGTATGTTTCAATCATCTATTTTTAAGTTGCTTTCAGCAGATGAATTGAATAAAATTGATCGAAGCAGGGTAGAAGTGACTTACCATCCGGGCGAAACAATTATTAAACAAGGTACGGCCTGCACACATGTGATTTCGTTTGCACAGGGACTGGCAAAAATGTACCTCGAAGGCGAGGGTAAACATGTTATATTCAGACTCATTGTGCCGGGTGATTTTATTTCGGGTACAGGTTTGTTTGTCAATAACCGTCACCATTACACCATGACAGCACTTAGAGAATCGAGAATCTGTTTGATTGACAGCCTGGTTTTTATTGAAATATTACGCTCTAACCAACAATTTTGGGAAGAATACCTGAAACATACACAAACCCGTCAGATTTTTTACATGGACAAGCTTTTGCGACTTTCACAAAAGAACAGCCGTGGGCGTATCGCTGATATCTTGCTCTATTTATCCAACGACATCTATAAGTCGAACAATTTTGAAATGGATCTGTCGGCGCATGAAATTGCTGAAATGACCAGTATGTCAAAGGAAAGTGCCGCCAAGATTATAAAGGAGTTCTGTCAGGAGAACATCATTTGCATGGACGATAATTTTATCAAGGTAGAAAATCCTTCACTGCTATCGCAGATAAGCAAAAAAGGATGACCTTTCGGGCCACCCTTTTATATCATGTTGATGAAAAACACCAATTAATAGAGTGCTTCGTGGCATTCAAAACATTTTGTTACCATCCACTCGTCGCCTATATCCTCGGGATGATTAAATACTAAACTGCTATCACCGGTGGCATACATTAAATTATCAGGTGGTCCCTGCGCCTTGATGTCGTGGCATAGGTCGCAATCGTTGCTTATTATCCTGCCTTCGTCACTGGTAAATGAGTTGTTGTGGCAACGGAAGCAACCATTTGATTCAATATGGCCGATATAATTCGGGTAATGCGTCCATTTTGCCTTCATAAACGGGAAAATATTGTTTGAATACCCTTCCTGTATGGCAGCAATAGCCTGATTAATTTTTTCATCATCCGATGCCAACAATTCCGGGTAGTTTTTGGAATAATAGGATCTGATTTCCTGATCGATGGCTGTCATAGCACTGTCTTTTGTGGGGAAGTCTTGTTGAAGGAGGCCCATTGCAGCCAGTTTAATTTCGGGAAGTGAGGTGGATATTTTTCCTGCACTCATGGCTTGATCGAAGAATGCGGAAGGGCTTTTGTAGTTGTGCGATGGTCGGTTATGACAATCCAGACAATCCATGGTACGAAGCTGTGACGCGTAATCGTCAGGAATGGTTTGCTCAATGGTTTCATCACGATAAGTGGTCACCTTACCCGTTTTTAAATTGGTATAAATCACCAAACCAATGGAGTCGCGTTTTCGGGTTAAAGGCAGGTATTCCATTTTGACATCGGGGTTGATGTGCCAGTGGATGCCTTCATGCAGACCTTGTGAATTAATTCTGGGGCCGGTTTTCATGAGTAAAGTGATATCCCATTCGCTGTTTTCTTCGTTAGCCAGATAATGTCGGTTGGTGATGTATTTACGGTCGTAGAATTTCTCGGGCCAATGGCATTTTTCACAGGTTTCGCGGGCAGGCCGCAGGTTGTGAACAGGTGTTTCGATGGGGGTGGGGAATGAGTTTGTAAGCACAGAATAAACCTGGTATAAACCTGATAATTTGGATCGGACATACCAGTCGGCACCGCTACCAACATGACATTCCACGCAGTGAACACGTGCATGTGCCGAACCATGGTAGGTAACATACTCAGGTTCCATTACTGAATGGCATAAGGTACCGCAAAACTCATTGGATTCAGTATAATGAAAGGCTTCATAACTACCCACAGAGCTTAACAACAGGAAGACAGTACTTCCTAAAATAAAAATAAACAAGGCGGTTCGTTGTCCCGGATCATTCAGGTTTACGATGGGGAATCTGGGTTCTGTTTCTTCTTTTTTGCCCCTGTTTTTCCTTAATTTCAGGATAGCACCGAGCGGAATCATTAATAAACCGATGACCAGAAAAACAGGAAGAATGATATAGGTTATCAAGCCTGAATAACTATCTCCATGATCGAAGATCAGGGAAACAGACATTAAAAATACAATTGTCAGAAAGCTGATGAATGCAAGAGCAGCTCCTGCAACGGTTGTCCAACTGTAAAACGAACGTGGTAGTTTCATTGAAATTTTGATTTATAAGTTATAATAGTGTATTAAATGAGGTTCGTAAGGTTTCATTAATATTAAAAAGACCAATTGGCGAAGTAGGCTACTTACCAACTGGTCTTTCATCGTTTCATTTTAAAGCTATTTTGCCGGGATTGGGTGAGCAATTTTGGTTTTGTACTCCTCGTAATTAAACCCTTTAAAATTAGGACTTTCTGAATTATGACAAGCTAAACAAACTTTTTCATCAGGGATCATCATACCATTAGCCAATGCTTTTTCTCTATCTTTCATGATGGCATTTGGGAAATATTTACTTCCTGGTCCATGGCACGATTCGCAAGAAACACCTTCTTCAACGGTAAGTGTGGCAATTAAGCTCTTATCAACGCTAGCAGCGGTTGAGTGACATTTTAAACATTTAGGGTTTGTAGCATCGTCACCTTTAAGACTTTCCATAGCGTGGGCATGTTTTGAATCGGCCCATTGTGCATACTGCGCTCCTGTTGCAGGTTTGTTGTGACACATTTTACATTTTTTTGCTCCTACGTACTCAAAATCCTGAGCCATCAGGGCTGTGCTTCCCAGGAAGAAAAGGAAGCATCCGATCAATAAACTTCTAATTAGCATAGCGGTAAAAATTTAATTAATAATTAATAAATTTTGTTGTTGTTATTTTTAATTCTCGTTGCAATCATTTTTTAAAATTCAGAAATCTGATTTTTCCCTTCTATATTTCACTTTATAATATCAAAAGTAATAAAATAACGATTCAAAAGTTTATACTTCCTCCATAGCTGCTTAATTGCATAAGTGCAATTTTCGTTCCAAAGGCGGTAGAGATCGTTCATGCAGACTATACGCCTCGTATAATAGCCTAATATACACCCATTAGCAATGAATAAACAATTAAAATAACCATGATTATACCAAGCGATAAGAATAAAAATCCAAAAAATCTGATGGTCTTTAACCAGGGTTTGGAGAACTCTTTCGTAACGGTTACCGAATCCAGTTTGCCGGATGCAACCAGTTCCTGATATTCACGTGGACGGTCTTTTTTATATTCTTCCAACGGAACATGACCGGTAAAGATAACCGTATCCATCGGGAACGATTCGGGACGTAAGTGCGTGTTGAAGAAATGGATTGTAAAAATAAATCCGGTGGCCAGCAAAGCCTCATCACTGTGGATAATTTGAGCTACATTGATTACCCATCCGGGGAAGAACAAAGTAAAGAATTCGGGGAACCAAAGGATAAGTCCTGAAAAGCCAATTACGGCAACGCCCCAGAATACAGCCATATAGTCGAATTTTTCCCAATAAGTCCATCTTCCATATTCAGGACGTGGCCCCAAACCGAAAAACCATTTGATGGAAGCGCCCAGATCTTTGATATCCTGACCGCTAAACATCAGAGAATTCTTGCCAAACATAAATTCCCTGGCACTAACGCCGGCTTTTGCTTTCAACTGGAATAAGGTTAGCAAGTGGAACGTGAAGTATCCAAAAGTGATAACGGCAGCAAACCGGTGAATGTTACCTGCTGCTTTTACGCCTCCCAGCAGATTGGCCACAAAGGTAGCCCATTCCATATGTGCAAATTTCAGGGTCATTCCGGTTAATGCCAGCAACAGGAAGCTCAGGATTACCATCAGGTGGGTAAAACGCTGTCGTTTGTTGAAACGGCGGTAGTATTTTACAGGACCTTCAGTCTTCTTGTGTTGGTTCTTTTTCCGTTGGTTTAGCGATTGTGGTAACCAGATCAGGGTGTGAAGTCCAAAGAAAGCAAACACCGAAACCAATAAAATGGTCATGCCCCAGAAAGCATAAAACAATACTTTGTTGTCGTTGTGGGTAGCATGGGTTAAATAACCGGTAAATTCAAGGTTGGCATTGGCATGACATTGTTTACAGGTGGTTACAATGTTTTTGTATCCTACTTTTGATTCAGGGTTTTCCACCTTTAATATCTTGTGCGCACCATGACAATCCGAACATCTGGCAGCTTTTAAATCACCAAGCAGATAGGCTTTGCCATGGTAGGTTTCTTTATAGGTTTCAGATAATTTCTGATGACATGAACCACATTGGATGGTTATCTCGTTCATAAACTTATCCTGGTCGATTTCGGAAATCACGTGGGCTGAGTGACAAGAAGTACAGGTAGGGTAATTCAACAGACTGGTATTGTCCCTGATGCTATGGTCGCTATTGATGTAGTCTTCGTAGATACTTTTGTGGCATTTTGCACAGGTGGCGGGTACGTTGCGCGGGTTTACCGAAGAAGCACTATCCGATTCCCTCAACTCATGATGTGTTGTATGGCAATCGGTGCAAATGGCACTAACAAGCAATCCTTTTTCGTTTAATCCCTTACCGTGGATGCTGGTGGTATAATCACTGAAGGCATTTACCTCTTTTAAGTTGCCCATCAGATTGGCTTTGCCGCCTTTGGTATGACAGCTTCCGCAAAGTTTTGGAACCGATCCGCGATAGGTTGGCGAGGTATCGTCGAATTTGGATTTGGTTTGGTGAGTACCATGACAATCGGTACAATAAGGTGCATCAGTCCTGTGATCCAAAAAGGCCTTTCCATGGCCGCTGTCAAAATATACATTGGATACTGCATTGTGGCAATTGGAACAATCAACCCGTTTTAGTTCCTGACAAGGACGTTCAAACTTGGAACTTACATCGGTGTGGCACTTGATACAGGGTATATTGGTGTGAACCGAATTAACCAGATGCGATGTGTTGATCTGCACAATGGTGTCGCCTTTAAAGAGCTTTGATTTGGTGGTATCACCCTGACTGTGGCAGGTTAAACAGGAGTTATCAGAAAATTTTTCTTCATATCGTTTCGTTTTTACAATATGAGGTGGGTGACAATCGGTACAAGCCGGAACAAAGCCCGGACTTTTCTCCCAAAGTTCATTTTTAATTACTTTTTTATGCGTTTTTTCGATGCTGGCATGGCACTTCATACAGGTTTGAGCTACCTGTTTGGGTGCAACTGATGAACCTTTGTCGGAAGGTGGTAAAACAAGGTGGTTGCCGTGACAGTCGTTACAGGTGGCTGTAACAAGTAATCCTTTTTCGAACAATCCTTTTCCGTGAATCCCCTGGCTATAGTTTTCGACGATGTTGTGCTCGGTAATATTGTAGAGCCTTCCAACCGGGGCTCCCTCTTTATGACATTTTCCACACAAAAACGGAATATTCATTTTATAGGTGCGCGAATCAGGATTGTTTGATGCAAGAATGGTGTGTGTTCCATGACATTCCTTGCAGTCGGGGGCGTATGGAGCTTTGGCTTTGAATGCCTCACCATGAATTCCTTTGGCGAACTCCATTTCTGCAGCCTTGTGACAGCTTCCACAATTTACCACAGGCATTTTTTGTGTTCCGTCAGAATGGGGAAAATCTCCCGGATTTGCTTCCTTATGACATGCGGCGCATTGAACATTATTATGAACCGATCCTTTCAGGACATTATCCGTCATAAAAAGTGAAACCGTTTTACCACTTCTTTCCATGGTTAAATCATGGTCCTCATGGCACATCAGGCAGTCTTCATTGGCCTGCGAAAAAGCGTTGTTCGTAGTAGCTAATATTAAAATCAGCAATATCAAACTGATGTATCTATGTATATAGCTTATTATTCGCATTTTTTAAACATATAAAGAAAAACGTTAGTTTACAATGTCGATTAATTACTTCTGGATTGTATTTAGGCGAATTTATAGTTGTTTAGGTTGGATGTTAAAATTAGTGCCAACCGTTTATCATACTTTTAAAATTGGCCAACGGGGTTTTTCCGATGGTACAAAAATAAACATGAATAAACAGGAAGATAGAAAGCGAAAATCCGGAAATGATATGTACCAATCCGGTCAGGTGAATTCCACTAACGCCAAAAACGTTTTTTATGATTATCTCGGGAAATATCAGGGCAAATCCACTCAGGATAAGGATGGGTAAGAGAAAATACATGGAGGCCACGTAACTCAGCTTTTGAAGTGGGTTGAATTTTCTGTTCTCCGTGACAGGGAATGGGGTTTTCTGATGGATAAAGATTCCATAAGTGTAATACTTAATTTGCACTATCAAATCCGAAATATATCCTTTACGTTTTGCTTTGTAGAACCGACCATTGGAAGTAAACATGTTTCCGAACAAAAACATAAAATAGGCAATGGTGATAATGATTCCTGATACATTGTGCATTGTAACAGCCAAATCAAAATCAATGAATGAAAATTCAACGGATGAGTACTGGAGACTTAAGCCTGTGAAGAGTAAAAGTAGAAATAGCACTGCATTTATCCAATGCCAAATTCTAAGCCAAACCGGATATAAGTATAATCTTTGTTCCATCTTATTTAGACATTATTCTGATTATTGCATGAATTGTAATTCCTAAAAGGGTAAGCCCGAAAATAATCAGACTTGCTACGTTGAGGTAATAATTTCTGTTTGCACCAATAATGTAATGATCGGACAATATAGCTGCATTGAAGAATCCCAGCTTATTGCGTTTCTCAACGGTTTGAAATTTATATAAGGTGGCCATCAACAGTGAATTCTGTGAGTGACATTCCACACACCGTTTTACCGCTTTTTCCTTCACCTGAACTTTGTGCGCAATCAACATCTCTTTGTCGATTTCGGTATGGCATTCAATACAACGGACTTTGCTGAAATGCAGGGCCTGGTTTGGTAACCAATCGTGTGTTACAAGCACATTGGGGTTGGTTTGGTCGGAGAGGAGTTGATATTTATTGATATCAGCGTGACAACTGAGGCAGATGTTGTTATCGTAAATAATTACTTCGTTGATATTGAGGTTGTTTCTTGCATTTATTTTGTAGGTGTGTGGGTTATGACACATCCAGCAGGTGAAATCGTTGCTGTGTTTTGTTGAGTGAACGCTCTGCTGAAACTCTTCTTCAATGCGCTCGAACTGGTATTGGGCAAAGGTTGGATCGCCACCATGACAATCCATGCAGGTAAACTGGGGTTCCATACGGAGTTCACCGTTGTGTGGAAAATTTTCGTAATCTGATGAATGGCAATCGGTACACATGAAATTCCTGTGATTGCTTTGGTAGAAGGCAACTGAATCGATCACAAAATAGGGATTCATTCTGTCTTTTACTTCCTTTTCGGTGGATTGGTTGAAATAATGATATGTTTTCTGTCCGTGGCAATTAAAACATTTGTGATTAAAGCCGGCATTTTCAAAAACAATCTCATCTTCTTCCGGGTTGGATGCTGTTGCGGAAACAATCATCCACAACGACATAACACCAATAATGGTTGATTTTGCTATAAAACCTGTCATAGCTGTTGGTTGGTTTATGAACCCTGACTAAGACCGGGGTCTTAGTCAGGGTATTATGTGATGAAAATTAGTTTTTTGGCAATGTCAAATAAAATGGGAAATCTTAGAAACCCCAGAGTCGTGTGATGGTGAATCCAATCATGAAATCACCATTCAGGAAATCGTTCGAGTTGCGCATGTACATGTCCTGAGGTACGATGCCACTAGCGGTTGAAATATAGACCTGAAAATCATGGGTTCCGGTAGAAGCTTGATATCCAATGGCAAAGTTTGGTAAGGAAGGATGTTTAAATCCCCTGTTTTCTGATATGCTTTTAATACGCAATGGTACGTCATATTGGAAAATGATGGAAGATTGTGTTGAGAATTTAATTCTACCTGAAATTCCAACACCAACAGCATCATGATCGTAAGATGTGTCCACCAAGTTATAGTGGCTAAAGCTGGTATTTACCTGCAATGATAACCAATCGTTGAATTTTTTTCCAACTATCAATTGAGCAAAATAGGATAAACGGTTGCTTCCTTTATAATCAAGTCCAAATACATCTTTATTTCTGCCGTCGATAGCCATATTTCCGTACAATGTTACAGTAACAGGGATGCTATTTGAGCGGGTTTGTTCGATAACATTGTATTTAGCCTGAAAATCGCTGTACATGTTATTCTTGGTAATACCGTATCCAATCATCAGGTTATTGATCAGTGTATAGTTAAATCCAATGCGAATATTGGCTCCCGGAGCATAAATTCCATACAAATCCTTAACACCATTGGCATTAACGTTCCCAAACCGGTGTTGAATAAGCATTTCCAGTGTTTTGGCTGCGGGGATTAGAGAAGTTTGGTTGTCGATTAGAATGCCACTTGAGAAAGGTTCTCTGACAGGTCTTTTGTCTACGGCATTTTCTTCTTGTGCCACCAGTGATCCTCCCAAAAGCAGGAACATCAGCAGGCCTATTGTCGTGTATTTAATGAGTGTGTTCATCGTTCAGTTTTTTAATTGTTTAACGCTCCTTGTTCAATCCAAAATAGCACTTTTGCGGCCTCAGTATCTGAATATTTTTTCCAGGCATGTTTTGCTGTATTTGTTGGATTTGGCCAGGTGTATATCTCACTGTCAGCGGGAATTGCCAGGTTAACTAAGGTTTGGATGCTGTTGTATGCGTTGTCAGCTCTTAAATCCGGAGCTTGGCTACCCCCATGGCATGCGACACATTTTGCTGTGAAAATAGGTATTATTTCAGCTGAAAAACTAAGGGTGTCACCTGGAACTGGTGGTGGCTCCGGAGCGGGTTTCACTTCAAAATCATACTGGCAAGAGGCAAAGAAAAGAGTAGCCACCAACAGAACGAATAACGAGAAATTGTAGTAACGTTTCATGTCTTTTAATTTCTAGGGTTTTTAATTACTAAAAAGGCCTCAAAACTGAAGCCTTTTTTAGATCATTCATATTTCTTTAATACACTATAAAGCTTCATTCAGGTTTGTAAGCAATTTTTTAACATACTTGGGATTGTGAACACCCAGACTCTTGTCTTCTGTAAGGGCTTTGTAATCTAAACAAGCGCCGGCAACAAGTCCTGAATATTTTCCGTTAACTGAATTGTCGCTTCCTTCGGCAGTAATACCGGCAGCATCCAGTTTAACTTTTAACTCAGCTAATAAGGTAGCAATTCCAGCCTGAAATTCTTCTGTCATTGCCTGTACATCTTCACCTTCATGGCAACCACTAACTTCGCAACCAACAGTATTCAGAACTGTGGCTCCGTGATATTCGTAGCCCATCCACATGGAGTGACCACCTGATTGTGTTCCGAAAGCTTCGGCCATGTGACAGTTTACACAAGCATCAGCAATTAGTGTTGCATGAGCTGAGTTAACCAGACCACTACCCACTTCAAATAATCCCATACCTACACCAGCAAGGGTGTTGGATTGAGGACCATGGTGAACACCATAACGTGAGGAGCCAACTACGATGGAATCTCCGCCAGCTACAGGGAAAGGATCAACTGTACGACCCTGGTGACAACTGGCACAAACATTGCCTTTACCAAAATTGTGGGTATTGGTGGTGTTTCTGAGAGCAATAGCTGCATCTGAAGCAACTGTTAGTGTTAAGTCAGCCGCCGTGTACGTTTCGTGAATCTGGTGACAGGTGTAGCAGTTCTGTGGGTTAGGATTGTTAATCATAGCTCCTGCTGCTGTCCAGTCGTAACTGCCATCCAAATTGCCACGGAAACCCTGGCTTGTGTGACATATTGCACATTCACCTTCGTTTCTTTCAAAAGCGGCTCCGGTGGCATGCATGGATGCTGCCCATTGGTTTTCTCTGGCGTAAATAACCTGATTGCTGCTGTGGCACTCGACGCAGGTTGCTGTTCCATCGGTACCATTGGTACCATTGGTACCGTTTGTGCCATCTTTACCGGCAATCCCCTGAGGACCCTCTTTTGTACAAGAAGCGCTGACAACCAGCATCAAGGCTACTGCGCCGATGAAGAAAAAATTGTTGATTTTTTTCATGATTATGATAATTTTAGTTAGAATGATTTCGCACCACAAGATTAAGGAAACTGTTCCTTTCATTTCAGATGCAGCCATTGACATGTATTCATGTTTATTAATAATAAAACCATTTCTGATTGATATATGTCATTATTTATGTTGATATTTGCAATGATATATGAAATTTGTGGCACATGATGGACAAATGTAAGTATAATAATTGATATATGACAGAAACATGCATATCAAATAATTGTGCTGAATGCAATAAGAGGCTGGATTTATTTCGGTCGTTAACCGATGCGCAATTGGAGAAGTTAAATGAATCCAGGTTTGAGGTAAAGTTTGGCGCTGGCGAAACATTGCTTAAACAAGGTGGCCCATTAACTCACATCGCATGTTTGACAAGTGGTTTGGTTAAAATTCATATAGAAAATCAGGGGGGAAACAATTTTATCATGAGCGTGGTAAGGCCAATGACCCTGATAATCGGACCTGGTTTTTTACGCGATAACCGCCATCATTATACTGTAACTGCTCTGGCCGAATCAACGGCCTGTTTTATTCCGGTAGAACCCTTTAAAAAGGTACTGGAAGTAAACAGCGAGTTTGCCCTTGACATGATTTCTTTTTTGAACAAGAAAATTATCCGTCACTATCAAAATATAGGTAACCTGGCCCACAAACACATGCAGGGGAAATTGGCTGAAGCATTGATCTATCTGGCTGATGATGTTTTTAAAGCTGAGAAATTTAAATCACATCTTTCGCGTCAGGACATGGCTGAACTTACTGGTATGACCAAGGAAAGTGTGATCAGGGTATTAAAGGAATGGAAAGAAGAAGGCATCGTAGATTCCAGATCCGACTATTTTGAAATACTCAAAAAGGAGTCGTTGATGCGCATTGGCCGGAACGGCTAAGCCGACAAGGTTATTTTACTGCTTCTGAAATGATTTCTTCAATTTCATCCTGACACGACCCGCAAACCGTTCCTGCCTCTAATAGGTCGCCTACTTGTTCAACGGTGGTGGCTCCCATTTTCAATATGGATTCAATGATTTCGCCACGCGAAATCTGCATGCAGTTACAAATGATATCGTCGGGTGAATTTGGCATGGATTGATTTTTTGGATGAATGGAGTGTGAGGTTTGAAGCAGGGAGCAGGGAGCAGGGAGCAGGAACAATGTCCCACTTCATGCTTCTGACTTTTCACCCCCTTAATCCCCCGAAGGGGGAAACTGTCGCGGCTAATTCTTTCATGTAATAATGTTCTTTTCATATGCTATTGGTTTTAAGAGTGCTTTTAACTCCCCTGCCATCGGCAAGCAGGCGACTCCCCCGATCCGGCTTCTCACCCCCTTAATCCCCCAAAGGGGGAAACTGTCGCGGCTAATTCTTTGATTTAATAATATTCTTTTTAAATGATATTGGGTTTCCGTCTGACTTCCAGCTTCCAGCTTCCGGCTTTTGGCTTTTGGCTTTTGGCTTTTGGCTTCTCACCCCCTTAATCCCCCGAAGGGGGAAACTGTCGCGGTCAATTCTTTCATGTAATAATATACATTTTAAATGAAATTGGTTTTCCGGCTTCGGACTTCAGTCTTCTGACTTCCCCCGATGGCCCCGATATCCATCGGGGGGGTCCGTCTTCCATCTCCTGGCTTTTCCTAAAATTCCTCAGCATGAATCTGTCCCGGACTGGTTTTTTTATGATCGACAAATCCGTCTATGGCGAGCAATTCTTTCATGCCATCCACCATTTTTGGGTTTCCGCACAAAAAGATTTCTGTATTGTCGGGCATGGGTTTAAATCCCCATTTTTGTTCAGCCAGCCCTGACGACCATATGTCTCCGATAAAACGGGTATCACCGTCCCATCCTGAAGGTTCTTTGGCCGGTTCGGTAATGGTGGGATGATAACTGAAGTTTCCGAACATGCTCGAAAGCAATTTAAGTTCAGATGAGTATCCCAAATCCCAGCTATTGGCTGCTCCATGAATAACTTTGATTTTCCCCTTGCGGCTCAATGCGTTGGAGCGCAACATGCTCATGTAAGGTGCTACGCCGGTTCCTGTGGCAATCAATATCACATTCCGGTCGGGCGAAATCTGATCCAGCGTGAACATCCCTATAGCCTTTTTGCCCATCCACACTTTGTCGCCAATCTGTAAATCGAAAAGCCGGGGAGTTAACTGACCCGAATGCACCAGGGTGATATAAAATTCCAATACGTTTTCGGTGGACGATGAGGCGATGGAATAAGCCCGCTTGATCAACTTATCGGGATCAGGTACGGCAAACTCTTCAGTCGATTCTTTACAGCGGGAGGCTTCAGGTGGCAATCCGAGTGCAACAAACTGCCCCGCTGTAAAAGCAGGAAATTGCCAGCCATTAGGTTTTACTTTAATAATTTTCATGATTGGTGACACCTGAATCGACTGGGTAATTACGCAATTTAACTCTCCCGAAAGGTCCATATTCATTTATATTAGATTTGAAGCCGCAAAAGTACAAAAGTTTGGGTTTTTGCAACTCTCATTGGTGCTTTTACTTATTTTTGACTACCCTATTTTTAAACTATTGCCATGTCGTCATTCAGAACGTTTTTCTTGCTTATCATCCTGTTTATCGTCTCTTGTAACCAAATCGAACCCGATCGGGTGGATTTGAAGAAACTGAACTGGAAGTTGCAAACTTTTGCTGATTCAATTGCAGTTGATTCAGTCGATCCGGGCGATGTGCATTTGGCATTGATGTCGAAAGGTATTATCGGCGACCCTTTTTTTCGCGACAATGAAAAAAAAGTACAATGGGTGGGAAATACTAATTGGTGTTTCAGCACCACTTTTGATGTGAATTCTGGTTTGCTTTCGCAGAAGGAGGTGAACATGGTGTTCGAAGGTTTGGATACCTATGCACAAGTTTGGCTCAACGACAGCCTGATACTGACGGCCGATAATATGTTCCGCAAATGGGTGGTACCTGTAAAAGCGGTTCTTCGCAAGAAAAGCAATCACCTCAGAATATGTTTCTATTCACCCAATGCCATGAATAAGGTAAAAGCCACAAAATATGGAATTCCGCTACCCGAAATCAGGGCCTTTACCCGCAAAGCACCTTATCAGTTTGGCTGGGATTGGGGTCCCACGTTGATTACCATGGGAATATGGAAATCGGCCTACCTCGAAGTCCGAAATGGGGATGCCCGGTTGCTGAATACCTTTGTCCATCAACAGTTTGTCTCTGATTCGGTTGCAAAAATCATGGTTAATACCGAAATAGAAACAACACATGATCAACAGGTAAAATTAAGTGTATTGGTAAACGGTGAGTTGATGGCAGATACCGTACTTGATCTGCAACAAGGTAAAAACACTGGTCGGTTACCCATTGAACTTAATTTTCCTGCACTATGGTATCCCAATGGGATGGGCGAGTCGCAACTCACTAACTTTACTGTTGTGTTGAATGATAACAACAAAGAGGCCGTTCACATTAAAGCGGGGCTTCGAAGGGTGGAACTTATCCAAACTCCTGATAAACCAGGAGCCGGATTTCAATTTAACATCAATGGAAAACCCCTCTATATTAAAGGAGCAAATATCATTCCTGAAGATAACTTCCTGACCAGGGTAACACATAGCCGGACACGCGATTTGCTGAATATGGCCAAACAATCTAATATCAACATGCTGCGGGTTTGGGGTGGGGGAATATATGGTTCAGATGATTTTTACGACTTGTGCGATTCGCTGGGAATCCTGGTATGGCAGGACTTTATGTTTGCCGGAACAGTATATCCGGGAGATCCGGCCTTTGTCGACAATGTGAGGCAGGAAGCCCGACAGCAGGTGATCAGGTTGCGAAATCACCCCAGCCTGGCACTCTGGTGTGGCAACAACGAAGTGGATGAAGCCTGGCATAACTGGGGCTGGCAGAAATCATTGGGCTATTCCAAATCAGATTCCACAAAACTCTGGAACGATTACTTACATTTATTTGAGGGAATGCTGCCACAAATAGTAGATGAATACAATCCCGGAATGGTATATGTACCCAGTTCTCCCGCCACAGGGTGGGGTCGGGAGGAAGCCTACCGGCATGACGATGTGCACTATTGGGGCGTTTGGTGGGGCGAGGAACCCTTTGAATCCTTTAATGCCAAAGTAGGTCGTTTTGTGAGTGAATATGGGTTTCAGGGTATGCCCGATCCAAAAACCATTGATTCGTTTACTTGGTCCGAAGATAGAAATCCGGATTCGGAAGTGATGGCTGTTCACCAGAAACATGCCCGCGGCAAGGAGTTGATTCATTCATACATGAAACAAGACTACCGCGTACCTGAAAATTTTGAAGATTATATCTATGTAAGTCAGCTGTTGCAAGCAAGGGGTATTAAAATGGCCATCGAGGCTCACCGCCGGGGCAGACCCTACAACATGGGAACCCTGTATTGGCAATTAAACGATTGTTGGCCGGTAACTTCCTGGTCGGGAATTGATTATGATCACCACTGGAAAGCCATGCAGTATGCTGTTAAAAAGAACTACGACCAGTTTCTGGTTTCGTTTGTCGAAACAAACGACAGCCTGGAATTTTGGGTGGTTTCCGATTGTTCTATTGACAGAGCCACTGAGTTACGCTGGCAGCTAATTGCTTTTAAGGGCGATACCCTGGAGGCCGGACAAACCTCCTTTTCGATGCCGGCAGGCAGCAGTGTAAAAGCCCTCCAACTGAGCTTAAAAGATTTGACAGGCACCGGGCTGCGCAAAAACCGGGTTGTGTTAAAAGCCAGCGTATGGGATGGGCAGGAACTGCTGGTGGACGGACTACATTATTTTGATAAACCAAAGAACCTGCTGCTCGATGCCAATCCTGGTTTGGCGTTTGAAGTTGAAAAGGGGCCTAACGGCTATGTTGTGACCCTTAGCACTCGTCATCTGGCTAAAAATGTATGGATACAATCAAATATGAAAGGGCCATGGAGCGACAATTTTTTCGATGTGTTACCGGGTGAGCGGATACGGGTAGCATGTATGTCGGATACCACCAGGTCTCCTGTTATCAAGCTACGCAGCCTGGGAGAAATTGATTGAACAAAAGCGCGTGTAAAACCATTATCGGGTACCTCACACCGAAATTTCCCGCAACCTGTATGTTATGAGATAAACACTGGATGGTTTTACGGCAACACTGAGCAGTTTTAAAGCAACATTGAGTAGTTTTACAGCATCACGGCACAGTTTTATGGCAACACTGTACGGTTTTAATCTGACAAGCATCAATAATACTCTTTCAAGCACCGGTTTTGATGAGATAAGTAAAAGATATGCTGTGGCAGGCATCGGTTTTATTGTGACACACTTGGGTTTTGCGGCAACACCCACTGATTGGCATGAAAGTATGGAAGGTTATCGCAACCTGCTGCATGGATATAGACATTGGTGCTGATTTGATTAAAACAGAACGGAGCTGATTATCGGCAAAGGCAACTTTTTTTGAGCCATCGTGAGTGTTTAAATCATGAGCCATTCAACCATGTCGTTCGCCTAAAGCAAGTTGGTAGTAATACACTTGAATTTGTAATAATTTCAAAAAAGTGTCACACTTTACCCTTATATAACAGAGGCCCTTTTGTTTTGTCAGAAAAGGACAGTACTAAATGTAAATTAGCCACTGTAAGCATGAAAAAAGAGATTAGATTTTTGCAGAAGTTTTTGGCCATTAGTCGGGTATTGCAGTCGTCGGAAGCTATTTTTGATAACAAACCCGGGGCACCACAGGCCAAAGCACAGTTTATGGAACAAACCGGACTTCTGGCCGCGAACATCAATTTGTTGGTGCGTCCGGGTGGGAGCCTGCTTGTGAACCGCCGCGACCAGCGTGCCGATCTCAAACTTCGGCTGGCCGAACTTGCCCATCTGGGCATATTGATGGCCGGCAGGATGCAGAATGAAGAAATCAGACATTTATTTATCCACTACCACCGTAAAATTCCCGCCGTTTCGTCGGCCATGATGCTGGCCATTGGTATGGATATGTTGGAGCAATTCGACCAAAACGCCACACAGGTCGAAGAGTTGGGTCTGGATGCCAATGCGATGGCAGACCTGCGTACTCGGTTATGTCATTTTTCGGAGCTCACTTTCGACACCCAGTCGCGGCTCGACACCCGAAGGGCCAATCTGGCTGCCATCCGGCAGATGATTGCCTCCTGCAACCGATTGTTGCGCGACGAACTCGATCATTTTGCGCGCTTCTGCCGGGGAAGCCATCCGGTGTGGTATGCCTCGTACATGCGTCTGCGCCGAACGCCTCGCGGGCATAAACCCCCTGTGGCGCTGGCAGAAACGGTGCTGGAAGGTGACGTAACCGATGCGCAAACCGGTCAGCCATTGTCTGATGCTACCATCAGGCTGGTGGAACAAAATCTTGTAACCACTACGGGCGCCGATGGTAAATTCAAGCTCAACGCCGTGTCAGGGGGAGCTGCCAGCCTAAGCTGCTACCATGCAGGGTATCGGATAGCCACCCAATACCTACAGATTGACATAGAATATCCGCAACCTAACAGGCATTTTATATTGGAGCCAGGGTAGGAGGAAGGGGCGAAGGGGGTGAATCTCTCATTAATTTTTAAATTATTTGGTTTTTACAAGGCATGCGAAAATAATTATTATATCTTAGCCTCCGATTACACGAACAGCCGCTAAAACTACATTACTAAATATTCTGTTAATGCCAGCGAGAAATCTCCTAAAACCATACCATGCGGTCGTTAAGAGAAAATAAACTGTTGAAGAGCGAAACGGATATACATGTAAATTGGTTTGTTCTACTGATGTTGATGATATAGTTGTTAATTAGCAGTCAGTAATTGCTTTACACATATGTGACTGAGTGGGCGAAGCTGTATATGGATGAGAGGGAAAGGTGATTACATAGTTTTTCGTAATGGTTTTTCTTATGGATTAGAAATTATAGTGCTAATGACCTCTTTGGATTTAGCAAATGGTTAGAAAAAAGCTTGCGTTTTTTATTTGATTTGCTTATATTGCAGGACAAATTATGTCGGGAATCTAATCAAAAAAAACCCACTCGATATTATGTCTGTTTTAACCATCATTCCGATTGATCATAAGGGTGAGAAAAAGGTGGCGCTTTCTTATCAATATGTGGTGAACAGTGATTTGGACAGGTTAACACGGGCACTTCCACAGCGGGCTTTCAGTAGTTCCAGGAAGTGCTGGTACATCCCTTTCCGCAGTGATTATCAGGATTATCTGTCGCAGTATTATGCTTCTGTTGAAGGTCTTGAGATTGTTTTTGATGGAGAAGACGTTGAAAAACCCATCAACAAAACACAAGTTCCTGTGGACAACCTCACTGTGGTAATGAAAGTGGATAAAATAAAGAGGAAAATTTACATTGACCAACCTTCCGCCCCACATTTATTTGGAATTATAAAGGCTACCCGCAAGGGGTTTTGGATCAAGGAGCAAAAATGTTGGGTTTTTCCCGGAAAGAACGACATTTATACCGGCTTAAAGCAATTAATTAACGGTAGCGGATATCAGCTCAGGGAAATCAGGATTGAATCGCCTCAAAAGGCGTATACTGAGATTCCGGTTAGAAATAAACAAGAAATTGAACGGCTTGGTCCAGCCGAAAAATCGTTGCTGCACACTTATTCGGATACATTGCTATTAAAGCGGTTAAGGCCAAGTACCTGCCAGATATATGTTCATTTTTTTACCCGGTTTTTATCGGATCACCTCAACCAGGACATCGGGAATTTAACCTATCATGAGATTTATGCTTATATCAAATCGAAATCCAAAGAGCTTGAAAATACGCAGTTAAAGCAGACCATTGCCGCCATCAAATTCTTCTACGAACGTGTAATGGACCGCGACAGAATGTTTTTTCACCTTCAGAAAGAAATACAGATTAAAGGAGGAACGGTTTTTATCCCGTTTAAGGAGATCGCTGAAATAAGCGAAAGCGTGGGATTGGCTTCGGACAGGATGTTGCTTTATATGGCTTTTCATCTGCAACTCAAGTATGCCGAAATAGCGGGGTTAAGGGTTGATGCAAAAGATGCATTTGTACAGGAACTAAGGGTCAGGGGGTTTCAGGAGGACGTTGTTGACCATTTTAAAGTGCTGTTTGATGGTATCTTAGCGCACCAAACATCGGGGATTTATTTGTTTGAGGATCAAGGTCAAGCCTATCAGGTAAGCAAATTACATCAAAAAATATATGGGATCATACAACGGTACAGGCTCAGAGGCATTTATCAGGCGCAGTACCGGTATATTTTGGACGGAACCGATTATAGTGAGAAAACCAAGCAAATGTATCTGGGTACTTTTATCAGGTTTTTGGAATATCACCATTTTAAACATCCCAGCCAGATACGCAACGAAGAGATTCGCGATTATATGGTGTTGCACCGCGAAAAGTCGCCATCGCATCAGGACAACATGGTGAATGCCTTTAAATTTTTTTTCGAGAAGGTACACAAGAGTGAGATTTCGGATAAATTCATCATCCGGCCACGTAAAGGGTTCTTCCTGCCTGATTTTTTTTCGCGGGAAGAGATAGAAGGCATGATATCGGTAACGGAGAATGTGAAGCACCGATTTCTGATATCGTTGTTTTATTGTAGTGGTATGCGGCGTGAAGAGGTCAGGCAACTCAGGATCAGTGATATAGATTTAAAGACTGATCGGATATTTATTAGGGCGGCCAAAGGAAATAAGGACAGATATACTTTGTTTTCGATGCATTTGCATGCAGATTTGAAGGAGCATCTTGAAAAGGAGCATCCCCGTTTGTATGTATTTGAAGGTTCTATTCCGGGTTTGCCCTACAGTACAAGCAGCATGTCGAACGTACTCAAGAAGGCTGCTTTAAGGTCGGGCATTCGCCGCCAGGTGCACCTTCATATGTTGCGACATAGTTTTGCCACCCACCTGTTGGAAGACGGAAGGGATATCCGCTACATACAGGAGTTGATGGGACACAGAAACATAAAGACCACCACCCGGTACACGCAAATAGTGAGTGATGCGCTGCATGCGGTAAAGAGCCCATTCGACAAGATGGTTGAGCAACGAGGGACCAATTTTACGCAACAAGATGCATCGCCATAGCATATGTTCAGGTACCTTTATAGTATAACCACTTACCTGTATTGAGCATTTGCGGGCTGATATTGTATTGTGTACGATTGGCAAAAAAGGTAAGAAATAGAAATTTAAATGTTGTCGTTTACAAAAATGGATTAATTTAGTGCGATAAAACAGGGGCATAAATACGAATTTAATAAAACCATAAGTAAAATGAGACCCAACCGAACCGAACCGCAGATTAGCTATATAGTCGTTAAATCAGGCACTTACACCATAAATCGAATTAACATATAATAGGCATAGCGACAATTGTCGCTATACAGACGTTATAGCCTATTTAAAAAAACACAATGAGTAACAAAATAACATCAATAACCAGACGAAATATTTGGGATGGAATTCTAATTACTGGGATTGACCCATTTGGCAGACTTGAAGAACCTGACTTTTTAGGTAGAATATGGGATTTATCAGGCCTTCCTTCGACAGATAATAGATTCAGAGATGCTTACCGTGATATATGGCAGCATAGAATAAACAATTATGACTGGGATGAATCTTGGTTACTTTCAGATTCAAGAATTAACCTTTTAAATTGCGACGACTCGATTTTCTTACAATTTCTATGTGAAACAATCCACCCCGTAATAAGAAATGATTCAACAGAGATTAGTAAATTAATTCAACATTACAACGACAATCTATTTCCAGATGGTTATAAAATAATTGAAAAAGCGAGAATATCGGACAAGCCAATTTTTGCGGGAGTAAAAAGAGAATTTACAGAGGAACATCTAATAAAGAAAAACCAAGAAATTAAAAAAAGACTCTCTGCAGATTATGTGATGCAGCAAATAACACTAATGGAAAGTTCAATTGAGACTTCACCACACATCTCAATAGGGATTTCAAAAGAACTTATTGAAACGTGCTGTAAGACAATTTTTGAAGAAAGAAAGAAGGAATATGATAAGAATTGGGACTTGCCTAGATTAATGAAAGAAACAACTAAATTGTTAAAATTGACCCCAAATGATATACCTAATGAAGTAAAAGCCGCTAGTTCAATAAGACAAATTTTAGGTAGCTTATCTTCAGTTGTACAAGGAATTGGGGAAATTAGAAATGAATACGGTAGTGGACACGGCAAAGACGGAAAATTTGTCGGACTTCAACCAAGACATGCAAAACTAGCAGTTGGTGCAGCATCGACTTTAGCAATATATCTATTAGAAACTCATGAAATAAAGGATTAGAATGAATGAATTAACACCAATAATATGGCTATTTATTTGTGGAATACCAAGTCTGGTTTTATGGATTATAATGCTTAGCATTATGGACTCCAAAGGAGAAAATGTTAATTACTTTTTTGTGACTCCGGGTCAATACATAAGATTTTGGAAAATAGTCAAGGTTGAAAAACAGACGTCAAAAAGACGAAAATATTTGATTATTTTTTGGACTCAAATTGCTATAATACCAATATATATGATTGGTGGAATACTAATAATAAAAAACATAATTTAGGAATGAAGAAGAAAAAACAGGCTATAACAATGCATAATACTTTATGGCGGGTTTCGGTCAGAATATGAACATTTTAGTTCCAAATATAAATCGTCGTGGGCAGAAAGAATTTTCTTTTGAAGTCCGCCACAAAGCATATGCACGCCCGTTACCAGCAATTTAAAAAGCTCAATCAATCATAAATATGGAAACCTTTTTGAATATATTTCTAAGTGTTTTTTCGGGAGTGTTAACTGCACTACTCTTATATTTAGCTGGAAAGTCTTTCCAATATATTATTATCCCGTGGTATCGAGGAATAGCATACAAAGGACTCGATATCAGTGGATTTTGGAAGGAAGAACATAACTACGAAGACATATTTATTCAAGAGTCAAATATTTCAATTAAACAATCAGCAGATAAAATAAAAGGCGAAATTATTTTAGCGAAAAAAAACATGACGACAGGAAAAATTATAGTACTGAAGACTTTTATATTCAAGGGAAACTATTACAATAATTTCTTGAACATTACTTGTTGGAACAAAGAACAAAAACAATTTGGCACCCATAATTACCTTATGTCCGTCATAATGGATGGTGGAGTAATGCAAGGGGTAAAAACATATTATGATATTGGACATGAAAAAATCACTTCAACTGAAATATCTTGGACACGTAATGAATAAACAAATTAAAATCTATTATTATGGACAATAAGGGATACGTATATATTATTAGTAATACAGAATATATCGGTTTATTGAAGATTGGAAAGAGCAAAAGAAATCCAGTCATTAGAGCTGATCAATTAACAAGAAATACGGGTGCAATCGGAATATTTAAGCTTGAATGGTTTAAGGAAGTATTATCTATGGACATTGCAGAATCATATCTGCATTTCACATTTAGAAAGTTTCATAACCAAAAAGAATTTTTTAGCATTGACATTGAAAAAGCAAAATTAATAGCGGACTCTGCGCTTTCCACGTTATTTGAATTAGACATCAAATTGCAAACAGAAATGAGCGATGAAGAAGAAAATATTAGAGAACCTAATATTGATGAAATCGAGGACATGGAAAAAATTCTATTAGAATTAGAAAAAGAATTAAGCAATCTTGAATTCTAATACGTTAAATTTAATTGAAAAGAATAAACTGCTGGTAACATTGCATATACTTTATGGCGGGTTA
>JAUYGX010000052.1 GCA_030690365.1 Bacteroidales bacterium | reverse complement strand
TTGATTATTACACAACAGCTTACATGAATTTAGATTTAATCGGATTTTTTCCTGATTCTATGAATGAAAACGGAGACTTTAGTAATCTACTTAATGATTCAAAGCACTCTGGTTATGGGTCACTTTGCAAATCTTTTATTACAAATGACAGTAAATGTTATCATAAATCAAAATTTCTATTCGAATATTTTGGGAGTAAATCAAAACTGATTAAAACATGTAAAATTAAGAATAACTTAACCTTATTAGAACAAGATTTAAACAGTTTAATAGATTAAAACAATGGCTATACATTTATTTTATGGTGGGCTATGTCTGAATATGAATATCTTACTTCCATATATAAATCAGCGTGGACAGAATAATTTACCTTTTAAAGTCTGCCACAAACTATTTGCTTCCCGATAAATTCGATTATAAATGAGAAACTTGATAGAGATACTTGAAAAATATTATAACAATGAATTAATAAGCTATGAATTACTTCTATCTCAGTTTTTAAATATTGATGGATTTTCTGTTGTAATTAGTCCAATAAAACGTGGTACGACAATTTATAGAGTCAGAAAAAATAAAGGAATGAGAAGCTTTAAAAATGTCAGCCAACTAAAGTGTCCTCCACCTGAAAGCGTTTTCGATTTTGGTAGATTTAATAGACCACACCAGTCTGCATTTTACGCATCTGAAAACGAAGACGTTTGTTTTGTTGAGATGCTTCCAAATTGGTACGAAACAATTGATCTTGGAACCAAATTTAAAGTGACTTTAACTGAATGGATTACCGTATCTGATATACGCGTTGTTGTGTTACCTGACTTTGGCAATGTTAATCCCAAATTTACGAAATTGTTTTCTAAATATTCAAATTTCGAAAGACCATTTTGGAATTACGTAAATAAGTACATTAAAATAGACACAAAGTATGATAAACATATTCATGTATTTACTTCAGCATTCTACAATTCAATGATTACTAGGTTATTTATTGAGTCAAAAAGAATTGACGGAATTATTTACTCTTGTGTTCATGTTGATAATGAAATAAACATTTGTTTAAATTCGGAATTAATAAATTCAGATTTTATTAATGCCCGAAGAGTTAAGGAAATAATTGTAAAAAAAGATTCAAATTTATCTAATGGATTACCAAAATATGAAACATCTAAAGTTATTAGAGATGGACATGTGAATCCAACATCTGGAGATATTATTTGGAATTAAAAGCTACATGTAACAGCACCTAATAGCAAATGACTGCATTGGTGTCATCAAGACAATTGAAAAATAAATTATTCATACAAGAAACCAACATAAATTCGATTATTGAATAGCCACTTGCAATAGCTGCAAAACGTTACCCATAATTTTTCAGAAAAAAATACCTCCTAAACTAAAAACAGACCAAAGATAAAACCTTAAAGAAAAATCTTTTTTCAAAAAGCAAAACCATATGTGCGGTATTCAGATTGGATATTCAAAGGGGTTACCCCACCAAGCATTCTGATTAAAAAATAAAATGTTGTGCAACGTTTTGAAATCCAAAAGATTTTTGTACTTTTGCACTCCAATTTTTATGTATTAATTATCAATTAATTAACTAACTATTTTATTATGAACCAGTACGAAACCGTTTTCATTTTAACTCCCGTTTTGTCTGAAGATCAGATGAAGGAAGCGGTAAAAAAGTATGAGACTTTTCTCATCGACCATGGTGCCGAGATTGTGCACCGTGAAAACTGGGGATTACGCAAACTCGTATATCCCATCCAAAAAAAATCCACCGGATTTTACAACCTGTTTGAATATCTGGCTCCTGGTGATCTGATCGCCAAGATTGAAATTCAACTGAAACGCGACGAACGTGTTCTTCGCTTCCTGACCGTTAAACTCGACAAACATGCCATCGCATACAACGAGAAAAAACGGAGAAACAAAGCCGCAGAGGCAGTAGCCGAAAAGGAAGCATAATTTATTCATCAATTAAATTAAAGAACAATGGCACAACCTAATTCAGATATCAAATATTTAACTCCGATTGCAGTCGACACCAAAAAGAAAAAATACTGCCGGTTTAAAAAAAGTCGCATTAAATACATCGACTATAAAGATGCTAACTTCCTGCTCAAATTTGTAAACGAACAGGGAAAATTGTTACCTCGTCGTTTAACAGGTACTTCAACAAAATATCAAAAGAAAGTGGCACAGGCTGTTAAGCGCGCCCGTCACCTGGCTCTAATGCCTTATGTAGCTGACTTACTAAAATAAAGGAGGGAAAAGAAATGGAAGTAATTCTTAAACAAGATGTAAACGGTGTAGGCGATAAAAATGACCTGATTACCGTGAAAAATGGATTTGGAAGAAACTATCTGATCCCCAAAGGACTAGCAGTTTTAGCTGACAAATCAGGAAAAAAAGCATTGGCCGAATTAAAAAAGCAACAAGCTTTTAAAGTGGAGAAAATCCTGAAAGAAGTAGGCTCTGTAGCCGAAGTTCTCGAAGGTCTGGAACTCACCATTGGCACCAAAGCTGCCGCCAACGGAAAAATCTTTGGCTCGGTGAACACCATCATCATCGCCAATGCCATTAAAGAAGCCAAAAACATCGAAATCGACCGCAAAAAAATCATGCTCGACGACGACCACATCAAAGAAGTGGGCGTTTACACAGCAATTGTTAAATTGCACAAAGGCGTTCAGGTTGAAATCAAACTCAACGTGGTTGCCGAATAACCGGATATGTTTACTATATTTGAAACCCTTTCAGGTACGCCTGAAAGGGTTTCTCTTTTATAACAATATACCATGCTGAGCAAAGCCAAAACCAAACTGATTAACGCCTTACTGACTAAGAAATTCAGGCAACAGCATCAACTTTTCCGGGTGGAAGGATCGAACAACGTGCTCGATTTTCTGTATGGTGGCTCGGAAGTGATGGAGGTTTTTGCCTCTGAAGCCTGGATTGAACAACACCAGAGCGAAACCGGTAGCATCCGGCCTGAAGTAGTTAGTGCGGATGAAATGAAAAAGATTACTTCGCTCACAACACCCTCGGAAGTGCTGGCACTCTTTCGGTTACCAGAAGAAACAAAAGCTCCTTACCAAATTCATGAGCATTTGACCCTGATGCTGGATGACATCAGAGATCCCGGCAATCTTGGAACCATCATTCGGACTGCAGATTGGTTTGGCATCCGAAAAGTTATCTGTTCTCAGGCTACCACCGATGCCTTTAGTCCAAAAGTAGTGCAGGCCAGCATGGGTTCGCTGGCCAGGGTAGATGTTCGCTATGCCGATCTCTTTGATGTTTTACAAAACCTTAAGGCAGATATGCCTGTTTATGGCGCACTTCTGGAGGGGGCTCCCTTGCATGAAATACATCATTCCGGACAGGGAGTTATTCTGATTGGTAGTGAAGCGCATGGAATCAGTACTGCTTTGTTGCCTTTTATCAACCACCGGATCACCATTGCACCCGGACAAGCATTGTCATCGGGCAAAGCAGAGTCGTTAAATGCCTCCATCGCAACAGCCATTATTTGTTATGAACTGAGTAAAAATTCAACCGGCTGTTAAATGAAAAACCACCCGTTTTAACAAACAATACATCTAATTTGATAGATGTTTACCTGAATAATTGGTACTTTTGCAGAAAATTCGAAGAGATGTTTCTTAAACTATTATTGATATCAGTTGTATTTATAGGACTAGCGGTAGCTGGTTTCGCCATAAAGATGTTTTTCGTAAAAAACGGAGAATTTAAAAAACAATGTTCGTCGGTGGATCCTCATACAGGCAAGCGTCTTGGTTGTTCATGCGAAGGTGCTCCCGGTGATGGAAGTTGCCGCAACGACGATGACAAAAGCAGCCACGACCACAAAAAATCAGCGGTAGTGATGCAATTTAAAGAGATTGAGGTAAGCTAGTTATTCGTCGAATTCCTTTGTAATTCTCTTTTTAAATCCATCGGTCGCCACCGAAGCAAATCCATCGGGCGTTGAATAAATAAAGAATGCTTCCAGTTTTGGATTGGCATTGACGAACTCCAGCGATTTATCCAACCCCATCACCATACAGGCTGTGGCATAGGCATCTGCGAAAGCAGTACTATCGCACAAAATGGTTGCACTTAACAAGGTTTGCCTTGCGGGATAACCTGTTTTCGGATCAATGGTATGTGAATATCTGATGCCGTTGTCCTCAAAGTAAGCACGGTAGTTTCCGGAAGTAGCAATAGAAGCATTTTCAAGCTCTATTATTGCCGATAACACACGGTCGTTGGTCTTATCTCTAGCTGGTTTTTCGATGCCTACTTTCCACCAACTTCCATCTGGTTTATGGCCATTGCCCTTTACTTCACCACCAATGTCCACCAGATAGTTGTGGATGTCCATGCTTTCCAGAAATTCGCCTACCACATCAACCGAATACCCCTGTGCAACGGCGTTAAAATCAAATTTAATACGTGGATCTTCCCTCACTACCTTTCCATCCACCAGTTTTACTTTTTTATATCCCACCAAAGGCAACAAACTATCGATGATTTGGGGATCGGCATTTTTTACTCCATCACTACCAAATCCCCAGGCTTTGGCCAATGGTCCAATGGTAATATCGAAGGCCCCATCCGTTTCGGCAGCTACTTGTTCAGAGATGGCAAAATTGTCTTTAAAAAAACGGTCAGGCACCACCGTAGAATCACCGTTGTTTATCCTGCACAGGATCGACTCCGGTACCCAAAGTGAAACTGACTGATCGAACGCCTTTAAGATTGAATCAACCTGTGTTTGCAAGTCCCTGGCCAGGTCATCATAATAAACGATTGAATAATAAGTACCCTGGGCTTCCCCTACTATTTTGATAACTTCACCTGGTTTTTTAGTGGAGCAAGCTCCCAGAACGAGAAGAAAGAACCATAAACAAATCGTTTTAATCATGACTTCTAAAAACGATACGACAAATTAAAGGCAAAAGCGCCAACGGTTTTTATTTCATCGTGATTTTCGTCAGGGTTTCCAAGGTAGCGTATCCCAATGGATCCAACTGCCGTCAGGCTCATGTCTTTTACAGGACTTATTACAAGACCATTATTTACAAAAAACCTAAAAAAGAAGGTTTCTTCGTTGGTCGAAGAATAGGATCCATAATAAGTATTGACATTATAATTTCCGGTTCCAACCTGAATGGCCGGCCCGAGAAAATAGCGGACTTTACCCTGACCAGTAGGATAGAAATTCAGGTTGATTCCCGAATAAAACTTGTTATCAATATCATCGAAGCCATTGTTGTTATTGTTGTCGTTTGCATTGCTGAAACCCAGCGACACCGGTATTTGTAACCCAATTTTACCCGAGTTAAAAATATGCTCATAGGAAATGGTGAATTCATTTACAATCAAATCAAACAAATGAAAGGTAAACAGGTTTTTCTTAAAATCATACACCGTTTGAAGCTTTTCTTCATTTTCAAAAAACCGAACAGTTCCATCTTCAAAAGCAATCATGCTGATGTCGCTGTTGTTTAAGGCGAAGACCACACCTGTGTTTCCATCATACAACTGATACTTGGTTTCGAGCCTGCTAATCTCAACATTCTTAGCCGCAATGCGGGCAGAATGATCGCGCAGGTAAATTAAATCCTGTGCGTTCAGTTGGCTGAACCAACTAACAGACAACAGCAACAACATTGAAATACAAAATGACTTTTTCATAATTTATAATTTTAAAAACGATAGGACAGGTTAAAAGATAATTGTGCCACACTAAGGGTTTTTCCGGACTCTACAGAGAAGAAATGCCTCGCCCCGATCGACCCAATCAGGGCCAAACTAAAATGCTCAATGGGTGTAATCATGATTCCGTTATTCACCAAAAAAGCCAAAAAACCTGTATTTATCAATTTGGGTTGATATGCATAATATGAATCCGTTGAATAATCTCCGTTACCAAAGATAAGCGAAGGCCCGAAAAAATACCGGACTTTACCCTGACGTGTCGGATAAATGTTGAATTTAACCCCGGCACTAAACTTATTGGCAAATCTAGAATTAAATTCATCTCCAAAAGGAGTTGGAAAAAGTACCTTGGCAGGTTCGTCTCCATATCCAAAAGAAATTGGAAACTGCAGGCTAAGCTTTCCGTCTCCCAATATTCGCTCGTAGGAAAGCGTAAAATTATTGATAGCAAAATCTAGCAAATGAAACGTAATCAGGTTTTTAGCCGGGACCATGGTTTTACTTTGATTACTAAATAAATCACTCGCGAATACCTTTTCACCGTTTTGAAACAGAATATATTCCACCTTACTTAAAGCAACAGAATATTGTATTCCGGTAGAATCGATGTATTCCTGATAATTTATAATCTTCCCTTTGATAACTATTTCCTTAGCTTCGATTTTAGCCCGATTGTTCAACATGATCACATCCTGGGCATACACCTGAAACGAAGTCATGAGGATCAGCATGTAAAATACAGTGCGCTTAACCATAGCATTGATTATTTTAATTGGAGTTGTGGTATGCAAAAATAGAAAAGGTGGCAATCAATTGCCACCTTTTCGTTAAATTAACTTCCGAAATCGTCAAAAGCGATCATTTCATCCGGAACCCCAAGGTTATCGAGCATTTTTAAGACTGCATCATTCATCATGGGTGGTCCGCAGAGGTAGTATTCAATATCTTCCGGTTCAGGATGGTTTTTCAGGTAGTTATCATAAATTACCTGATGAATAAATCCTGTATACCCTTTCCAGTTGTCATCCTTAAGTGGTTCCGACAGGGCCACTTCAAACTTAAAGTTTGGATTTTCCTTTTCAATTTCCTCGAACTGATCCACATAGAACAGCTCCCGCTTTGAGCGACCTCCATACCAGAAGGTAGCCTTGCGGTTGGTATGTTTGGTTTTAAACTGATCGAAAATGTGCGAGCGCATGGGAGCCATTCCGGCACCACCACCGATAAACATCATTTCGCGTTCCGTTTTCTTAATAAAGAATTCACCGTATGGGCCCGATACCATGACTTTGTCGCCGGGTTTACGCGAGAAAATGTATGAGGAGCAGATTCCAGGATTCACATTCATGAACCCTCCTTTTTTGCGGTCCCATGGCGGGGTAGCAATGCGGATGTTGAGCATTACAATATTGCCTTCGGCAGGATGGTTGGCCATAGAATAAGCACGGTAGATAGGTTCCGGGTTTTTCATCTTCAAATCCCACATTTTGAATTTATCCCATTCTTCCTTGTATTCATCCTCTATCACGATATCTTTAAAATCAACTTCCACCTTGGGCACATCAATTTGAATATAGCCGCCGGAGCGGAAATCCAGGGTTTCACCTTCGGGCAATCTAACTACGAATTCCTTAATAAAGGAAGCCACATTGTTGTTCGATACCACCGTACATTCCCATTTCTTAATCCCAAACACTTCGGCCGGCACTTCAATTTCCATGTCCTCACGCACCTTCACCTGACATCCAAGCCGCCAGTTTTCGGCCTGTTCTTTTCTGGTAAAGAATCCCTTTTCGGTGGGCAAAATCGATCCGCCCCCTGAATTCACCTGAACCCGGCACATGGCACAGGTTCCACCACCACCACAAGCAGAAGGCAGAAATATTTTATTGTTCGAGAGTGTGGATAACAAAGTCGATCCTGGATCGGTTTCCACTTCTTTCTCATTGTTGATGGTAATTTTAACCTTTCCCTGTGGCATGAGCTTTTTTCGGGCGAAGAGCAGAATCCACACCAGTAGCAGTATGGTTGCCAGAAAGATGGCGATACTAGCGCCAATCACCACTCCAATTCCAACTTGCAATAAAGTCATTGTATATAAAATTTAATTATTCTATAGCTTAATTCCCAGGAAGCTCATAAAAGCTATTCCCATTAATCCGGTAATAATAAAGGTGATACCCAGTCCGCGTAAAGGTGCCGGCACATCAGAATACCTGATTTTTTCGCGGATGGCGGCAATACCAACAATGGCCAAAAACCAACCTAAACCAGATCCCAACCCAAACGAAGTTGCCTGAGCCAGGCTTTGGTATTCGCGTTCCTGCATAAACAACGAACCACCCAGGATGGCGCAGTTAACTGCGATAAGAGGAAGGAAAATACCCAGCGAAGAATAGAGTGTTGGAGAAAATTTCTCAACAATCATTTCAACCAGCTGAACCATGGAGGCAATGATAGCAATGAACATAATAAAACTTAAGAAGCTTAAATCAACATCGGCAAAGCTACCATCGAGCCAGTAAAGGGCTCCAGGTCTAAGAATGTATTCGTTTAGCAGATAATCAACCGGAACGGTGATCCCCAGTACAAAAATGACGGCTGCCCCTAATCCAACAGAAGTTTTCACCGTTTTCGACACAGCAAGATATGAACACATGCCCAGGAAGTAGGCAAAAATCATGTTGTCGACGAAAATGGATTTTATAAAAATATTAAAAATTTCCTGCATGATAATGTAGTTTAATGGTTCAAGCTAGTTTTTCTCAATCAGATCGCGTGTATAATGGCGTTGCACCCAAATAATTACGCCCACAACGATCAATGCCATTGGAGGTAGGATCATCAAACCATTGTTTTTATAACCCATTTCGTAAAATTGATGAGGTATAATCTGCAATCCGTAAATGGATCCCGAGCCCAACAATTCTCTTAGGAAAGCTATCACAACCAGAATCAATCCATAGCCCAGTCCGTTACCAATACCGTCGAGAAATGAAGGCCAGGGTTTGTTGGCCATGGCAAAGGCTTCTAAACGACCCATGATGATACAGTTGGTGATAATAAGTCCGACAAATACCGATAACTGTTTGCTAACGTCATAAACAAAAGCCTTAAGCACCTGATCGACCAGGATTACCATGGTAGCAATAACCACCAGTTGCACGATAATCCTGATACGAGGTGGTATTCCATTGCGTAAAACGGAGATCACCACATTTGATATGGCCGTTACGAAGATAACAGAGATGGACATGACGATGGCTGGCTCCAGTTTGGCAGTTACCGCCAGTGCCGAGCAAATTCCCAGCACCTGAACCGTAATCGGGTTGCTGAGGTTTAAAGGGTTTTTTAACAGCTTTACGTTTTTAGCTGAGAAAAGAGGCTCTCGTTCTTTTATTTCTGTGCTCATGGTTTATCTGTGTTTTTTAATGTAAGGTAAATAACTCTCCAACACATCCTTCAACATGTCGTTAACTCCATTGCTGGTGATGGTTCCACCGGAAATTGCGTCAACACCATGTATCCTATCATTTTCGGGTAATTTCCCGATACCCCCTTTTACTACCATGATGGAAGTAAAATTTCCCTGATTGTCGAATATCGTTTTATTAACAAATTGATCCTCAAAAGCTTTGGTAGAAATTTCGGCTCCCAACCCGGGAGTTTCGCCCTTGTGATCAAAAGTTACACCTACAATAGTGTTTAAATCACTGGCCAGGGCCACATTGCCCCAGATAGGCCCCCAGAGACCTGTTCCCCGAACAGGGATAACATACAGCTTCTGACCGTTTTTTTCGATTACATAAAGGGGCAGTTCGAATGGTTTGCCCTGAGACTTTTTATACAGCTCGGCTTTCATATCAATGTTAAAAGCCTTTGCATTTTCCTTGTGAGGTTCGGTATAGGTTTCAACCGCTTCTCCATTTTCATTGATAACGATTTCTTCTGTTACATCCTCATTAAACAGCTGAATGGCATTTTGGGCGGTAACACCAGGAATTTGGGCGGATGCCAGAATTCCTTCCATCTTATCAATGGCTACATTTCGCTCCTGAAAAGGCTTTAGGAGCATAGCCGCCGTCGACAACAAGGCCGCAGCAATGATGACCATGATGCCAGCATACCTGAAAATATATCCGTTAGTATACATAGTTTAATATCTTTTAACTAGTTGGAAACTAAATCTTTCATGCGTTTGAGACGCTTTTTTATATTGGATTCAATCACATAGTGATCGATGAGCGGAGCAAACACATTCATCAACAGAATGGACAGCATCACACCCTCCGGATAGGCGGGATTAAAGACCCTGATCAAAATGGCGATTACCCCAATGAGGAAACCATAAATATACATACCACGTTTGGTTTGGGCCGCTGTAACGGGATCGGTGGCCATAAAGACTGCTCCAAACGCAAATCCTCCCATTATCAGATGATAGTAAAATGGCAACTTCATGTATTCGTTGGCACCCCACCAATTAAACAACAGGGCCATGACAATTCCACCTGCAAACACGCTGAACATAATCCGCCAGTTACCAATGCCTGTGATGAGCAGAATGGCGGCACCAAGCAAAATCATCAAAACTGATGTTTCACCAATGGAGCCAGGAATAAATCCCATAAACATATCGTAAGGTGAAGGTATTTTATCGAAGTTACCAACAAGGGCATTCCCGAGTGGTGTAGCTCCTGAGTAAGCATCCAGTTTATCGGCAATCCAAACCTTGTCGCCCGACATATCGGCCGGATAGGCAAAAAACAGGAACGCACGTGCGGTTAAAGCCGGATTTACAATGTTCATCCCGGTTCCACCAAAGACTTCTTTTCCAAAAATAACGGCAAAAGCTACGGCAATAGCAATCTGCCACAGCGGTGTTTCAGGTGGTACAATCAATGGAATCAGCAAACCAGAAACAAAGAAACCTTCGTTTACTTCATGGCCTTTATATTGTGCAAATATGATTTCTATGCCCAATCCCACTGCATAAGATACAATGATGATGGGCAGCATTTTCCAGAATCCATAGAAAAAGGAGGTCCAAAGCTCAGGTACAATGCCATGAGATATAAAATGCTGATAGCCGATATTCCACATTCCAAACAACACGGTCGGAATTAAAGAAACAAAAACGACAATCATGGTGCGTTTCATGTCGATGGCATCTCTGATGTGCGAACCTGAAAAGGTTACTTTATCGGGAACAAACAGCAAAGTTTCGACAGAATCGAAAGCCGAATGGAATTTTTCGAACCTCCCACCCTTTTCAAAATGGGGCTTTTGTTTGTCTAATAGTTTTCGTAGCGCTTTCATGCGATTATTCTGATTAACTTATATTTAACTCATTTCTTTGCGCATCAACTCAAGTCCTTTGCGAACAATGGCCTGCATCTCGGTTTTTGATGTATCTATCACTTCGCAAAGCGCAAAGTCTTCAGCATCAATTTCATAAATACCCAGATTTTCCATGGCATCGATATCTTCCACCATGATGGCTTTTAACAAAGCCATGGGGTAAATATCGAACGGAAAAACCTGTTCGTATTTTCCGGTCATCACCAAATTACGGTGTCCGCCATGCAGGTTGGTGTCGAGGCGGTATTTACGGTTGGGAAACATCCACGACAAAAAGACCTTCGAGAAGCTAAACTTTTTAAATCCGGGGAGTAGCCAACCGAAAAACTCGGCATAATCGCCTTCGGGAATAACAGTCACCAAAGAGTCGTAGTAGCCGATGAAACCATCGGTTTCGATTTTCTCACCAGTCAGCACATTTCCACTAATAAACCGGTTGTTTCCTTTGGTTACATTTCCGTCTACCATGCGGCGGATAGAAGCACCCAATGTAGTTTTATAGTATCTTGGTTTAAGCACCTCCGATCCGGCGAGCGCAACAATCCTGGTAAAATCGAGTTTACCGGACATGAAGAAACTACCGATCGTTAATACATCCTGTGGATAGAGGTACCAAATCACTTCGCCTTTATTGATGGGGCTTATTTTGCTGGCATGAACGCTCACATTGCCAGCCGGATGCGGGCCGCCAAATTTGTTGATCTGTACATTTTTTGAATTGAGAAACACCTTGGAGGTGGTGTTTTTGGCATCGACATTCAGGTGCACATTTCCGTTTGTCAGTTTTCTTAATACGTCGAGGCCTTGTTGAAATTCTTCACCTCTGCCATGAACGATTAAATCGAAGTCGGGAGCCAGGGGCGAAGTGTCGAAAGCAGGAACAAAAATTGCTTTTGGCATTTCCGCAGGATTAGCAATCACCGAATAGGGTCGCTGCCTGAGCATAGGCCATAAACCAGTTTGCAACAATTTTTCGATAATTGCTTCGCGGCTCAATCCATCAACCTTCTGGTTTTCAACCTTCACTGTCTCGTTTTTGCCATCCGACTCAATGATAACTTCCAGTAGACGGCGCTTAGCTCCACGATTTAAAGCTTCAACTTTACCGCTCACAGGTGAAGTGAAAATTAAATTACTGCGATTTTTATCAAAAAACAATGGGGTACCAACCTTTACCAAATCACCCTCCGACACCATCATTTTTGGGAAAACACCAATAAAATCCGTTGGCTTGATGGCAAATCTCTTTGCAGTGTAGTCAACGATGGTTTTTTCTGAATCACCTAACAACTTAATATCCAGCCCCTTCTTTATAAGATAACTAGTTGACATATATAAATAGATTCATGTATTAATGGCGTGCAATTTAGGCAATAATCCTGTTTTAAGATGCGAATCATTTATAAATATTACCTATTTTTACTAACTCTAAATAAATCATAAAGTTACATTTTAGTCCAAAATAAATGAAGACAAATACCTTCCCTCATTTTAACAAAACATGGATTATCATCCTCATTTGTACACAATTAATATCAGTATCGGCCCGGGCGCAATCCGTGGAAAACAACGATTTGGTTTATGATGCCAACATACAAACCGTTTTGCTTTATGCGTCAGGCAATCAACTACAGGCACCGGTGATCAAATTGGGTTCGTCGGACAGGCTGACTCTGTCGTTCGACGACATGAGCAACCAATCGTTTACTTTTAAATATACGCTGATCCATTGCACACAGGACTGGCAGACTTCTGATCTCGATCCGATGTATTATCTGGATGGTTTTTTTGAGGGAGACATCAACAACTATAGCTTTTCGCTAAACGCAATACCACCTTATATCCATTACGATCTTGTGTTTCCAAACAAAGACATGCGCATCAAACTTTCGGGCAACTATATATTAAAGGTGTACCTCGACAATACCGATGACGAGAATGTACTTTTTACCCGAAGATTTTATGTGGTGGAACCCCTGGCCAAAATAGACGTCAGTATTCCTTATTATCCTAAGGATCTGAATTTTGTAAGGAAGAAACAGCAACTCGACCTGACTTTATTTGGCAACGATCTTTTTAGTAGTGAACCTTTACAACGCATCAGCGTAAATATCCGGCAAAATGGAAGATACGACAATATGAAGTTGGGTATAAAACCCACCTCCATCATGGTCGACCAGTTAAATTTTGATTATACCGATGGCATTGTTTTCGATGGCGGAAATCAGTTCCGGAACTTTGATATGAAAAGCTTTTACTATCAATCCATGTACATTGCCGAAATCATCAACGATGCCAATGGATATGATGTGGTACTGCATACCAGTACGCCCCGTCCCAATAAACCATACAGCCTGATAGAAGACATCAATGGCCGGAAACTGATTCAAGCCCGGCAGGGACAAAATACCAGTACCGAAGGAGAATACGCCTGGGTAGAATTTTACCTGAAAATGCCACGTTTAAAGGAGGCTGAAATTTATCTGTTGGGAGCGCTTAACGACTGGCAACTGGATGAAAAAGGCAAGATGGTTTTCGATAACCGAATCAATATGTACCATGGAAGGTTGTATTTAAAACAAGGATATTACGATTATCTGTATGCTGTAGTCCCAAATGGGGAAACCACAGGCGATGTAACCATCATCGAAGGAGACCATTGGGAAACGAAGAATCAATACACTGTTTATGTGTATTATCGGGAAAAAGTACCTGAATATGACCGGCTTGTTGGTTATATGCAGTTTAATTCGTTCGATGTAAGCACAGAGTAATTTCCATGTTTGGGAAAGGCAACTTCATTCATTAACTCCATAAAGTCAATATTTACAAGGCTTTATATATCATGGCGAAAAATTTGATATTCTGAAAATCTATATTAGAATCACTAAACGCCTCACAATATGAACCTCATTAAGTTTACATTTTTGCTAAGCACCATTCTGTTAGTAGTTGTTTCATGCAACACCAGAAAGGACAATCCCATTGACAATCCCAAAGGAATGAATGATTTGGTTGTTGCCGACAATTTTAATTGGTCGACGGCAAGCGAGGCGTTATTTCAGGTGAGAGCCCTGGACAATTCCAACCAGCCCATAAAAGGAGCTAAAATCAATGTTTACACCAGCGATCCACTCGAAGGCGGCAAATTAATTGTAAGCGGTGCGACCGATGCAAATGGTATTTATAAAGTTGATTATGAGGTACCTGCATATTACGAAAGTCTATTTGTTTCAACAGATTATGTAGGTCTGCCGTCTCCCGGTCAGGTTGAGCTTGATCAGCTTGGGTTCAACATTACCTTGGGAGGTCAACAGGTTAAAAGTCATGTAAAATCCTCAGCCAGCCTTAAATCCGTAAACAGTTCCTACAAATATCTTGGAAGTTATAACGCTCAAGGAGTGCCTGATTATCTTGAACCTGAGAATGATGTTATTACACAAAGTCTGCTCAACGACATCAACAATACCCTTCCCGAAGGCGAACCCCTACCCTCCTCACATCCGGAGTATTTGCTTCCACAGTGGGATTACAACCTACATCTTATTGAGGCCTGCGATGTATGGATCACTTTTGTGCATGAACAAGCCGGCTATAAGAATGTACTTGGATTTTATTCTTATCCAACCGGACAAACCCCGGAAACTCCTGCTGATATTGATACCATTACCATTATTTATCCCAATGTAAGTTATTCGGGTTCGGGTGGTGGACTATACTCAGGCAACAAAGTGTATATTGGCCAGTTTAACGCAGGCATGATTGTAAGTTTTGCTTTGATGGCCGACGGTTGGGTTGGCGGACAGGTAACCAATGGAAAATGGATTGTTTATTCAAACCCCAATCTAAATCCGGAATCAGACCCTGCACTTCGTCAGCATACTGTATTGCTAAACGACAATGGAAGGAACTTGCTTTTACTTGGCATTGAAGATATTAGAAGAGACAACTCCGGTTGTGATCATGATTTCAACGATGCCATTTTTTATGTAACAGCCAATCCCATCGAGGCCATCGACCAAAGTCAGTTCCCAAATATTGATTATACGGGCGAAGATGCTGATGGCGATGGCGTTCCTGACAATGTAGATAACTACCCTAACGATCCCAACAAGGCCTTCGACAATTATTTCTTCAATCAGGGAAGTTATGGAACCCTGGCCTTTGAAGATTTATGGCCTGGTAAAGGCGATTACGATTTCAATGATGCCGTTGTCGATTATAATTTCAATCAGGTGACCAATGCCGACAACGACTTGGTGGAAATTAATGCCGAGTTTATCTTAAGAGCACACGGAGCTTCGTTTCACAATGGATTCGGATTTCAGTTGCCATTTGACAAATCGTTGGTATCGGGTGTTACAGGCGACATCAGGGTGCCTGGCAATATTGTTTCGCTCGACGATAAAAATCTGGAAGCAGGACAAAGCCTGCCAGTAGTGATGGTTTGGGAAGATGCCTATGATGTATTACCACAGGAAGGCGGTGGAATTGGTGTAAATACAAACCCCGACATTCCTTTTGTAATACCGGATACGCTTAGAATAATCATTTCACTGAATACTCCTGTAAGCTTAAACAGCTCAGGAATACCACCTTACAATCCCTTTATTTTTGTAAACGGACAAAGAGACATTGAAGTGCACCTGATAGACAAGGTCCCAACCGATTTGGCTTCAACCACGTTGTTTGGCACCTCTGCCGACGACAGCGATCCGGCCACAGGCAGGTATTATCGTACACATAACAACCTTCCCTGGGCCATCAACATCATCGAAAGCTTTGAATATCCCTATGAAAAAGTGGATATTACAACTGCCTACCTGAAGTTTGGGGCATGGGCCGAAAGCAATGGTAGCTTATACAACGACTGGTATCGCGATTTGACTGGATACCGCAATGCTGAAAACATTTATCAAATACCTTAATAGCAATTAATGCTTTAATAATAGATTTGATCGTGCAGTCGGC
>JAUYGX010000027.1 GCA_030690365.1 Bacteroidales bacterium | reverse complement strand
TTCGATGGTAATGGCCCATTCTTCTTCCTTGTCGGCAAATATTTTCATAAACAGCATCCACACCAGTTGTGAGATGCGTTGTGCATCACCATCCACACCGGTATCTTTCCGCATGATGTCGCGGATGGCTTTTATATTGGTCGTTACGTTACTCACAATTTTTCTTTGCGTTTAATATTACTTCATTGTTATCACACATTGCTTTTTCCACTTTGGATACAATGTCCTCTATTTTAGGCCAAATATCATCTAGTACCTTCATGATTTCATCGTCAGTTTTTTGATGAAGCTCTTCAAGCTTAAAAGATTCCTTATGTGAAAAATGAACTAACCACAATTTTCCCTTAGGTTTAATATGGCCATCTATCCCCATGAACACGTTATTAAGGGCTGAAGCATAATTCTCATTTCCTGGGGATATTACCGTTTTAAAGATTAAAGATCTATTTGACCATAAATAATCAATCTCAAATAGAAAACCCTCTTTATTTGGCCACCCATTGGGCTTGCTGTAAATAGGTACCAACCCCTTAATTTTAGGGGTTAAAAACCTAATATATCCCTTGTTTTCTGAACCTAATATCCAACCACTTGCATTTATTTTTTCAACAAAATATTTTTTAAAATCTTCAGCAATGTCAGGTTTCTTGTCGAAAATAAAATCCAATAAATCCTTGTGGTTTCTGTATATCTGTTTCGCTAATTCAGTAAGCTCATCTGAACTCATAATATTTCTTTTTAAAATTGTTATATAATCGTTGATATAGTTATAAACTGAATCATTAATTGTGTCGTCGTAAACTGACAAAATGCGCGTGAGGATATCGACAATCATTTCATAAGAGATGAAGGAATAAACATCTATTTCAGAAAAAGATGACTCCCCAAATGGCGTTAAATAGGCAAAGATATTCCTTCTCCCCTTAAATTCAGATTCGATAATTTCTTTATAACGAGTCAACTGATTTGTATGTTCTTTTGACAGGAACTTGTTTTCTATGCAAATAACAATATCATCTACAATAATCAATAAATCAATATTTCGCCATTCTCTTCTAATTTCAGCTTGCGATAAATCAAGTTGTTCGATTTCAAATTGACTTACACCCATCACTTTATTGTCATAAAAAATCTCTCTTAAAAACCTTTTAATAAAAATATCCCCGAGTCCATGACTTCCTTCTGCATCAAGTAGCCAAGCCAAAAAGTTTGAATGTCTTATTTCAGCATTTGAAATATTGAGTATTTCAAAAATATTTGGTTTCTTCAATCCCAGATCTAGCCTGTCAAAATCTATATCCTTTAAAAGAGAATTATAACTACTCTTCAATTCACCTTTACTCCATTCCTTTTCATTTTTTATCATCTATGCAGTCATATAAATTTCGTTTTCTAATTCTTTGAGGGCCTTGTCGAAGTCGGCTTTCTTTCCAAATGCCCTTACCAGTTCCACAGGGGATCCCAGTTCGCTCAATGGTTGCACGGTGAGGATGGAACCTTTTTCGATGGACGTAATGCCCTCGTTTTCGTATTTATCCAACAGGCTGTTCAATACTTTTTGAGCCACTTCGCCGTATTTGGTAAAGTAGTTGCGTTTGCGTACCTGGTTGGCACGATCTTTTTTCGTGAGTGCCGGTCTGTCGAATGCAATGTGGCAGATCAGGTCAAAATCATCCATATCCAGACCCAACTCTTCACGTAAGGCCTGGAGCAAAATGCCCTGTTCAGCCAGCTCTTTGATGAGTTCCTCCTTGTTGGTGGTTTCTCTCCACCTTCGGATAAATACATCCAATGTGGAAAACTCCTGTTTAACATTTTTACGGGTATAGTCTGTCAACGATTCAGTAATCAGTTTACCATCTGACCCATAGTACTGTACCCGTTCGTTTATAATTGTAACCACAACATTGTTAACATAATATTTTGTGTACTCAGGTTGAGGTTCAGGTTGAGGTTGAGGTTCACCACCGCCACTTCCCGGAGAATCAGGAAATTCAGGTGGATCAGGGGTAAGACCTCCACCTTCACCCTCTGTACCTGGCACTTCGGGAGGAACCGGGGATTCCTCTTCACCTGGTTCGTAAATTTGTACCGGATCACCATCAAATTCCGGATTAGCAAAGTTGTTGGTAGCCTGACGAAAATCCATGATGGTAAAATACACTTTCCCTTCCTGTTCACGGATACGGGTACCCCGGCCAATGATCTGTTTGAATTCTGTCATGGAGGCGATGTTGGCTTCCAGTACGATGAGCTTTACCATCTTGGTATCAATACCGGTGGTGAGCATTTTGGATGTGGTGGCTATCACAGGAAACTTTTCTTCCACATCGATAAAATTGTCCAGTTCCATCTTGCCAATTTCATCATCACCAGTAATTTTCACAACATAAGTAGGGTGCTTTGCTACCAGATCAGCGTTCTCATTAATCAATGCTATACGCATCCGGTTGGCATGTTCGATGTCCACACAAAACACAATGGTTTTCGACAAGCGATCGGTGGCTTTCAGGTATTGTGTGATTTTCTCAGCGATTTTCCGGGTACGTCCATCTATCACCAGGGTACGGTCATAATCTTTCAGGTTAAAGATTCGGTCCTCAATTTCGTAGCCATATTTATCCCGCAAGCCTGCAGTAGGCCGCCAGCCCTCGTCCACACTGGTAGTAATTCTGACCACCTTATAAGGAGCCAGAAAACCGTCCAGAATGCCTTGTTTAAGTGAATAGATATAAACCGGATCACCAAAGTAGGCCATGTTTGAAACATCATTGGTTTCTTTGGGCGTGGCTGTCATGCCAATTTGAGTAGCCGATTCAAAATAGGTTAGTATCTCATGCCATGCAGAAGCCTCCCTGGCACTTCCTCGATGGCATTCATCAATCACAATCAGATCAAAAAACTCACGTGAGAACTCTTTGTACACATCTTGCCAATCTTCCTCGCCACTAATCCCCTGATACAAGGCAAAATAAATTTGATACGACTTGTCAATTTTGCGGTTTTTGATGAGGTGCATGATGTCGTTACCAAAGGGAGCGAAGTCACCGTTTTTGGTCTGTGATAGTAGGGCGTTGCGGTCGGCCAGGAAGAGGATCCTCTTTTTAACTCCGGTTTTCCAAAGCCGCCAAATGATGTTGTACGCCACATACGTTTTTCCAGTACCTGTAGCCATCACCAGTAAGATTCTGTTTTGACCTTTGGCAATGGCTTCTACTGCACTGTTTATAGCAATTTGTTGATAATAGCGGGGTGCCTTATCATCCTGGTCGACGGGGTAATCCTGTTGAACGATGTGGATGGCTTCT
>JAUYGX010000020.1 GCA_030690365.1 Bacteroidales bacterium | reverse complement strand
CTTGCCACAACCTTACTGGTCCGAAAGATACTATATTGAAGACGACAACTACGTATTTGTTCTTCAATTTGGAATACTGGACGACATGGAAGAACTATATTTAACAATAAGCAAGTGCATTGATACGCCGGATGATACCTGGCAGGGTCTAATTGACATACTCGAAACGAATTTCATCAACCAGTTTGAGTAGAGCTGGTTTTCGTTACATTATGTCAGGAATAATTATGCGGGTGTGTCGATCCAATCCGGAAGCATGGCAGGATTAAACATGGAATTATGGATTATTGAATTCGAATACTCCAGTGTTTATGAGGCTTAAAAATGTGCCCGTCCCCAATGGCGCATTTTTACGCATCTAACCATTTCATTAATTCTTTACGCTCTAATTCACGTGTTTCAGTCAGATATGAGTATTTATTATTTCGACGTTTCACCTTTCTTGGCTCGAATCTCCCGGGCCTTAACGGAACAACATCATCAACTATACTTCTAATCAGCATTTCACAAGCGAATTCAGGATTCTGAATAAATGCAAATGCATGGCATGTTTCAACCAGTTTCTGGATCGTACCAGCGAAGCTCAACCTGAGCACACTGATTTTATGCCTGATTGACGCATCCAGCATAATGGTTCTTATAAAGTTATACACCAACAGCCCGATCCACAGTTCTTTACGGCAGGCGGATGGTGACTTGCACCGAAGCGTTTTAAGCCCCATTGTTGTCTTGATATTTTTAAAAGCAAGTTCGATTTCCCATCGACGATAGTACAGGTTGATCAGTTTTTCCCTTGGATACTTTTCAGTATCCATAAGAGTTGTGTACATTGTGACCTGTTTTTTTCTAAAGCCTTTTAGCCCTGCTTCGAATCGGATAACCCTGACTGTGATTGTTTCGGGCAGTTTTTCAATTGATACCCATTTGCCCGGTAGTGATGGGCGATGCCACACATACAGCCATTCTCCGTCATCAAGAGGTGTAAGATCCTCATCTTTGAATTTCTTTGTTCCATCACGGAACAGCCCATCAACACCCATCTTGAGAAGTTCGGCAATCTCCGCGAAGGATCCGTAAAGACCATCACCAAGAACAATGTCACCACCAATCAGTGATCGCCAGAGCCTGCGGAATAAAGGATGCTCATAGCCTGTTCCGGCAACCGTCTCAGCATCGATAAATGCCCCGGACTCCAAATCCATGAGTACGCTTACGTTCATCTTTGGGAATCCGCATCCGGCTTTCTGACCGGACGGTTGCGGGTATTCAGCCTGGTTTTCACATGTGTCGGGAAGAGTAAAGTCGGTCGCGTCAACCACCTTTACATGTCGATCACAAAACAACCATTGTTCCCTTGCGGCTTTCCAAAGCGCCTCCCCTGTGGCGATGAACAAGCCCTTGACTTTGTCCTCGGGTAATCGATTGCGTGCATTACAATATGCTGCCGTTTTTATCGATGTGTCGGGCGGGAGTGTTCCCTCGCACTTCCCTCTGAATATGGCCTGCCTGCATGGTTCTTGGCATGCGACCTGCATCATGAAAACATGCAGCAAAGGCAGGATGTGATACTTCCTTTGTCGTTGATCGACGGTTGTGAAGGATGAAAGAATCATATCTTCATCCAACAGCGAAAGAACATCAGGCAGTTTCTGTGTCTTGAACTTGGAAATTTGATTGATTTTGTTGTAGAATATCATGCGAACGCCTCTGGGAAATTTGTTTCGTAAAAACCTATTATCCCGTATCGAGGCGTTTTTGTCTTGTGTAGCACATAAATACCGGCATTTCAATAGTCAGGCTTATTTTCTAACAGTCTAATTGCCTGATTATAAATATAACCTCCTAAAAAAGCGCCATTGGGGACAGGCACCTTTTTTTGACTTATAAACATTGTAATGTTAGAATTCTGTCATGCCAAGAATAGCACGAATGGTCATCCTGGAAATCCCGTATCACATGACAACATGTGGTAATTTGTAACCC
>JAUYGX010000016.1 GCA_030690365.1 Bacteroidales bacterium | reverse complement strand
ATTCCGCTTTGGTTCGATTGATAGCGATGGCCTGATCAAGATCGCCCAGCGAATCAATAAGTTTCAATTCCGCTTTGGTTCGATTGATAGTTTAAAGCTGTTGGGCGTGTAAAAGCGTTTGGCTGTGTTTCAATTCCGCTTTGGTTCGATTGATAGTAAGGATATCAAATTGCGCATGAGCCATGACATCAGTTTCAATTCCGCTTTGGTTCGATTGATAGTGGCCTTTATCCCAACCCATTGTTTCCATGTATTGTGTTTCAATTCCGCTTTGGTTCGATTGATAGGCTTTTCTTCCTCCTCGATGATGATGTGGTACTTATGTTTCAATTCCGCTTTGGTTCGATTGATAGTGTATTTGTAAGAGTACCCTGCTTTTTTGTTAAACCGTTTCAATTCCGCTTTGGTTCGATTGATAGCCTTCTCAACATTAGCAGCTTCTGTTACATTAGCGAGTTTCAATTCCGCTTTGGTTCGATTGATAGATACCAGTATCGTCTCTTGGTACCCCATCTGAATATGTTTCAATTCCGCTTTGGTTCGATTGATAGTTCTTTCATCGTGGCCAGAATATAACTTCCATAGTTGTTTCAATTCCGCTTTGGTTCGATTGATAGCCGGGCTTGCTCCGTTTTGACCAATACCTGTCAGGCGTTTCAATTCCGCTTTGGTTCGATTGATAGTTTTCAACTGATACGAATTGGACAAAGCAGGCATCAGTTTCAATTCCGCTTTGGTTCGATTGATAGAAACATGATGTCACACCATTGATTGTCTTCAAATTCGTTTCAATTCCGCTTTGGTTCGATTGATAGTATAACGGCGGGTAAATATTATAAGGTTGTGTTTACGTTTCAATTCCGCTTTGGTTCGATTGATAGAGGAATTATCATCTTTGGGGCGCTTCTTGCTATTTTGTTTCAATTCCGCTTTGGTTCGATTGATAGCATAACTCATGAAAATCAATACAACCAATTTGATTCCGTTTCAATTCCGCTTTGGTTCGATTGATAGACACCCATTTTGCAGCGCTCAGGCGCATAAACCCGAGTTTCAATTCCGCTTTGGTTCGATTGATAGTGACCATCCTCAAAATCCAGGTCGGCAAAGGTAGGGAGTTTCAATTCCGCTTTGGTTCGATTGATAGTCTGGCTATCGCAAACGGCTTTGTAGGCCTTGTGATGTTTCAATTCCGCTTTGGTTCGATTGATAGGCGGAAATGCTTGTAAGAAGGATGGGTCAGATTACGTTTCAATTCCGCTTTGGTTCGATTGATAGCCGCTGACAAAAATACAACTATTCATTGATTTATACGCCTTTATAATATGAATTATAATCCTTTTGGAGCCTTTTTTGTGTCGAACGACGATACCGGATTTTTACCAGAGGTTCGACAACTTTGTTATTCTATTGTAAATCAGTATGTCAAAGAACGCAATCACGTATCCTTTCGGATGCCTTGCTCTTTTTAGAAGTCGTTTTCAGACTTCGACAACTATAGAAAGTTATCCAAGGAGCTTCGCTCTGAGCCAATCACTTCTTTGTCAAGCCATTTCTCCTGACGGGTCTTGAATATAATCAAGCTGTCGGTTTCTTCATCCATGATCTTACGCGCCTGAAAACTGAACTCCTTTAATTGCACTTCGGTGATCTCTCCCTCAAAAACCGAATTCTGAATCCAGTTAACATACCGCCTGCACAGTTTAAGCATCTTTCCAACCCGCTTTTCCCCAATATCATATACAAGAATTATATACATATCATTTTGTTTTTAAAGGTTAAAAATGCCTCAAGTTTTAAGTTTCCTGCCTGTAGGATTTCCTGACGGAGGCATGGCTGGCAGGTAACTTCCCCCTTTACCACCATATCTTTAACGGTTTATATTCTTCCATTCCCAGCAGGTGCTTTTGTAGCTTATATGCTTCCAGTTTGATCAGGTGTTTGTAACTGACCGATTTGTTTAAACTACGGTGCATGATGGTTTCGGTGAGCCTGCTTTCAAAGGCTTCAATAAACTTCATGCGCGCCTTGTCTTTTAAAAGAATGCGGTTTAACTTCTGATCGAAATCGTTTTCCTGGATAATCTTTTTGTTCAACACCTTAAATATTACCCGGTCGACCAATATAGGCTTAAAAATTTCTGCCAAATCCAGCGCAAGCGAAAACCGGCGTTCGCCCGGGGTATGCAGGAAACTGATGGTCGGGTTGAGCTGTGTTTGGTGAATCGACCTCAATACCTGCGCATAGCACATCATGTTGCCAAACGAAATCAGGGCATTTAACGGATCGGTAGGAGGTTGCCGGTTGCGGTCCTCCATGCCAAAATCGTTGAGGATGTCGTTAAAGGCCCTGTAGTATACCTGACGGATATTTCCCTCAATGCCCATCAGTTCGTCTACCCGGGTGGTGCCCGAAATGCTTTTGCTGAATAGCTCCATTTTCTGGATGTGATCGTCCATGGACTTTCCACGGTTGTGATAATATTTCAGGTTCTTGATCATGTTCCATGCAGCTCCTTCGATAAATTGCCGGGCGATGGCCACACGTTTCTTCTTGTTACTAAAATGTTCGGTTTGCTTGATCAGCATCCTGCCGGCAAGCAGATATTCTTTCGACAAAAAGGAGCCCGTATAGTTTTCGTAATAGTCGAAGAAATGGACTGCGATTTCGTTTTTGCCCAAAAAGTTATACATGGCCGAGTTGGCATCCACCGATCCGAAAATAAATAGCTGGTCTACCTGTTCAACGGGCAGATAACGTGGCTTTTGTTCCACGCCGTTTTCGTCCGTCGGTGTGAATTTCAAGGTGTTGTCGTTGCGCGACAGGCGACCCGGATTAAACAAGTAGTAGGATTTTTTCATATGTTTTCATCTTCATTGATGTAACAAAAATCGAAGTAAGAACAGCTTTTGCACCTGGAATTATTAAGAAGCGCCGGCACCTCTTCCTGGAGGATGATGTTTTCAATGTTCCGGCTCATTTCGATCAATTGCACCCGATCAGCATCGCTCAGATCTACTTTCTCGGTTCTGTGTTCTGTGGGATATTCCAGCAGTCCGGTTGCGCCTTCGATGCCATTTTTCTCAAGTACATAGATATAGAATTTCACCTGCCAGATATGTGCCTCGTGCAATTTTGCCGATTTCTTGATCTCGTGGATGACCTTGTTTTTGGTGTCGTAAAAATCAATGCTGATACCATCCACCTGGATTTCTTCATACCTCGAAAGGCGTTGCATGTACGTTGTTTCATGAATGAGTTTCCCTTCGCTTACCGCTTCGTTGGTGTGTTCCATTTGGATGGAATTGGCAAAGAGCCACAGCTTTCGGTGGCAAATCAGGTAGTAGTTAATATGGGTTCCGGTTATTTGCAAGGTTTAGATTTATTGTCAGTTAAAATGGTAATTGTTCATCTTCAAAAGGTTCATCGATATCTATTCTATTGTTCCTGAACCATTGTTCCTCCTCATCAGGTCTGGGTAGTAGGTCCCTAACATCTATATCAAATTCGTGACCGTTGTTGAATTGGTTGTCGTGTTCCATATCCGCCTGTATTTCCTTACAGGTAGTGCAATATCCATCGAAAGGACAATGCTTTTCATCGTAATCACAAAATTCGATGTGGCTTTCGCCGAACGACAGGGCAACACGTTTTTCTTTCCAGAAATCGCGTATAAACCGGTATCGCATTTCATCAGGATAGGTTTCTGGAAAGTCGAGATAAAAATTGAATACCTGTAGTAATTTTTCGAGTTCAACGGATAATAGTGCCCTTTGTTCGATGGTAAGCTTTTTAGGTATAGGTAGTAGCTTGCGCTCAATGCCGGTGATATCAGAAATTTTTTTATGCGTTCCATAGACGTATTCTTCCACATAGGATATGTCCTCCAACTCAGCTTCGTTATCCAGATCGACATCTTCCCATATTTCATGCGGCTTTTTAATGTTCCAGGTAGCACGGTGCAGGTCTTCTATTAGTTGTTCAATGTAGCGTTGCATGGCGTTTTTTTTTATACAAGTTTAATCAAGCAAGTCATCTTCTTCCAGCTTTTTCAGGGCATGTTCATGCAGATATACAAAATTTTCCCGGTCTTCAAAAAACTGCTTCTGAAACTCAATGAGCTTAGGATGCTGGTTTTCAGAAAAATAATCGTTATAAGAAGACCATCCATATTCGGAAGGATGCCTGCAATAACCATGGTGAACCGGATTGTTGTGGATATAGATCAGGGTGTTCATCATGTGGTTATCGGAGGAGATGGGTTTTCGCTTAAAAGGGCGTTCAAACAAGGATCCATGGCGGTTGACGCGTTTGTTTAATGCTTGTGCATAGGCATTAAATAGAATCGATAGCTGGTGCGAGGCGTCGCCAATAACCCTGACAGGGTTTTGAACCCTGTCAGGGTTAGGCTCGCGCAACTGCACCAGGAAATGGAAGTGCGTAGGCAGCAGCGCCCAGGCGTAGGTTTCCACCACCGGTGCCACATGTTTTCCATACAACCACACAAAGTACCGATAGTTTTCCTCTTCCCTGAAGATCGCGCAACTGTTGATGCCCCGGTTGTAGATGTGGTATAACCGGCCGGGGATTAATTTAGGATGGTCCTGCATAGGCGTAGGTATTTGTTGGCAAAACCTGACAGGTTTTTAAGATTAATTTTTAGCAAAATCATTATTTTTACATATCTAATATTTCATCTTTCCATTTCCTATACTAAGTTACCTTTTATTGTAGCATACCATAACATAATTATAATTTTACTCCAGCAAAAGGTAAGCTTAAATAGTATCGATAGCTGGTGCGAGGCATCGCCAATAACCCAACCCTGACAGGGTTTTGAACCCTGTCAGGGTTAGGGTAGGCAGCAGCGCCCAGGCGTAGGTTTCCACCACCGGTGCAACGTGTTTTCCGTACAGCCATAGAAAGTGCCGATAGTTATCCTCTTCCCTGAAGATCGCGCAACTGTTGATGCCCCGGTTGTAGATGTGGTATAACCGACCGGGGATTAATTTAGGATGGTCCTGCATAGGCGTGTGTATTTACTGGCAAAACCTGACGGGTCTTTATGATCTGTCAGGTTTAAGCCGGGTTGGAGGGTGGAGTGGGGGGACATGGGGGTGAGGTTAAAGTACAGAAAAACTATCATTATTTTGTTCCTCAATATCTAATTGAAGACCTAGGTCAGAATCATATTTACGATCTATAATGTAAAACGATTGCTCTTTGATAACTTCTTTTCTAAGTAACTGAAATGCCGAAACATCACGATGAATTCCTTCCTTGCTAATCAGAGAGGCAAAACGTTGTTTGGAAATGGATACTTTCAATGATTCTGCTTTGGTAAACTTATTAGCTTCCAGTAATTCCCGGTATTCATCTGCTTTTATTGATGGAAGAACTTTTACACCATCAAACTGTTTTTCAAATTCTTCTTCGCGATGTGAATCATAAATAAAAGGAGAAAGATTTTCCATAACGTCTTGCTTAAGATGGGTATAAATTCTGTCGAAATCTTCCTTGTCTTTGGTCGACCAATCATTATAAACTTCATCGATTTATTTTTGTAAATCGATTTCGCCAATCACTCCTGAATGTTGAGATTCCATTTCATGAAGTGCTTTCAATGTGCGGTCAATTACATCTTTGTTTTTATAGATGTATTTGTCAATGTCATTTCGTTCCGAAAATACAATGCAATCGCATGGTTGTCGATACTGCCCGTTTACACGATGGCGATTTACACGACCGAAGCGTTGTAGCAAGGCATCCAGAGGGGCTGGTTCGGTAAAGATTACATCGTAATCGATATCCAAACTAACTTCTATGGCCTGTGTTCCTACCAAAAGTTTTACTTCATCCGATTTTAATTCGCTTTCCTTTTTGTTCCTGTCAACGCCGTTAAAGGCACTATGAAGCAATACTTTTTTCGCTGCATCCAAACTTTTGTAAATAGCTTGGGCCTGTTTCACAGTATTACTTACCACCAAAACTTTATCGCCTGCATCAAGGCGTTGCTGAATGTCGGCAATGTGATCGGAAAGCAGACCATCGGCAACTTTGATCCGGTGACGAATAAATGATTGATATAATTCCTTATTTGCGCTGATTTCAGTATAAGTCCCAATAGCTTTAGCGAATTCTTTTTTCAGAAAACTAGGCAAAGTGGCAGTCATGATACAAACATTCACATTTAGAAATTGGGTTGCAAACTCAATTAGGACTTTGATTTGTGCGGTAACTTCGGGATCGTAAGCATGTATTTCATCGAAAATGAAATAGCCACCGCTCATCTCAAAGATTCCTTTTTCAAATCCTTTTAATCCGAAGATCGATTTCAAAAGCTGAAAGGGTGTTGTCACTTTCAACGGTGGAACCAAGGCGCGGTAATTCTCTTTTAATTCGTGCTTAAGCATTTCATTCTTTGAGCTGTACTCTTCATTTCCGAAACGACTTTCGATATATTCTGAAAGTTTGCCATGGACGACTCCGACAATTTCGTTATTCCCATGCATCTTCTCGTCCAACCGTTCAAACATGGCATTTATGGAAGCCGTAAATGGAAGGATGTAAAACGTTCGCCCTTGTCCGTTCTCTTTTATCTGTTGGTGTAGCCACATCAGCGAGGCTTCCGTTTTACCCGAGCCAGTCGGTGAAGTCAGCACAATATTTCCATTGATTTCGGAAGCTCTCTTTTGATGAAAGTATGGTGACCATTCGGTATTGTATAGAAAGTTGAAATGTTTTTCTTCGAGAAAATTCACTTTAAATATTCCAGCAGAAGCAGAATGATCGCACTGTTTTAAAGCTCCGGCTGCAAGTAAAAGTTCCTGAAAATTAATGTTTGTAGTATTTACAGGCTTTCGTGCGTATTCTTTGATTTCGACGAATGGCGGATTTAGTATATTTGAATTCAACGAAACGCCATAATCTTTTAGGAATGCTTTTATGAATTCATGGTTCAGCTTTTCCGTTTCATCATTCCATTCCAGTTTACCATCTTCTCCAAAAGAGAACAAATCTTCTCCGGTTTTATAGCCATGTTGAATATGGTCGAACTGGAAATTGAAGTCCTTGTGATGTCCCGCAACAATCAATTTCAAAAGAATTTTATCCTCTGGCGGTAAATCCAATAGTTCAACAAACGGTGCTGAAAACAACTCGTGCCGCTGGTGATACCAATTAGCACGTTTCCCCAACAGCATCTTTTGAAACTCGGAATGCGACTTTCCCAAATCGTGAAAAATGATCCCCAATCGGATCAATTTCCAAAAACGATCTGGATCGCCAACAGGTAAACGCTCAAATGCCTTTCGAAGTGATTCGTACACCAGAAGGCACTCGTCAATGTGCTGTTTCAGTGAAATTGGAGGTCCAGATTTTGCCAGAACCTCCTGATCAATTGCTGTCATACTTCAAACTTGTGAATGAAAATATCGCTATCGAATTCTTCAAATTCAGACCTAAACCCTGTTAATTGCGAATTGACCGGGTTGTTGTAAGATATTACCGAGTACGGTTCGGTTCCCATATTTTTACGGGGAATAGTGTTGCTGAAGTATTTTGGCAAAGCCTGAATTTGTCCCGGCAAATAGTTTCCGTTGAACGGGACGACCTGTCCACCAATTCTGGCATTTTGTACTTCGTGCAACTCTACTTCTTTGATGCTTTCGATACCTGCCAAATCGCCACTTCTTCCCAGAAGAAGTTGGTAAGCAGGTTGTCTGAAACACGAAACCAATTCCTCATCAACGAGGTATAGGAAAAGTTGACAATCATAAAGAAACTCGCGTTGGATTACATTTGATATAGCTGTATTCTCTGGATACTTTTCCTTCTTTGTTTTGTGAATTGAGATTTGATAAATTGTTTCCAGATCAACAGCCTTACAATTGTATCTAAAATAGTATCCAATTTGAATTTCTTTTTGATTGACGTAAAATCCGGTCGCCGAATTAATCAATCCCATTACCGTACTCACCGGTGGCACTTCAAGCGTTGGTTGAAAGGTACTCATAAGATTTGGATACCTAAAGCTCGAAGTCCACGAGTTTATTTTAATACGGAATGCTCTCATTATTCAATCTGGGATTTCATTTGTTCACAATATTGATCGATAGCTTCATTAATGGAAAGAACATTCACTGTAGGAGTACCCTCCATCGTTTTCAATGAATCGAGTTGAGCTGCAATTTCATCCATAAAACCGCTACGACGACCAATAAATACCGATCCATCGAAAGTGTCTTTGTAATCTTTCAGAACCTCAACCAAACCGTCGAAATTGAAAACAACTTCTTCGTCGCGTTGTCCTTTGCTTCCAACCACATGGCTAAATGGATGGTTCCCGGTTTTAGTCGTAGCCAGAATAATTAATTTCGGGGTTACATCGGCCATGTTGTTGGTTTGCATAGCACCGCCGGAAATGGTTCTAAGTGCCTGAATGGTATCGTTGGCTCTTTTCTGACGGGTTACTTTATCTAATCGGATTAGTTTTTTTGGATTCCCTTTTCCATCCAAAATATATGGATCATCAATCTCTTGCGCACCATTCTTTAGTGCTTCCTCTCTTAATAAAACCGAAAGATTTTTAAATCCAGTACGGTCGTAATTGGAAAAAGTGCCAACCATAGAAAGGTCTAAACTAAACATTCCTTTCATGACTGCCGAATATTCCTGTTTACCAAAAGGTACGGGATTTCCTTCATGCCTTGTCATACTTGAAAAATTCTCCTCGGGTCTAACGCTTGCAGCAGAAATGATAGCAGAATTTTTTAATGGTGAAACTCTTGTTACAGTTTCTTTTGATCCCTTTGGTGCTTTCATATATCCAAATACATCGTCATCTGGATATTTCATGGGGTCAGCACTCGTAAATGCAATTTTTCCATCATTCGTTATAGGTGACATTATCCACCCAGCATTTTTTTGTAGTGCTTCACGCCACCAGTAACGCCAAGCTTGGCCTGACACATATACATAGCTACGTCCGTTTTTTCGGATTGATTTGGTCGCGATGGCATTCTCATTGTTACTTTGGGTTGTTTTCCCTGCATTGTTTAATGCTACTACATCTACATCGAGTAGTACAAATCCTTGTGCTTTAATATTCTTCATGGTATTAGTATTTATTCGTTAACGTTTTCAGTTTCATTATCATTTTCGAACACAATTATTAATTCATCAGAGATCAGCTTTTTCTCATGAAGCTCCTGATAAATTGCAATTAAAAGAAGGTCTCTAATTTCACTCCAAAATGAACCGTCTGGGAATAAGTAATATACATAATCTTCTATTGTTATGATTGGTTTTTCTTTCCCCTCCGAAAAATTAGGACTAACAGTTTGCTTTAATAAAAAGCGACGTAGTTCGGAAGCGTTTTTCGTTCCATTTAAGGCGTTGATCCTTTTTTTGATTTTGTTTACATCTTCTTCACGTACAAGAAATGCAGCCAATTCTTTAATTTTGTTGATGGTTTCTTCTTTCATACCGATAATATTATGTTGATATATTGATACTATTTCAAATTTAAATGGTTGTTTAATAGACCAGCGAAGAATATCCTTTCGTATATTCTTGTTATTTAGAAGTTTATTGTATATTGAATTAAACCATTGCCGATATTCATTCTGATCAATGATTTCGGTCTTCTTAGATTTAATCAGTTCTACCTTTCCTGTTTGCAAATTGTATTTTGCCCCATCGTGTTTTCCATCAAAATAGTGTGAGCGTACAAAATTTTGCCAATCATCTTTGAATTTTGGCTGTAAACAAGTTCTGTAAAAAAGAAAAACTTTGGCGGGAAGTTGATATATCTTAAGTTCAGACTTCGTGATAAAGTTAGAACAATGATATAGAATTAGTGAAGTGTCATTTTGAATGTTCGGTGTTCGAGATAGTAAATTATCTATAAATGAAAATAACGCGTTTGGAATCTTTGTAAACTCTGATTTTAGCGCACCCGCATCTTCTTCGTTTTGTAAGTTTTTGCTAATTCTTGATGCGTTTTTAGAACAATTGTCCTTTACCCAGAATTTTACAACATCCAAGTTATTACTGTATAATAAAGCGATTTTTCCTTGTAAGAGAATTGTTCCCAATGGCATAAAAAACATCCGAATAACGATCTCTTTTGACATTTTTAGCCCATCATCGAAAAAGTGATGAAAATTGATGAATCCTCCAGAACCAGCAAGCATCATACTTTCTCGGCCTAAACTATAAAGTTTTGTTTCTCTGCCGCTAATCCTGCAAAATCCGATTTCAGATTTTTCTCTTTCTGTTATTATATTTTCAAACATTTTCATAGTACCCTCAATTCTTGATTCATCTGTTTTTATTGAAGGATTTGTAATTTTTGAACCATGATAATAACTATGTAACTTCCCTTTCCATGTTGAAATATAATTGTCAATTATTACATATTTGATTAGTTCCAAAATATCTTTTTCGGGGAATTTCTCCGAAAGATACTCAATGGCAAATCCCCCTGCATCTGCAAATGGATCCCCCGTCGGCCTTGTCAGCCATTCGTAGTCTATTGTTTTATAATTCTGTTTCATCTCTTCGTTTTTTCTAACCCTGACTGGGTTTAAAACCCTGTCAGGGTTAGCATGTTATTTTCCTGCGGTCAATCCGTTGAGTGTCATTTGACCGCTCATTGTTGCAGAAGCATAAAACTTCTTTTCGCCACCACCGACTACGCCGGGTTGGCCTTTTTCGATAACCTTGTACTTGATAGCCATAACGATTTGTTTTATTGGGTTATACATGTGCCCCGGAGGGCGTTAATTATTCATCAGGTTAAATTTGGTGTGCATCCGCCTACCACTTCGCCACATCCGAACCCCAGGGCGTTCATCGAGCCAAAACCACTGTTGAGCCCGGTTTGTATCAGTGCCGCAGGGGCGGTCAGGGCATATTCAAAAAGGTAACCACGCACCCTGACTTCTTCAGGGGTGTGTGCCTTGATGACCTGGAGCTTTTGACGGGGTTGCTTTGTCAGGCATTTGAATGTTAGTTTGCCTGTTTCCCAAAGTCTCTCCATCTGGTCAGGTGTATTTGAAAACAGCCGGTGCTTGTCCAACAGGTTTCCAAAAAACAGGCGCTCATAGGCGGGATCCAAGGGCGACAGATAGGTTTCGTGGCGGGTATCGGGTTTGTTTTCGGCCAAAACTACAGGCGAAAGGCTGCGGATGGTTACTTCCTGTCCGGTAAGATCAGGTTCAGCCAGCATTTCTACTGTTTCCACCTCCATGTTTACCATCGAAACACGATCGCCCAGCTCCACCTGCTGATCCCTGAAAAGCCCCAGCACAAATTTTTCTGCCGGTTTCGGAAGCTGAAAGGCAATGATTATCCAAGCATTCCGCGACCACAATTCCATCCGGTCGGTACCGGGTATGATGTTAAAGGTACGAGCCGGAAAATGCAATTGCGAAAAGGTGAAGAGCTTAAAGGTCTTGCCATTTTCGAGGCGGTAGCCTTCATCGTGCAGCATGCCGGCCAGTTCGGCATCGCCACGTGCCAGCACTTTATATATCCACGCACTTACCGGATATTGGTAATTCAGGGGCAAAACTTGCTTTTTTCCGCTCAGGCGGAAGGTGATTTTAATTCTCATAGATGGTGGGTTGGATAATCCAATCAGTGCAAAACGGATTAAATAAAGTTTCAAAAACAACTGTTATGCACATGGTTACGATTTGGGTTAAGTAGCAGTCCCCCAAAAGTAAAATAATAAATTGGAATAATGGTTGTTGCTTTTGTTTTTTTTTGTTTTTTTTGCCCGACCAACCCTGCAAGGGTTTTGAACCCTTGCAGGGTTTAACCCTAGCAGGGTTTAACCCTTGCAGGGTTGGTCGGGGCTACACATACTTCTCCACATCCTCCCGGGTAATCACATTCCCGCAAAGGATCACCAGACGTTCTACCACATTGTGCAGTTCGCGCACATTGCCGGTCCATTTAAAATGTTTCAGGGTATCAAGTGCTTCGTCATCTATCTCCGAAACAGGGCGGCCCTGTGCCTGGCAGATGTCTGCAATAAAGTGGTGCGTGAGCAAGGCGATGTCGTCCTGGCGGTTGCGCAGGGGTGGAACTTCGATCACAATCACGCTCAAGCGGTGGTATAAATCTTCACGGAAACGGCCCGCGGCAATTTCTTCCTTCAGGTTTTTGTTGGTGGCAGCAATGATACGCACGTCTACCGCGATTTCCTTTTCGCCTCCCACGCGGTTAATTTTATTTTCCTGAAGGGTACGTAGTACCTTGGCCTGTGCCGACTGGCTCATGTCGCCGATTTCATCCAGAAATAAGGTGCCACTGCTGGCCAGCTCAAAATCGCCTTTACGTTGCTTGATGGCCGACGTAAACGACCCTTTTTCATGACCAAACAACTGGCTCTCGATGAGTTCGGAAGGAATGGCCGCGCAGTTGACCTCAACAAAAGGTGCAGTGGCACGTTGGCTCAGGTTGTGCAATTGTCGTGCAACCAATTCCTTGCCGGTGCCGTTTTCGCCGGTGATCAGCACCCGGGCCTGTGTGGGAGCTACCTTTTCGATCATATTAAAGATGGCGACAATTTCGGACGATTCGCCAATCATTTCATACTTCCTTTCAACTTCACGTTTGAGATTTCGGGTTTGTATCACCAAGTCCTGCTTGTCGACGGCATTTCTCACAGATATTAACAACCGGTTTAGGTCGGGTGGTTTTACAATAAAGTCGTATGCCCCTTTTTTAATGGCTTCAACGGCCGTTTGAATGGTGCCATGTCCCGAAATCATGATCACAGGCGTGTCGGTGAAGGCCATGAGTTTTTCGAGTACCTCCATGCCATCCATTTCTGGCATTTTTATGTCGAGCAGAATGACGTCGTAGCTGTTCGATCGGGCCAGGTCCAGGCAGGTAGGACCATCGGGAGCCAGGTCGACAGTGTGTTTTTCAAACTGTAGTATTTCTTTTAATGTTCGGCGGATGCTGCTTTCGTCATCCGTAACCAGTATTTTTGCCATAGCGATCATTATTCTCTGCCAAAGATGCAAAAAAAAACAGCAGGGATCGGGATATTGGAGCGGATGGATTTTGTTTAAATTTGTAGCACTATGTTGATTTAAGTATGTTGGGGTAAAATAGTTTGAAAAATGATTGACTTTTAACCCCTTCTCCCTCCTAATTCCGATCCCCGCAAGGGAGGAGTGACAAATCAGCGTATTTGAATGTTGTAGGCAATTACTAATGTTAACGATAATTGACTTATGATCATCAATTTATCACCTTTCCCCTTTGGGGAAAGGCAGGGGATAGGGGTTATTAAAATTAAAACTATTTTCTAAACAAAAAAAACCGATTCAATGAAGAATAACCTGATGTTAGCCGGCACCCTGATATTTCTGTTGAGTGACTTTGTTACTCATACAATCCAGGCTCAACTCCCCATTTCCCCTGTGGTGGTGAATGATTTTAATGTGCCGCTATCCATGCCCTGGGCCGGGGGACTGGATGCCGCCCAATACAACGAAGTGGACCTGAACCTGGACGGTATCTTGGATTTGCTGGTGTTCGACCGGCGCGGGAACAGAAAACTGTGCTTTGTCAACCAGGGAGTTCCTGGTTATATTTCCTATACTTACGCGCCTGCTTTCGCCGAATTGCTGCCACCTCTTTACGAGTGGGCCCGCTTTGTAGATTACGATATGGATGGGAAGATGGATATTTTCACCTATTCTCCGGGGTATTCCAGTATGATGGTCTACCACAACATTTCGGATAACGAGCTCAAGTTCAAACGGGTGGTTTATCCCTATCTGACTTCGTTTCAGGGTGGAGGCTATGTAAACATTCTGGTGATTAATGCCGACTATCCGGGCATTGTGGACGTGGATGGCGATGGCGACCTGGACATCCTCACTTTCTGGGGGATGGGTTCATTTTTGGAAATGCACCAGAATATGTCCATGGAGAAATACGGTGTACCCGATTCGCTGGACTTTATGCAGACCACCTTCTGCTGGGGGCAGTTTGCCGAAAGTGATGAATCAAACGTGATCTACCTGGATACCTGTTTAGTTTCAACTTCCAACGCATCAACCTCTGTGAACAGGGCCGATCGCCATACAGGATCCACGTTCCTGTTTACCGATCTCAACCACAATGGTTTGATGGACATGCTCCTGGGTGATGTGGACTATCCGGGGCTGTTTGCCCTGTATAATGATGGAACCCCTGAAGTGGCTCTCATTGCACAGGTAGACACCGTCTTTCCTGCCAATACGGAAAAAATCAGGCTGTTTTCGATGCCTGCTGCTTCGATGATCGATGTGGACAATGATGGGATGAAGGACTTGTTGGTGGGGGTTTTCGATCCTTCTTTAATTACTTCTGAAAATAAAAACAGTTGCTGGTTGTATATGAATGTGGGTACCAGTGAAGTTCCCGAATTTCAATTGGCCGACAAGGCTTTCTTACAAGAGGAAATGATCGACAGGGGTTCAGGGGCCTATCCGGTGCTGTTCGATTTTGACGGGGATGGTCTGTTGGATTTGTTCATTGGCAATTACGGCTATTATGTAAGTTCGTGGTACGACAATTATACCTTAAAATCAAGATTTACTTCCCGCATCGGCTATTATAAAAATGTAGGTACGCCACAGAATCCGGTTTTTCAGTTGTGGGAAGATGATTTTGGAAAACTAAGCCAGCTTAACTTAACAGGATTGATTCCTGCCCTGGATGACCTGGATGGCGATGGTGATGCTGACATGCTGGTCGGAAAGGCAGATGGGAAGCTTTTGGAAGTAATCAACAATGGTGATGGGACTTTTTCAGTGATAAACGATCATTATTCAGCCATTGATGTGGGAGATTACAGTGCACCTCAACTTTTCGATCTCGACAAGGATGGATTAAACGACTTGGTGATAGGGGAGAAGGGCGGGAACCTGAATTATTATCAAAACAACGGAACATCCGGAAATCCTCAATTCGAATTTATAACCGACAGCCTTGGAAGGGTAAATGTAACCAGTGACCTGTCGTATGACGGGTACAGCGTGCCTTGCTTTTTTAGAGATGCCGGTGGAACCACCGGATTGATTTCAGGATCGGAACAGGGAGATTTGTTTTATTTTACCCATATCGATGAAAATCTGACGGACGCATTTTCCTTGTCATCTAACCTCAATGCCCTGCTCGACACCACCGGTGTGGATTTCGACCGGGGTATTCGTACAGCCGCTGCCGTTGCCTCCCTGCGCGGTGATGGGGCGTTGCATATGCTGGTTGGCAATTATTCCGGTGGCCTGGAATTGTTTAATGGTGAGGTTGGTGTGCTTTCGGGGACCAATGCTCAAAAACCAGAGTCTACTTTGCGGATAATTCCTAATCCGGCAAACGGAAGAATTCATATTCAGGGAATCAAGGCTGGTTCAGGAGTCTCAGCTCTTTATGCCATTTCCATGGAGGGGCAAAGCATCAGTCTAAATGGGATTCCAACAGAAAATAACGGGATTGTAATTGATATTTCATTGTTGAAGTGTGGTATTTATCTGATTGTTTACCAAACGGAGAACACGATCAGAACTGGAAAGCTGGTGGTGACACCTTAATGAGAACAGGCGTAAACACAAGTCTATTTTGGAAACAGGCTTGTACAAAAATCTTTTCCTGTTAACGATTTAAGTTAATTGCATATAATTTGTCATCACACACTAAATGAACTATATTTGTAAGCAGCCTATGGGTAAACATCATGAAAGGGTTTCTGCCTTGCAATTGTGAATATTTGGCAGATAATTTATTAGTTTAATTAGAAATAGAAAACCATGAGCGTTTTCAAGCACAAAGCATTAAAAGATAAAGGTGTAGAGAGTACGCATCCTCTTAACGACGAAATTTTTCGCCTTTTGATCGATCAATCTAAGGATGGGTATTATATAACGGATGCTGTAGGTTTAATCACTTTTGCAAATCAGGGGCTTGCTGATATTTTGGGAGTTGCATCTCCCGATAAGTTGACAGGCAATAGTTTATTTGATTACATTCCAAACGAAACTGTGAGAAATGAGTTCAGAAATAACTTTCTGGCGGGTAAAAGCATTCCAACAATCCGAACCATAATAAAAACAGATCAAGGAAAAAGTATCTTCATAAAAGTAAAGCCATTGTTGCTGTTAGATAAAGGCAAAACCACTGGCAGCCGGGGCATTGTACACAATATCACTTTCATGATAAATGCGGATCAGGAATTAAGAGAAAAGGAAAAACGCTATTACTCCCTTTTTGAAAATGCCAATGATGCCATTTTTACCATGAACGGCGAGGTATTTACCAATTGCAATCAAATGACCGTAAGTATGTTTGGTTGCAATAGCAAGGAAGATATTATCGGGCACTTTCCATGGGAATTTAGTCCGGAGGTTCAACCCGATGGGCGCAACTCGAACGAATCGGCCAAAGAGAAAATTGAAGCTGCCCTGCATGGAAATCCACAGCGATTTTACTGGAAGCATTGCACTAAAGATCAAGTGCCGTTCGATGCAGAAGTATCTCTCAACCGTGTGGATACCGACCATGATGTCAGCCTTCAGGCCATTGTGAGAGATATTTCTGAGCAGAAACGAGTCGAGAAGACCCTCAACGAAAGCGAGGAACGTTTTAGAAGCTTGTTTGATAATGTGGTTATCGGGATGTATCGCACTACACCGGATGGGCAGATATTGATGGCAAACAAGGCAATTGTTAATATGTTGGGATATCAAAGTTTCGGCGAATTGCAAAATCGAAACATGGAGGATGAAGGATTCGGGCCTTCATACAGTAGAAAGCAATTTAAAGAAATTATTGAAAAAGAAGGCTCTATTTTAGGTAATGAAACGGTTTGGATCAAGAATAACAGAGAACCCATTCATGTACGTGAGAGTGCAAAAGTAGTGCGTAACGAGGCCGGTCGGGTATTGTATTATGAAGGTACCATTGAGGATATTTCCGATCGCAAAGAAGTGGAAATAAGGCTTAAAGAAAGTGAGTTGCGACTGCAACAGCTCATTGCCACCAAGGATAAATTCTTTTCGATTATTGCCCACGATTTAAAAAGCCCGTTCAACAGCATCCTGGGATTTAGCAATATCCTGGTGGAAGAGGCCAAAACCTATGACCGTGAATCAATTGAAAAATTCGCCCACATTATTCACCAATCCTCGGTCAGGGCCATGAATCTGCTCACCAACCTACTCGACTGGTCGCGAACACAAACCGGACGCATGAACTTTAATCCTGAATATTTTGAGCTTGTTACCTTGGTTAACAGCACTTTGCAATTGCTTGAAGAATCTGCCACACAAAAATCGCTTACCATTTCAACCGATTTACCTTCTAATTTACCGATCATGGCAGATAAAGAGATGATCGGTACTGTGCTGAGGAACCTGATCTCCAACGCCATCAAGTTTACCTATCCAAATGGGGAAATTAGAATAAAGGCAGTGGAAAACCAGGATGAGTTACTGGTGATAATCAGCGATACAGGTATTGGAATGGACAATTCATCCATTAATAAATTGTTTAAAATAGAAGAAAGCAATTCGGAAAAAGGCACAAACAACGAAAAGGGTACCGGTCTTGGATTGTTGCTGTGCCATGAATTTATCCAAAAACACAATGGAAGAATTTGGGTGGAAAGCGAAAAAGGAATAGGGAGTACCTTTTATTTTAGCCTTCCTATGAATTAGGAATTCCAATTTCATGCTGAATTCCTGATAGTTATCCTCTTGGTTTGCATTTTAACTTCCCTTTTTAGCATTTTTATTCGTATTTTGGGCTCATTATCATCGAAACCAACTTTATGATCGATATTGAATTGACAAAAAAACTGATACTTCCCCTGGCAATTCAAAACAAGAAAATCTTTGAGTTTCTTACCGAAATCATCTTGTTGCATCGAAATGCCCGGCTGGGGAGAAAAGGCAATATCCCTTAATTAAAATTGTGATCGCACAAGTAGTTGCAAAGAATTGTACCCATTGGTACAATATTATCACATTTTCCAACTGACAGACGGTTGCATCTGTCTGTTATCAACTTCTTTTTAACCATGCAAATTATTGACATCATTATCTTTATCATCTATTTCGCAGCCATGATCGGGGTGGGTGTTCACTTTTATAAAAAGAACGACAACCTCGACGATTATTACGTGGCCGGACGATCGATGACTTCCTGGCACATTGGACTTTCGGTGGTGGCCACAGATGTGGGAGGGGGTTTTTCCATTGGCTTGGGAGGCCTTGGTTTTATGATCGGTCTGGCCGGATCGTGGATGCTTTTTACAGGGTTGATTGGTGCCTGGTTGAGTGCCGTTGTGCTGATTCCCATCGTTACCAAATTATCAAATAAACACCGCTTTTTTACCCTTCCGCAGATTTTCGGGCATTATTATGGAGCCAAAGTGGCTTTGTTGGCAGGAATCATCTCCACCATCGGATACATTGGTTTCACCAGCTCGCAGCTGCTGGCCGGAGCCAAACTGGCCTCGGCCACTTTCGTGGAAGTGGACTTAAACATGGCCCTGATTGTGATGGGCATTGTGGCTGTAGTGTATACCGGAATTGGTGGTCTGAAAGCCGTCATCTACACCGATACCATCCAGTGGATTATTCTGATGGCGGGTTTGGTTTTTATTGGTATCCCGGTCGCCTATTTCGCCATTGGCGGAATAGATACCATCCGGGCAACATTGGGCCCTGAATTTCTCTCTATGAGCAATATAACCTGGCAACAGTTAGTCAATTGGGCCGTGACCATCATTCCCATTTGGTTCGTCGGGATGACGCTCTACCAGCGGATTTATGCCTCAAAAAGTGAACAACAGGCAAAAAAAGCCTGGTTTATAGCCGGATTGTTCGAGTGGCCCGTGATGGCTTTTATGGGCGTGATTTTGGGGTTGTTTTCACGCGTAGCCTATGACAATGGCATGTTTGCCGAACTCGGATACGCGGCAGGTGCCGCCATCGATCCCGAAATGGGACTCCCTATTCTGCTAAATACAGTCCTGCCTGCGGGTCTCATGGGATTGATGCTTTCTGCTTACTTTTCGGCCATCCTTTCCACCGCCGACAGCTGTTTGATGGCGGCCTCAGGAAACATGCAAACCGATATTCTCGACAAGTTTTTTCACTTTCACCACGATACCAGTTCGCAGTTAAAGATCTCGCAGCTGGTCACCATCGCCATTGGTATTTTAGCCATTTTCCTGGCCATGTCGATGACCAATGTGCTGGAACTGATGCTGTATTCCTACGCCTTTATGGTTTCGGGGTTATTTGTTCCGATTCTGGCTGGCCTTTACGGGAAAAATCCAGATAAAATGGCAGCCCTGGCCTCCATGGTCATTGGCGGTACCACCACGTTAACACTCGTATTGTTCGATTTTAACCGTCCCTTTAACCTGGATGAAAATATTTTTGGGATAAGTGCTTCCTTTGTAGTATATTTCGGGGTTAAATTAATCAGAAGATTCTTTAATGGACAACAAAATATTAATCGGTCTGCGGCATAAGCTGCACCAACATCCGGAGCTCTCCAATCAGGAATTCAGGGCTTCGGAACATATTTCCACTTTTATGCAGCACCTGCATCCCGATGAAGTGATTTCGTTGGGTAAAACTGGAAAAGCGTTCGTTTTTGACGGAAAACAACCCGGTAAAACCATCGTATTCCGTGCAGAACTGGATGCTTTGCCCATCACCGAGATTTCAGAAAAGCCTTATAAATCGGTGAAAGAAAAGGTAGCTCACTCCTGTGGACACGATGGCCACATGACCATTGTTGCAGGACTGGCACAGAAAATAGCCGAAAACCGTCCTGTCCGGGGCAGGGTAGTGCTGCTTTATCAACCTGCCGAAGAAGTGGAGCAGGGCGCTCGTGATGTGGTTGAAGATCTCGCATTTCAGAAACTAAAACCTGATTATATCTTTGGGTTGCACAATGTTCCCGGTAAAGAAGCCAACAGCATTCTGGTTAAATCAGGATCGTTTGCCGCTGCTTCCACAGGCATGACCATCAAACTGACGGGCAAAACTTCCCATGCTGCCGAACCTGAGAACGGAATCAGCCCCGCCATGGCGATTTCAAGGATTATCCAGCGCCTGCATCAATTGTCCGACAGTTCCGTGCTTTTCAAAGACATGGTTTTATTGACAATTGTCCATGTGATGCTGGGAGAAATTGCATTCGGCACCTCGCCGGGTTATGCTGAAATCAGGGTAACCTTGCGTGCATTCGAAAACGAAGATATGGAACTGCTCACCGCCAACACCGAAAAATTAGTACGTGAAATTGCCCATGCTGAAAAGCTTGCCTGCGAAATTGGTTGGTCAGAGATTTTTCCCGCCACGGTCAACCATCCCGAGTGTGTACAAATGATAGAACAATCGGCCATCAATTTGGGATTGTCGGTCGAAAGCCTGCAAACTCCCTTTAAATGGTCGGAGGATTTTGCCTATTACACCGGGATATACAAGGGTGGATTTTTTGGTCTGGGAGCCGGAGTTCACCATCCTCAACTGCATAATCCCGAGTATGATTTCCCGGATGAAATCATTGATGCCGGAATAAGCATGTTTTTCAATCTGTACGAAAAGCTGTTGGTATCGCCCCCGGAATAGACCGGAAATAAAAAATGTAAAGTTAAAATTTGAAGAAACCACCCATGAATAGTAGTTCAGAGATCACACTCAAAGAAAATGCAATTATAAATAACATCCAATTTTTAAAGAAAAAACTGGGGCCAAAAGTAAAAATTTCTACAGTCGTAAAGGCCAATGCTTACGGTCATGGAATTGAACAAATTGTCCCGCTATTCGAAAAGCATGGCATCGACCATTTTTCGGTATTCGATTACGGAGAGGCTATCCGTGTGCATAATAGCCTGGTAAGTCCGGCCTCCATCATGATTATGGGCTGGATTTGCGATGATAATATGGAAGAGGCCATTTCCAAAGGGCTTGAGTTCTTTGTTTTTAACCTCGACCGTTTGAATGTGGCATTGGAAACGTCTAAAAAATTAAATATCAAAGCAAAAATCCATTTAGAGGCCGAAACGGGTATGAACCGCTCAGGACTGGATGTGCGCGAACTTCGCGAGGCTATCGCACTCATTCTTGAAAATGAGGAGTTTTTTGAAATAGCCGGGTTTTGTACCCACCTGGCCGGACCTGAAAGCATCTCGAACCACTCCCGAATTCAAAAACAATTAAGCAAATATCAAAAGATGTTGGCCATTCTTACCGATAACAATATCAAGCCTAAATACAGACATGCGGCCAATTCGGCAGCGGCTTTTACCTATCCCAAATCCAGGATGGACCTGGTGCGCGTCGGGATTATGCAGTACGGTTTTTGGTCGAGTGCCGAAACATTTATCAGCTACCTCAGCAACAAGAGGTCCAAAATAAATCCACTGCAAAGAATTCTTGGATGGCAAAGCCGGATTATGGCTGTTAAGGCAGTGAAAGTAGGGGAGTTCGTTGGTTACGGAATCTCCTATCTGGCGCAGACCGAGACACTCACAGCCCTGATTCCCATCGGATATTCAGGTGGTTACAGCCGGTCGTTGAGCAACAAAGGCCGGGTGCTGATTGGTGGTATGAGATGCAGTGTGATTGGCGTAGTTAACATGAACATGATTATGGCCGATGTATCAAATGTTCCAAATGTAGAGGTAGGCGATGAAGTCGTTATCATCGGAAAGCAGGGTGATCTGGAAATTAAAGTCAGTGCTTTCAGCGACATCAGCGACCAGTTGAATTATGAAGTACTCGCCCACCTCTCGGAAAGAATAAATCGCCGGGTGATTTAAAAATGGATCTTATACATGATGTTCGGAATCATATTCAACTGTGTGTAAGTGCCAATTTCATCTTTATTTTTGTCGTAGTATTGTTCCACAGGTGCCTGGTTATTAAACACATTGTAAATATCCAGGTAAATTTCGTGCCGCACTTTGGGTCGGTTGACTGAGTAACTTACCGTTAAATTCATCTGGTAAACTTTACCCATCGAATTCTTGAAGGCTTCACTTGTGTTGTAAACCGTGCTTCTTTTTATGCGCGATTTTTCAAGGTCAACAGGGAGGTAACGGTTCCCGCCATTGACGAAAAACTTGGTGTTGACATTGAGTTTATTGCCGTTCTCGAGTTTACCGACCTTAAATTCTTTCCCAATAAGGAAATTGGCTGCATAGCTCGTATTGTACCGTGTGTTGCGCCAAACTCCATCCATGGCCTTGTATTTTGAATCGAACAGCGAACCGCTAAGCATCATGTACCAGCTGTTGAAGAAGTACCGTTCCAATGTGAGTTCCAGGCCGTAATTGTAGCCTTTACCTCTGCTTACAAGCGATTTGTCAACGTAACCATGCGATTCGTTAATAAGCGAATAGTAGCTGGTGTCGATGTTTTCGATGGGCACACTGTGCAGGTTTTGGTAATACACCTCCAGGTTTAAATCCCACTTTTCTGATAATCTTTGCTCATAGCCCAGCACATAATGATCTGATTTGGTTAGTCCCAAGTTGATGTTGGGCAGGGAGGGGACCCCATTTGCATCGTAAACCGAGTGATAATAGGTTACGATACTTTCCACCATGCTGTGTTGCCCATAACCAATACTCAGTGTTTTGGATGGCGAAAGTTGCCAGTTTAGCGCCAGGCGTGGCTCCAGGGCAGAAGCGTTGTTTAGCATAAACTGTGTATAATGTAGCCCGCTTACCATGGTAAGTTGCTGATTAATCCTGAATTTCCACGAAACAAATCCCTGCACCAATCCCGCGTCCTTTGTCAGTTGAATGCCATTCCTCCATTGGTTGAATTCATCATCAAGGTATTCATCTTTCATATCATAAACAAAGTGGTCGTAGTTGATGCCCGTGGAAAAAACGTGCCGGGTACTTATTTTTTGATTGTAAGAAACCGATCCCCGATAGGTAGTTTTGTCCCAATGGCCATGGACTGTCGGCACCATGTTGCCTTCCTTTAGTTCCCGGGCTTCCACTTCACTTCCATTGGTTGAAATACTGATGGATGATTTTAGGGATGCATTGGGTGAAAATGGATAGAAATGATTGATGCCGGCCGTACCCATGTGCGATTTATATTCGAATTTCTCAGTAACCACTTCACTTTTGTCGCTGAAATCATCGATCATGCTGCTGATGCCACCCAAGCCAAAGAGGGTAAAGGTTCCGGCATTGTTGGTGGGCAGATTCACTTTATAGCTCAAATCCTGGTATTTTGGGATGCCACCGAAATCGACAACCCCCAGATTATCGAGGAGGCCCAGCGATGAATACCTGTAATTGGCCAGGTACGAACCGCTGTAACCCTTTTTAAACGGGCCTTCGGCTGCCAGGTCAACACCCAGCACACCTATTCCCAGGGTGTATTCGGGTTTTTCGTTGTTGCCGGTGCGCAGCATCACATCAAAGATGCCAGAAAGGGCATTTCCATATTCAGGTGCAAAGGCACCCGTGTAAAAGTCGGAGTTGGCCAGCATGTTGCTGCTCAGGGCATTGATGGGGCCTCCGGTGGTACTTTCATCACTAAAATGGTTTGGATTTGGAATGTCTACTCCTTCCAACTTCCACAGAATGCCTTTTGGTGAGTTCCCACGTACCACGATGTCGTTGTTTCCCAGTGGATCGCTGGTAACACCGGCAAATGCCGACACCATGCGCGATGGGTCGTCCAGCGATCCGGCAAAGCGCTGGGTTTCTTCTACCGTTACCTGTCGGGCACTGATCAACGACATTTCATTGTTTACCTCTCCCTTTTCAGTGGCCCCTGAGATCACGATTTCATTTAAACTGATCAGCGATTCCTGCATCTCGAAAGTTACGAACACTTCTTTTCCGGTTCCTACCACCAGGTTTGGAATGGTTCTGGTTTCGTAACCCATGCACGACAGTCGCAGGGAAATCCGGCCTACCTGAACATGTTCAATCTTAAAGTATCCGTTTTCATCGGTGGAAGCACCCTGTGGGGGATCGGAGCCGATAATCAGGATGTTCACACCGAAAACAGGCATCTTGGTATCCTGATCGATGATATATCCACGGACGGTTTGTGAGTAGTTGTTTGCAAAGAATTGCAGGCTGGTTAGTAAAACCAGCATAATTATTAGGGCTAATTTTTTCATTGATGTTTTCGATTTGAGCATAGCTTTCCCTTAACATGAATATCCATGCATTTTTGTTTATATTGATTAGAAGTTGTGGTTTTTACCGAACTGAATTGATATTCGGCTGATTTAACATTAAAGACATGATAAATTTGAGTGGGTTGTAATGAAGGTAAAAAAACAAAAAAATATCCCTGTCAGGTTAATAGTAAAAGATCGTTAACTTTCTTAAGATGAAGATTTTTCACCAATTTGTAAATGTGTGAATGATGTAACTTATTTATAAAGTTATGTAACGCTTTTGTGGTTTAAAAGTGATCATCTTTGTGTGGATTATTACAAATTGAATCTTTGAATGAATAATTCAGAAATTCGAAGGTATTAATAACACAGGATGCTTAATTAATACCTGTTTGATTTGTCGATATCCAATAAAACAAAAGGTTGTATGAACATTAGTATCAATAAAAAAATCTTAATCTTTTCAAGTCTCATTCTGGTATTCAATGTATTTATAGGTTATACCTTTTATGATAGCAAGCGAAAACTTGCTGAAACTGAGCATTTGGTTCAACACACCGAGGACGTTATTTCGAGATCGTCCGGGATCTTTTTACTTTTCAAAGACATTGAAAGTGCTGCCCGGGGGTTTGTTCTTACCGGTGACAGCACAATTCTAACCCCCTTGTTTATTGCCGAAAAAACAATCTTTAACAACATTGGGCAGCTCAGGAAAATGATGTTAGAAAATCCGGTGCAACAACGACGTTTGGATTCAATCAGCATTTATGTGCAAAACCGTTTGGAATTTTCGCTACATCAGGTTGAATTAAGACGTAATCAAGGATTAGAATCCGCCATTGCCTATTCATCCACCAATAAGGGAAAATATTTTTCCGACCGCATGAGCTGGTTGACCAATGATATTCAAATGGAAGAAGTCGCCGTGTTTAAACGGCTTAAAAATACCAATGAGCGCCGGATGGCAATAGTGAATTGGTTTTCGGCGGGTATGTTTGTTTTAATGACTGTGTTTACCTTGTTTTTGTTATACGTCACTGCCAAATATTTGCTTCAGATTAAAGAAAAGGAAAAGCGGGCAGAAGAACTGATTATTGCCAACAAAGAACTGGCCTTTCAAAACAAGGAGAAAGAAAAAAGGGCCGCTGAATTAATCCTTATGAATGAGGAGCAACGCGAGACAAACGAATACCTGGGAAACTTACTCGATTGTGCGAATGCCCCGATTATCGTTTGGGACACCCATTTTAAAATCAAACAGTTCAATAAGGCCTTTGAATTGCTCACAGGAAGAAAAGAAAATGACGTCATGGGCAGAACCCCGAAAATTTTGTTCCCGACTGATTCTGCGGACGGTTCAATGGATCTTATAAAGAGAACCCATCATGGTGAGCGGATGGAGGGAGTCGAAATAAATATCGTTCATATCGATGGCTCCGTGCGGATACTTCTGTTGAGTTCGGCAAATATCATGTCATCTGATGGAAAATCAGTGTTAGTCACTATTGGACAAGGTTATGATGTTACCGAGCGAAAAAGGGGAGAAGAAGAAATAAGAAAATTGAATGAAACCTTAGAGCAGAGAGTAATTGATAGAACGATACAGCTTGAAGCAGCAAATAAAGAACTCGAGTCGTTCAGTTATTCTGTTTCACACGATTTGCGTGCGCCTCTCCGACATATTGGTGGTTTTGTTGATTTACTTATTAAAAGTAATTCATCCCAACTCAACGACACCGGATTAAGGTATTTAAAAATCATATCAGAATCGGCCCATGAAATGGGAGAACTGATTGATGCCTTGTTGACCTTTTCAAGATTGGGAAGGAGCGAATTGCAAGGAACCAGGCTCAATTCAAAAAGTATGGTAACCCGTGCACTTAAATCGTTTACCGAAGAATTGGCTGGTAGGAATGTGGAAATTAAATTATTTGACCTTCCGGATGCCTGGGGAGATGAAAACCTAATCTATCAGGTGTGGATAAACCTGATCTCCAACGCTATAAAATATTCAAGGAACGCGGAAAAAACTGTCATTGAAATTGGTGGCAATATAGAGGATGGAAAAACAATATTTTATGTAAAAGACAACGGTGTAGGTTTTGATATGAAGTATGCAGATAAACTATTTGGTGTTTTTCAACGGCTGCATAAAGTGAAAGATTTTGAAGGTATCGGCATTGGCCTTGCAAATGTGAACAGAATTGTATCCAGGCATGGCGGAAAATGTTGGGCGATAAGCGATTCCGATGGTAAATCGGGAGACAAGGGGGCTACTTTTTTCTTTAGTAATCCAACAAATCATTTGTTAAAAATTTAAAAGTATGAAAACAGAAATAAAAAGGATTCTGATTGTTGACGATAGTCCAAAAGATGTTGAACTTACCATGGCCGCTCTTTCTGAAAATCACCTGATTAATGAAATTGTTGTCGCAGAAGATGGTGAAGAAGCCCTGGATTACCTATATAAACGTGGTAAGTTTTCTCATGAAATAGGCATTCCGGTGGTAATTCTATTAGATATCAAGATGCCTAAGATGAATGGAATCGAGGTACTTCGACATATTCGTACTAATCCTGATTTTAAATTAATCCCCGTGATTATGGTTACCTCATCTCATGAAGAAAGAGACCTGGTGGAGAGTTACAAACTTGGAGCAAACTCTTATGTGGTTAAGCCTGTTGACATTACCCAGTTCCTGGAGGCCATTAAAACGTTGGGACAATATTGGGCTGTCGTTAATCAACCTCCTCCAATGAAAAAATGATTCAAATGAATTTTTAAAACAACTAAAACGCATGCAACGATGAAACGTAAAATTAAAATATTGCACCTTGAAGATTCTCCGAATGATTCTGAGCTAATTCATGCTATTATCGAAAGCAGTGGAATAGAGCATGATTATTTTTTGGTTGACAATAAAGTTGATTTTGTTCATTTTCTGGAGTCAGAAAACATCGACATCATTATATCTGATTATAGCATGCCGGGTTATCAAGGCAGCGAGGCGTTAAAAATCGCCAGACAGCACTATGCTCACATTCCTTTCATCTTCGTTTCAGGAACTATTGGAGAAGACAGGGCCATTGAGGCCATGTTAAACGGGGCAACCGACTATGTGCTTAAAAACAAACTAGAAAGGTTGATTCCAGCAATTAAAAGGGCCATGCGCGAATACGATCTGGAGGTAAAACGAAAGCAAACTGATGTGGAACTGAAACAAAAAAGAGAACTCATCAAAACGCAAAACCTAGCCATCGAAAAACGATCTGCTGAGTTGATTATTGCCAATACAAAACTGATCGTTCAAAACCTGGAAAAGGAGAAACGAGCTGCGGAGTTAATAATTGCCAATAAGAAACTTACCATTCAAAACAATGAGAAAGAAAAACGTGCGGCAGAGTTAGTTATTGCTAATGAAGAACTTGTATTTCAAACAGAGGTAAAAGAAAAGCGGGCTGCTGAGTTAATCATTGCCAATCATGAACTCGCGTTTCAAAACGACGAAAAGGAAAAAAGAGCAGCGGAATTAGTCATTGCCAACAAAGAACTGGCATTTCAAAACGGAGAAAAAGAGAACCGGGCCAAAGAACTAATCATTGCCAACAAAGAACTCGTTTTTCAAAATGAAGAGAAAGAAAAACGGGCCGCTGAACTGGTTGTCGCAAAAGAACATGCGGAAGAAAGCGACCGGTTAAAATCAGCTTTTTTGGCGAATATGTCGCATGAAATAAGAACTCCGATGAATGGCATATTAGGCTTTGCTGAATTATTGAAACAAGCTGACCTGAGTGGTGAAGAGCAACAGGAATATATAAAAATTATTGAGAAAAGCGGTGCCAGGATGCTCAACATCATTAACGATATTGTAAATATTTCCAAAATAGAAGCCGGACAGATGGAAGTTAACCTGAGTAAGTCGAATATCAATGAGCAGATCGATTTCATCTATACCTTTTTTAAACCTGAGATTGAAAAAAAAGGAATTCAGTTTCTCGTTAAAAAATCGTTGCCTGATGAAAAAGCCAACATTACCACAGATCGTGAAAAAATTTTCGCCATTCTAACCAACCTGATCAAAAACGCCATCAAATTTACCACCGATGGCACCATAGAATTTGGGTATGAAATTGTAGCAATGGGTCATGACCCATTGCTGCAATTTTATGTGAAAGATACAGGCATGGGCATACCAAAAGATAGGCAGGAAGCCATATTTGAGCGATTTATTCAGGCTGATATTGCTGATAAAATGGCCTTGCAGGGTGCGGGACTGGGCTTGTCGATTACTAAAGCATACGTGGAACTGTTGGGTGGAAAAATCTGGGTGAATAGCAAAAAAGGAAATTTACCTGCCGGTTTACCTGCCGATAGGCATAGCAAGGCAGGAGGCTCAGTTTTCTATTTTACAATTCCGTATAGTACTAAAACACAAGAGAAAAGCAACGTTGAAACTCCAACTGCGGGTGAAATCGCCGGAAACCAGGTCGAAAAACTTAAAATTCTAATCGTGGATGACGATACTACATCGTTTAAATTGATTTCAATTGCCACTAAAAAGTATTGTAAGGAACTCTTAAAAGCAGCTACCGGAATCGAGGCAGTTGAAATATGTAGCAATAATCCTGACATTGATTTGATATTGATGGACATTCAAATGCCTGAAATGAATGGATATGATGCTACACGTAAAATACGGACATTCAACAAAGACGTGGTCATTATTGCTCAAACAGCTTTTGTTTTGCCTCACGACAGAAAATTAATCTTCAAATCCGGATGCAATGATTATATTTCAAAACCTATTTTTAAAGATGAATTGGTGACATTGTTACAAAAATATTTCAAAATAGGGCACACAAAATGAAAATGGGACAGGTCCCGGACTGATTCTCTGTAAAGAATTTATTGAAAAACATGGTGGAAATATCCGGGTGACCAACGAGGAAGGTAAAGGCTCCACCTTTTACTTTACGCTACCCGAGAGGCCCAATTATCATCCACAATGATTTGAGTCGTTTGTTTGAATGTCATGAGCGATAGGTCGTGTTTCCCTTGAATTTATAGCTGATTTTTGTGCCACCAAATAGAGTAATGGTATTTTACTCCGGATGATTTCATTTTTTACAACCTTAAAATCATGTAGTTGGACGAAAGTTGCAAACCTTTTGCTGCTCCATTTGTTTCTTGCGTTAAATCCGAACAAACTCATCAAATGAGATATCAACCGGGATTTGAGATTTTCTCCATGACAAAAAGTGGGTAATATTACCAGACCACCCGGTTTCAGCACCCTTTTCATTTCATTCAATGCGATATCAGGATCAATCAGCAGATGTAGCACGTTAGATGCTATAACTTTATCAAATGTGTTGTTGGAGAACTGAAGATTATTAGAGTCTCCGACTTCAAACTCAATGTTTGAAAGATCTGTTCCCTTTTGTTTCTTTTTGGCCTGTGAAATCATATTGGGAGCAATGTCGATGGCATTGATTTGATTCACCGAACGGCAAATTTCAAATGAAATCAACCCGGTACCCGTGGCAATTTCCAAAACATGGTCCGTTTTGTGCAGATTGTTCTTCAGGTTTTTGTACAAAACCTGGTACGAATCACCAACTGTTCTTTTGATGAACTGGTCATATTTGGATGAGAATCCATTCCAAAACGATCCCTCTATGGCTATCCTGTCTTTCATCTTAGGCGTTTTATAGGTTTAAATGTTTGATTTTCTTGATTTCTTTACAGCCTTGTAAATCTCAAACCAGGTGATGGTCGACAATCCTGCCAAAGTACAAATGAGCGTTTCTATCAAACTTATTCCTTCAAACTGAAATAAGTTCAGCAAAAAGGGAATATTCAAAATCAGGATCAGAAAGACGATGGCGCCGCCAACCACCCATTTCACCGTACTATTGGGAGTTCTCAGGATTTTAAAAATGCCTGAAGTCCAGGAGCGGTTGGAGAAAATTACGGCTATGTTGGATACGATCAGCGTAACAAAGGTGAGCGTTCTGATGGCATCTTCGGTATATCCCATCCTTAGCCCGATAAAATACACCAACAGTGTGGTAACTAAAATGCTTACTCCCTGCAAACAGCTTAAGAGTATTTTCCAGGCACCAAAAAAGGGCTCGTCGATACGTCTGGGAGGGCGCGACATAATGTTTTCTTCCTCCTTTTCTGCTTCAAATATAATGGAACAGGCAGGATCGATAATGAGTTCCAGAAATACGATGTGTACCGGCCAGAGGATGAGCGGCAGGTCGGCAAAAAACACAGGGATCAACGACAATCCGGCGATGGGAACATGGATAGCAAATATGTAGCCGAGTGCTTTCTGCAGGTTGTCGAATATTTTTCGACCCATACGCACAGCTCCCACGATGGAGGCAAAATTATCATCCATCAACACCAATGAAGAGGCTTCGCGGGCCACATCTGTGCCTTTTTCTCCCATGGCTATCCCGATGTTGGCTGCTTTCAGTGCCGGTGCATCGTTGATGCCATCACCGGTCATGGCCACAATTTCCTGGTTTCTTTTCAGGGCGTTTACAATTTTCAGTTTCTGCTCAGGAACCACCCGGGCAAATATGTTCACATCTTTGATGCGTTCGCTTAGTTCTTCCTCGGTTAAGGCCATCAGTTCAGATCCTGAAATGCAGAGCTCAGGATTTTTGATGCCGATGTCTTTTCCAATGTTGATGGCCGTTACCGGATAATCACCGGTAATCATGATCACCCTGATGCCGGCTTTATAACACTCCTTTATGGCTACCGGTACGGTTTCCCGGATTGGATCCGACAGTCCGATGAGACCCAGAAATTCAAAATCAAAATCATGCTGTTGGCTTGGCAGCTTACCCGGAGTGAGTTTTGCCCTCGCCACGCCCAGTACCCGCAGACCGGTGGCAGCCATTTGACCAACAGCTTGTTCATATGCTGTTGTTTTCGATTTGCTTAAATGGCACAGGTCGAATATGGCTTCCGGTGCTCCTTTGGCAGCAATTACTTTTTCTGTATGCCCTGTTGGTGAGAACACCCTCGACATGGCCAACAATTCCTTTGATAAAGGATATTCCTTTTCCATCACCCAATCGTTGTGGATGTGCTCCGTATTTTTAAGAAAATGATCGCCAATATTGGTGATGGCTTTCTCCATGGGGTCGAACGGGTTCACCTGACTGGAAAGAATGCCGTATTCCACAATTTCGTGGTAGGGTTCAGGAAATGTGTCTCCGGATACGACATCATGAAAAACCGTCCCGTTAAAAAGTCGGGTGACCGTCATCTTGTTCTGGGTAAGTGTACCCGTTTTGTCGGTGCAAAGTACGGTTGCCGAACCCAATGTTTCAACAGCGGCAGGCTTGCGGGTCAGAACATTCTTTTTCGACATCCGCCAGGCTCCCAAGGCCAGAAAGATTGTTAAAACCACTGGAAATTCTTCGGGCAACATGGCCATGGCCAGGGTAATTCCTGCCAGGAAGCCTTTTAGCAAATCGCCCCTGGTCATGGTATAGATGACAATAACCATGATACAGAGTGTAATGCCGATAATGGCCAGCCGTTTCACCAATGTACCCATTTCCTTTTTTAACTTGGTGGGTTCTTCTTTTACCGATTCAATGGCCTTGCCGATTTTTCCGATTTCGGTATGCATGGCAGTGGCCGTTACTTTCACCACTCCATTTCCCTGAACGATCATCGAACCTGAAAATACCATGGGCAATTCATCGCCACCGGGAACAAAACTTGTGTCACCGTCTTTCCATTCTCTCTTGCGCACCGGCACCGATTCTCCGGTCAACAACGACTCATCGGCAAGCAAATTAACACTGTTCAGCACCATGGCATCAGCGGGTACGCGGTCGCCTTCCTGCAGAATCACGAGATCGCCTAAAATAACTTCCCTGCCTGCAATTCTGATGGTTTCCCCGTCCCTGATTACCAGTGCCCGCGGGCTTGCCAGGTCCTTTAAAGCATCCAATGCTTTTTCGGTTTTCTTCTCCTGATAAAATTCAATGCCCATCACCACAAACACAAATCCAAGAAGCATGATACCTTCCTGAACATCTCCCAAAAGAAGATACAGGGTACCACAGGCAACAAGTAACAGGAACATGGGTTCCTTCACCACTCCCAACGCAATTTGAAAAACATTTTTAGGTTTTGATGAAGGCAGTTCATTATATCCATCCTTTTGGAGAAGATCTGCTGCTTCTTTTGAACCAAGCCCTTTTAATAGATCGGTGTCGACTGAAGTTTTCATGGTTATTGGGTTGTTTTAGTTAGGAAATACTAACTAATAGGTTAAATTTTTCTATTTGCATAATACTTTGTTTAACAATTCGATCAGCGTTTGTGTCTCGTGATCGTTTAGTTTTCCTTTAAAGGATTCGGCAATACGTTTATGGGCAAAATCGTGCATCTGGTTGATAAGTTTTCCTTTTTCGGTTAGGTGAAGGTGTGCACTGCGTCTGTCTTCGTCTGATTGCACTTTAAAAACAAAGTCTTTTTCGATGAACTTGTCGATGGCTACCTTTACCGTAGGCTTAGATAATTTCAGGATGTTTGCTAATTCAGTAATATTCGGGTTTCCAAGCATGTGAATGGTTTCCAGATAGTTCATCTGGGTGTGGGTCAGGTTCGACAAATTGAACTGATCTTTGGCTGTATCTTCCATTTGCACCATCACATTTGAAAGTTTTGCAACTATTTCTTCCAGTTTTTTCATGATGCAAATATAGTTAGTAATTACTAACTAAATCAAGCTTGATAAAAATATTTTTTTCAATGGCGTTGTCCTTTTTATCTATTTTTGGTAAAACATTTCCCATGTTACGTATACGAAAGATATCGAACCCGCATTTGCCTGTGAATGTGCAGACAATGAGCAGGATAAAAGAAATTATTTCCTCTCAGTTTCCTGATATCAAACCCGGGAAAATTGATGAAATCTCAGCACAACTGATCAATCCATTAAAATACAAATACCAGGCAAGCATTTTTGTGGCCGAAGATGAAAAAAGTTCCATCCGCGGATTTGCGTTATTTCTGTATATGCCTGATCTTCAATTTTGTTATCTGGATTATATGGCTGTATCTCCCGGAAAAACCTCAGGTGGGATTGGAGGAGCATTGTATGAACGGGTGCGCGAAGAAGCAGAGGCTTTTGGTGCTATGGGCATCTTTTTTGAATGCCTGCCCGATGATCCGAAACTGTGTAAGGATGAAACCACTCTTGCCCAAAACAAAAAACGGCTGGCCTTTTATGAGCGTTATGGCGCGCGCCCCATTGTCAATACACGTTACGAAACTACAGTGGTGCCCGAAGACGACTGTCCGCCTTATCTGGTATTCGACGGTCTTGGTGTTCGCGAAACCATAACAGCACAAGCAACGCGTCAGATTTTCAGGGCCATACTCGAACGTAAATATGGAGACTATTGCCCTGAGTACTATATAAAGGACGTGGTGGATAGTATTCACAACGACCCGGTTCAAATGCGCCCTTTCAGGTACAAGAAAAAGACGCAACCAGCATTATTCAGGACCACCTTACCTGAAAAGAAAAAGATATTTTGGGTGATCAACGATAAACATTTTATTCACCATGTGCGTGAAATTGGTTATGTGGAATCTCCTGTACGCATAAAAAGTATTGAAAAAGAGTTGGTTAAAACTGGTTTGTTTCGCCTTGGTAAAGTCAAGGAATTCAGCGAAAAGCCGATTTTTAAAATTCACGATCCCGGCTATGTAAACTACTTTAAAAGTGTTTGTAAAAGTTTGCCATCCGGCAAATCTGTTTATCCTTATGTATTTCCCATCAGAAATGCCGCAAGGCCACCCAAAGATCTTTCTGTAAAAGCCGGATATTATTGCATCGACACATTTACCCCGCTAAACAAGAATGCTTACCTGGCAGCCCGTTGGGGAGTAAACAGTACTTTGACGGCAGCCGAAGAAATGCTGGAAGGTTGCAAGCTGGCTTACGTACTAACCCGACCACCCGGCCACCATGCCGAGCGCAGCGTATTTGGAGGGTTTTGCTATTTTAATAACAACGCCATTGCAGCCGACTACCTGAGTTTATTTGGTAAAATTGCCATCCTCGATATTGACTATCATCACGGAAACGGTCAGCAACAAATATTTTATAACAGGAACGATGTTTTTACGGTTTCCATTCATGGTCATCCTTCGTTTGCCTATCCTTATTTTAGCGGGTTTAAAGAAGAAACCGGGGAAGGAGAGGGGAGTGGTTATAACCTGAATTTCCCCTTGCCTGAAACGCTGGATGGCTCTGCCTATAGGATAACACTGGCAAAGGCATTGACATCCATCCGAAAGTTTCAACCAGAATATTTGGTGGTGGCTTTGGGGCTGGATACTGCCAAAGATGATCCAACCGGCAGTTGGACTCTTTCAGCCGGCGATTTTGAAGAAAACGGTTTTATGATTGGGAAAATGAAATTACCCACGCTTGTCATTCAGGAAGGAGGCTATAAAAACCGAAGTCTGGGAACCAATGCCAGAGCGTTTTTTAATGGGCTATACCGTGGACATGTGGATTAAACCTTTGGGCATGCAAACCCAAACTTTAGTATGATAATTTCCACACTACTTTTGTAAAAGTTTACATCAATTTCGCATTTCCCATGTAGAGATTATGTAGAAAGCCGGTCTTTAATTTTCCTCCACCAACTAACCAAAAATAGTTCACTTCCGTCGCTCTCTTTTTTATTTTTCTCACCAATAATTAGGGCAATTGGTTTGAGCTCTTCAAACTCTTCGCAAACCACTTTTAGCATGGCAGCAAAAGGCAAAAACAAAACCATTCCGGCCAGACCCCATACAGCCGCGCCAACAAACAAACTAAGTATGGCGGTAAGCGCATTAATTTTTAAACTGCCTCCCACAATTCGTGGAGTGAGAAAATTATCGGAAATCAATTGAACTGCCCAAAATAAAATAGCAACTGCAATGGCTGGCCAAATGGAATCGTACGAAACAAAAGCATAAATTACAGGAATTACAGCTCCCAATGTAGTCCCAATGTAAGGTATTATGGCTAGAGCAGCTCCTAAAAATCCGAAAAGGAAAGGATTATCGATGCCGATAATCAACAACCCTATGCTGTTGGCTAATCCGATTATAACGGTAAGAATTGCCATGCCGAACAGGTATTTTTGTCCTACCTGCTGAACCGATTTAAACATTTTTAAAACCTTTTCACGATTATTCTCGGGCGCAAAAGCCAGAAATGCCTTTGTTAAACCATCTCTGTATATGAGGAATAGAAAAATAAAAACAATGGTTGCCAGCAGTCCGGCCATAAAAGTTGCTGAATTGCTAACGGTTTTACTTACCAAAAAACCTGTTGAATCAGTTATCCAGTCTTTCATCCGGTTAAAAAGTTCATCCTTTCCCAGATTTTCCACAAAACTCACATGGTTATTGATAAATAGCGTAACATCGGTAAAAGCACGAATAATTTTATCTTGAAAATTTGTGAATTCTTGTGCTACATTAATAATTTGGGTTGAAAAAAAGTAAGTGACACCTCCGATTAATAAAATCATAACGAAAATGGAGAGAAAAGCAGCAAGTATTTTACCAACTTTCCATTTTTCAAACTTCTTTACCAACGGAAGCAGTATGAATGAAATAAGCAAAGCAATACTTAATGGAATAAGAATCGCTTTCGCAAAAACCAGTATTGCAAACAGCAAAAATGCGGTGGCAATGGCGTAAAATAACTTTTGAAACGATACATTCATATTATCTTGTTTACAGATTAATCTCTGAACCAAAGGTAATGAGTTTTAAGTAAGGGAATCATATATGATTTTGAGAATATATTACATCATTCCCACTTTTACGGGCTACTATTTTTTAAAGGTTAGTGATTACTATTACAATATTAACAGACCAAGGAGTTGCAATTTGTCGAAATAAAACTTGAAGGAACTTACTTTTGAAAAGCGCACAACTACTTGGAGTTAGCATGAATATCTGATTTTGCGATTTCTGTTGGAACAACCCTTCCCGAAACAAAATCGGCATAGGCCCGGGTAAACTCAGCGCCGTAAAATACAATCATTGAAGAATATGAAACCCATAGCATGATTAAAATAATTGAACCCGCAGCGCCATAGCCATCGCCGGGGTTTAGTTTTCCAAAATACAATCCCAAACCGAATTTCCCTATATCAAACAAAAATGCAGTAACCATAGAACCAATCCAAACATGTTTCCATTTTATTTTTGCATCGGGTAAAAATTTGAACATCAATGCAAACAAAACTGTAAGAATTAGAAAAGTTAAAACGATGTTCGCAACATAAAGCATTACAAAAAATGTTTCGGAAAAATGACCTGATAACCAATTGCCAAAAGCCGAAAGCAAAGCGGAAATAACAAGTGAAACAATAAGTAAAAACGCAATTGTAACGATTAGCCCGAACGAGAACAAACGAATCCTGACAAAACTCCAAATGCCATATTTCGATTCGTCAGTTTTAACTTCCCATATGGTATTTAACGATTTTTGAAACTGTGCAAAAACGGTTGTAGCTCCCACAATCATGATAATAATTCCGATAACTGTTGCCAGGACTGAGTTTTTTGCTTCGCTGGCCTGCAAAATAATATTCTGAATCTGCTCTGCGGTATCAACGCCCATTGTAGAGGTAAACTGGGCTGTGATGTGATTATTTACCGCGTCGTTTTCGAAAAAATACCCGGCAGATGTTATAATCACCACCAGCAATCCCGGCAATGCAAAAATCGCGTAATAGGCAATTATTGCACTTTCGCGAAACGGATCTTTTGCCCACCATCTTGTAAATGCTTTTTTTAGGATATGGTATATATTTCTAAAATGTAATTTCATTGCAAATGGATCATCGGATATTTGGTGGGTAAAGCTATGAATTAATTTTATTGGTTTTACATTGATGGTGGGAATGAAAAATGAAAAATGGGTAGATAATCATCAAATAGGAGGTGAGATGGAGTATTTTGTTACACGTTATGCTAACGCTAAACGAGAGCCAGCTATAGCTCGTGGATCTTTTCGTTGGTCATGGAAGGTAGATTGAGAATTATCCATGTTCATGGTGACGTTTAGCCAATCTGTAAAATCGGTAAGGACTCTTCTAAATAGTATTGTTGCTATTACATTGCTGTTTTATTCCTTTGCAGATTTTTGAACCGGGACTTTTAACCCGGCTTCTTTGGCTTCACTTATTCCAATGGCAATAGCCTGTTTCCTGCTTTTTACTTTGCCATTTTTACCATTTTTGCCCGACCTTAAGGTTCCTTCCTTAAATTCGTGCATCACTTCCTCAATTTTATCTTGAGCCTTTTTTGAATATTTTGCCATACCTTTTTTTTTAATTAAATTATAGCACTTCACCCAAATGCTTATAGTTGGACGAAATAATCTTAAATGCTTCATCCATCCGACCGCCTAACATCATTTTGCCCATATATAAAGCAAAGCCTTTCATCTGGTCAAATTCCAACTTGGGAGGCATGGCGAGGGCATTCGGATCAGTCTGGATAGAAACCAATACAGGACCTTCCTGCATAAATGCCTTTTCTAATCCTGATTTCACATCATCAGGATCATCAATATCAATACCCGTCATTCCCATTGCTTCTGCTATTTTTATGAAGTCAGGGTTTAACATATCCGTTTCAAGATCGGGAATCCCGGCTACCTGCATTTCCAGCTTTACCATTCCCAACGACCGGTTGTTAAAGACAATGATCTTCACAGGTAACTGATATTGAACAATGGTCATAAGGTCGCCCAACAACATCGAAATACCTCCGTCGCCGCAGAAGGCAATCACCTGTTGGTCAGGACGTGCAAGCGCAGCACCTATTGCCTGTGGCATTGCATTTGCCATTGAACCATGATTGAACGAACCCAGCATTTTTCGCTCGCCTGTTCCATCAATATAGCGTGAAGCCCAAACACAACACATCCCGGTATCAACAGTGAAAATGGCATCTTTGGCAGCCAGTTCATTAATCACAGAAGCGACAAATTCAGGATGAATTTCATTTAGTTTCCCGGTATCCTTTACATAGGACTGTAAATTCTTTTTGACTTCCTGATAAAATTCCAATTGCTGATCAAGAAAAGTGGCATCTTCCTTTATCTCCAGCAGAGGCAGGAGTGCCTGCAAGGTATCTTTCACATCTCCGCAAAGTCCCAGATCGAGTTTAGCCCTTCGCCCAAGGTTTTCGGGTTTAATGTCAATTTGAACAATCTTATTTTCAACGGGCATGAAAGGTGTGTATGGAAAATCGGTGCCCAACAATAACAGCAATTCACATTCGTGCATAGCGTGATACGCCGATGGGATCCCCAGCAATCCGGTGAGTCCCACTTCATAAGGGTTATCATACTGGATCGCCATCTTGGCTTTATATGAATATGCCACAGGAGCCTTTAGCTTTTCAGCCAATTGAATAACTTCTTTGTGTGCCTCAGCAGCGCCCAGTCCGCAGTAAATAGTGACCTTTTTGTGCGAGTTTATCACTTCAGCCAGTTGCGACAGCTCGTCTTCCGATGGCCTGACAACAGGATTGTTCAGGAAAAGAACAGTTGTGGTTTCTGGTACTACTGCGGGAAGTTCGGTAATATCGCCTGGTAAACCAAGGACAGCTACGCCTTTTTTATGCACAGCATGTTGAAGGGCGGCCTGTAGCATGCGTGGCAATTGTGCTGGTGTAGCAGCCACCTGATTGTAGCAACTGCAATCGTCAAAAAGTTTAATGGTGTTTGTTTCCTGAAAAAAACCTGTTCCAAATTCTTTGGTAGGGAGTGTAGAAGCAATGGCCAGTACGGAAGCCGATGAACGGTGTGCATCATACAACCCGTTTAAAAGATGGACATGACCGGGGCCACTACTACCCGCACAACAGGCTAACCCATTCAGCTGTGCCTCTGCACCGGCAGCAAATGCAGCAGTTTCTTCGTGTCGTACATGGATCCATTTGATTTTACCATTGCGGTGTACAGCTGCATTTACCTGATTAAGACTATCGCCCGTTACAGCATAAATCCTCTGGATACCCGCGTCAACCAATGCTTCCACCAGTTGATCCGATATATTTTTACTCATAGGTTAGTTTAATATTCTATTTTTTTCTCTCTCTAAAAATTGCCTAATAATTTACGCCTAAAAAAGAAATTCTGCCTGGTTGCAGTCCTTTTATAAAGAACCGATTAACGGGTATCAGGCTCGTGTACCTTTTCGTTGGTCATGGATAGAAGATTGAGAAATATCCATGTTCCTGATGCCGTTTAGTCAACCTGTCAAACCGATATAGACTCCTCCAGGCAGAATTTTAGTTATTTTTACTTTCATATAATATCACTTTGCAAATTTTATCAACTCCGAATTAAACTTGTCTGTTTCCTCCAGAAACATGCTGTGTCCGCTATTCTCAAAAGCAACGATGTGTGAACCAGAGATCCCTGCTTTCATCTGCTCGGCTAAATCAAAGGAACATATTTTATCTTTTTTGCCATGCATGATCAGGGTGGGAATTGCGATTTGCTCTAAATCAGGTCTGAGGTCGGTATCACGCAAAGCAATTAAACATTGTGCTGTGGCATACGACGATGCACTGAGATTAATTCCATTTAACCAACTGCGTATTCCTTTATTTAATGAGGTTTCGGTTGCAGAGAAAATCTTTCCAAAATTGGAGAGTAACTGAGGTCTGTCTTTATAATTCAGTTCGATTAATTCATCCACTGCACTTTTGGGGAGGTTGTATTTGAAATCGTTACGTTGTGTCCAGAGCGGGGCTGCTGCACCGCACAAAGCCAGCTTAGAAACATAAGCTCCTTTATATTTTGAAACATAACGAATTGCAATAGAACCACCCATCGAAAAGCCAACTAAAACAGCATCTTTTACATCCAGTTTGCTTAAAACGTTCTTGATATCCAATGCGTGGGTATCATAATCATATGATCCATAAGGTTTATCCGACTTTCCGAAACCCCGTAAGGTTATACCTATTGCTCTGAAGTTTTCTTTCATCAAAGCATTGTATTGGTATTCATACATTTCGTCGCTTAAAGGCCAACCATGTATCAAAACAATTGGTCTGCCTTCACCTGCATCGGTAATATGAAGGCGAACATTAGGTTCTACTTCAATATATTCTGCCCTGGTATCTGAATTTATTTTATCCATTTTAATATTCTTTTAAACGTCCGGTTACATTTTTATCTGTATTAAATTGTATTTGCATTTCTTTTGAATAAACTAATAACGAAATATTGCTGCCAGCCCTGTTTCAGAGGGCATTTTACCGCTTGGTATGACCATCAGTTGTCCACCCATTTTTATTACCAATTCTCCCATATCATCAAGCAGATCATCTACT